>MSXR01000007.1 GCA_002083655.1 Proteobacteria bacterium ST_bin14 | reverse complement strand
TGTTCGCCAGCTACCGCCATGCCCGCGAGATCATCAGCGCATGGCGGGAGGATTACAACCAGCACCGACCACATACGAGCCTCGACGGGCTCACACCATCGGAATATGCAATCCGGGCCAAACAGGCCCAAAACATGAACAGGGCTAACTTATAATCGCGGACAATCTGGGGAGCAGGTCAGCGTTTGATCACGTCGGGGAGATGCGCAGTAAGACCGGCATCGACAGCGACCGCTTCAAGCACCACAGCTGAAGCCAGATGAAAGGTAGGTTCGCGCCGTATTGGCGCCCGCCCGCACCGTAAGGGGGCCTCTCGGAACGCCGACAGGGGGGCTCGGTTCGGCGCCTATTCCCATTTGCCCACCTTATCACTTGGCAGCAGGCCAAAATCTATCGACGGCGGTAAAACCGAGAGTTGCAATTGCAGAGCCGCTCGCCGATAGGGGGCCCCAGACGACGGACGTTGGAAATCATCGACCATGATTTATTTAGGTGTGAGCGATATTTCGACGACCTAGCCGAACATGACGGGTACCCAAATATCCGGCGTGGGATGGTATTTTCGAGGGCATAATGCATAATATCGTTGCGGATTCTCGTACGGCAGGGTTCCGGCCGGCTGTGCTCGTTAGGCTGCGTACCGCACTGCCCGCTTGGGTCAGTCCACTTTTCGTCGCGACCGTAGCGATCCCCACACTGGTAGCGATCATTTATTTCGGCTTGATCGCGTCTGACTTATATGTATCCGAATCGCGTTTCATCGTTCGAACCCAAGGAAAACAAGCGCCGACCGGCCTTGCGTCTCTTTTGGCGGGAGCGGACGGAGGCACTCTTGGTGGTAGCGCGATGGGTGCCGTCGCAGAATACGCCCTTTCTCGCGATGCGATGGAGGCACTCGATAAGGATGGACGCTTGGTCGCTGCGTTTACCCGCCCCGAAATCGATGGTATTAATCGGCTGTCTCCGTTCGGGGGGAGTCCGACGAGGGAAGACTTGTTCAGGTATTTCACTAACCATGTCGCCATCTCCCAAGATAGCCAGTCTTCGATCACCAAGCTAGTCGTAAAGGCCTATCGTCCTGAAGATGCGCAGTGGATCAACTCGCGACTTTTAGAGCTGGGTGAATCGCTGGTAAACCGATTAAACGGACGCAGCCGAACGGATCTGGTGCGCTATGCTCAGCAGGAAGTCGATGAAGCAAAGCGGCAGGCGCGCCTCGCCGCGTTCTCGCTCGCCGCTTTTCGCAACCGCCAGTCAGTAATTGATCCAGAAAAGCAGGCAAGCATCTCATTACAAATGATTTCTAAACTACAAGACGAAGTAATTCTCAATCGCACCCAGCTTGTCCAGCTTCAAGCCTTCACCCCGGCTAACCCTCAGGTTCCAGTTCTGATCTCTAGAATTTCATCACTTGATCGACAGATCAGGGATGAATTGGGAAAGGTAGCCGGGGGCCGTAGTTCACTTGCCGCCAAATCAATGCAGTATACCTATCTCTCCGTTGAAGCCGAGTATGCGGAGAAACTTCTGGCTAATGCTCTGATTACCTTACAGAATGCAAATAACGATGCCCGTCGCCAACAGGCCTATGTCGAGCGCATAGTTCGGCCTAATCGGCCTGATAAGGCGTTGGAACCGCGGAGGCTTAGAGGAGTATTTTCCGTCTTCGCACTTGGGCTGGCGGCATGGGGTGTTCTAAGTCTACTATTTTCAGCAATGCGTGAACACGACCTTTGAGTACCAAGCCGGAAACTGCTGATTACCGACGTACGCGTACGTTGGCGCGAGCATGGCGAGTGCAACGCCGGGTAATAAGTGCGCTTTTCGTCCGAGAGATTCTCACGCGTTTCGGGCGTCATAACATCGGTTTTTTATGGTTATTCGTTGAACCAATGTTATTCACGATTGGCGTAACGTTGTTATGGACTGCCTTCAAGTCTACGCATGGTTCTGACCTACCTATCACGGCCTTTGCTGTTTCCGGTTATTCCAGCGTGCTGTTGTGGCGCAACATGCCCAGTCGATGCATTCTTGCCATCGAACCAAATCTGTCATTGCTTTATCACCGACAAGTGAAAGTTATAGATATATTTTCGGCCCGACTGCTCGTCGAAGCAGGCGGTGCTACGCTTTCGTTTGTTATTCTAACGTTATTTTTCAGCTTCATGGGTTGGATGAGCCTGCCAGTTGACGTGTTGAAGGTCATTTGGGGATGGATCATGTTGGCCTGGTTCGGTGCCTCGCTTGCGATTTTCCTAGGTGCTCTCGCCGAAGAAACGGAGTTCGTTGAGAAGCTTTGGCATCCTATATCGTATTTTTTGCTGCCGGTGTCGGGAGCTGCATATGTAGTCGATGCTCTGCCACCCGATTTCCAGAGAATCGTTTTAATTCTGCCGCTCGTGCATGGAGTGGAGTTAGTGCGAGAGGGTTTCTTTGGATCGCAGATACGGGCGCATTATGACATGGGTTACCTGACGGCAATCAATCTCGGATTGAGCTTAATAGCACTTGCAATGACTCGTCGCGTCAGTCGCAAGGTAATTCCCGAATGATTATGGTTAAAAGCGTCAGTAAATCGTATTCGACCCGTGGAGGATTGGTTCCGGTTCTCAAAGATGTCAGTTTTTCGGTCGGTCGTGGTGAGAAGATTGCTATTCTGGGACGAAATGGTGCCGGAAAATCCACACTCGTGCGACTTATTAGTGGCGCCGAACGCCCTACTTCGGGCGAAATATGGAGCGACATGACCGTTAGCTGGCCGCTTGCATTTGGCGGCGCATTTCAAGGGTCACTGACAGGCCTCGACAATATGCGCTTTATATGCCGGATTTATGGGCTCGATTGGAAGTCCCGAGTAGCGTTCGTTGAAGAGTTTAGCGAACTGGGTGCCTATTTGAAGGAACCCGTGCGCAGCTACAGCTCTGGAATGCGTGCTCGGCTCGCTTTCGCAATTTCAATGGTCGTTGAGTTTGAATGTTTTTTGATCGACGAAATCGTCGCTGTCGGTGATGCCCGCTTTCATCAGAAGTGCCACGTCGAACTTTTCGAACGTCGTGCAGATCGAGCAATGATTATCGTTTCGCATGATGCACCGTATATCCGCGATCATTGTAAACGAGTCGGCGTTCTTCACGATGGGCGTTTGAATATGTTTGACGATATTGATGAGGGCTACAATTATTATCAGGACGTCTATCGTGTTGGATAAGGAGGTGCCTCCTTTGGCGGTCAAGTTGCGACCCAGTTTGTCACGTTATGATCGCCCCGCCTTCTCGCTTAGCGAGTTGATGAGTGCCGAGGGCGGTGACTTTGTTCATTTCGCTTGGTGGACTATTGTAGGAGAAAGAATCGCGTTAGAGGATTTTCTGCGTTTGGTTAAAGTCCTGAGCGCTCATGGAAAGTTATCGGTCCTTATTGAACTTCAGAGACTTTCAAGGTCGGGTGACGACATTCCGACCATTGAAGGTCTTTCCCAACTCATTCTTTTGGAACGTCGTGCAGCAGTGCCGATAGTAGGACCTTTGTTAGCCAGGTTAACTGTATTGCAAGACACTAGTCTAGGCCGAGCTTTTTCGTTTTTTCCTATGAAACGGTCACCGCGCTGGGTCAACTGGACGAGTCGACGGATTAAAAGCATGCTCGTTCGTATGGGGTCTAAGATTCGGCTGCCTACTCATACTCAATTTCGTAAGTCACTCGGCGTCAGGCATGCGCCACCAGACCAGAAACTTTCGCCTGAGGCGGTTGATATTTACTATCAATTGTGTTCCGCAATAGATTCTGTTGAAGGGCGTTGACGGGTGCGTCTCTTGATGGACCTCCAAGGCTTGCAAAACGGAAGCCGTGACCGTGGCATTGGCCGATACGTTGGCGCCTTAGCTCGTGGCTTACTTCGAAATGCAGGTTCCCATGACATTCATTTCATTCTAAACGGCCTGTTTGCCGACCAAGTTGAACCCGTAATTACGTCGTTCGACGATTTTGCAACGCGCGATAAGTTTCATATCTTTGAGGGCGTTGGTCCAACAGCGGCGTTGCACGATCCGGATCGCTGGCGACATGCAGCATCTCATATCGCCTACGAAAATTTCGTTGCCAACCTTAATCCGGACGTTCTGCTGATCGGCAGTTTGTTCGAGGGTGGCGCTGATAACAGTGTTGTAACGGTGCCGCCTGCCGAATGCCGCTCTTATCGTGCGGTAGCAATTCTCTACGATCTGATACCCCTTCTGAACCCTGATGAGCACCTTGGTAGCAATGGTGCTCGTCGCTGGTATTTCGGCAAAGTTGAGCAGGCTCGTAATGCCGATCTTCTGATGGCGATCTCCGGGTCAGCTCGCAGTGAGGGGATTACGAATCTACCAAGTGACGCTGACCATGTCATTGAAATTGGAGCGGCTGCTGCTGATCATTTTGCAGAGCTCGATCTTGATGAGCTTCGCACGGGGGTGTTGGCAAGAACGGTCCTGAACTATCATGCGATTGATAAGCCATATCTGATGCACGTTAGTGCTCATGATCCTCGTAAGAACTTCGAAGGCCTGATTGACGCATTTGCTCGCTTGCCCTTGGCGCTGAGGCGGGCATACCAACTCGTCTTGGTGTGTCGCCTTTCCCGCCAAGGGTTGGCTCGCCTACGGATGGTCATTGCTCGGAATGGATTGGATGAGAGCGACGTAGTGCTTACTGGACATGTGCCTGACGATGAACTTCAAATCCTGTATGCAAATTGCAAATTATTTGTGTTTCCTTCGTTTCATGAAGGATTTGGCCTACCCGTTATAGAGGCGATGTGGTGTGGGGCGCCGGCCGTGGGATCATGCCTGTCGAGCGTGCCGGAGGTCATCGGCTTGGCCCGCGCACTTTTCGACCCGAACGAAATTGATCAGATGGTGGCGGTTATCACCAGAGCGCTTACTGATTCATGTTTTCGCGCGGATCTTCTCGCCCATGGCGCACGCCACGCCCGTTCGTTCAGCTGGGACAAGGTTGCACAAAAGGCAATGGCAGGTATGACTCGCTTACAGTCCTTCTCCGGCGAGCTACACGTCAGGCGACACGACATCAAAAGCACCATCGACCGTGTCGCTGCGATCGACTACTGGCCGGGCCCATCCGACACGGATCTGATGTTGCTCGCCCACGCACTGGACCAAAACAGCCAACAAACGTGGCTCGATCATCCCAAATCTTCTTCAGAAGTAAGCGCCGAACTATCACAGTGATCATGCACCTCAATGGACAGCCTAATGTAAAAATGCATTGTGTCGACGAATTTTGGATGAATGATCTATGTATCATTGCAATCTGCGACCAAGCTCAATCTAGTCAGGATTACACATGAAGAAAGCGATTATAACAGGTATTACAGGCCAAGACGGTGCTTATCTAGCGCAGGTTTTGTTGGAAAAAGGTTATCTAGTTTATGGTACTTTTCGCCGTACAAGTTCGGTAAACTTTTGGCGAATTGAAGAACTCGGTATCGAACAGCATCCGAATTTGCACCTCATTGAATTTGACCTCACTGACCTCGCTTCATGCATGCGACTGATTGAGCGTTATGAGGCTGATGAAATCTATAATCTCGCTGCGCAAAGTTTCGTGGGCGTATCGTTCGATCAACCTTCTACTACGGCTCAGATCACTGCGCTTGGGCCACTGAATCTGCTAGAAGCAGTGCGGCATGTCAACAGAGCCACGCGGTTCTATCAAGCGAGCACATCCGAAATGTTCGGTAAGGTCCAGGCCGTGCCCCAGGCAGAAGATACACCCTTTTATCCACGAAGCCCTTATGGCGTCGCCAAGCTCTATGGTCATTGGATTACCGTGAATTATCGTGAAAGCTATAATATATTTGCGAGCAGTGGTATTTTATTCAATCATGAAAGCCCGTTGCGCGGTCGCGAATTTGTGACGCGGAAAATAACAGACGGCGTGGCTAAGGTGAAACTTGGTAAGTTGGAGTGCATTGAACTCGGAAATATTGACGCCAAACGAGACTGGGGATTTGCTCGGGAGTATGTAGAGGGTATGTGGTTAATGCTTCAAGCAGAGGAACCGGATACGTTCGTACTTGCAACAAATCGTACTGAAACAGTACGCGATTTCTTAACAATGGCCTTCAGATATGCAGGTATCGAGGTTGCCTATCGTGGCGCTGCCGAGACCGAGGAAGCGGTGGACATCGCCACTGGCCGTGTTGTAATGCGAGTTAATCCACGTTTTTATCGGGTAGCGGAGGTTGATTTGTTGATTGGCGACGCTTCCAAGGCTCGCGATAAACTGGGCTGGGAACCCAACACCACGCTAGATGAACTGTGCCGGATGATGGTAGAAGCAGATCTCCGGCGTAATCAGACTGGCTTTTCCTTTTGATTAGCGTCGGCGCATTGTGTCACGTGTTCTTTTAACAGGTGCTAACGGCTTTGCGGGTCCCTATGTGGCCACCGCTCTGGTCGAGCACGGACATCAAGTGATCGGCACTTGGCGCGCACAAGACGGCCCTACATCCTCGGCCATTTCTGAGTGGGTGGAGGTCGATTTAGTGAACTTGTCAGCAACTGCGGCTGCTGTGGAGGCTGCCCGCGCTGATGCGGTGATCCATCTGGCGGCCATTTCGTTTGTGGGTCACAGTGACGTTAGTGAAATGTACGCCAGCAATGTCCTCGGTACCCGCAACTTACTGGAATCACTTGCTCAAACGGGTATGGCGGGACCAGTTGTCGTAGCATCGAGTGCCAACGTTTATGGGAACCGCCAGACTGGTAGACTGGTTGAGAGTTTAAAGCCTGACCCGCGTAGTGATTATGCCATGTCAAAATTGGTATGTGAGCATTTGGCATCCATGTATAGCAATCGCTTGTCCACGGTAATCGTCCGGCCTTTTAATTATACTGGTGTAGGACAAGGTAAGCAGTTTTTGATTCCGAAGATTATATCGAAAGTGAAGAGCTCGGAGGCGGAGGTTTTTCTCGGAAATATTGAGGTCGCTCGGGATTTTAGTGATGTTCGATTTGTTGCTGAATCTTTGAGCCGCCTGGTTTCTTGCTCTGAAGCGATAGGTAAGACAATTAATATTTGCTCTGGACATGCAGTAACTATAACTAACGTAATCGACCTCATAAGAATAATATCAGGAATTGACATAATAGTTAAAATAGACCCTTCTCTTGTTCGGTCACAAGAGGTTGAAAAGCTCTGGGGGAGTGATGCTCTTTTACAAAAGCTTATCGGGCCAATTGACTGCCCGCCCCTAGAAGTGACGTTGAGATGGATGTTGAATAACACTTAGGCCGCGTATCAATCTATTTGATTCTAGACTTGTAAGGACGGACCCACCGGCCCATTGAGGCGAGTTTCACCATGGTGTGGAGGTCGGCAGCGGGCTTGTCGTAACGGTTGCCGAAGTGACGAAAGTGCTTAAGCATGCTGGAGAAATGCTCGACCTGATAGCGTTCGCGATAGAGCGTCTTTGACAAGCGGGGTCGCTACTTGCGGCTCGATTTCGCCGAGATGGAGGTCACTGCGCCTTGTGCCTCGATCGCTTCACTGCCTGTCTCCCTCTTGAGGAACAGGCTAACCTCAATCCGAGAACTTTTCAGGGGAGCAGGTCATTCTTCACCCCCTCGTGAAGCGTCTGCGGTGCGCAGCCGATCTTGTCGGCAACCGACACCACGGCCGACCAGCGCGACGGATAATCGCCTTCGTGATCCAATATCATCCGCACCGCACGGGCGCGTACCTCGGGTGAAAACTTGTTCGTTGTCTTGCTCATACAGGCTCCGCCTTCTCAGGAGTTGGAGCCTCCGACAATCCCGGGGCGGTTCAATCAGCCTCGCCGTCGCCTTGGTTGGCCACTGCGCTGCTGAGCGCGGTCAGCACAAATTTCACAGAGGTTGACGTACCAATTGCCTCACACTGATCTATCGACTAGGGGTTTGGACGGTGAACCACCAAGCTTGGCCGACTATGGTCGGCTCGCCCCTTTTTGAATTCTCGGAGCGCGTTTGACCGATGTCAGATTTAAAAGCCAAAATCTTTGCTGCTATTGCTGAACTTGCAGATAATGACGGGGTAGAGATAACTGACAGTACACATCTTCTGGGTGATGGCAGTGTTCTTGATTCCATGAAGGTCGTGACGTTATGCATTTTGCTTGAAGATTTCGCTGCTGAACTTGATTTCGATTTTGACTGGACGTCAGATGCTGCAATGTCCCGATCACGAAGTATGTTTCGCACCGCCGGGACGTTAGTTGCAGAGTTTTTAAATCAACAGAAAGCTTCGACGTGATAATCGTTACGGGCGCGAGCCGCGGCCTAGGCCGCGCCGTATGCGATCGCCTGATCGACACCGGCTTACAAGTTTTTGGTTTAGCACGAAATATCGATGGTTTGCCGTTTCCCGCAATGGCCTGTGACGTAGGCAACCACGACGACGTCAAAGCGGTCGCTCGCGAATTACGCAAGCAGAAGGCCAACGTGACTGGTTTAATCAACGTAGCCGGGGTGGCCGCGATGAATTTGGCAGTTACTACTCCCCAGGCAACCGTAGAAAAGGTAATACGCATCAACCTAATTGGTACAATTTATTGTTGTCAGCTTTTAGCGCCTTTGATGTTACGTAACGCCAACGGGTCGATCATTAACTTTTCAACAATTGCCGTTTCGCTCGGGCTAAAAGGCGAATCAATTTATGTCGCGTCTAAATCCGGAGTTGAGGGATTCAGCCGAAGTTTTGCACGCGAAATGGCTGATTTCGGTGTAAAGGTCAATTGCATTGCGCCTGGCCCAATTGACACTGCCCTGCTGCGCGGTATTTCTAGCGAACAGATCAATAAAATTGTCGCACAGCAAATTATACAGAAGCAATATACTCCTGATGCGGTCTGTGACATAGTTGAATTACTACTCGATCCGCGCAGTACCGCGATCACAGGCGAAGTATTGAATGTTGGTGGGGCATGATGTCGGTACTTGAGCAGCTCGCACATATTTGGAATAAGATTGATTATCCTTTTTTGATTTACAGGGGCGGCGAACTCCGCTTTGCTGACATTGCTGATAGTAACACAGTTGATCTTTCAGATGTGCAGGCGGGCGATGTGGTTGCGTTGATCGGGGATTTTAATTCCCGGTCGATTCAGACGCTGCTAAAGTTAATAGATCGGCAGGCAGTGCTCGTGCCGCTGACTGTCGACACCCGAGGCCAGCATGATTATTTTTTTGAGGCCGCACATGTCGACATAGTGATCGACGGAGATAATATTCGGCGCATCCCGCGGGATGGTACGCATATTCTAATCCAACAATTACGCGATCAACAACACTCTGGCTTAGTCTTGTTTTCGACCGGAACTACCGGGCGCCCAAAGGCCATATTACACGATATGACGCTATTCTTGCAGCGTTTTAAAACCCCACGTCCGACTCAACGCACGATAAATTTCTTGTTATTTGATCATATCGGGGGCATCAATACACTGTTGCACACTTTGTTTAACAAAGGTGTAGTGATTGCACCGGAGGCGCGGACTGTTGATTCCATTTTGGGAACCATCGCCGAGTTTCAAGTGGAAGTGCTGCCAACAACGCCCACATTCCTCCGCATGATGCTAATCAGTGGTGCCGTGCCAGATCGCGTGCCGCCCTGCCTGAAACTGATTACCTACGGCACAGAGCGCATGGATCAGCCTACGCTTAATCAGTTATGCGATTTGCTACCGGATGTGGACTTTCGCCAGACGTTCGGCATGTCGGAACTCGGAATCGTGCGCGTAAAATCTGAAGCGCGCAACAGCTTGTTTATGAAGATAGGCGGCGAGGGCGTTGAAACAAAAGTGGTTGATAAGGTCCTCAAAATTCGATCTCAAACCCGAATGTTGGGCTATTTAAATGCAGATTCTCCTTTTGACGCAGACGGTTGGTACGACACCAAGGATGTCGTCGAAACCAAGGGAGATTGTTACAAGGTAATCGGGCGGATTGGTGAAGTCATCAATGTTGGCGGTTTGAAGTTCATGGCATCCGAAGTTGAGCGCGTAGCAATAGACTTTCCTGGTGTCGCGCTAGTAAAGGCCGAGCCGCGTGCTAATCCGATTACCGGCCAGCACGTTGAATTGCTGGTACAGCCAATTGAGGGAATGGAAGTTGACCATAAGGCGCTAGTAACGTTCTTAGCAGATCGTTTACCCGCTCATATGGTACCGCGTCGCGTCAAAGTAGAGAACGTGCCGGTCGGGCACCGTTTCAAACGCGCTTAATGGATAAAGTAATCTTTTTCGGCTCGGGCGGCGTTGCGCGCGAAGTGACGTCCTGGGCACAGACAATGGTTAAAATCATTGGCTATGCTACTCTGGATTCCGATGAACATAGCCGTTTTGGCCTTCCGGGAGTTGCATTTCCAGATGATGTGACGCCCGCGCAGGCCGGCACCGATCTCGCGGTGATTGCTATCGGGTTGCCTAGGGTTCGACGGCGGCTGGGTGAACGATTGGCGGTAGCTGGGTTTCGCTTCAAGACACTGATCCATCAGAGCGCGTTTGTGGCCCAGAGCGCCGTTATCGGTGAAGGTAGTGTCGTGTGTCCGCTGGTGAATATTTCTTCCAATGTGACTCTTGGACGCCTTAACTATATCAATTTCTGCGTTGGCATCGGGCATGACGCGGTCATCGCGGATAATGTTCAGGTTAACCCCGGCGTTCAGATCGGTGGGTTCGCGACAATAGGCGAAGGAGCGCTCATTGGTTCAGGCGCTACGTTACGTGAGGGCATAAACATCGGTGACCGTGCAACCGTCGCTTCAGGATCTGTCGTTTTTGCTAACGTACGCTCTGATGTTACTGTGCTCGGCAATCCAGCCAAACGTATGCGAATGTTTGAGAATTAGGCCGTGAACTCATAAACGGGTTTCCCAAAGCGGTGCAGATTTGATTGAAGGCTTTCGGAAGGAAGCCTGAGTTGAGCTGCAATAATCTGCCCTTGGCTGAACCTGCTTGCCTTCATCGTCCGACGCCCTTGATGGGCCGGACTCTACTCATAGGTGGAGGATCGTCGGGGCTCAGACCAGGCTCTCATTACGCTGAGATACCGGACAGTGGTAACTTACCTGATAGCATATGAGGACGGTTAGATTTGTCGTTCAGTTTGACATGGGGGGAGCACCATTGCGAATTATGGTTACGGGAGGGGCTGGATTTATTGGGGCCACACTGGTTCGGCACATCGTTAGCCAATCTGGTTGTCAAGTTCTCAATTTTGATAAGCTTACATATGCCAGCGGGCTTGAATCGCTATCTACTGTTGTTCCAAGCCAGCGCTACAGCTTTGTGCAAGGCGATATCAATGACGCAGCCGCCGTTGCCCGGACGATTGTCGACTTTCGCCCACAGGTGATTGCCCACTTGGCCGCCGAAACTCATGTTGACCGCTCAATCGACGCTCCTGGCGTGTTCGTGAAAACTAATATCGTCGGAACGTTTACATTGCTGGAGCAGGCGCTCGGCTATTTCAGGTCGCTCAATGGGCGAGAACAGGCGCAATTCCGTTTCCATCACATCTCGACAGACGAAGTTTACGGGTCGCTTGGCGCGGATGGGCTGTTCACCGAGCAAAGCCGGTATGATCCAAGATCGCCTTATTCTGCGTCGAAAGCGGGATCGGATCACCTTGTGCGGGCCTGGGGCCATAGCTTCGGATTGCCGGTGCTGATCACTAACTGCTCAAACAATTATGGCCCTTATCAATTTCCCGAAAAACTAATCCCCCTGATGATCATTCGCGCGCTCGCCGGGCATTCATTGCCGGTTTACGGCGACGGGTCGCAAATCCGCGATTGGCTCCATGTTGATGATCACGCCGCTGCGCTCCGTCGCGTCATCGACGGTGGCATTCCGGGTGAGACCTATAACATTGGCGGCAATGCCGAACGTCGCAATATCGACGTGGTACGCCAGATTTGCGCTGTGCTCGACAGGGAGCAGCCGTGCGATAACGGACGACCCTATGCCGAACAGATCAGCTTTGTTGCCGATCGCCCAGGGCATGATCAGCGCTATGCAATCGACGCATCGAAAATCGAGCGCGAACTTGGCTGGCGACCGCAGCATGATTTTGCCAGCGGCATCGAGGAGACCGTGCGCTGGTATCTCGACAATCGCGGTTGGTGGCAGGCAATCCTTGACCGGCGTTATGCAACGGAACGGCTGGGCAGGGGGAGCGCATCATGAAGGGCATTATTCTGGCCGGGGGTACCGGCTCGCGGCTGCACCCCATGACCCAAGTCGTGTCGAAGCAGCTGATGCCGATCTACGACAAGCCGATGATTTATTATCCGCTGGCGACACTGATGCTGGCAGGCATCACCGATATTCTGCTGATCTCAACGCCCTTTGATTTGCCGCGCTTTCAGGATCTGCTGGGCGACGGCACCAAGTGGGGCCTTTCAATCAGCTATGCCGTCCAGCCAAGCCCCGATGGTTTGGCCCAAGCCTATATTATCGGAGAAGAATTTATCGCCGGACAACCGTCGGCGCTGATCCTTGGCGACAATGTTTTTTACGGCCACGGCATCGCCCGGCTGTTTTCGCAGGCAATTGACCGGATGCAAGGCGGCTCGGTCTTCGCTTATCATGTCAATGATCCCGAGCGTTACGGCGTGGTGGCATTCGATGCGCAGAATAAGGCGATTAGCGTTGAGGAAAAGCCGCGCCATCCCAAATCAAACTGGGCGCTGACCGGCCTGTATTTCTTTGACGGCCAAGCGCCTGAGATTGCGCGCTCACTTAAGCCGTCCGGCCGTGGGGAGCTCGAAATTACGGACATGATCCGCCATTATCTTGATGCGGGCACCCTGTATGTTGAATCGCTGGGCCGGGGCATTGCTTGGCTTGATACCGGCACACCTGAGGCGTTGCTGGAGGCGGCAGAATTCGTCCGCATTTTGGAAAAGCGCCAGGGGTTCAAAATCGCTTGCCCAGAGGAAATCGCGTTCCGGCTGGGCCTTATCGACCGTGCCGCATTGGAAGCGCTCGCGGCGGCGTATGGCAAAAATGACTATGGGGCCTATTTGCGCGTTACTGCCGCCAGTGAGGGTTCATGGGACCGCCGCACCTTGCGCGCTTAGCATTATCGATTGCGGCAACTGCGGCCGGTTGGGCCAGCGGTGGGCCGGAAATCAAGCCGCGCCGCTGCTTTTTACCAGGCTGTCGATTGCCAGCAGCCGTTCAAGCAGCGCCTCTGCCTGATCAAGCGGGATGGCGTTGGGGCCGTCTGATTTGGCATTGTCAGGGTCTGGGTGCATTTCCATAAACAGTCCCGAAATGCCGACAGCGACCGCCGCGCGCGCCAACGGGGCGACGAATTCGCGCTGACCACCGCTGGTGGCACCCATGCCGCCGGGTAGCTGAACCGAATGTGTTGCGTCAAACACCACGGGGCAGCCCGTCGCGCGCATGATCACCAGCCCGCGCATATCCGACACCAGATTATTATAGCCAAAAGTCGCGCCGCGATCAGTGACCAACAGCGGCGCAGTGGTGCCTGCTTCGGTTGCGGCGGCACGCGCCTTGGCCGTCACATGGATCATGTCGCCGGGGGCCATGAACTGGCCCTTTTTGATGTTGGCCGCCTTGCCACAGGTCGCGACCGCTTCGATCAGATCAGTCTGGCGCGCCAGAAAAGCCGGTGTCTGCAACACATCGACCACGCTGGCGACAGCGGCGACCTGCGCGGTTTCGTGGACATCGGTCAGCACCGGCATGCCGGTTTCGCGCCGCACCTTTTCAAGGATGCGCAGTCCCTCTTCCAGGCCCGGCCCGCGAAACGAACTGCCGGAAGTGCGGTTAGCCTTGTCGAACGAGCTTTTGTAGATCAGCAAAATGCCCAGCCGCTCAGCAATGCCCTTCAGCGTTTCGGCGGTGGACAGCGCCATCGCTTCGCTTTCGATCACGCACGGCCCGGCGATCACGAACAAGGGGTGATCCATGCCCACTGCACGGCCACAAAGCTGGGTTGTCATATCGTTCATGTTCTTCAAATGCCGCGTTGTGCCAGGATAGCCTCGATAAACGGGATATCCTCGGGATTATTGAGCTCCCAAAGGTCATGGCCCGGATCACGCACTTCGACAATGCGTACCGGCTTGCCCGCCTCCAGAAAACGAAGCTGTTCCAGCCCTTCGAGCAATTCGAGCGTGCCGACCGGCAAATCGGCATAGGCGCGCAGTGCTGCCACCCGGTAAGCATACACGCCGATGTGGAAAAACAGCGGTAATGCCGGATCGCCAATCCGCGCGGGCGGCAGATGCGGGATCACCGATTTGGAAAAATACAGCGCGTTGTGCGCATGGCCAAAGGTAACCGTGGTGCCGCCAACGCGGCCCGCGCGCTGATCATCGATCAGTCGGCGTTGCACGGCGGACGATGCGCGGATTACCGGGGTTGCGACCTTGATTGTCGGGTCAGCGGCCATTGCGGCTATCAACGCTTCGATCACGAATGGCGGCGTCAGCAGGGCGTCACCCTGAAAATTGACGACGATATCGGGCAGATCGTCCAGCGCGTCCAGGGCCGCGGCGCAGCGTTCGGTACCATTTGCACAGGATTCGGGCGTCATCAGCACCGACGCGCCTGCTGCGCGTGCCGCTTCGGCGATCTTCGGGTGATCAGTCGCGACATGAACGCTGGCGCCGCCTGGCACCGCGCGCGCAGCGGCAAGCGTCCATTCGATCAGCGCTTTTGAAGATCCGTCCGCACCACGGAGCATCGCCAGGGGCTTGGCCGGGTACCGCGTTGAGGCGAAGCGCGACGGAATGATAATCGCGACCCGCGCGGGGCCACCGGTGACTGTATCGGGCACGGCGCCTTAGAGCCGTGAGGCGCGGAGGATGTCGTGCACATGGATCAGGCCGACCGGCAGCCTGGGGTTAAGCGCATGGGTTACAAACAGCGAGGTGATCTTCCCGGCTTCCATCGTCTGGAGCGCATCTTCGGCATAGGAGGACACATCAGTGGTCGCGGGATCACGCGTCATTACCGCCGCTGCTGTTGATTCAAGCAGCTGATCAGCATGGCGGCGAAGGTCGCCATCGGTAATCACGCCAATCAGCATGCCATCATCATCCACGACGCCAGCAATACCAAAGCTGTGCGCCGTCATCTTCAGGATCACGTCGCGCATCGGCGTTGTGTGTGTCACCAGCGGCAGCTCGTCCTGCGCGTGCATCAGCGCCGACACCCGCGTCAGCCGCTGCCCAATATTGCCACCAGGGTGCAGCATATTCAGCTTGGTGCGCGAAACGCCGCGCAGGTTCATCATCGCGATGGCGAGTGCATCGCCCACCGCTAGCATCATGATGGCGGAAGTGGTGGGCGAGATATTCTCTGGGCAGGCCTCCCGAACCGATGGCAACACCAGGCGGACATCGGTGAGCCGCATGATCGTCGATTTGGGTTTTGATCCGATCCCCACCACCGTGATGCCGTTTTCGGCTGCATAGGCGACCAGATGCTTCAACTCGCGCGTTTCGCCCGACAGCGACAGCAGCAGCAGCGTATCACCGCGCATCACCATGCCCAAATCGCCATGTCCGGCTTCGGCGGCGTGAACGAAAAAAGCAGGTGTTCCGGTGGAGGCAAAGCTCGCCGCGATCTTGCGGCCGACATGGCCCGATTTTCCAATGCCGGAAACGACAATCCGGCCCCGTGTTGCCATCAAAGCATCAACGGCGGCGACAAAACTGTCGTCAAGCGCATGACTTAACGATTCCAGCGCTTCTGCTTCGTCTTCGATGACCCCGCGCCCAAAAGCGAGAATTTCCTGGCCGCGGGTCGCAACGTCGTTGCTTGCCGCATGGGCCCTGTCCATTGCCAACATTAATCGTGCCCCCGACTATTACGTCGTTTTATATTCCCCGGTTGCTGGTCGCCGATCAGCACGGGCGATGCAAGCTGCATTGCAGCATTTGCTCAAAAACTGCGCGAGAATCATATTTTTTTACGCCCAGTTGAGCGGCACCACGCCGAAACCGCGTTCACCGGGTGCCCGGAAAATCAGCACGACTCGTTGCCCAACCGAAGCATTATAATGCCCGGTGGGATTAATCGTTCCCGCCGATCAGGTCGCCCAGCCCGCCCAGGACTGATCCCTCGCCGCGATTGCCGCCGCGACCGCCCGCTGCCGCCAGCATCCGCCCGGCCAGCCTTGAGAAGGGCAGCGACTGAATCCACACCTTGCCCGGCCCGGTAAGCCGCGCGAAAAACAGGCCTTCGCCGCCAAACAACACGCTGCGCACGCCGCCTGCTGTCACCAGATCAAAATCAACGCTGGGGGTATAGGCCGCCAGACACCCGGTATCGACATGAAGCTGCTCGCCGGGCTGCAAAATGCGCTCAACTACCGTGCCGCCCATCTGAACGAACACCCAGCCATCGCCTTCCAGCTTCTGCATGATGAAGCCTTCGCCCCCGAAAAGGCCCGTCATCACCCGGCGCTGGAACGCGATGCCGATCGACACACCCTTCGCCGCCGCCAGAAACGCATCCTTCTGGCATATCAGCGTGCCGCCCAGATCGGACAGCTTGATCGGCAGGATCGCGCCCGGCGTGGGGGCGGCAAAGGCGACACGCGCCTTGCCGGTGCCGTTATGCGTGAACACGGTGGTGAACAGGCTTTCCCCCGTCACCAGTCGTTTGCCCGCACCGAGCAGCTTGCCCATGAACCCGCCACCCGCATCGCCGCTGCCGTCGCCGAACACCGTCGTCATGCCGATCGACGCGTCTTTCCACACAAATGCGCCTGCTTCAGCGACCGCGCTCTCGCCCGGATCGAGCTCGATCTCGACGAACTGAAGCTCCTGCCCCTTGATTTCGAAATCGATATCATCGGCGATGCCTGCGCTGCGGCTGTGCTGCCAGGGGCTCTGCGTCATCAGTAAATCTCCTTCGGTTAGCGTCGTCATTATAGCGGATGGGGGAGCGTTCGCCACCGTTCACCTCCGCACGCCCCCTTAGAAAAGCCCCTCGATCCGCCCCCGATCATCGAACCCGATCGCCTCTGCGGCTGGTACGCGGGGCAGGCCTGGCATCGTCATGATTTCCCCGCACACCGCGACCACGAATCCGGCCCCCGCCGCCAGCCGGACTTCGCGGATATGGACAGTGTGGCCGGTCGGCGCCCCCAGCATCGTCGGGTCGGTTGAAAAGCTGTATTGCGTCTTGGCGATGCAGACGGGCAGGTGGCCGAACCCGGCTGCTTCAAAACGGGCAAGCTGCGCGATGATCGCCGGTTTGGCATCGACGCTGCCTGCGCGGTATAACCGGCTTGCGACTGTCTTGATCTTGTCGAGCAGAGGCAAATCATCGTCGTACAAGGGTGCAAACTGAGCGGGTCCTGCCTCTGCAAGCGCGGCGACGGCATCGGCAAGTTCGGTCGCACCGGCACCGCCTTCCGCCCAGTGGCGGCACAGGATCGCCTGCACGCCGTGCGTAGCGGCAATGGCGCGCAGGGCATCAATCTCGACATCGGTGTCCGTGCCGAAATGGTTGATTGCCACCACGACGGGCACGCCGAATTGGCGGACATTTTCGATATGCCGCACCAGATTCACCGCGCCGCGATTGACCGCGTCCACATCTTCATGAGCAAGATCGGCCTTCGCCACCCCGCCGTTCATTTTCAGCGCGCGCACCGTGGCGACGATGACGGCGGCCGCAGGGGTAAGCCCGGCTTGGCGGCACTTGATGTCGAAAAATTTCTCCGCGCCCAGATCGGCCCCGAAACCTGCTTCGGTGACGACATAATCGGCAAGGCCCAGCGCGGCGCGCGTCGCGATGACAGAATTGCAACCATGGGCGATATTGGCGAACGGGCCGCCATGGATAAATGCGGGATTGCCGCCCAAGGTCTGCACCAGATTGGGCTTGATCGCCTCTGCCAGCAGCACCGCCATCGCCCCGTCTGCCTTCAGGTCATGCGCGGTCACCGGCGTTCTGTCCCGCGTATAGCCGACCACGATCCGGCGCAGCCGATCACGCAGATCGGCGGGGTCGCGCGCCAGGCACAGGATCGCCATCACTTCAGACGCCACGGTAATGTCAAAACCCGATTCGCGGGGGAACCCATTGCCAGCGCCGCCCAGCGACTGGACGATCTGGCGCAGCGCGCGATCATTCATGTCGATCACCCGCCGCCACACGACGCGGCGCACATCGATGCCCAACGCATTGCCCCAATGAATATGGTTGTCGAGCATCGCCGCCAGCAAATTATGCGCGGCAGTGACGGCGTGGAAATCACCGGTGAAGTGCAGGTTAATGTCCTCCATCGGCACCACCTGCGCATGGCCGCCGCCCGTCGCCCCGCCCTTTTGCCCGAAACAAGGGCCAAGCGATGGCTCGCGCAGGCACAGCATGGTCTTGCGCCCTGTCAGGTTCAGCGCATCGGCCAGCCCGACCGAAGTGGTCGTCTTGCCCTCTCCCGCAGGTGTGGGGCTGATCGCTGTCACCAAGATTAACTGGCCGATCTTGCCGCCCTGCGGCAGTGGCAGCGCGGCGGGATCGATCTTGGCCTTGTGCCGGCCATAGGGCTCCATGGCGCTGTCTGGAATGCCAGCCTTGGCGGCAATCGCGGCGATCGGTTGAAGGGGATATTGGCGGGCAATGTCGATATCGGTTTGCATGAACGCTTTCCTAGCCAGCCGGTGCGCGCCGCGCCAGATGGCGTTGCCAGTAACCGCACCTGGCGGCTATGCGGCTGGGCGATGACCGACCCGCAGACCATCGTCCCCGACAGCGAGTTGCGCGGCTTGCTTGGCTGGTTGCCCGCTTCCGCACGGCCATTCGCGTCACTGGCGCGGCTTGATCGGCCGATTGGCTGGTGGTTGCTGTTCTGGCCGGGCGCATGGGGTGTCGCGCTGGCTGGGGGCGCGATTGAGCGTTGGGACTTGGTGCTCTGGCTGCTGGTGGGGGCGATCGCGATGCGCGGGGCGGGCTGCGTGTACAACGATATCGTCGACCGCGATCTGGATGCGCAGGTGGAGCGCACCCGCCACCGCCCGCTGGCGAGCGGCGCGGTGTCGCTGCGCGCGGCGTGGGGCTGGCTGGTCGCGCTATGCCTGATCGGGCTGGTCGTCTTGCTCCAGCTGACGCCCTTGGCGGCGCTTGTCGCTGTCTTCAGCCTCGCTTTGGTCGCCGCCTACCCGTTTATGAAGCGGATCACATGGTGGCCACAGGCGTGGCTTGGTATGGTGTTTTCCTGGGCGGCACTGGTCGGCTGGGTTGATGTGGCGGGCGCGCTGACGCTGCCGGGGATCCTGCTGTATCTTGGTTCGATTGCCTGGGTGGTGGGTTACGATACGATCTATGCGCTGCAGGACCGCGATGACGATGCGATGATCGGCGTCCGATCATCCGCGCGCGCCATGGGCAGCAATGTGCGCCCCGGCGTGGCGGCATTTTATGCGCTGGCGGTTATGCTGTGGTCGGCCGCGATCTGGCTGGTGCGCCCGGATTGGCTGGCGGTGGCAGCGTTGCTGCCCGTCGGGGTCCATCTCGGCTGGCAAGTTGCAACGCTGGTGCCCGATGATGGCGCAAATGCGCTCGCGCGGTTCCGGTCGAACCGGGGGGCGGGGCTGCTGATGGCCGCTGCATGCTTGGTCGTGGGCACCGCCACGCGAATATAATCTGACAGAGGTTCAAATTTGCCAGAATGCGCCCTAAGTCATGGGCATGCACACATCTGACCAAGCCTGTGACCGGGCGCACGACATTGTTACCCGCGCCATCGCCGCCGGGGCCGACGCGGCCGACGCGGTGTTCGCCGCCGATACCGCACTGGACGTATCGGTGCGGCTCGGCGCGCTGGAAGATGTTGGCCGGTCAGAGGGTGCCGAACTGGGGCTGCGGGTGTTTGTTGGGCGGCGCAACGCCAGCGTTTCCACGTCCGATCTGTCGGTTGAGGCGCTCAACACGCTGGTCGAGCGTGCCATTGCGATGGCGCGCGAGGCACCTGAGGATGAATGGGCCGGCCTCGCCCCCGCTGATCGATTGATGCACGGCAAACCGCCGCATCTTGACCTCGACGATGGCGTCATGGTCGCGCCGGAAGCGTTGAAGCAACGTGCACTGGCTGCAGAGGATGCCGCGCGGGCCGTGCCAGGCGTTTCCAACAGCGAAGGCGGCAGCGCCAGCGTTGCCAGGTCAGTAATGGGCCTCGCGACAAGCCACGGTTTTGCGCACGGTTACGCGGTTTCCAGCCACGGCGTATCGGCCAGTGTGCTTGCGGGCACCGGCGGCGATATGCAGCGCGACTATGCCTATCACGCCGCCCGGCACCTCAATCGGCTGGAGGATGCAGCGATGATTGGCGTAAAGGCCGGCGAGCGCGCGGTGAAGCGCATTTCGCCGGGCCGGATCGAAAGCGGACCCGTGCCGGTGGTGTTTGATCCGCGTGTCGGCAACAGCCTGCTCGGCCACTTGGTTGGCGCGATTGCGGGGTCTTCGATTACGCGCAAGACCAGCTTTTTGCTGGAATCGCTGGGCACGACGATATTCAGTACCGGCGTTACGGTTCGCGATGATCCGCACCGCCCGCACGGCATGCGATCACGCCCATTTGATGGGGAGGGATTGCCGGTATCGCCCCTGTGCCTGGTCGAAAATGGCGTGTTGAATACATGGCTGCTCGACAGTGCATCGGCGCGGCAATTGGGGCTTGAGCCAACCGGCCATGCATCGCGCGGCGTGGGCGGTGGCCCGGGGGTTTCATCCAGCAATCTGCATATGGAACCCGGCCATGTGCCCCCGGCAACGCTGATCGGCGATATCAAGCGCGGCGTATATATTACCGAACTGATCGGCATGGGCGTAAACGGGGTGACGGGTGATTACAGCCGGGGCGCTTCGGGCTTTCTGATTGAGGATGGCGTCTTGACCACGCCGGTGGCGGAATTCACCATTGCCGGTAATCTGCGCGATATGTTCATGGCGCTAACCCCGGCCAATGATCTTGAATTTCGCTATGGCATCAACGTGCCCACGCTGTTGATCGAGGGGATGACGGTGGCGAGTGGCTGAAACGCTGGCCGATGCGGTGGCCGCGGCTGCGGCGGAAGCGGGCAGGCTCGCCATGGCGCGCTGGAGCGATGACTTCAGCCGATGGGAAAAATCGCCCGGTAACCCGGTGAGCGAAATCGACCTGGAGGTTGATGCGCTGTTGCGGCGGCGGCTGTCAGCGATTGATCCGGAAGCTGGCTGGCTCTCAGAGGAAACCGCCGACAACGCTGATCGGCTGGCGTGCCAGCGGCTATGGGTGGTTGATCCTATTGATGGCACCCGCGATTATCTGCGCGGCCGACCGGGATGGGCGGTATCCGTCGCGCTGGTCGATCGCGGCCTGCCGGTGATTGCCGTTCTTGATGCGCCCGCGCGCCGCGAAACATGGCGTGCAAGCGTGGGCAACGGGGCAACCCGAAATGGCCTGGCGATCAATGCAGGGCCGCGCGCGATTTTTGCCGGTGCTCGGGTGCCCAGTGATGTGCTGCCCAGCGCCGACAGCGATTTGGTGCTGGTGGCAAAACCCAATTCGATTGCGCTGCGGATTGCGATGGTGGCAGCGGACGAGGCTGATCTGGTCGCAACGCTGCGCTGGGGTTTCGAATGGGACATCGCCGCCGCCGCGCTGATCGCGATGGAGGCTGGTGCGACCGTCACCGACGCGTTTGGCGCGCCGCTGGCGTTCAACACGCCCAGCGCGCAGGCATTCGGCCTGCTCGCCACCGCGCCGGGCATCCATGCAGATGCCGTGGCCCGGCTGGCGGACCGGGCGAAGATCCTTGTCAATAACCGCACGTAAGGGCCCAAGGAAATGACCGACGACCGCATTAGCTGGAACGACATTCTTGAAGTGGGCAGGGGCGGCCCCGGCTGCGGGTTGCTCCACATTGATGGGCGCGAACCGCGCGGCAATTATCGCTATTTGCCGCCTGCCTTGTGGCACGAAGACACCGTTTATGCGTCCAGCTTTGTTTCGGGCGGCTTTGTGATCTGTACGATCGATCCGGTAACGTTGGTGCGCAAGGAAATTTCGCCGCGCCTGCCATATGCGCGGCTGAAATCGGTGGAAGACGGTGCGGTCATCTATGCCGATCATCATGTAGACGACACCGAAAGCCGGTTGGAGATCAAACCGGCCAAGCCGCTATTGACGGGGCTGGCGGCGCGATTGCGGCGGCGATAGCGGGCGGCGCTCAGCCGGCCGTGTCAGCCCCGTCACCGCGATATTTGATTTCCAGAAACCGCCCGCGCGTCGCCAACTGGTCAAGATCACCCTCGGCGAGTTGCGTCGTCATCTCACCAATCTGTTTTTCGATCAGGCGCAAACCATCCAGCAATTGCGCATCAGGGGTTGAGCCATTGCGTTCGGTGCGGCGCAGTTCGGGGGGGACGCGGGTATAGCCCTTGATGAATTCGGGCAGTTGCTCCCCTACCAGCTTGCGCACTTCGGTGGCGGCCAGCTCATTTTCGTCGAGCATTGCGAGTTGCGGGCTCAGCGTTTCCAGCCGGACGCCGATCTGGTCAATCAAGTTGATTGCGGGTGCGGGCAGGGCAGCACGCTGCGTTGCCAGCCAGCGCTCGGTTTGCGCTGGGAGCGCCTTTAACGGCACTTCGCGCAGTTTTTCGGGCGTCGGCGCGGGCGCGCCGGGCATGATCGCCAGCGCCAGCGTCGTCGCGATCAGCAACGTCATTATCCCCACGGCACCCAGCAGCCCGATCGGGCCGATCACCAGCGCAAAGATGATTGTCGCCAGCAAAATCGCGCCATCGGCAATCGCAATCCGCGTCACCCGCTGACCAATCCCGTCGGCGCGATCGCGGCGGACCATGCCCGCGCGGTAACGCTCACCCGTTCGTTCCAGCAATTCGGCAGAACGCGCGATCTGGCGATCGACGTCAGTCATGTCATACCGCCTCTAGCTTGAACGGATCGCTGTTCGGGCCGCTGAGCGATCCCTGCGCCTGCCCTTCAGCCCGCGCGATATAGCCCTTTGACTTCTCCACTTCGGCCCCCAGCGAGGTCACTGTCGTTTTCATGCTGTCGAGCGCCTTCAGCTTGAACACATCAATCGCGTCCATCGTGTCATAGATATTCTGGAAGGCACGCTGCAGCGTTTCCAGCGGGATGGTGGCGCTTGCGGCCTGTTCATGGATCGTCGCGGTCTGACTTTTCAGCAGTTTTCCGGTGGAATCGATGATGTTGGCGGTGGTGGTGTTGAGCGAGGTGATCTGTTCGAGCACCAGCCGCTGGTTGGTGAGTGCCTGTGCCACCGTCACCGCGGTGCGCAGTGCGGCAACTGTGGTGGTGCTGGCGCGGTCAACGCCTTTCACCAGTTCAACATTATTCTTCTTCACCAGATCAAGCGCCAGATAGCCCTGCACTGTCACCGCCATCTGCGTCAACAGATCCTGGGTGCGCTGGCGGACATAGAACAAAGCGGTCTCGCGGATCGCCTTGGCCTTGGCCGGATCGGTGTGATCAAGTCCATTCGCTGCGTCCTCCAGCCGGGTGTCCATCGTCTGGGCGAGCACAATCATCTGCTCCAGCCGCCCCATCGACGTCCACAGATTGGCCCGCTCCACATCGATCGCGGCATTATCCATCAACAGCTCGTCCTTGCCCGAGCCGAGCGACTTCAGGATGGAGGAGATGTGCCCCTGCGATGATTTATACCCGTCGAAATAATCCCGCATCTTGTTGCCAAACGGGATGATGCCGAAAATCTTTTTGGGTGCGAGCAGGCTGCCCTTTTTGCCGGGATCAAGATCCTCAATCGTGCGGCGCAATTCGGCCAGATCAGCGCCAACGCCCGATTCCTGGTCCATCGCGCGGACGGGGCGATCAAGAAAGCGGTTAGATTGGCCGGCGGCGTCGCGGATTTCCTTTTGCCCCATTGCGCTGATCGCATCGACACGCTTGCCGAATTCGGGCGAGTTCACATCCTGCGCGACAAGATCGTCAACAAAACTGTCGACCTTGGTCTGCAACTGGGTGCGCGTGCCCGCGTCTACCGGCACCAGCCCCACGGCACGCTCCGGCGCGACCACGGGCACCGGATCGGGCGGGGTCAGCACCAGGCCAGCAGTTACGGTTTCGGTCGCGGTCGCCATCATTTTCTCCAACGCAGCTTAATACTTCGTCGCCCTGCGGCATCAATGCAGCGGAATCGCCCGCCGTTCAACTGTATCATATATGTAATACGCCTCGCGGCATTCTTCAACCGGGCTTCAATCGGGCGTATCGTCTGCCAGCGCGGGGGCGATAGCTGCCGATATCATCAGCTGCAGCTGGTGATAGATCAGCAGCGGCAAAATCACCGCGCCTGCGATGGCCGGGGGGAACAGGATTCGCGCCATTGGCGCCCCCGTCGCCAAGCTCTTATGGGCAGCGGCGAACAGCAGCGTGATACGATCCGCCCGGTTAAGGCCAAGTGCCCCGCCCAGCGCCCAGGCAGCGGCAAAGGCAACCAGCAACAGCGCCAGCACGATCAGGGCCAGCCCGCCAAGCTCGCCCGGCCCGATGCGCTGCCACACGCCTTGTGCCGATGCTTCAGCAAAGGCGGTATAGACCGCGAGTATAATGGTCAGCTTATCCATCATCCCCGCCAGCTTGGCATGGCGCTGAACACTTGGCAGCACCCAGCCGCGCAGAATTTGCCCCAGCGCGAAGGGGAACAGCAACAGCATCGCCACACGTCCGATGCCCGATAGCGAAAATTGCCCAAAGGCGGTGCTGGCGATCACCGCCAGCAGCAGTGGGGCCAGCACCACGCCCAGCACATTCGATACCGCTGATGCAATCACCGATGCCGCGACATTGCCGCGCGCCATCGACGTATAGGCAATGGACGATTGCACCGTGGTGGGCAGCACCCCCAGAAAAATCAGCCCCAGCAACAGCGACGGAGCCAATTGGCCGTGGAGCAGCGCGCTGACCCCCAGCATCACAGCGGGAAAACCCAAATAACCAAAGCCCAGAATCGCCGCCTGCAGCCGCCACCTTTTCGCCCCGTCCACCACCGCCCGCGGAGCAAGCCGTGCGCCGTGGAGGAAGAACAGCGTGAAAATGGCGGTGTTGGACAGCCAGCCGATGGCGGTGAGCGCGGTGCCGGTGGCGGGAACCAGCGTTGCCACGATCAGCGTGCACAGTAGCAGCAGGATAAACCGATCGGGCAGCAGGCGGCGGAGGAATGTGATCGGCTGGGTCATCGGCTGCCCCTAATTGATCCCGGGCGGGTGCGCAAAAGCCGGGATGCGGGCAGCTTGTTCATCATGGGCCAACGATATTGAGTCATTTGTGACGCGATTCACGCAGTCTTCACTATTCCTGGTTCAAGACGAACCACCGCAGCGGAGGGAATGATGAAGGGCGTTATCTTCAATTTGCTCGAAGAAGCAGTCGTCGATCAATTTGGTGATGACAGCTGGGACGATCTGTTGGATGCGGCCGAGCTGGAGGGGGCTTATACCTCGCTGGGCAGTTATCCGGATAGCGAGATCATGGCGCTGGTGGCCGCTGCGTCCGAAAAGCTCCAGCTTTCGCCGGCAGCGATTTTGCGCTGGTTTGGCAAGAGCGCGATTCCCTCCCTCGCCAATTCTTATCCGGCGTTTTTCGAATCGCCCGGCAATGTGCGCAATTTCCTGTTGAGCGTGAACACGATCATCCATCCCGAAGTGCGCAAGCTATATTCAGGGGCTGGCTGCCCGCATTTCCAGTTTCAGGAGCTGACCACCGGTGAATTGATCATCGGTTATTCCTCGCCCCGCAAAATGTGCGCGTTGGCCGAAGGGTTTATCGATGGTGCTGCCGCGCACTTTGGCGAAACCGTTGCCGTATCGCATCGCGGCTGCATGCATGACGGTAGCGCAGAATGCGCTTTGGTGGTGCAATGGGTGCACTGAATCCCCAGGATTTTATCGATACTGCTGAGGCCAGCGACCAGATCGCGCGGCTTGGCCGTCGGCTGGCGCGCGAGCGCAATGCGCGGACCACTGCAGAGGGGATTGCCGAACGGGGCTTGCGCGAGCTGTATCTGTCGCAACAGCGCATTGACCTGCTCCTCCGGATCGCTGCCAAGGCCAACGAAGCTACCGATACGCGCGCCGCATTGTCGCATGCGATTGCCGAAATTTGCAACCATACCGGTTGGGCGTTCGGGCACGCCTATCTGGTCGATGTCGCCGATCGTGACAAACTAATCGCTCCGCAAATCTGGTTTGCGGCGCACCCCGACCCCCTAATGCCGTTTATCAACGATACGTTGCAGCGGCAGTTTATTCGCGGCGTAGGATTGCCGGGGCGGGTGCTGGATACCGGCCTGCCAATATGGCTGGTTGACCTTGCTAATGCAGATAACTTCCCGCGCCGCCACGTGGCGGGCCAGTGCGGCTTGCATTCGGCCTTTGCCTTTCCTGTCTGCATTCAAAATGATGTGGTTGCGGTGATGGAGTTTTTCGCGCGCGAAAATCTGCCCGAGAATGACGAGATGCTGTCGCTGATGGCGCAAATCGGCGTTCAATTGGGCCGGGTGATTGAGCGCGAGCGGTTTACCGCAAAACTCTATTTCGATGCGCTCCACGATTCGCTGACCGGGCTGCCCAACCGCGCGCTGTTCGCTGACCGCGTCGAAACCGCGCTTGAACGCCGCCAACGCCGCCCGGATTACCGGGTCGCGGTGCTGTTCCTTGATCTGGACGGGTTCAAGTTCGTCAACGACAGCCTTGGCCATCAAGTTGGCGACGCCGTTCTGATAGCCACGGCAAGCGTACTTTCGGCAACGCTGGAGGCGCTTGGTGCGGGTGCGCCAGGCTGGCCGTTGGTCACGCTTGCCAGGCTTGGCGGTGATGAATTTACCGTGCTGATGGAAGATTTTAACGATGAATCCGTCTGTCACCAGATAGCCGATGCGATCCTCGCCGCGCTGGCGGAACCGCATATGGTCGCAGGCAATCAGATTCACGGCGGCGGCAGCATCGGCTTGGCTTTTGCGCATTCGCTAAACGTCACGGTGCAGGATCTGCTGCGCAAGGCCGATACGGCAATGTATGAAGCAAAGGCGCGCGGGCGGGGCCAAGTCGCGGTGTTTGATAAGGCGCTGCGCCGGCGTGCTTTCGTTCGATTGCAGACAGAAAATGATCTGCGCGGCGCGTTGTTCCGCAACGAGTTTCAGCTTTACTATCAACCGATTGTCGAACTCGGCAATGGCAGCATTTCAGGGTTTGAGGCATTGCTGCGGTGGCAGCGTCGCCCCGACGAACTGGTGGCACCCGGGCATTTCATCGACATTGCCGAGGAAACCGGCTTGATCGTCGCCATTGGCGGTTGGGTGCTGCGCGAAGCGTGCGAAGCAACCGCCCGCTGGCATCGGCGCTTCTCCCACCGAAAGCCAGTGACGATCAGCATCAACGTATCGCCGCGCCAATTTCTACAGCCGAACTTCGCTGGGCTGGTGGAAACGATCATCCGGGAAACCGGGATTGATCCGGCCACGATCTCACTGGAAATCACCGAAGGCGTTGCCATCGCCAACCCTGATCGCGCGGTGCGAATCATGAATGATTTGCGCGCGCTGGGCGTGAAGCTCAGCCTCGATGATTTCGGCACGGGGTATTCATCGCTGGGGCATTTGCATCGCTATCCCTTCAACACGCTGAAACTCGATCGCAGCTTTGTATCCGGGCTGGGCGTGGGCGGTGACCCGATTGGGACGGGGATCGTGCAGGCGGTGCTTGATCTGGCGTCGACAATGAAATTGTCCGTGATTGCCGAGGGGCTGGAAACCAAAGGCCAGCGCAGTCATTTGCGCGGCATGGGCTGCCAATTTGGCCAGGGCTATCTGTATTCCAGACCTGTCAGCGCTGAATCGGCCGAATTGCTTTTGGTCAACGCGCGATAAGCGCTCGCGGTCGCGGGCTTCCCGCGCCGCAACATTTGCGCTATGCGCGCAGCCAGCCATCCCCTCGTACATATATCAGGACACTTTATGAGCCTCCGCAACGTGGCGATCATCGCCCACGTCGATCACGGCAAAACAACGCTGGTCGATCAACTTTTCCGCCAGTCGGGCACTTTCCGTGACAATCAGCGCGTCGAAGAGCGCGCAATGGATTCCAACGATCTCGAAAAAGAGCGTGGGATCACCATTCTCGCCAAGCCCACATCGGTCGACTGGACCCCGCCTGGCGCGAGCGAAAGCATCCGCATCAACATCGTCGACACCCCCGGCCACGCGGATTTCGGCGGCGAGGTGGAGCGCATCCTGTCGATGGTCGATGGCGTGGTGCTGCTGGTCGATTCATCCGAAGGCGCGATGCCGCAGACCAAGTTCGTCACCGGCAAGGCGCTCGCGCTTGGCCTTAGGCCGATCGTCGTGGTCAACAAGGTTGATCGTAACGACGCGCGCATCCAGGAAGTGCTCGACGAGGTGTTTGACCTGTTCGTGTCGCTCGACGCCAATGACGACCAGCTCGATTTCCCCGTGCTCTATGCCTCAGGCCGCAACGGCTATGCCTCGACTGACATGAACGCGCGTGAGGGTACACTGATCCCGATGTTCGAGACGATCGTCAGCCACGTCCCGCCTCCTGCAGTGGAAGTCGCCGGCGTGCCGTTCACGTTCCTCGTGACCTTGCTCGATCGTGATCCGTTTCTCGGCCGTATCCTTACTGGCCGGGTCAATTCGGGCGTGGTCAAGGTCAACCAGCCGATCCATGCGCTCAACAATGACGGCAAGGTCGTCGAAACAGGCCGCGCATCGAAGATCATGTCGTTCCGCGGGCTTGACCGGGTGCCGGTCGACGAAGCCAAGGCGGGCGACATCATCAGCCTTGCCGGCTTGTCGACCGCGACCGTGGCTGACACGATCGCCGATACCAGCGTGAGCGAGCCGCTCCACGCCCAGCCGATCGATCCGCCGACGCTGTCGATGCGCTTTGCGGTCAACGATTCGCCAATGGCGGGCCGCGAGGGCACCAAGGTGACGAGCCGCATGATCCGCGAACGCCTGTTCCGCGAAGCTGAGAGCAACGTCGCCGTCAAGGTGACTGAGGCGGCCGACAAGGACAGCTTCGAAGTCGCCGGTCGCGGCGAGCTTCAGCTCGGCGTGCTGATCGAGACGATGCGCCGCGAGGGCTTCGAACTCGGCATCAGCCGCCCGCGCGTTCTGTTCAGCGAAGACGAGGACGGCAACAAGACCGAGCCGTACGAAACCGTCATTATCGACGTCGACGACGAATATTCGGGCACCGTCGTCGAGAAGATGAACATCCGAAAAGCCGAGATGACCGATATGCGGCCATCGGTTGGCGGCAAGACGCGCATCACCTTTTCGGCACCGTCGCGCGGGATGATCGGTTATCATGGCGAATTCCTGTCGGACACGCGCGGCACCGGCATCATGAACCGGCTGTTTGAGAAATACGGGCCCTTCAAGGGCAAGATTGAGGGCCGCAAGAATGGCGTCCTGATTTCGAATGGGACGGGTGAAGCCAATAACTATGCGCTCGGCCCACTCGAAGAGCGCGGCATCCTGTTCATCGGCCACGGCGAGGCGCTGTACGAGGGCATGATCATCGGTGAGAACGCCAAGCCGGACGATCTCGAAGTCAACCCGATGAAGACCAAGGCGCTGACCAACTTCCGCGCGAGCGGCGGCAAGGACGATCAGGTTCGCTTATCGCCGCCGAAGCGCGCGACGCTGGAACAGGCGATCGCTTATATCGACGACGACGAGATGGTCGAAGTGACCCCCAAGTCGATCCGCCTGCGCAAGCGATATCTGGACCCGAATGAGCGCAAGCGCGCGAGCAGGGCGAAGGTAGCGGCTTAATCTGTCGCTTCAATCTCGCCGGCTATCGTTAGCTTTTGGCGGCCGGGCTTTCGGTATGAGAGGCCGGCCGCGCCTATTATAGTGGCGCGCCGCTCCGCGCAGGAGCGACAGCGCCGGGAACATCTGATCGCCGGGTTAACCCTGCCGCAGCGCTGGACGTTAACAGCGCGGGCCTAGGGTTGGAACCATGCCGTTCGCCAAACTCTTTCGCAGTCGCTGGACCGCGCTGTTATGGGCGGGTGGGATTTTGTGGACGGCATTTGACGTGGCTGGCAGCGCGCCGTCGCCGTCACCGCTCGTAACGAGCAACACCGGCGATGTGGTCGACCTGACCGGTGCGCCCATATCCAACGATGACCTGAATATGCTCGCGCATTTCGGCGATGGCGCAACGGGCCACTAGGCACATCGCGGATCAATCACCCCCAATGTCGTTGACCATGGCGCGCATTTGCCGTCATGCTCGCCATGGATAGCTTCACGCTATCGGTACAGCGCTTGGGAAATGGCAGGCATGAAGCACTGGGTGATCGCAGCGCGTGCGGCAGCGGCGATAGGCGTTGGGCTGGCCGCGCCGTCGGCAGGCGCTCAGGAGACTGCGCCGGTGGGGCCTCCGGCGGTTTCGGCACCCGGCCAAGTGTTTCGCGATTGCGCGGCGATTTGCCCTGAAATGGTGGTGGTGCCCGCAGGCGGTTTCATGATGGGCAGTACGCTATCGAGCGACAGCATCCCGGTGCACCGCGTCACGCTGGCCAAGCCCTTTGCGGTCGGCCGATTTGAAGTGACCTTTGCGGAATGGGACGCGTGCGTGGCCGATGCAGGCTGCATCGCCGCCATCGATCCCGATGCACCTGCCCCCAAAAAGGCCGCGCCGTTGCCCAAGCGTGACCGATACCCCGTTGACAATATTTCATGGAATGATGCGCAGCAATATCTCGCCTGGCTGTCCGCCAAAGCCGGCGTGCCATATCGCCTGCTGAGTGAGGCGGAGTGGGAATATGCCGCGCGGGCAGGCACGACAACGCCGTTTAATACCGGCGACGTCATTGCTTTGGATGACGCAAATTTCTCGCGCGCGCCCATTTTCAAAACCGGCACGCCTGCGCTGATCAGGGACCAGCGCAACGTCCCGGCCCTGCCGCCCGGCAGCTTTCCGGTCGGGTCGTTCGCGCCCAACGGCTTTGGGTTGTACGATATGCACGGCAATGTCGCGGAATGGGTGCAGGATTGCTTCAACCGCAACTACAAGGGAGCGCCCACCAATGGTGCTGCCTGGACTGCGGGCGAATGCAAAAGACGGCAGCAGCGCGGCGGTTTCTTTGATAGCCTGCCCAACGCCATCAGGTCTGATCGCCGGGCAAATGGCAATGTCGACTATTATAATTCCCGCCACGGTTTTCGCGTCGCCCGCGACCTGTGAGGCGTAGGGGCGGCGTTTTAGCCCCGTAGCGGGTGGGTGATGTGGCCGGCCAGCACCGACGTTTTTGCCTTGCCGGTTGTCAGTCAAGGCGAGTATATTTCATGAATTGACCCAGATAACGCCCAGATCATGGGGTATATTGGTACCATTATTTCGCACAATGGCACCGATTGTGGAGCATTTTATGCGCTTTTTGCCAATTTTTACCCTGATTGTCATGATTATGGCGCCATTTTCCGCTTTTGGTGCAGAATCGACACCGGTTTCGTTGGCCAAGGCGGGAAAGTGGGAGATGAATTACGATGTCGATTCGTGCCATCTCGTGGCAACATTTGGCGCGGGTGACGGTGAGATAACGATTAGGATGACCCGTGTCGGGCCGTCGGATAGCTTTGACCTGACCCTTTACGGAAAACCGCTGGCAACCGATGTTCTACAGCGTGACGTTGAGATCGCTTTTGGCGCGCAACAAGGCTTTCTCAAGCGGTCTGCGCTGGCCGGAAGTGCCCAGATTCCGCGCAAAGTACCGTTGTTGATGATTTCAAATTTGCGGGTAGATGGCAAAGACTATCCGGCGAAGGATGAACCAGCCAATGCCGACATTACACCGGAACAAGAAGCTGCGATAAACTCTATCAACCTCAAGCTGTCATCACGGCGGCATTACCGGTTGGAAACGGGTCCTTTGGGGGCGGTGTTTAGGGCGATGCGGCAATGCACGACCGATTTGGTCAAATCCTGGGGCTTTGATCCTGATGTTCAGGCCAAGCTAACCAAATTCGCTGAGCCAACGGGCACGCCGGAACGATGGTTCACTCCAAATGATTATCCCTCTGGAGCGCTGCAAAATGGGCAAAGCGGTAGCTTGATCTTCCGCCTTGATGTGAACGAGACGGGTAAGGTTGATGGCTGCCGCGTGCTTTACCGCACTAACCCCGATGAATTCGCCACCCTAACCTGTAAGCTGTTGCTCAGACGGGCAACCATGTCCCCGGCGCTTGATTCACAGAACCGACCGGTCAGGTCTTTCTACATCCGAAAGATCAAGTGGTTAGCAGGTTAGCGGTCGCGCCATGACGCTGGGGCGGCATCAGCCTTTTAGTTCGCCCATCGCCACCACCACCGCCCATTCATCGGCACGTACGGGACATACCGATAACCGCGATTGGCGGAGCAGCTCCATCGCCGCGAGCGCTGGCTCGGCCTTGATCGCCGCCAGGGTGACGGGGCGGGGCAGGGCGCGGAGGGGTTCAACCTGTACCGATGCCCATTTCCCGTCGTCACCGTCCGGCCGCCAGCTGCGCGCGATGCGGGCGATGCCAACCACCGCCTTGTCGCTGACGCTGTGATAGAAAAGCGCTTCGTCCCCCACCGCCATCGCGCGCAGGTTGATGGCGGCGCTGTGGTTGCGCACCCCGGTCCATTCGGTGTGGCCATCGGCCACCAACTGCGCCCAGCCATAGCTTTCGGGTTCGGATTTGATCAGCCAATATGCCATCGCTACAATCTCCCCGCTGGGCGTTGCCGGTCGCTTTGTGGTTAAACGTGGCATGAACGCCGCGTTCGGAAACAGTTCAGCGCGACTCGCCTACCCAATGCAACACGCTCTTCCTGTGGTGCTGTCAAATCGGGGGCATATCGGGGCTCGGGCTGGTTGAGATGAGGAGATCGGACATGAAGTCGATGTTGAAGAAAGCCGGCCTTGGGTTCGCCCTCGCCGCCACTGCCCTGAGCGTTGCGGCCCCCGCCGAAGCGCAGCGTTATTATGGTCGTGATCGTCGCGGAAATGGCGGCGGCGCGGTGATTGCCGGGATTGCTGGCCTTGCGATTGGCGCGGCGATCGCGTCGAACAATAACGACCGTTATCGCGACCGTTTTTACGATGATCGCGGTTTTGACCGGCGCTATGACTATAATTATTATAACAATCACGGTTATTACCCGGACGATGGCTATTACGCCTATAATTATCGCCCCCGGTTCAATCGTTGCCGCGTTGTGCGCCAGTGGGACCCCTATTATCGTGAAAGCGTGCGCGTTCGCATCTGCCGCTAAGGCCTGATCGAGCGGTGTTGAAGGGGTGGTGCGAATTGATCGCGCCGCCCCTTTTCGTATGGAGGTTCCTGGCGGTGGTTTTTTAGGGGCGGCGGGCTGGCAATTTGCGCGCCGTTGCGCCAGATGCTGGCCATGAGTGATACACCCCCCGATCGACTATCGTCGAACCCGCGCAGCCCGTTTTTTGATCAACCCTTGCTGGAACGCGGCATTGGCATTCGCTTCAAGGGGCTTCAGCGCCATGATGTTGAGGAATATTGCATCTCCGAAGGCTGGATCCGCGTTGCGCTGGGCAAAAAAGTTGATCGCCACGGCAACCCGCTGACGCTGAAACTGTCGGGTGAGCTTGAGGCGTGGTTTGAGCGCCCGGCTGAGGGCGCGGGCGAGGCGGAAAGCGAAGCCGCGCCAGAGGCCTAGACGAAGGCGGCGATTGCCGCCTCCTTCAGCGCCTTCATCGCGAGCCGATAGGGACCGGGGCCATGGCTGATCCGCGCGACCCCTGTCGCGGCGACGACGTCTGCGCTGGGTGCCCCTGGAAACGCCATGAAATTGACCGGTAGTCGCGATGCCGTGCACACGCGCTCGAGCAGCGCGGGATTGACCAGACCGGGGACGAAAAAGCCGCTTGCCCCCGCATCGGCATAGGCATGCGCCCGCTCAATCGCGGCATCGGCCATCGCGGCGTCATGCGTATCGGCGGCGGCGATCAGGAAGATATCGGTGCGCGCGTTGATGAAAAAGCCAGCGCCGACCGTCTCACGCGCGGCCCTGATCCGCGCCGCCTGACCGGCCAGCGGATGCAGCGAGCGCGGTGCGACGCCGATGATCTGATCTTCGATATTGCACCCGATCGCCCCGGTCGCGGCAAGCGCGGCGACATTGGCGGCGGTTCCACCGGCATCACCGGCATAGCCGCCTTCGAAATCGATGCTGACAGGGAGCGCGGTCGCGGCAACGATCCGGCCTGCATTGCCAAGCGCCAGATCGAGCGGCAGCGTTTCGGCATCCTGAAACCCGTGGGCGGCAGCAACCGACCAACTGCCCGTGGCGATGGCCTTTGCCCCCGCCTGCTCAATGGCCGCCGCAGAGCCCGCATCCCAGGCATTAAACAGGATCAGCGGATCGCCGGGGACATGAAGCTTGGCGAACGTTGCGAATTTGTCGGACATGGCGGGCCTCCCAGCGGCATCATGCCGGGGTTGAGGCGGGGAGGCTAGGGGGAGGCGGAGGGGACGGCCGTTATTGGGTGGATAGGCGACAGGCGGGTTTCGGGAACGGGATGGTCGAAAGCCGTCCTTCGCGCAGTGTCAGAACCGTTCGGTTGTGACACCGCGCCGCAGGGTCCTGTAGGCTTGAGAGCGGACATATGCTATCAGTGCCCGATGCGTTTCAGTTTTGCCGGTGCGGGCGTCCTCTTGTTGTTGGCTGGATGTGACACCCTGCGCGGTGTCGCGATCCGCACGAGTTTGTCCGAGCCGGTGGATGTCAGCTGCGTCACCGCCACGCTTTCCGCGATCCCCGAAGCAGGCGAAGTCGTCTACGAGCAGAACGTGTCGCGCTCGACCGAGATACTTCCCAAGCAGCGCAAGATTGTGACCACCATGCATGTCTGGCGCTACGGCGAGGGCAGGCGGGCTAATCTTTGGATTATTGAAAGCGTTCGTGGGCGAAAGTTCGAGAACTCTCGCCTCCAGCTCGGTCGGGCCGTGCCGCTTGAGGAAGTCGCTCGCTTCATACCGCTGATGCGGGAGGTAAATCGCGCAATTCAGGCTCAATGCGGCGTACCCGTAGCGGACCTCGAAGCCGAGGCTGTTAATCAGCGCCTACGGTAGGGGCACTGCAAGTCTCCAACGGCTTTGAAGCGGACATTAGCGAACGTGGGCTCAGCGTAGAAAACAAACACTCGTTCGGTGTCACAACGGGTCGGTTTTGACACAAGGCTCCGCGCCACTGGCGCGCGCAGCTTTGCGAAGGTCAGAATCCCGCTTCACAATGTCGGCTTCTGGGATTGGAAATCCAGGTCGGTTATGCCCGACATTGGGCGAAAGCTGCCGTCGCCTCCCTCAATGCACGAACCGCGCGACCACATCACGGTAGCTGCGGCTCACCTTCACCTGCGCGCCTGAGCCGAGCACCAGGAAGCATTCGCCATTGGTGTGCGGCTTTACTTCCTTCACCAGATCAAGGTTGACGATCGTTGAGCGGTGCACGCGCTGAAAACGCCGGGGGTCGAGCCGTTTCTCCAAATCCTTCATCGTCTCGCGCAGGATCAGCGTGTTGTCGCTGGTCTTGATGCACATATAATCGCCGGCCGCCTCAACGCTTTCGATCGTATCGACATCGACGCGGAAAATCTGGCCGCGATCCTTGATGTTGATCAGCTTTTCAAAACGATTGGCGGAAAGCTGGTCGTTGCCATCCTGCAGATCAGCGGCTGTGTCCGGCGCTATTTCAGCGAGGACTTCCTTCAGGCGATCAACTTCTTCGACGCCGCGTTTTTCGGCAAGTCGCTGGCGAACGCGGTCGAGCGTATCGGCCAATCGCCCTTCCTCCACCGGCTTCATCAGATAATCCATTGCCTGCGCCTCAAACGCGCGGATCGCGTGATCGGAATAGGCGGTGACGAACACGAACAAGGGCGGTTCGACCTCCATCAGCCCCTGGACGACCGAAAAGCCGTCAAAACCCGGCATCTGAATATCGAGAAAGACCAGATCAGGCTTATGCGTCTTGATGCTGCGGATCGCCTCGCGGCCATTAACGCAGGTATCGATAATTTCGACATCAGCATGCGGTTCAAGCCGTAATTGCATGCCCTGAATGGCGAGCGGTTCATCATCGACCAGGATCGTTCGAATTTTCATGCGGCCTCTTTCGTCGGTTCCTCGAGCTGGAACGGAATATCGATCTCTACCCCAAAGCCGCCCCCCGGGTTTGATCGCGTCTCGAATCGGTGGTCTGGCCCAAAAGCCTGCGCCAGCCGCTCCCTGATATTGGCAAGCCCGACCCCAGTTGAAAGGCTTGACCGGGATTTCGTTTCAATCAACCCCGGCCCGCTATCCGATACGGTGATCTGCACCCGCTCACCGTTCAACCGAGCGACGACGTTGATCTCCGCGCCATTTTCCTGCGGCGTGACGGCATATTTGATGGCATTTTCCACCAGCGGCTGAAGCAGCAGCGAGGGCAGGCGCGCCTTTGCCACGCGCGGATCGATCGAGAAGCTGGGGCGCAACCGATCCTCAAACCGCATCTTCTCAATCTCCAGATAGAGTTTCAGCGTCTCCACTTCTTGGGCGATCGTGACGTTCGCGGTGGGCTCATTGGCCAGCGTATAGCGCAGGAAGGAGGACAAGCGGCTGAGCATCGCATTGGCCCGATCCGTCTGTTTCAGCAGCACGAGCGTGGAGATGGAGTTGAGCGTGTTGAACAGAAAATGCGGATTGAGCTGATAGCGCAGCATCGCCAGTTGCGCCGTCGATGCCTGATTGCCCAGTTTTTCGAGCTGATCGATCTGTTCTTCGACGATCAGGTAGAAATTGATGCCGAAATAGAGCGCGGACCAGCCGGCCAGCACGGTGAAGTTGAGGAAGATCGTTCCCCCCAGCAAGTTAAGATTGATGCCCGGTTTGTCGAGTGTGATGATCGAAAAGGAAAAGGCATCGAGTACGGCATAGAGCGCAGTCGCGATGATGAGGGTGAAGACCGTCAGCAGCCCCAGGCTGATCCGCGGCAATGTGCGGTAATAGCCATAGAGCGTGGAGAGCAGCAGCGTGATGCAATAGCCGATGATCGATTCGACCACGATCAAGGCAACGGCGCCAAATGACAGCCCATTGGAAATGCTCGAAACGCTGCGCAGCACCAGGTAACCGCTCCATCCCGCCGCCTGCAGCATCCAGAAGGCGCGGTTTTTTTCTTCAAAAAACGGGCGTGAGAAGATGCCGGGTTTTGGCGTTGCGCCCACCCCCTCGCGCTGCGCCGCCTGGGACTCAAGCTGGGAAAGCTCGTTCATCGGCGCAAAGGGGGGAGCAATGGCAGGATCATCGCTTCCTTATAGCTGCTGACAAACCGCCGGGAAGGGGGCTATGTTGCCCGCCGGGACAGGAGACAGATAATGGCCGACGGCAATGATAACCCCGGCAGCGACCGGGCGAGCTTTACCGCGATGACGCAAGGGACGCAGGAAGACTGGCTGACGATCGCCACACACTTCCGCGAATTTTCGCACGGCCTGCCGGCGCGGGTGCTGACCCACCTAAAGCTGCTGGATGGCGATTATGGGGGCTTTCCGGTCGACCGGCTGGAACATTCGCTGCAAACCGCCACGCGCGCGCACCGCGACGGGCGTGATGAGGCCTATGTGGTAACCGCGCTGCTCCACGACATTGGCGATACGCTGGGCAGCTTCAATCACCCGGAAATTGCAGCGGCGATGCTGCGGCCATTTGTTTCCGAGGAATTGCACTGGATCGCCAATAATCACGGCGTGTTCCAGGGATATTATTATTTCCACTATCTCGGCATGGACCGCGACCTGCGCGAAAATTATCGCGGGCACCCGCATTTTGAGGCGTGTGCTGAGTTTTGCGAGAAATATGATCAATCGGCTTTTGACCCGAATTACGAGAGTGCACCGTTGAGCTTTTTCGAACCAATGGTCGCCCGCGTGATGGCCCGGCCTATCAACAGCATCTACGCAAAGGTCGCCGAACCGGCCTGAGCCTGGGTCGCCGACGGATAAGAAAAAGGCCCCGCCGATTGGATCGGCGGGGCCTTTTTCAGTATCGGCGTCCGGATCAGCCCCGGCCCCCCAAAAGCAAACCGCCGCCCCCTTTCGGGGACGGCGGCATGGTTGAAGCTGGGAGCGCTATTACAGGGTAAAGCGCGCACCAACACGGATGAAGTAGGTCGACGCGTTGAAGTTTGGCGCCAGGTTCGTGTCCGGACCACGGAACGAGGAGTAGCGATACTGTGCGCAAGTTTGTGACGACGTCGTGTTCACAACCCCGGCTCCAGGCGTGGTACCGGTTGCAACGGGTGCGCTCAAACACTGAACGGTAACCACGGCTGCCGAACCGATTTCACGTAGCCCACCCCATTTGCTGTTGAGCAAGTTCGGCAGGTTATTGATGTCGGCAAACAATGCCACCCGTGATCTTCCGACGAACAGGGGAATTTCCTGCTCAAGATGAAGATCGATACGTGTGACAGCCCGATTGCGTGCGATATTCTTCGCAGCAATTTGACCGCGGAAATTGCGCAGCCGGGTGCCGTTAATCAGCGAGTCGAGCGCACTTTGCGTGGCCGGATTATCATAGCTGACGATTGGGTCACTTGTGCTTGTTGGGACATAGAGCAGGTTTCCAGGAGCATTGCCGTTAAGAACCGTGCCGAACACGGGTGAACGCGTCGCTGTATTGTCAATAGCAAAGAAGCTGTACGGATCGCCCGCACGGACTTCGCCGAACAACGAGACCACGGTGCGATAGTCTTTGTAGAATGCATGATCGTAAGATGCACCGAACTTGACCTGCCAGCTGGTCTGGTTGTCAGACGTGCCAAGCACTGGGCGGTTCGGATCGGCAAATGTCTGGAAGCGATAGTTGGAATTCGGCGTTGATGCCGAGGCGCTACCAACATCGCGAACGTCCTGAGCGATATAGGCACCATTAAGCGTGAGCCCGAAGTCAAACCGCTTTTCAAAGCGCACAACGCCGATGTGGCTGCGACCGCCCTGGGTGTTGAATGTGATGATGTCCCAGTTGTTATCGGTAAATGCTGTGCGACCCGTGTAGCGAGGCCGACCGTCAGGCAGGAGGCCGATCTGCACCGAACGCCCGTCGGTAAACGAAACGTCGTTACGTGTTTTCGAGAAGAGATAGTCTGCCCCGAAATTGATGCCGAAGAAATCCCACTCTGCCGACAGCGTTGCCTTGAGCGATGACGGCAGCGTGAAATCGGGTGCGAGCGCTGCCGAGTTGGTGAGCGCTGAAGACGACCCGCTCGTTGCGAACTGCGTGAGGAGCGGATTGACGTTGGCACCGATATTGTTGAGCGCTGCGGCACAAACTGCTGCGGTCAGGCCGGTCGGGCCACTGCATCCCAGCGGACCAGCGGCGCGTGTGATGGTGAGCGCGTTGGTCGCAACGGTGTTTGAGAAGCTGTTGGACAGATAGATGTCAGGGTTGCCGCCCGCCAGAATGCCAGCGCCGCCATGCAGGGTGAGATTAGGCGTAACCTTCCATTCCGCACTCAAGCGCGGTTCGAACGTCTCGAGGCCCTTGTAGGTGTTGGTGTTCGCAAAACCATTGCGATCAGTGAAAGCCTGATTGAACACCGGTGCCTGATCTGATGCAAAGATGTTCCAGCGAAAGCCATAGGCGATGGTCACGCCGGGTGCCGGGCGCCAATCATCCTGGATGCCGACGGAGATCTGGTCATTGGCAAACCGAGCGGCGGCACCATCAACGCCAGGGGCAACAACGGCTGCAAACTGAATTTGGTTGGCGTTGCCCGCCTGGAAATCGGCGATTGAGTCGAAGTAATAGCTTCCCAGGCTGTTCGGCACGAAATTGTTAAAGGTCTGGTTGCGCGTTACTTCTACCAGCAGCTTCACGTCGTGGTTGTTCAGGCTCAAGCGCCCGAGGAACGAACCGCCATAAGTTTCGGTGCTGAGAACGTTGGTCTGGCGGAAATTGTCCGGGCCGAAGAAGATGCGTGGGGCCCCGGTCGAGCAAGCCGTTGCCGATGCAGTGTTATTCACCGGATCAGTACAAACCTGGAACTGGGAGTTAAGGCGTCCAGCAAGTGGTTCCTGACCACGGCCGGCGTTGCGGTAGTTAAAACGTACTTCAGTCGACAGCGTGCTCGACCATGTTGAGTTGAACTGGACAATGCCAGCGCGGAGAATTTCACTCAAAACATAGGCATTCGAAGTCAGACCGTAAGAAGGAGCGGTGCTCGACGTCGATGTGTTGTTGGGGCTGATCTGGGCGTTGTAAGCATTGACATAGGAGACCGACAGCCGCTGGCCATCGGCGACGTTAAAGTCGACCCGGGTCGAAAACTTCTCGTCAAGGCGCGTATTGATCCGCAGCACATCACCATAGCGATCGCCCGTGATGCCATAGCGCGCGGATCCTGCTGCTGCGCCCACTGCGGCTATCCCTGCCGTGGTCAGGCCCGGAATGGATTCCGGCTGGGTGCCAAACGCGCGCGGATCATTGTTCTTTTCATAGGAAAACATCAAGAACAGCCGGTCCTTGATGATCGGCCCGGCGATTGTCGCGCCATAGGTTTCTGACTTGAAGTTCGGCAAATTGACCTGGGTCGAGCCAATCCGATCACCCGAAAGTTTATCCGTGTTCTGCGAATAGAAACCGGTCAAAAACAGGTCGTTGGTGCCCGAGCGGAGGACAGCGTCGATCACGCCGCCTTGATAGTTGGTCTGGCGGATGTCGAAATTAGCCGCCGAGGTCGAGACCTGGCCGAGCGCGTCGAACGGCACGGGGCCGCGGATGGTTGGGCTGGCATCCTGATTGAGGCCGAACGTGTCGCCGACCGAAACGCCGTTAATCGTAAAACGGTTGAAGCGTGGGTTGACGCCAGCAAAACGGATGGCACCGCCACGATCGGTCGAGTTGCCGAGATCAAACGTCGCAAAAGGGTCGCGCCGTTGGATGTCGCGGATATCGCGGTTGACCGACGCAACCCGGCTGATGTCCACCGAGTCCAGCGTTGTCTGGACGCCGCGTGAGACATTGCCCGCGCCGCGAATCGATGAAGCCGTAACAACAATGTCAGCGCTGGAATCTTTAACTAACTCGATTGGAAGGTCGAAGGTCTGCTGAACGACCGTGAACAAATCGCTAACCGACGTCGAACCTTGATCACTTTTTACGTCAACCGTGTAGGGACCACCGGGGCGAAGACCAGCTAGTGTAAAACCGCCATCTCCGTTCGTCGTTGTTTGCACGCGGGTGCCCGATGATACATCGGTTGCAACGACGCTCGCGCCAGCAACAGGGACACCATTGTTTGTAACGGTGCCGCGAATGACCGATGTGGTTTCCTGCGCACTGGCAGCAGCGGGCACGATCAGCGCGACGGCTGCCGCACCAAGAAATAGTTGGTAACGCATGGTTTTCCCCTTGAGGCGTTTTGGAACGTTGCTGAGTCGTTATTGATGGTGTCTTCACCACTCCAAACCGCCCATGCATGGGAATTATTTCTCTTGCGTGACAATGGCGGCGGGCCCGGCCAGACTCCCGTTGAGGGGCATATTTCATCCATGGTGCGTTGCAAAAAGGCACCACCTATTTGGGGTCGGCTATGGCCCGCCACGCCGCCTCGTCAATCACCTCGATTCCGAGGTCTGCGGCTTTTTTCAGCTTTGATCCCGCACCAGGTCCGGCAACGACCAGATCGGTCTTGCTCGACACAGAACCGGAAACGCGCGCGCCCAATGCCTCTGCCTGGGCCTTGGCTTCGTCGCGGCTGATTGTTTCCAGATTGCCGGTGAACACGATTGTCTTGCCGCTGACCGGCGAATCGCGGGTGATGAGCACAACATCGGCGGGGGTCACTTGTGCAAGCAGATCGTCGATCACCTGCACGTTATGTGGTTCGGCGAAAAAGTCAGTCAGCGCCAGCGTCACCTCAGGGCCGACCTGCGGCGTTTCGGCAATGGCGGCGAGTTCCTTGCCGACGCGGGCGAGGAATTTGTCCTTGCTCTCTGCCAATGCCGGGGTCAGCGTGGCGCGGTGGATGGCCATCCGGCCAACCATGTCGGCAAAGCCCGTCCAGCTTGTCCAGCGCCGCGCGAGATCGCGTGCGGTGATCGCGCCGACATGGCGGATGCCCAGTGCGAACAAAAACCGGTCAAGCGGCGGCGCGCGGCGGTCATCAATCGCGGCGATCAGCTTGGCGGCCCACACGCGCCCGTCCTTTTTGCGATCCAGCAACTGCGCTTCAGTTAGGCGAAAAATATCGGCGGGGGCATGGACCAGGCCGTCGCGAAAGAAATCCTCAATCTGGGTGGTGCCCAGCCCGTCAATATCCAGCGCGACCCGGCTGGCGAAGTGGCGCAACCGTTCAACGCGCTGGGCGGGGCAGATCAGCCCGCCGGTGCAGCGGATATCAACCTCTCCCTCTTCGCGCACGGCGATCGAGCCGCATTCGGCGCAATGATCGGGAAAGGGCCAGCTCCCCCGCGCATCGTCTCGCGACAAATTGTCCACGATCTGCGGGATAACGTCGCCTGCGCGCTGGATGATGATGCGATCACCCGGCCACACGTTCAGCCGCGCAATCTCATCGGCATTGTGCAGCGTGGCATTAGTGACGACGACGCCGCCCACCGTCACCGGCTCGAGCCGGGCAACGGGGGTAAGCTTGCCGGTGCGGCCAACCTGAATGTCGATGGCGCGCAACACCGTTTGCGCGCGTTCGGCGGGGAACTTATGCGCAATCGCCCAGCGCGGCGCGCGCGATACCGCGCCCAATCGCTCCTGCCAGTCGAGCCGATCCACCTTGTACACCACGCCGTCGATATCGAACGGCAAGTCCGCGCGCGCGCCCTCGATCATCCGGTAATGCGCCAGCGCGCCTGCCACCTGGTCGACACGGACCAGCATGTCGCTGACCGGAAGGCCCCAATTGCCTATGGCGTGCATCACGCCCAACTGCGTGTCGGCGGGCAGGGCGCTTGCCTCGCCCCAGCCATGCGCCAGGAACCGCAGCGGGCGTGTGGCGGTGACGCCTGCGTCCTTTTGGCGCAGCGATCCGGCGGCGGCATTGCGGGGGTTGGCGAATTGCCGGGCCTTTTCGGGATCGTCAGCCTCTGCCAGCAGCCGCGCGTTGAGCGCGGCGAAATCGGCCTTGGCCATGTACACCTCGCCGCGAATCTCGAAGATATCAGGTGCGTTGCCAGCCAATGTGTCGGGAATATCGGCAATGGTGCGCACATTGGCGGTCACATCCTCGCCAATCGCGCCGTCCCCCCGGGTCAGCGCCTGCACCAGCCGCCCCTGTTCATAGCGCAGCGAACAGGACAGGCCGTCAATCTTGGGCTCTGCCGTCAGCGCGACGGTGATGTCGGTGGCGAGCGTCAGGAACCGGCGGATGCGCGCATCGAAATCGGTGATGTCTTCATCCGAAAAGCCATTGTCCAGGCTCATCATCGGTTTGGCATGCGCCACTTTGGCGAGATGCGCTGCCGGGGCCGCCCCCACTTTCAGGCTGGGCGAATCGGCGCGGACAAGGTGCGGAAAGGCGGCTTCGATCGTGGCGTTGCGGCGGACGAGCGCGTCATAATCGGCATCGCTGATTTCTGGCGCATCGTCGGTGTGGTAGCGCGCGTTATGGTACGCGATCTCGGCGGCAAGGCGCTCGAGCTCGGCGGCGGCTTCAAGGTCAGTGATGGGGAGCGACGTCGTCATGTTCTTGCGCTACCGTTGCGCAGGAGTCGGTTCAAGGAGGGGGCGATGCCAAATTTTGTCCAAATCACACCATTCATGCATGTTCCAGACCTTAATAAGGCGCTCGATTTTTTCCGCGATCTGCTTGGGTTTGCTGTGCTGTTTCGTCAGCCTGGCTATGCTTATGTCGAGCGTGAGGGGTGCGGCATGCGGCTTTTGCAACGGGACGAAAATGATGTTTCGCCGTCCGGCAGCCGCCGATTTGCCTATTATATCGATGTCCGCGACGTCGATGCGCTGTATCAGGACCTGAAGCCCAAGCTCGAAACGTTGCCGCCGGGCGATGTCTTTGGGCCGATCGATCAGCCTTATGGCCAGCGAGAATTGCTGATCCTGGCACCGGATGGCGATCTGCTAGCATTCGGCCAGCCGGTTGGCGGTTAGGCCGCCTCCAACAGTCGCGCCGCCTGCGCGCGTGCCTCGTCGGTCACGGTTGCGCCGCTGAGCATCCGGGCGATTTCTTCGCGGCGCTCGTCCTCGTCAAGCGCGCGCACGCCGGTGCGGGTGACGGTGCCGTCATGGCTTTTCGCGATCAGCAAGTGATGCCCCCCGCGCGCTGCGACTTGCGGGCTGTGGGTTACCACCAACAATTGCGTCGATTCCGCCAGCCGGGCCAGCCGCTCGCCAATCGCGCTGGCGACGGCACCGCCCACGCCGCGATCAATCTCGTCAAAGATCATTGTCGCGGCGCTGCCTTGTTCGGCAAGACTCACTTTCAGCGCGAGGATGAAGCGGGAAAGCTCGCCGCCTGACGCGATTTTGATCAGCGGGGCAAAGGGCGCGCCGGGGTTGGTGGAGATTTCAAACTCCACGCGGTCCTTACCTGCCGTCCCCCAGCTATCCTCCCCCAGCGGCGCAACCACGGTGCGGAACCGCGCAGCATCCAGCTTCAACGGCGCCAGTTCGCGCTTCACCGCATCGTCCAGCCGCAGCGCGGCTTCGCTGCGGGCGGCGGTCAGCGCATCGGCATGGGTATCATAAGCGCGGCGCGCGTCCGCCAGCGCGCGTTCGAGCGCGGCAACGCCAGCGCCGCCGCTGTCGATCCGTTCCAGCTTTTCGGTCAATTCCTGGGTCAACATGGCCAGATCATCGGGCTGCACGCGGTGCTTGCGGGCAATGGCGCGCAGTTCAAACAGCCGTGTCTCGTCCGCTTCCAGCCGGGCGGGATCAAACGCCAGCGCAAAAGCGGCGGCGTCGATTTTCTCCTGCGCGGTCGTGCCGTCAGTGATGGCCTGGTCAAGCGCGGCCAGCGCCTCGCCCAGCGCCGTATGATCGCCTGCAATCCGGTCAAGCACCCGCGCGGCCTGACGCAGTTTGGCAAGCCCCCCTTCCGATCCGTCGAGCAGATCGGCCACCGCCTGCAAATCACCGGCAATTTTTTCGCCGCGCTGCATCGCCTGGCGGCGCGTGGCGAGTTCCTCCTCCTCGCCCGGATCGGCGGCAAGCGCGGTCAGTTCGCCCACCGCATGGTCCAGCCATTCGCGGTCGCGCGCAGCGGCATCCAGCTCGGCACGCGCGCTATCCAGCGCGGTTTGCGCAGCGTGCATTGCCCGGTGCGCGACCGCGACAGGCGCGGCATCGATCCGCCCGAATGCATCTAGCAATGCCCGGTGGCCGCGCGGATTCAGCAGGCCGCGATCATCATGCTGGCCGTGAATTTCCACCAGATGCCCTGCCAGATCGCGCAGCAGCGCTGCCGATGCGGGCTGATCATTGATAAAGGCACGGCTGCCGCCATCGGCTTTGACGATACGGCGGATCATCAGCGGCTCGCTGGGATCAAAATCAAGCCCGTTCAGTTCCAGCAGCGCCGCCACCGGCGTACCGAGCACTGGCGGATCAAAGCTGGCGGTGACAACGGCCTGCGCTGTACCCTGTCGCACCAGCCCGGTTTCGCCGCGCCCGCCAAGCGCGAGGCCCAGCGCATCAAGCAAAATCGATTTGCCGGCGCCGGTTTCCCCGGTCAGCACGCCCAGCCCGTGCCCGAAATCAAGGTCAAGCGCTTCGATAAGCACGACATCGCGGATGGAAAGCGCGTTCAGCATTCCACGGTCAGCAGGCGGTGCGGGCGGCAAGCAGGGCAGCGGAGCGGTTGCATGGGCGCGCCCTAATCAGGTTCCGGTCAGGCACCGACCTTCACGGGCGATCGCGGCTTATATTCGCCCATCAGCTTATAGGCGCGCTGATACCAATCGGAGCCGGGATAATTGGCACCGAGCACAGCAGCAGTCTTTTTCGCTTCCTCCGGCACGCCCAGCGCCAGATATGTTTCGGTCAGCCGCATCAGTGCTTCGGGCACGTGCGTTGTCGTCTGGTAATCGTCGACCACATGGCGAAAACGGATCGATGCCGCCAGCCAATCGCCGCGCCCTTCATAAAAACGCCCGACCTGCATTTCCTTGCCGGCCAGATGGTCGCGGACCAGATCGGTTTTCAGCCGCGCATCGGCAGCGTATTTTGTTTGCGGATAGCGGCGCTGCAATTCGCCCAGCGCATCAAGCGCCTGTTTGGTGATCCGCTGGTCGCGCGTGACATCCGAAATCTGTTCGTAATAGCCAAGCGCGATTAGATAATAAGCATAGGGCGCGTCGCGATTGCCAGGATGGACGGACAGGAAGCGCTGGGCTGACTCAATGGACTTGGGGAAATCGGCATTCAGATAATAGGCGAATGCCCCCATCAACTGCGCACGGCGCGCCCAGATCGAATAGGGGTGCTGGCGCTCAACCTCGTCAAACAAGGCGGCGGCTTCCTGATAACGGCTCTGGTCGAGCCGCGCCTTGGCCGCCGAATAGAGCGTGCCAACGTCACGTGCGACATAAGGCAGATCGCCCTTGCTCTTGTTGCCGGCACAGCCTGCAATGGTCAGTGAACCCACGGTGATGAGCGCGAGCGTGGCGAAGGGGGACAGGATTTTACGCATGAATATTGTCATAGCCGAGCAAGCTAGCCGCGAACAATGTTTTTCGTAGGGCAGGGTTTTTGCGGGCCGGGCTTTTTGCGCAGAGCGTTAACGGCTGGCGGGGTTTTTGCATCATGGGCATCTGCCAGCACTTGGCGGAACGGCGGATCATGTGGCAGGGGCCGGGCGTTGTAGCGGCATCAACCGCCGGAGTAACACCTTGCCATGACTGCCACTCTTCTTTCCACCAAGCGCGTCGAAAAGCCCTGGGGTCGCCACCAACTTTGGCCGGGTTTCGCCAATCCCGCGCCCGGCGATGATCCATTGGGCGAGATTTGGTTCGAAGCGCCGGGCGATATACCCCCAGACCTGCTGATCAAATATCTGTTCACCAGCGAAAAACTGTCGGTTCAGGTCCATCCCGATGACGATGCGGCGCGCGCAGCGGGCTTTGCGCGCGGCAAGGACGAGGCTTGGGTTATCCTGGCAGCGGAGCCCGACGCCACGATTGCGTTGGGCACGCTGGCCCCGGTTGATCACGCTACGCTGAAAGCGGCGGCGCTGGATGGATCCATTGTTGATCTGCTTGACTGGAAACCGGTGCAGGCGGGCGATTATTTCTATTCGCCTGCGGGCACCGTCCATGCCATCGGCGCTGGCGTGACGCTGGTTGAAGTACAGCAGAATATCGACCTTACCTATCGCCTATATGATTATGGCCGCCCGCGCGAATTGCATCTGGAAGCGGGCATCGCGGTTTCGAACGCCGTGCCCTTTGTGGCACAGGCTGCGCCGGGAAAAGTAGCTGAGAACCGCATCATCCTGGCTGAGGGGCCGAAATTTGTGCTTGAGCGCTGGAGCGAAGGCGACCGGACGGTAACGCTGCCCCATGGCATGTCCGGGTGGCTGGTCCCGCTGGCAGGCCATGGCATGGCGGACGATATTGCCTGGCAGGCCGGGCAATGCGTGATGCTGGCGGGCGAGGTTGCGATAGCGGCGTCCCCCGGTAGCGACATCTTGTTTGCCTATCCCGGTGCTGACCGGATTTAGGGTCGGCCGTCTATCCCTGGATGAGAAGGGCCGGGCTTCGGCTTTACTAAGGTCGGGCGGGTGGGGGAATTGCCCGCATGTTAACCCCATGTTCCGCCCGCCTTGCTATACCGCCGCCTGATATGCTGCGCGTGCTGACCCTTTCGACGCTGTTTCCTGACGCGACGCGCCCCAATTTCGGGGTGTTTGTTGAACGGCAGACATTGGGGCTTGCCGCGCACCGGGATGTGTCGTTGCGGCTGGTCGCGCCGATTGGCGTGCCGCCCTGGCCGCTGTCGCGCCATCCGCGTTATCGGGCCTTTGCAACGGTGCCATTGGCGGAGGATTGGAAAGGGCTGGAGACGCGCCGACCGCGTTTTGCGGCGGTGCCGGGGATTGGCGGGCGCTTGCATGTGGCGATGCTGGTGCGGGCGTTGCTGCCCGTGCTGACTGATATCCGCCGCGACTTTGCCTTCGATGTAATCGATGCGGAGTTTTTCTTCCCCGATGGCCCTGCTGCCATCGCGCTGGGGCGGCATTTTGGGGTGCCGGTGTCAATCAAGGCGCGGGGCGCCGACATCCATCACTGGGGGCATGGGCCAACAGCGGCGCAGGTTGGCGCGGCGGGGCGTGCAGCAGATGGGCTGCTGGCGGTGTCGGCGGCGATGCGCGATGACATGGCCGCCATCGGCATCCCGCGCGAGCGCATCAGCGTGCACCGAACTGGCGTCGATCTGGACCGGTTTGCACCGGTTGACCGGCACGATGCCAAGGCTGCGATAGGCATTGCCGGGCCGCTGATCGTTTCGGTGGGGGCGCTTATTGATCGCAAGGGCCATGCCACCGTCATCCGCGCGATGACTGACCTGCCGGGCACGAACCTGTTGATCGCAGGAGAGGGCCCGTCGCGGCCTGCGCTGGTGGCCGATATCGCCCGGCTGGGGCTGGGCGATCGGGTGCGGCTGATGGGGAGCACACCGCACGCCGAACTGCCCGGCTTGCTGGCGGCGGCAGATGTGATGGCGCTGGCATCGTCGTCCGAAGGGCTGGCCAATGCCTGGGTGGAGGCGCTGGCGTGCGGCACGCCCATTGTGATTACAGCGGCGGGCGGGGCAGCGGAGGTGGTTACAGAGCCACATTTTGGCCGGATTGCCGCGCGCGAGCCCGCCGCCTTTGCAAAGGCGATCAGCGCCTTGCTCGCCGATCCGCCCGCGCCAGCCGATGTGCGACGCGGGGCGGAACGGTTCACCTGGGCCGCCAATACCGACGCGCTATACGCGCACCTTCAAGCGCTGGTGGCGCGGCGGGGCTGACCCCTCACCGCGCGCCGGGGCGTTTCAGCCAGGTTTTGGCCTGTGTCGCTGACAGGGTGATCAAATTGCCCATCACCACGGGCATGTCGATCAAGTGCAGGCCCCAATCGGCGAGTACCTGCCCGCCAACCGACACATCACCCACAATCGTGTCCGTTCGTGGATCGCTGGGCACGGCGTTTACCGTAACGGCGAGATAGCGGAACTTGCCATTTGCAACGCATTCGGCGGAAAGCAGCCCTGGCGCTTTGACGAAGGGTGTCGTGACTGCGGCGCCATCCGCCGTCCACGGGCCTTGCTTGGCGCTGGCAATCCCGGCACCGGTTGCCCCCAGATAATTGTCCGTAATCGCCTTGCCACCGGCAAGCATGGCCGGGTTGGTGCAGGCAGCAACCATGCCCGGCTGCGCGACCACGCCAAAACGGCTGTTGGCAGGCGGCGGAGAATCAGCGCGGAAGGTGACATAGCTGACGACGCACGCCCATTGATCAGCGCGGCGGCACAACGGGATCGTTTTCAAGTCACCGCCCACATCGCGCCCTTCGGGCACCGCGACATTGGTGCCGATCAGCATTGCCGAAATCAATTGGCCTGCGACCGGGCGGCGATCAATTTCTTCCATCAGCAACTGCTTCAACACGCCAGCACCCTGGCTGTGCCCAATCAGCACCACACCGCGCCCGCCATTGTCACGGCGCAGATAATCATACCAGGCAGCGCGCACATCGGCATAGGCAACGGCGCGGTCCGCTGGCACGGCCTGACCCGCCATGATCGCCTGCAGCGCGGTAAGCGTGACCTGACGGTAGATGGGGGCAAATACCCGGCAATTTTTGGCAAAGCGTGCCGCCTGGAAAGCGGCAACCTGTTTTTCCTCTGGGCCGGCCTCAAGGTCGCTGTTCGCCGTCTTGTCGAGCGAGACGGTGGGATAGACGTAGAAGCAATCGAATTTGGGCGCGGCGGCGGCAACAAAGGGTTCCGCTGTGCGCTTGCCGGTGGCGGCGATCACCGTGGCGCTTTGATCAGCAGCGCAAGCATCAGCGCGGCCGGGGCGGCACAGCCAGTCGCCGTCCTGCGTGTAATCGGGCGCGCGCGATACGGCGGGGGGAGCAGCGGCGGGGTCAGTCTGCGCGGCGGCGGGAGCGACCCCGAACAGGATAGCGGCAATCACGGCGGACGCGGCGAACAGCTTCACAAATCTCTCCACATTATTGTTGTGACGAAATGGTATCGCGCCCGGCCCAGCGCGTCGAGCCGGAATCTGTGCGGAGCTTAGCCCCGGTAATCGAGCGGGTACAGCGCGGCGCTGATCCAACGGCCTTCCTGGCGCAGCACGCTCCACGCGCGGGCAGCGGCGCGACTGTCCATGATATCAATGCCGATGCCGAGTGCGTCCAACGCGTTCACCAGTGCGCGCGGTGGGTGGACCAGCCCTGCACCAGTGCCCAGGATGATGAATTCGGGGTGCGGATCGGGCGTGATCAGGCTTGCAATGTCATCCGGTGACAGCGCGGTGATGGCGGGCGGTGCCCAGCCATGCGCGCTGGCCGGCGTCAGCAGCAAAGCGGTGTAGACGTTATCGTCGATCCGAAAGCCGCCGCCCGAAAAACCCTTGATCATCGGGCCTTCGGGGGCAGATTCATGTTCCAGCCGCATCAGACGGGGTCTTTGGGGCCCACGCGTTCGGCGTTGGTGGCGATATTGGCCTTGGCCGGGCCCTTTTCGAGATTGGGATCAGCGCGCAGGCCCAGCGTGATCAGCAGCGACGAGGACACATAGATCGACGAATAGGTGCCGACGAAGATGCCAAGGATCATGGCGGCAGTGAAACCGCGCAGCACATGCCCGCCGAACAGCAGCAATGCGCCCAGCGCCAGCAGGATCGTCAGCGATGTCATCACCGTGCGGGGCAGGGTTTCGTTGACCGACAGGTCGATAATCTCGCGCATATCCATCTTGCGATAGCGGCGCATATTTTCGCGAATACGGTCATCGATCACGATCTTGTCGTTGATCGAATAGCCGATGATCGTCAGCACAGCGGCCACGATGTTCAGGTCGAATTCGAACTGCGTAACTGCGAAAAAGCCCAGCGTCATCAACAGATCATGCACGATCGCGACGACCGTGGAGACGCCGAACTGCCATTCGAACCGGAAGATCGCGAACAGGCCGATGCCAAGCACCGCGAGCGCCACGGCGGCGGCACCCTTCCAGATCAGCTCATTCGATACCTTGCCGGATACCGCATCCTGCTTTGAGAAGCGGGCGGTTGGGTATTCTTTGTTGATGGCGGTCTGCACTTGCTTGACGACGGCGTTGGTGGCGCCCTCATCCTGCGATTTCGGCGGTGGAAGGCGGATGGCGACCGTCGTCTTGTCATCATAAAGCTGCAGCCGCACCTCGCCCAGCTCAAGCGCGTCGATTGAGGTGCGCAGCTTGTCGAGCGAGGGTTCGGCCTGGAATTTTTCCTCGATCATCAGCCCGCCGACAAAATCGACGCCCAGATTGAGTTTGAACACGAACACCGTGGCCAGCGCGATGATTGACAGCAACGCCGTCAGCCCGAACGCCCAGTAACGCAGGCGGACAAAGCCGATATTGGTGTTGTCGGGAACAAGTTTCAGCAGGCGCATGGCATCAAACCTTTGCTGCTTCCCCGGCATAGGCCGGGGTCCAGGACCAGCAGCGCAACACGTGCGACTCTGGGCCCCGGCCTGCGCCGGGGAAGCAGGAGAATGAAGGAAAAGGGAGCATCATATGTTGATCTCCGCCGGGCGATTCTTGCGCACCCAGAGCACGACGAGCATGCGTGTGAACGTAACGGCGGTGAACACCGATGTGATGATGCCGATCAGCAGCACCACCGCAAAGCCCTTTACGGGCCCCGACCCCAACAGCAGCATGATGACGCCTGAAATACCGTGCGTCATGTTCGCTTCGAAAATCGTCCGGCTTGCTTCTTTATAGCCCAGCTCAACCGACTGGATCACGCTGCGCCCGCGCCGCCGCTCTTCGCGGATACGCTCGTTTATCAACACGTTGGCGTCGACCGCGGTGCCGATCGTCAGCACGAAGCCGGCAATGCCCGGCAGGGTCAGCGTGCCATTCAGCAGCGCCAGCACGCCAATGATGACGATGATGTTGATGACAACCGCGATGTTCGCATAGACGCCAAACCGGCCATAGGTGACGAGCATGAACGCGATCACCGCAAACGCCGCAATCACCGATGCGGTGATGCCATAGCGGATTGAATCGGCGCCCAGATCAGGCCCAACGGTGCGTTCCTCCACCACTTTTAGCGCAACGGGCAGTTTGCCGGAGCGCAGCGCGATGGCGAGCTGGTTGGCGGAAGCAACCGTAAAGCTGCCCGATATGGAGGCGGTGCCGCCCAGGATCGGTTCGTTGATATTCGGGGCGGAGATCACCTGGTTATCAAGGATAATCGCAAATGGCTTGCCGACATTTTCCTGGGTAACGCGCGCAAACTTGCGGCCGCCCTGGCTGTCAAAGGTGATGACAACATCGGGTTCGTTGGTCTGCGAATTATTACCCTGCACCGCGTTGATTAGCTGATCGCCGGAAATGATCACCGACCGCTTGACCGCGATCCAGCTGCCGCCTTCGGTATAGGGCAATAACTGGCTGCCGACCGGAGCATTGCCGCTCGCGCCCTTAGCCACTTCGACAGGATCGGCGTTCAGGTCGACCAGCTTGAATTCCAGCTTGGCGGTTTTGCCCAGCAAATCCTTCAGCGCCTGCGGATCCTGCAGGCCGGGCACCTGAACGACGATGCGATTGCTACCCTGGCGAATGATCGTTGGTTCGCGGGTGCCGAGTTCGTCGATACGGCGGCGGACGACCTCGGTCGCATCGGCCATCGCGGTATCAATTGCCTGGGTGAGGCCGGCATCGGTGGGCGTCAGCACGAAACGCTGGCCGTCGACCACTTCAATATTCCAGTCACGCTGGCCGGTCAGCCCCGCGCCATTGGTCAGCGGCAGCAAGCGTTCGCGCGCTTCGTCAACCTGCGTCACATCGCGCAGCAAAAAGCTTAATTTGCCGCCGCGCGTAGAAATATCGCCAATGCTGATCTTGGGGCTGCCGCGCCGCATTTCGGTCGCCACGGTATCGCGCATCTGTTCAATCCGCGATGCGGCAACATCGGCAGTTTCCGCTTCAAGCAGCAAATAGCTGCCGCCCGCCAAATCGAGCCCGAAATTGATGCGCGGCAAACTGACGCCCAGATTCTTCGTCATGCTTTCGGGCACGAAACTGGGCACCGCCAGCAACATCAATGCGGCGAGCAGGCCAAGGATCGAGGCTATTTTCCAGCGCGGGAAATCGAGCATATCGGTGCTCAGTCGTTCGCAGGTTTGCCGGCACCGCTGGATGCGATGGCGGCCAGCGTTGCCTTGACGATTTTTACCTTAACGCCGGTGGCAATCTCCACTTCGACGATGCGGTCATCGACCTTCACGACCTTGCCAACGATGCCGCCAGCCGTCGTGACTTCGTCGCCCTTTTTCACCGCGTTCACGGCATCCTGCAGCTTCTTCATCCGCTGTTGCTGCGGGCGGATCAGCAGGAAATAGGCGAGCGGCAACAGCAGCAGATACGGAATGATCAGCGCGATCGATCCACCGCCATCTGCGGCGGCACCTGCGGTCTGGGCAAAAGCGGAAGGTACGATCATGAACGTCCTGAACTAACTGGGCCAAGATGGCGGGGCCAAAGTGGCTGGGATGGCACGGCGGATCACCGTCCTATAAGCGGCGCGCGCTATCACCATCGGGTGGTGGGTGCAACTAGCGCTGCACGATAGCGGCCCGGTTCAGCCGCGCGTCAATCCGGTAAAGGCCGCTGCGATCCAGCGATGGGCAGCACGGATTGCGGGCAGGCGCCGCACATCGCGGTGCGTCAGCAGCCACACCGGGCGTGGTGGCAATTGAAACGCAATCGGCAAGCGGGTTAGCCCCGCGCGCTGCGCAAACAGCACCGGCAGCAGCGCGATGCCGCCGTCCGCTGCCGCCGCGTTCAGCAGCGCGCGCGTGCTGCCGGTGCGCAGGGCCACCGCGCCATCCAGCCCGGCCTTGGCGACCCAATCAAGCTCTGCGATGCGGCCATAGCTGTCATCATATACCAGCAACCGTTCCTGCCCCAGGCTGATCGCAGCGGGATCACGTCCGGCGAGATAGCCGGGGCTGGCGAAACAGCCGAGTTCAATTTCATAAATGCGTCGCGCGATCAGGCTGGCACCTTCGGGACGGGACATGCGCAGCGCGATATCGGCCTCGCGCGCGGCTAAGCTGATCACCTCGCCCTGCGCGCGTAACGTCACCGATAGTCCCGGCGACTTTGCCCATAGCATAGGCAGCGCCGGCGCGAGCACGTCAGTGATGATCAGATCAATCGATGAGATGGTGACGTGTCCGGCAGCGCTCGCGGTGCCCAGCATGGCCGCTGCCCGCCCGATCCGCGCAGCCTGATCGACCAGCGGCGCGGCCAGCGCGGCGATGCGGCTCCCCTCGATTGTCAGCCGGACGCCGTTGGCGCGCCGATCAAGCAGCCGCAGTCCCAGCGTCGCCTCCAGCCCCTCCAGCCGTCGCGCGACGGTGGAAACGGCGAGGTCAAGCTGCTTTGCGACCGCGCTCATCGATCCGCGCTCGTCCAGCATCAACAGCAATTTCAGGTCTTCGCTATCCATGTCCCACGCTTAGTCGTTTTGCGGGAAACGCAAAAGCGATTTGCATCGTTCGCCCTTATGCCGGGGCAGGGGCCGACGTAAATCAACGGCATTGCTTGAACAGGAGCCATGCCATGAAATTCTCCCCGCTGATCCTAGCCGCCGGGCTCGCCGCGTTGCCGATCACTGCCCATGCCCGGCCTGGCGCGGCAGAGGGCCGCGTTGCCCCAGAGGGTCGCGTTGCCGTCGTCGTCAGCATCGCCACCCCGGCGGGCGTGACGGATGCCTATCTGCAGGCCGAATTCGACAAGGCTGCACCGCGCTATCAACAAATTCCCGGCCTGATCCGCAAATATTTCACGATTGAACCCAAGCGGTTCGGCGGCATTTATTACTGGTCGACCAAGGCGGCGGCGCAAGCCTGGTTCAGCGATGCCTGGGTGGCTCGGGCCAAGGCGACCTATGGTGCCGAACCCGTCGTCACCTATTATGATGTGCCGCTGGCGATTGAGGGGGCCAAGCCCTGATGCGCCAGCTTGTTTTTGTCCGTCCCGGCCTGGTCGAATGGCGCGACGCTGCGGTACCGGTGCTCACCAGCGATCACGCTGCGCTGATCCGCCCCTTGGTTCTTGGCCGGTGCGACCTTGATGTCGGGTTTGTGCGCGGGCTGGCACCAATGGCGTCCGGTGAACCCATCGGGCATGAGATGATCGGCGAGGTCGTGGATGTGGGGGACGGTGTGCGGCACATCCGCCCCGGTCAGCGCGTGATCGTGCCGTCGCAAATCAGCTGCGGCGACTGTCGCAATTGTCGGCGCGGCTTTACCGGGCGGTGCCAATCGGTGCCGTTCGCAGCCAGTTTTGGGATGGGACGGCCCGGCAATTACGGGTGCGCTGCGGCTGATCTGGTCGCGGTGCCATTTGCCGATGCGATGCTGGTGCCGCTGCCGCAGGGTGCCGATCCGATCGCGATGATCGGCGCGGCGGACATGGCGGCGGATAGCTGGCGCGCGGTTGCGCCGCAGCTTGCCGAACGGCCCGGTGCCACTGTGCTGGTGGTGGGCGGGCTAGCGTCGGTAATCGGTATTTATGCCGCCGGGCTGGCGGTGGCGCTGGGCGCTGGCAGGGTGGACTATGCCGATAGCGATCCAGCGCGGCGGGCGCAGGCGGCGGCTTACGGCGCAACCCCATTGGCGCTGCCGGGCGATTTGCCCATGCTGTATGAAATCGTGGTCGATGCGTGCGGCACGCCCGACACGCTGATCCAGGCGATCCGCGCGATCGAGCCTGAAGGGGTGTTGACCAGCGTCACTATCCATCTGGGCGAAACGACCCCAGTGCCGATGCTGGAGATGTACCATAAGGGCATCACGCTGCGCACCGGCCGCGCCAATGTGCGCACGAACATTCCGCCGACGCTGGATTGCTGCCACGCGCATGGCTTTCGCCCCGATTTGATCGAGACGCGGCTATACGGTTTTGACGATGCGCCGGCCGCTTGGATGGATGACGCGCTGCGGACGGCGGCGGCCCGTGACTGATAAACTACCCGGCCCGCCCCCGGGTTTCGCCCCGCATTTTCGCAACAGCCCGCTGACCGACGCCTGGGAACCGCTATATTCGAAACGGGAAGGCGATGTGCTGACGATCGGCGTGCTGATCGCTGCACCGCATACCAATGCACGCGGCATGGCGCATGGCGGGCTGATCGCAGCACTGGCGGACAATGCGATGGGGCTGGCCTGCGTGCTTAGCGCGGCAGGGGCTGCCGCGGGGGTGGGCGGTATTGTAACGGTCAGCCTGACCTGCGACTTCACCGGCACCGCACGGATTGGCGACTGGCTGGAGATTCGCGCACAGCCCGTCCGTGTGGGTCGCACGCTGGCCTTTGGCGAGGCGAGGGTGACGGCGGGCGATCGCCTGATTGCGCGGGCAAGCGCGGTTTTCAGCGTGCCGCCCAAGCCCTCAAGTGCGCGCGCGGATGCCGCATCGGCCCCGCCCGTCGGGTAACGCTTGCATCGCGGCGCACACACGCATAATGCCGCCCCCTCGGTCGGGGCGTAGCGCAGCCTGGTAGCGCATCACACTGGGGGTGTGGGGGTCGCAGGTTCGAATCCTGTCGCCCCGACCAAGAGTTTCTTCTCCTACAAAATAAATCGGACCATTTTGGTGTTCCGCGCAATCTCCTGCAGCGGGCTGTTCGCATTGGCAGCGTAGACAATTCACGTTTTGCTGACCCGGCCGTCAGCCTGATCGATCACTGACTTCAGCAGCTTTACCGTGAGCCGTCACTGCCTGGCTGCGCTGCCAATGCCGAGATTGCGCGTCCGGAATCCGTCATCAGATCAGCCCGATACAATCCCGCTATAGAGTCCGCGCCCGAAATCGCCCATGGGTCTGGAAAGAAAACCAGCAGGAGATGATGATGGCGACGCACGATCACACAGGGTTGCAGCTCTTTTCGACAGTGACGGAGGCCGGAAGGCTGGAACTTTCGCTGCGCGCGGTGCCCGTGGCGGCATTGGGCGATGGTGATGTCCTGATCCGTGTGGAGGCAACGCCAATCAACCCGTCCGATCTTGGCCTGTTGCTGGGCGTCGCGGATACGTCGCAGCTCATGGTCGAGGGCGACGTTACATCGGCACCCATTCCGCCACGGCTGTTGCGCATGGTCGCTGCGCGTTCGGGCAAGCCGATGCCGGTCGGCAATGAGGGGGCCGGCACCGTTATCGCGGCGGGGGAGTCTGCGGCGGCACAGGCGCTGCTCGGCAAGACGGTCAGCCTTGCCGGTGGCCAGATGTATGCACAGTTCAAAATCGCCAAGGCGCGCGATTGCATGCTGCTGCCCGACGGAACGACGGCGGAGGAGGGCGCGTCCAGCTTTGTTAACCCGCTGACCACGCTTGGCATGATTGGCACGATGCGTCGTGAGGGCTTCACGGCGCTCATCCACACGGCCGCTGCATCAAACCTTGGGCAGATGCTCGTCAAGCTGACCCAGGCTGAGGGCATTGAACTGGTCAATATCGTGCGAAATGCTGATCAGGCTGCAATGCTCCGCGCGATTGGTGCGACGCATGTGGTTGATTCCACCGCGCCCGATTTCGTGGCGAACCTGACGGCGGCCATCACCGCGACGGGTGCCTTCCTGGCGTTTGACGCGATTGGCGGCGGGCGGCTCGCCAGCCAGATTTTGCAGGCGATGGAAGCGGCTGCGGTCGCGCGGGATCCGGTATTCAGCGTCTATGGTTCGACGCAGAAAAAGCAGGTCTATATTTATGGCGGCCTGGACACCGCACCGACCGAGCTGACGCGCGGCTTTGGTATGTCATGGAACGTCGGCGGCTGGTTGCTGACGCCGTATCTGCAGAGTGCTGGCGCAGAAGAGGTGGCGCGGATCCGGCAATATGTGGTCGATCACCTGAAGGATATTTTTGCGAGCCATTACACCGCGCGCATCACGCTCCAGCAAGTGTTGCAGCCCGACATGATCGCGCGTTTCAATAAACGGGCGACCGGTGAGAAATACCTGATCGTGCCGAACCAGTAAGACCCGGCTTTCATCACCAGATGGCCATCGCCTGAAACGGGCGCGATTGTGGGTGATGCGAACCGCGCGTCGTCAGGCAAAACGGTCTGCATTCAGGGTAAACAAAAATTTACCCTGAATGCGGTAACCATCATGATGACTGTCGCCCAACCCAGCCCGTGGCTGGCGCGGGATGATGGTCATCGACGCTGACATTATGCAAAAAGGGGTGGACCATGACCGCAGCACAACGCAGCCGCCGCTTGCGCCAGATCGACGCACGGTGCGACGCATTGCGGGCAGAACTGCGCGAGCTGGAAGCAGCAGCGCATGCGCTTGAAAATGAACAAAGCCGTTTAATGGGCTACCGTATGCCCCTGCGCGGCAAGATGATGATCGCGGCACTGGACCGGGCGGCCGCATAACCGCGCCAGCCGTCCGCTGGCAGGCGGAACGGTGGCGCCGGGCAATTTGCGCTGCCGTTCGCCTTGCGATGCCGCCCGGTCGTTACAGGATGAACCGGCTCAAATCGGTGTTCCGCGCAATTTCCTGCAGCTGGCTTTCGACATAGGCTGCATCAATCACCAGCGTTTCACCCACCCGGTCTTCGGCTTCATAGCTGACTGATTCGAGCAGCTTTTCCATCACCGTCTGCAGCCGCCTTGCGCCGATATTCTCAATCTCGGCGTTCACTTCGGCAGCGATACGGGCAACGGCGCGGATGCCGTCTTCGGTAAAGTTGATCGTCACGCCCTCGGTCGCGATGAGCGCCTTGTACTGCGCGGGCAGTGATGCCTTGGTATCGCTCAAAATCGCGACAAAATCGGCCTCGGTCAGCGCTTTCAGTTCGACGCGGATCGGCAGCCGCCCCTGAAGTTCGGGCAGCAGGTCGCTGGGCTTGGCAACATGGAACGCGCCGCTGGCGATGAACAAGATATGGTCGGTTTTCATCGGGCCATATTTGGTGGCCACGGTTGTGCCCTCAATCAGCGGCAGCAGATCGCGCTGCACACCTTCACGGCTGACAGAGCCGCCGCGCACATCGCTGACGGCGATCTTGTCGATCTCGTCAAGGAAGACGATCCCGTTCGCCTCTGCATCGGCCAGCGCGGTGCGGCTCACCTCTTCTTGATCGAGCCGTTTGTCGGCCTCTTCCTCGACGAGTTTTTCCCAGGCGGCGGGGACGATGAGCTTGCGGCGCTTCAGCTGATTGCCGCCCATCGCCTTGCTCATCATTTCGCTCAGGTTGATCATGCCCATCTGCCCCGGCACTTCGAACGGCGCCTTGGGTGCGTCCTCAATCTCGATCTCGATCTCGGTGGTGTCGAGATGCCCGTCGCGGAATCGCTGGCGGAAAGCTTCGCGGGTCGCCTCGCTCGCGCCCTTGCCGGTTAGCGCATCAAGCAGGCGCGTCATCGCGGCGTCCTCTGCCTTGTCCTTTACAGCGATACGACGGCGTTCCTTTTCCAGCCGAACGGCTTCTTCCACCAGATCGCGGGCAATTTGTTCAACATCGCGCCCGACATAGCCAACTTCGGTAAACTTGGTCGCCTCTACCTTGATGAACGGCGCATCGGCGAGCTTTGCCAGGCGGCGCGAAATCTCGGTTTTGCCGCAGCCGGTGGGCCCGATCATCAAGATGTTCTTGGGGCTAACCTCGTCGCGCAGATCAGCGCCCAGCCGCTGGCGCCGCCAGCGATTGCGCATGGCCACCGCGACCGCCTTTTTCGCGTCAGTCTGGCCAATGATATGCGCGTCAAGCGCGGCAACGATGGACTTGGGGGTAAGGGCGTCGTTCATAGGTTCTTCTCACTCCCCTCCCGCTTGCGGGAGGGGCTGGGGGTGGGCAATGCCACGGGCGAAGCGGTGGTGGACCGGCCCACCCCTAACCCCTCCCGCAAGCGGGAGGGGAATTACGTCGCGCTGTCCAGCGATTCCACGGTCAGCCGATCATTGGTGTACACGCAAATATCTGCCGCGACCGCCATCGCCTTGCGCGCCAGAACCTCGGCATCGCCCTCATAATCCGTCAGCGCGCGGGCGGCGGCGAGCGCGAAATTGCCGCCCGAACCAATCGCGGCGATGCCCGCTTCGGGTTCCAGCACATCGCCATTGCCCGTCAGGATCAGCGTGACGTCCTTGTCCGCCACGATCATCATCGCTTCCAGATTGCGCAGATATTTGTCGGTCCGCCAGTCCTTGGCGAGTTCAACTGCCGCACGCAGCAACTGGCCATGATGCTGTTCCAGCTTGCGTTCCAGCCGCTCAAACAGCGTGAAGGCATCGGCGGTGGCGCCAGCGAAGCCGCTGATCACACTGCCGTCACCCAGCTTGCGGACCTTTTTCGCATTGGGTTTCATCACCGTCTGGCCCATCGATACCTGGCCATCGCCAGCGATCACGACCTTGCCACCGCGCCGCACGGAAAGGATTGTGGTGCCGTGCCACACCATGTCGTTGTTGCTCATAAACGGCGATATGGGAATGCGAGTGCAGGTGCGCAATCCGTGGTGTCGGCGGATTCCGTTGGCCAAGGCAGCGTGGCTGCTACATCTGCCAACCAAGCCCCCAGTGCTCCCGCGAAGGCGGGAGCCCAGACTGCTTGTGCTCCCGCGAAGGCGGGAGCCCAGACCGGGTCCCCGTCTTCACGGGGACGCAAAAGCTCGGGTGACGCCCGGATACAAAAACCACTGCCCTACCGGCTATTCGCCTTCAGAAACGCGACGCTGTCGGCCAGCGTGGTTGCGTTGCCGCGGAAGGGGAGCGACAGGCCCATCACCAGATCATTGTGGCTCTTGCCCACATATTCCTTCAGCGCGAACCGCGCGCCAAGCTCGGTCAGCCGCTTGGCAAGGCGGGTGGCGTTGCGCGGTTTGACGACATCATCGGCGGTCCCCTGGGCGAGCAACAGCGGTGGGCTGTCCTTCATCGCATAGGTGATGGGCTGGGTTTCTGCAGGGGTTGGCCAGGCTGAAAACGCGGCGCGCGAACGATCACTTTCCCAAGGGTAAAACGAATAGGGCCCCGCAAGCAATGCGGCAGCACGAACGATTTTGGGATCAACCCCAATATCGCTGAGGAAGCGCCCGTCCAGCGCAAGCATTGCGGCATTATACGCCCCCGCCGAATGACCGGACAGCGTAATCCGCCCCGGATCGCCGCCATATTCGGCAATGTGATCGCGCACCCATTTTACCGCCAGCGCCGAATCCTGCACAAAAATGGGGAAGCGCACGCCCGGCACCAGCCGGTAATCGGGGATGACGGCGATGAATCCCTGACCCGCAAAGGCGCGCCCCGCAAAGCCATATTCCTGGCGTGATCCCTTGGTCCATGCGCCGCCATAATAGAAAATGACCACTGGCAGCTTGGCCTTGCCCCGTTTCGTCGGTGCCCAAACGTCAAGCTGCTGGCGCGGCGCGGTGCCGAAATTCACGCCGTCTGCGACTTGCACGGCTTCCGGCTGGCCGGGCGTCATCTTGTCGATCATGTTCAGCATCATCGGCGGGGATGCAAAGAAATAGGCATAGCCAAGCCCGGCGGCGATCAGCGCCACGATTGCCAAAATCACGCGACCGATCGTCATGCACTATCCCCAATTATTGAACCGCCAGCGTGGGGCAGGCGCGTGCGCAGCACAAGCCCAATCATGGCCCCGGGGCGGGGCGGTCGGCGATTGCCACCCAGCGTGAATCGGCATAGCAAGCGTCAAAATGATAACGGGAGAGAATGATGCGGAAATTGGCCTTGATCGCGCTGCTTTTGGCTGGCGCAAGCAGCAGCGCCGCCCTTGCCAAGGGGCCCAGCTACAGCGCCGCCATCGTGCGCACCAGCTATGGCATTCCGCACATCACGGCCAGCAATTGGCGCGGGATCGGTTATGGCGTGGGCTATGCCTATGCGCAGGACAATCTGTGCATGTTGGCAGAGGAATTTGCGACCGTGGCGGGCGAGCGATCGCTGCATTTCGGGCCAAAGGAAACCGCCGTGCTGGGCTTTGAAAAAATCGACAATCTGTCGTCAGACACGTTCTTTCGCAGCGCGATGGATCTGCCCAAACTGCGGCGCGGGATCGCCACGCAAGGTGTGCAGGAACGGCAAGTCATTGCGGGCTATGTCGCTGGCTATAACCGGCTGCTGCGCGAACTGGGACCAGCGGGCGTCCCTGCCGAGTGCCGGGGCAAGGCATGGGTTCATCCCATCACCACTGACGATATGTTGCGGCTGACCGAAAAACAGGTGCTGCTGGCCAGCTCGCTGGCGCTGGCAGGCGCGGTGGTGAACGCCGCTCCGCCGGGCGCGACCCAGGCGGCCGATCAAACCGTCACGCTGCCCGACCAGGAAAAGATTGGCATTGGCAGCAACGGCTGGGCTTTTGGCGGCGATGTAACCGAAAGCGGGCGCGGCGTGCTGATCGGCAATCCGCATTTTCCGTGGAACGGCCCGGCGCGCTTTTGGGAAATGCACCTGACGATCCCGGGCGTATATGATGTCATGGGCGTCGGCATCGCCGGTACGCCGATTGTGTCGCTTGGCTTCAATAAGGATATCGGCTGGACCCACACCGTCACTGCCGCCCAGCATTTCACGCTGTTTGAACTCGCGGTCGATCCGGCTGATCCGACCAGTTATATCGTCGACGGCAAATCCGAAAAGATGACCGCGAAGACAATCAGTATCCCGATGCCAGGCGGAGCTGCGCCGGTTACCCGCACGCTCTATTCCAGCCGGTTTGGGCCAATGGTGGCAGCACCTGCGCTGCTGCTCAGCTGGAGCAAGACCAAGGCATTTTCGATGCGCGATGCCAATGCGGGCAACCAGCGCGGGCTGGCTGCGTGGATCGCGATTGGCAAGGCGAAATCGGTGGCGGACATCAAGGCGGCGGTATCGACCACGCTCGGAATTCCGTGGGTAAACACGATCGCGGTCGACCGGATGGGCAATGCGCTCCACGCCGATGTTACCGCTGTGCCCAATGTCTCTGCGGCCAAGGCAAAGGACTGCGCAACGCCTGCCTCCGCGCTGCTTGCAGGGCGGGTTGTGCTGCTTGATGGCAAGCGCTCGGCTTGTGATTGGGATAACACACCGGGCACCGCCGCGCCGCGTTTGCTGCCGGCGGGCGATCAGGCGGTGTGGGAACGCCGCGATTACCTTGCCAACAGCAATGACAGCTATTGGCTGAGCAATGCCAGCGCACCCTATCAGCAATTGTCGCCGATTTTGGGCGCATGGGGCACGATGCGCACGCCGCGCACGCGATCTGGCTTGACAGAAATTGCGCGGCGGTTGGCGGGCACCGATGGGCTGGCCGGCACCAAGATTGATCTGCCGCGCGCTGAGGCGATGGCCTTTGCCAATAAAAGCCTGGTCGCAGAGCTGGTGGTGGACAAGCTGCTCGTGCTGTGTGCGGATAAGGCAGAGGTTGCTGCTGCTTGCGACGCTCTGGGCAAATGGGATCGCCGATATGATGTCGACAGCCGGGGTGCCTATCTTTTCGCGACCTTCGCCGCGAGCATCCGTGCGATACCCAATTTATGGGCGACCAAATTTGACGTGAGCGATCCCGTCAACACGCCGCGCGACCTGATCACTGATGGCGACAATGGCACAAAGATGATCGCCGCGCTGGCCAAGGCGGCGGCCACGCTGGCGTCGGAAGGCATCGCGCTGGATGCGCGTTGGGGCGACGTTCAATTCGCCAAACGCGGCGATCAACGGATCGCGATCCACGGAGCAGATGGTGCGTTGGGCGTGCTGAACGTGCAAATGGCACAAAAGGTGCCGACGGGCATTACGCCCGTGCACGGCTCCAGTTATGTGCAGGCCGTCACGTTTGACGAGGCCGGGCCGGTGGTTGATGCCGTGCTCAGCTATTCGCAATCGACCAATCCCGCCTCACCGCATTTCGGCGACCAGACGTTGCTGTATTCGGCAAAGCGTTGGGTGCGGCTGCCGTTCAGCAAGGCGCAGATCGCCGCAGACGCGATTTCTGCTCCAGTGCAGATCAGCGAATAAAGGCGGCAACCACCGGCGGCATCAGCGGTGCCGCCGGTCGCTCCCACAAGCCCGCGCGGCTACTTCGCCTTGGTATAGGGCGTGAAGTCGCCAAGCACGCACGAGCCGGTTTCAAAACCCGACAACGTGTCAACCGTCTGGATGATCTGGCCACGACAAAGCTGCGGGCCAAAATTGCGCAAGACTAGAGCATCTATTCTGTGACCGTTGTCGCACTGCCCGGATGTTTTGTTACGGTAAATCAGTCGGTTGTTGAACCGGTACAGGATGGAATCGCCAATTGCCTCAGTGCTGTACGTAGGGCGAAATTGCTGGATGCAGTTCACTGGCTTGCCAGGGGTAAACCCCGCCAGCGCCTTTGCTATCCGCGCTTCGTCGCTGTTGGACTCGGCTGAATTGGATCCGGGTGCAGGCGCGGCCCCGCCGCACGCAATCAGGGCAAGCGAAGCAATGACAAAACGCCGCATGATACTCTCCCGCGTAAGTGGCCATCCCCTGCCATGGCCAGCATAACCCGTTCAGCCGCGAAAAGCATCCTTATTTGCGCGCCGCTCCGCCAGCATCGCCGCAGAGGTTGCGCGCATGAACGGGTTGGTCGCACGTTCCAGTCCAATGCTGGTCGGCACGGTTGCTTCGCCACGCGCGCGCGCGGCCACAACATCGGCCATTCGCGCGATAATCGCTGCATTGTCGGGTTCAGCGACCAGCGCATACCGGCCGTTTGATTCGGTATATTCATGCGCACAATAAACGGTTGTTTCGTCGGGCAATGTCGACAGGCGCTGCATATTGGCAAACATCTGTTCAGCCGTTCCCTCAAACAGCCGACCACAGCCCATCGCGAACAGTGTGTCGCCAGTAAAGGCGATGGCATCATCAGCAAAATGGAATGTTATATGCCCGGCGGTATGGGCCGGTGTTTCAAGCACGGTTGCGATGTGTGCGCCTAGCCGCACGATATCGCCCTCCGCCACGTGCACGTCCAGCGTCGGAATGCGCGCTGCCTCCGCTGCGGGGCCATACACCGTCGCGCCGGTCGCGGCCTTGATCGCTGCATTGCCGCCGGTGTGATCGGGGTGCCAATGGGTGTTCCAGATCGCGGTAATCGTCCACCCGCGCGCAGCCGCCGCGTCCAACACCGGTTCGGCGACGGCTGGGTCAACCACCATCGTTTCGCCCGATGCAGCATCATGCACCAGCCAGATGTAGTTATCGCTCAGCACTGGAATGCGGATGATGTCCAACGCCATCACCAATGGCCCGTGTTCGGCATTGACGCCCAGGGTTCGGCGGGCGGCAAATGGCCGTCCTGCAGCAGTTCGATCGAGATGTTATCGGGCGAGCGCACAAACGCCATATGGCCGTCGCGCGGCGGGCGGTTGATCGTGACGCCCGCGTCCATCAATCGCTGGCAGGTTTCGTAGATATTATCGACGCGGTAGGCGAGGTGGCCAAAATTGCGGCCCTCGCCATATTCCTCCGGGTCCCAATTATGGGTCAGCTCAACCTGTGCCTTTTCATCACCCGGTGCGGCAAGGAAGATCAGCGTGAAGCGGCCCTGCTCACTGTCAAAGCGCTTCAATTCCTCCAGCCCCAGCAGGTTGAAGAATTTCACCGTCGCGTCGGGATCGCTCACCCGGATCATCGTGTGAAGATAGTGCATCGTCGCGCTCCGCAGCTCTTGGTTATGTCGCTCTGCCAGCGGAATAGGGCGCAGGCGGGTGCATGGCCAGCGATTCTAAGGCTGGGGCGGGTCAGCGAATTGTTTCAGGGCCTCGCGCGCATTTGCGGCGGCCTCGCCGGAGGGGGCAACGCGCACGGCATCATTCCATGCCGATTTCGCGCCATCGGCATCACCGCCAAGCGCGGCAATATTGCCAATCTCCAAATAGATGGATGGATCGTCGGATGAGCGCCGAAATGCCTCGGCAATGTCCTTTCGCGCGCGGGGCAGGTCATCCATCCGGCGCGCCAGCGTTGCTGATGCCAACCAGATCAACGGGTCTTCGCCCGCCGACGTCAGCGCTTGATCAATGTCATTGCGCGCGCCCTCCAACTCGCCTGCGGCAACCATCGCGCGGGCACGATCAAACTGCGCTTCCCCGCGCTCCAATCCCACCAGCGTGCCCGCTGCCAATGCGGCATCCAGCGCGGCACGGGCCTTTGCGACATCGCCTGCTGCCAGCCGGGCATTGCCCGCTTGCGCCCAAAACTGTGCGGCTTTGTTGTTGCGGGCAACCTCAGCCTCTTGCGCTGCCGCTTCAAATTCCTCGGCAGCGGGGGCCCATTTGGCTTGGTTGGCATAAGCAATGCCGATGCATTGCCGTGCGAAAAACCCCCCGCCGCTCGCGCGCCACTGCGTTCCTTCAACCACGCCTTCGGGTGGGTTGGCCGTGGCGAGATCAACGCAGCGATCGTAGCGCGCCTCCATCGAGTCGGCAGCAGGTGGCAGCGGTAGGGGCGTTACCGCCTGGGCAATCAGCATCAGGAACATCATGGCAGGTCGATCACTTCCTCCACTGCGCGGATCAGCATGGCGATATCGCCGTCCCGCGACAGGCGGTGATCACCATCTTTGATGATGTTTAGCTGCACGTCCGCTGAACGGATCAGCTCGGTCAGCCGGATCGCGCGGGCGATTGGCACATCACTGTCGCGCAGCCCGTGCAGCAGTCGCACGGGCGTATCAATCGCGATCACGCCGTGCATCAGCCGGTTGGCCTCGCCAGAACTCCAAAAGGCCCGGGTATAAACCGTCGGCTGGTCGCTATAGGGAGAGGGCCGCTCGATCCGCCCGCCGCTCAGCAGCGCAAGCTTCTCATCGGTTGAAAAGCCCCAATCGGTGAAATCGGCGGCGGCGGCAACGCCCACCAGCGCCCTTACCCGCCCCGGCCGGGCCAGCGTGGCGAGCAGCATCAGCCAGCCGCCCATCGATGATCCCACCAGCACCACCGGTGCGGGCGCGACCAGATCGATCATCGCTAGCACATCATCGCGCCAGCCTGCCAGCGTCTGTTCGTCGAAGGCACCCTCGCTTTGCCCGCAGCCGCCATAATCAAACCGCAGAAACGCGCGGCCCGCGCCGCGTGCCCAGCTTTCCAGCGCCAGCGCCTTGGCGCCGTTCATGTCGGAAGCATAGCCCGGCAGGAAGATCGTCACCGGGCCGCCAGCCGGGCCCGTGCCCGCTGTCAGGTGATAGGCAAGCGCAGGGCGGGGCAGGGGTTCGGACATTGGGGCGGTTTAGGCGTGGACGCCGGGCTTGGGAAGCAAGGCGCGCTAAAACCCCATGATCGTGCGTGATTCGGGCTTGGCACCCTTGCAGATGGACTTCAGCGCAGCCCATTGTTCGGCATCCAGCGCGGGGCGGTCGCCTGTGCTGCCGGTGGCGGCACGCGCAAACCGTTCCGCTCGCAAGGCCGATACCGGGTGCGATGAAATATAGGCAAGCACCGATGCGGCGCCGGATTTGTCGACCGGCGACTTGCCGCCCAGCCGCCGAAAAAACGCTGCAGTGTCCCGCGTGGAAATTTTGCTCTGCTTCAGCGCATCGATCGCAAAATCATCCGCGCGGCTTTCGGCACTGCGCGAATAGGCGGTTGACAGCACCATGTTGGTATAGCCGCTGATATTGCCGTCCAGCCCGCCGAGCAGCACGCTTAGCCCCAATTGCCGCAGGAGTGATTCGAGCACGTCGCGATTGGCGACATGGCCCAGTTCGTGCCCCAATACGCCCGCAATCTCGTCGGGCGATTTTGCGTCCTTCAACAGCCCGTTGAACAGGATGATGCGCCCGCCGGGCAGCGTGATGGCGTTGTTCATCGCAATATTGGCAACGCTGATGTCGCTATCGGCATAGGCGGGGCCAAGCCGCGCCTTCAGCGCATCAATCGCCGCTTCACCTGCCGGATCGGTGCACAACCGCCCGCCGAAATCGCCAATCATCGCATCGCCCAACCGGCGCTCCACCGCAGGCGGCACCAGCTTGGCGACCAGCGCGGGGGTTTGTGCCAATAGGTACAGCGAAAGGGCGGCGATCACCGCAAACAGCGCCGCCATTGGCCAAAGGCCCAGCCGGTCGATCAGGCCACCATAGCGGATCAGCGGTGGCAGCTGATAGGCAATGGCGGCAGGCGGGTCCTCCGCTAGCGTGATTGACCAACCGGTATGGCGCTTCATCCCGAACACGCGCTGCCCGCCGACCGGCTCGCGCGCAACCAGATCAGCAAATGCCCAGGGACCGTTGCCTGCCGTGCCGTCATCCTCCGTCAGGGTGAAGCGCGCGCCGTCTGCAACCAACATCACGCTGCGTCGCCGGGCGACCTGCCCGTCGAAATGCCAGACGCGCACCGTTTCAGCCATCAAAATGCGCCAACATCAAATGCGTCGAGCAGCCCTTCGCCCTGGCCGGGCTCGCGCGTGGTCGATTGCGTCAGCGCATCAAGCCGCACATCGCCGTAAGCGCGCATGTGCCGGACAAAGAAGGTCCAGTTGCGATAGCCGATGAAAATCTGGCCAATCCCCAGCGTCAACACCACCAGCAACAGGCTGCCTAGCGCCAGCTTCAGCCAGTCCCATGTGGTTGCGGTAAATTCAAACGACAGCTCACCCAGCGTCAGATTGCCGATGACTTCACGGAAATACGCGGCGTAAAATACGAGTGCGATCAATCCCAGCACGACAAAAAATATCACATAGGCGAGGACCGCGATCACGATGGCCTGTTGTTGCATGGTGGCAGGCGTCGGTGCCAGCTTGCCGGGTGCCGGAACCATTCCCCAAAAAGCCAGCAAGCCAAGCAGAACCAAAATGAAGATCGGGGAGAGGTAAAACAACAGAAACCGCCCAAATATCGGCCCCACCCGCGCATGTGAATCGAACTGCATCGGGCCAAAGCTCATCGCGTCCCACCGCTTGTTCCATAGCGACACCATCGACCAAGGGATCAGCAGCCCCAGCAGCAACGACCCGGTAATCGTGCGCCACACATAGCTGAATCCAAAGCTCAACCCCTGTTCATGGCTGCCGCCGCGAATGCCGCGCCAGAAGGTGCGGCTGAGCCGATATCGCAGCGCCCGAAAAATCGCGATGCCAATCAGATAGAGCAAACCGAAATATAAGACGATGCCGGTTATCCCCGCATAACCGGGGTAGCCGCGCAGGATCATTGCCTGCAGCCCGAATTGCAGCGCCGCCAATGGCAGGCCGAACAGGACGATCGCCAGCACATAGCCGATCATCAGTTCCAGCCCGGTGCCCGTCCATTCCAGCTGATCGTCAATGAAGCGCGTCTGGCTCCACAAATATCGCCGTTCGCGGGTGCGTGCCCAAAATGTGTAGAGCCCAAGCGTTACAATACACAGCAGCAGGTTGGTAAAGGCGATCGGCGCAAATTCCCGCCAATTGCTGTTGAAACCAAATGCACTTTGTTCATCACCGCTCGACATGATCTTTCCCCCGGCCCCGCTCCCTGTGTGGAGCCGAGCGGCGCGCCGGGGTCAATTGCTTCGTGCGGTGATTATGCTGTTTCAACCCGTTAATCGGATCATTTCGGACCAAGAAAGGCGTTCAGCGCCTGTTCGAACGCCGCTGGCTGATCGAGCATGATGAAATGCCAGCTGTCTGCGATTGGCACCAACGTGGCGGGCGACCCGGCATAAGCCAGCTCCCATAGCTGCTTGGCCTGCGGCCCCGCCCCGGTTGCGTACAGCACGGTGAAGGGCTTTGCCGTTACCTTTGCCAGTTCGGGGCGTAGATCGGTCGTCATCACCTCATAAACTGCCTGGGCAGACACGCGCGGATCAGCCTTGGCGCTCCAATTGGCGACCTTGATCCGTCCAGCTGGCGTGTTTGACCAAATGCCGCCGGGATCGGTGGTAACGGGCTCGGTTGGCACGGGCGTTGCCAGGGTACGGGCGCGGGCCTGTTCGGCGAACGGCTTGGCCCCCTCCACCGTCGCGGTTGGACCGAACAACAGGCTGAAAAAGGGCAGGCTATCGATCACCAGCACACTGCCGGTTGATTGCGGATAGCGCGCGCCCATCATCATCGCGAGCAGGCCACCCATCGAATGTCCTGCAATGGCGGGGTTCTTGATCTTGTTGGCAATGATGAAGCCGTTCAGATCGGCGGCGATTCCGTCAAGCAGCCCCGCCTTGTCATTGCCCTTGATGTCGCCCCCGGCAAAGCCGTGGACTTCGACCAGATACACCCGGTGCGTCTTGGCGAGATCGGCGACAACGCCGTCCCACACCGCGCGGGGCGAGGCGAGGCCGGGGATCAGGAAAACCGCCGGGCCCTTGCCGACAGACTGGATTGAAATATGGTCGAGCTGTGTGATTTCGAGCGTACCGCTGATCGCGACATGTCCCATTTGCTGCGGATCGGGCGTCGCGGCGCGGCTTGGCGTGCCGTGAAGTAGGAGCAACGGGAAAGCGATGGCGGCGATCAGGCGGCTTTTGACGGCGAGGGTCATTGTTGGGTTTCCTTCGATGGACTGATGAAAATGGCTTCGATCGGCAGGTCGAACAGTTCTGCGATGCGAAAGGCGAGCGGCAGCGATGGATCATATCGCCCGGTCTCAATCGCGTTGACGCTTTGGCGGGAGACTTCGAGCCGGTCGGCCAGATCGCCCTGGCTCCATTCGCGTTCGGCGCGCAGCACGCGCAGGCGGTTTTTCATGCGCTATCGTCCGCACGGCTGCGACGCATCACGATGACATTGGCAACTGCGCCGATCGCAAGCCCGCCAAACCACAGGATCGGCACTGTAAACAGCGGGAGATGCGGCGCATCGGCATAGACTTCCAGAAAGCCCCATCCGCTTGCGGCAGACATGGCAAAGCCCGTCGCCACCAGCGCCTTTCGAATTTCGAGCATCCGGATATATTCATCGCGCAGTTCGATCAGCAGCGCGCCGATGATCAAAAACACCATCATCAACGGCAGCGCTGGCAAGATGGCGATTGCCCACAATAGCGGCCCTTGCGGTTGGATCGCCTGAATTGCCCAGGGCACGGTGAAGACAAGCACGACATAGATCGTCATTGTCGGGAAAAAACGGCGCAGATAGCGGCCGAATGCCGGGTCGATGTGGGGCGATCGGCTCATACGGCACCTCCAGCAGGTTGGCGGTCAATCACCATGATGGCCTCCGTCTCGGAGCCGCAGGACAAGCTGTGCGCATGCCAGCCCACCGCACCATAATGGAAAAGCAAGATGTCGGGGGCGGGGCGGGACCATGTTGGTATCTTCAATGAATGCCCAAACGGTCTGGACCGAAAGCGTCAGCGCGAGAGCAATCAGCATCGCTTGCACCATGCGCATCCGAACGAATTCGTCAGGCTGTTCGATCACCCACATCCCCATCGACCATATGACGGCGACAATCGCGAGGGCGGGAAGCAGGGCGAGCGCGATCAGGGCAGCACCTTGCGGCTGAAATTGCTCAATCACGATGTTTGAACCAACCAGCAGCAGCACATATGCCGTTATACTCGGAATGAACCGGGTCATGTATCGGCGGTGGGTTTGTGCAGGCGTCAACATGACAAGCGTCCTTTCGAATCAGTGAAGGAAGCTTTACATTTTGCCCGCACAAACGTCAAGGGTGCTTTCCACAATGGAGCGCTAGCTTGTCATTGCTAGCGAACGATGATGCTTAAATTCTGCGCTTATGGTTGATTAGAAAGGATATTCCGCCGGGCCAACCATCCCGCCGGCCGTCTCCATCATCCCGTCACTGCGGGCGCCGCCATGCGCCCATCACAGTGGCGATTCTCGCCTTCGGATTGCTCAATTGGCAGGCTGGGCCGAACGCGCGGCTGGGCCTGCCAATCGCGCGGGCTGGGCCTTTCGCCGCCGCTACTTGCCCGGCTTACCCCCCGGTTTCCAGCTTGGTGCATAATCACTGCTCGCCAGCCAGCGCATCGGTTCGATCAGCGATTGGATGGCGGCGGTCATGAAGCCGATGTCGATGTTTTCGACGGTGTCGTTGGGGGAGTGATAGGTTGGCACCAGCGCCCAGCCCGAAACCGTGTGAGCGACCACACCCTGCAGCGCGAGCGCGTAATTATCTGATCGCTGGAAGAAATTTTGTTCAGGGTAGGGGTCGGCGGTCACCAGCGCGCCGTGGCTTTTCAGCGTCTCGCCAAAGGTGGATCGGTCATAACCGGTCATCATCATCACCCCCTTGGGCAATTTGGGATCTTGCGCGCCGATCATCTCAATTTCCAGATTGGCGACGATTTGGCTCAGCGGCACCGGGGGGTGATCGACAAAATATCGCGCGCCAAAACCGCCTGCTTCTTCGCTGCCATAGGCGACAAACAAAATGCCGCGCTTCATGGGCTTGCCCGCCGCCAGCGCGCGGGCAAGCTCGATAACGGCGGTGGTGCCCGATGCATCGTCATTCGCGCCCGGCATGACCACGCCGTCGCCCCGCACCCCGATATGATCGAGATGCGCAGAGAGCAGCAGTACTCCGGCCTTGGGGTCAGTGCCCGGCAGATAACCGACCGCATTGGTCGTGGGACCGGTGCTGAGCACCACTTCAGGCAGCGCGAGCGCCACGATACTTCCCGGTGCGGCGGCGAGCTTTTCAATCGCTGCGCTGGGCAGGCTGGCAAGCGCGGCGCGCGGCGCCGGGGCGGCCCCTTCAGCATAAAGCGGCAATTGCGGATCGCCCCCGCTCATCGCGGTGCGCGCGCGTGTCAGGTCGCTTTCGGGGATGATCAGCAGCTTGATCTTCTTGGCGGTTGCCGCGCGCAGCAGCGCAAAGCCATTGGCCTTGGTCGACGTGGCGAGCACGACATCGGCGGTTGGCAAATCCTTTGCATCATCACCCGCAAACACGGTCAGCGCGCCGCGCACGCCCTGTCCACTGGCGATCAACAGCGATGCGCCAACCAGTGGCACCCCGCCTGCGCTCAGCACGGCACGGCCATTCAAGCGCATCCGCGTGATGTTGGTGGTTTGCAGATAACCGGACATCCCCGGCGCTGTTTTCAGCCCGAACCCCCGAAATTGCGCGGCGACATAGGCAGCGGCAATCGCCTCATCCCGGGTCGCGCTGCCGCGCCCCTGCAACTCGGGTCCGGCCAGGAAAGTCTCATGTGCCAGCACCCATTCGGGCTTTACCGTCCAGCGCGGTTTCTGCCGCGCGGGCGCGACGCCAGGGATAACAAGCGCCAGCGCGGTGAGCGCGGCGATCATGTGCCGTGTGATCGTCATCAATGTTCTCCCGTAAAATCGCGCCATCACACCACCATCCCGAACGGCACCAGCTTGTTCTGCGCATCATGGCCGATATCGGCGGCACCCAAATAGGGCACGCCCAAATCCCGGGCCCAGCGGGTGATCATCACCTCCAGCGGCTCACCCCAGGGCGGATCATTGGGCTGCACATCAGCGATCCGACCCAGCCGAATGCCCGCCACACCTTTTAACTGCGTCGCCTGTGCCAGCTGAAACAACATCCGGTCGATGCGGTATAGCGGTTCGGAAACATCCTCGATCATCAGGATGTGATCGGTCAGGTCGGGCAGCCACGGGGTGCCGATCAGCGTGGTCAGGATGGCCAGGTTGAATGCCGCCACCGGCTGCGCGGCGATGCTCGCCTCAAGCCCGGCCTTGTCGCGTTTCACCAGCCAGCCAAGCGCGCGCGCCACCGCTGCATCGCCGCCGCTGCGGGCCATATCCATCACCAGCGGGCCATGGACTGGCCGCCCGATCCGCCGGGCATAGAGCGCGCCAAGCAGAAACCCCATGTCTGAATAGCCCAGATACGTCTTGTTCGCGGCGGCATCGGTCAGTGCGGGCATGACGGCCGACAAAATCCGGTTCGATCCATATCCACCACGTGCAAACCAGATCGCGTCAATCGCCGGATCATTGGCGTAATCCAGAAAAGCCGCCGCGCGCGCCGAATCCGGCCCCGCAAAATGCCCGTCGGATAAAAAGCATTGCGGGTGGATCACCAACTCCACTGATGGAAAGCTGATTGCTGCAAATGCCTGCACTTCTGCCGCAACGGCCCGGTCCAGCAGTTTTGCCGGTGCGACAATCCCGATCCGCATCACTTGCTCCCGTTTCGACAGCTTGCCCCGCTGCGCAAATCCCGCGATAGCGCGGGGCCATGAGTACAGGCAAATCCTACTTCTTCATCGGCATTGGCGGCAGTGGCATGATGCCGCTGGCGATGATCCTTGCCGGGCAAGGCGCGTGCGTCGCCGGATCTGACCGCAGCCTTGATCAGGCCCGTCTGCCCGCCAAGTTTGATCAGTTGCGCGCGCTGGGCATCGGCCTGTTCCCGCAGGATGGCAGCGGCATCACCAGCGCCGACCAGATCGTCATCGCCTCTGCCGCCATTGAAGCCACTGTCCCCGACATGATTGCGGCCGGGCGGGTGGGTGCCACGCAGATGAGCCGGGCGGAATTGCTCAGCAGCCTGTTCAATGCAGCACCCCAGGCGATTGGCGTGGCGGGCACCAGCGGCAAATCGACTGTTACCGGCATGATCGGCTGGATGCTCCATGCGCTGGGCCGGGATCCGACCGTGATGAACGGCGCAGTGATGAAGAATTTTGCGGCGCCCGATGCGCCTTTTGCCAGCGCATTAGTGGGTGGGGGCGACCTGTTCGTCAGCGAAGTGGACGAAAGCGATGGCTCGATCGCGCTGTACCGGCCAGCGGTGGCGGTGCTCAACAATGTCAGCCTGGACCATAAATCGCTGGAGGAATTGCGCGCGCTGTTTGCCGATTTCATCGGGCGGGCGGGGCACGCGGTGGTCAATATCGATAACCCCGATGCTGCCGCGCTTGCAGCGGCCTTGCCAGCGGACCGCGTCACCAGCTTTTCCATCGAGCGCGCCGCTGATTTGCAGGCGATATTTATCGAAGAAGCGCCATTTGGTGTCACCTTCATGGTCACGCAGGACGACCTGATCGTTGAGGTATCGCTGCAGGTGCCCGGGCGACACAATGTGGCAAATGCACTGGCGGCGATTGGCGCGGCGCGGGCGGCGGGGGTGTCACTGCATGATGCCGCTGCCGCGCTGGCGGGGTTTGCCGGGCTGAAGCGGCGGTTCGATCTGGTCGGGCGCGCAGGCGACATCGCGGTGATCGACGATTTCGGGCATAATCCCGACAAGATTGGCGCGACTCTGGATACGCTGCACGCGTTTCCGGGGCGGGTGCTGATGCTGTTTCAGCCGCACGGTTATGGCCCGTTAAAGGTGATGCGACACGCGCTCGTGGCGAGTTTGGTTGAGCGCATGGCGGCGGACGATGTGCTGGTGCTGCCCGATCCGGTGTATCACGGCGGCACCGTCAGCCGCGACGTGACCAGCGCCGATATCGTTGCTGACATTGCCGCCGCCGGGCGGACGGCGCACCACATCGCGCTGCGGGAGGATGCTGCGGCGTTCCTGGTCGATCAGGCGCGTGCGGGTGACCGCATTGTCGTGATGGGCGCGCGCGATGATACGCTCAGCCAGCTTGCTGCTGATATGGTGAAGGCGCTGGCATCGCGCGGCTAGCGTGATAGATTAGCGCGCAGTGCAGAAGGGATTGCCGATGTTTCGTCGCCTTTTTCTCGATCATCCGGCTTCGGTCGGCGAAAGCTATACCGAGCATTTTCGCGTCGCGGGCGGCTTTGGCGCGGCGATGATTGTCGGCGGGGTCGGCGCGCTGCTCCATGCCTTCCTGCCCTTTGTCTGCCAGACGCGCGGCAGTGATACGATCAACACGCTCCACGCGCGGTTGGTCGCCAAGCGCGAAGCAAAACGCGCCGCGACCACCCAGATGAAGACCGTCGACTATATTATTTAGCGCCGCCCGCGTGAAATAGCCGTGACGATTGCTGCGCCGCGCTCGCTGTAGCGCCGCGCGCTCAGGCGGCGATGGCCAGTGCTTGCATCGCCTCGGCAGCGATCGTCAGACTGTGCTTGCGGGCCTGGTGATCGAAAATTGAGCTCGTCAGCATCAGCTCATCGGCCCCCGTTCGTGCGATAAAGGCGGCGATTTCGCGCGCCACCTTGGCGGGGCCGCCAATAGCGGAGCATTGCAGTACATGATCAAGGATCGCGGCGCCTTGTGCCCCCAGCGTATCGCGATATCCGGCCACCGGCGGCGGCAATTGGCGCGGATTGCCTGTGCGCAGTGCGACAAACGCCTGTTGCTGTGACGTCGCAAGCAACGCCGCTTCGGCATCGGTATCGGCACCGAATACGTTAAACCCGGCCATGAAATGCGGCTTTGCCAGCACCGGCGATGGCCGGAAATAATGCCGGTATAACTCCGCTGCCTCATCCAGCGAATCAGGCGCAAAATGCGATGCAAAGGCATAGGGCAGGCCAAGCGCGGCGGCGAGTTGCGCGCCGTAAGTGCTTGATCCCAATATCCACATTTTCACTTTCGCGCCCGCACCCGGTGTCGCGCGAATGCCGGTTTGCTGGTCGTCCGCAAAATAGCTTTGCAGCTCCATTACATCATTGGGAAAGCCGTTGGGATCACTGTCGAGCGTGCGGCGCAGCGCGCGTGCCACTTTCATGTCAGATCCCGGCGCACGGCCCAACCCCAGATCAATACGGCCCGGAAATAGCGCATCAAGAGTGCCGAATTGTTCGGCAATGACCAGCGGGGCATGATTGGGCAGCATGATGCCGCCCGAACCGACACGGATATGGCGGGTCGCCGCCGCCACATGGCCGATAACGACAGAGGTTGCCGCGCCCGCAATCCCGGCCATGCCGTGATGCTCGGCAATCCAGTAGCGGGTAAAGCCCAGTCCCTCGCAATGCTGGGCCAGATCGGCTGCGTTGGCCAGCGCCTGCGCCACGCTGCCCCCTTCGACGACGGGGACAAGATCAAGAAGGGAATAAGCGGTCATGTCAGCCTAAATGGGGTGGAAGCTGCCATCGCGCCAGCCGCATCAGAATTCGCGGGCAAAACGCAGCGCCACGCCGATATCGTCGTTGATCGCAGCGAAGTTACCGGGGTCTCGCCGCACATACAGGTTGGTCTGCAACGCGCCGCCCCATAACGGCATTGCGTACCGCGCCTCGAAATCAATTTCGCGGCCGGTGGGGGCCAGGTTCAGGCGCTGCACTGCATAACTGCCAACGCTGTTGGTGGCGTAATCGAAGAATGTCGGCAGCCGCAGATCAAGCCCGCTGCCGTGCGTAACGCGCAATGGTTGCGACACGCGAAGGCCCATAGTGTCCCCGCCGAACAAAATGTCGCGCTTGGCAACATCGGCGGCAAAGGCGTTGGTGCCAATCACCCCTGATCCGTCAAAACCCGTCCGGGTGCGTGCCGCCGTCCAGCCTTGCCGCCACGCGCCGCCGACTGACCATCCGGCCCCCATCTCCAGCCGGGCGGCGGCATCCAGGAACCAGCTCGTTGCCTCGCTGGCGCCCAGCCCGTCGCCAAAGCGCGCGCCCAGCACTGTGTCACGTTCGCGCAAATGGGAGGCGGTCATCGCGGCGAACAGTCCGCCGAACCGGCGATCAAGCCCAATCGACAGCTTGTCATAGCCTGATCGCTGGCCGCGGTTCTGCAGGGCGGCGGGCGTGTTAAGGCCCGGTGTCAGCACGCCGCCATTCTCCCCCGCCACCGTCAGCGCAAATTTGCCCAGATCACGCCGTATCGCAAAGGCAGCATCGGCAGCGCTGGCAAAACCCAGCGCCTGTGCAGGATCATGCGCGATCAGGAAGGCGGGGTCGCTGCGCCCGGCCAGCTGCGCGGTCATCGCCCCGGCGCTTTGGGAAAAGCCGATTGCAAAGCTTGCCTTGCTGCCCAGTTTGCTGGTGATCATCGCCGCCAAGGTGCGGGCCTGATCGGCATCGCCGGGCGACAGCAACAGACGCTCGACCATGGGCCGATCACGCCCCGGTGCAATGGTGAGCGCAATCGCGGCGTTCCCCGCGCGGACGCTGTAATTGCGCTGGACGCCCGTCAATGCCCCTGTCAGCATCCGCTGCACCGGCGATGCACCCAGCGTGCGGCCAAGGTCGAGCGCATAGGCGCGGCCGTAACCGTCCTGGATCGCTGTGCTCAGCCCGGTTTGCCGCGCATCGCCCATCGGTGCCGATGTCGTGCCGTTGCTCGTCAGCGATACGGGCACTTGCGATCCGGCAAGCGAGGTTTGCCCCAATGGCGCAAAAGCTCTGGTAAGATCCAGAATCCCCCGCCCAAAAATCGTATCAATCCCGCTCGTGCCGGCATCGCGGGCGCTGCGGTACAGAATGTCGACGATCTGCGCGCCCGTTAGCGTGGGGAAAGCCTGGGCAAGCAGCGCCACTGCACCGCTGATTTGCGGAGCAGAAAACGATGTGCCGCTCCACAAAAAGGGTACGTTCTCCTGGTTGGGTGCCCGAACGCGCTCCCCCACAGCGGCCAGATAGAAATTCGCGCCGGTACCGGCGCGGTTGCTGAAATCTGATATGGTGTCGGTGGCGCTGACTGATCCGGCGATGATCACCAGCCCGCGCGATACTGCCGCATTGGTGGCAATACCGGCGAATGGATCAGGGTTTACCCCGGTGGGTTGATCGCCGTCATTCCCGGCGGAAATAACGATGATGACACCTGCCGCCGTCGCCCGGTCGATCGCCTGGACAAGGGCGTTTGACGGTGCCGATCCGCCAAGTGAAACGTTGACGACGCGGGCCCGATTTGTCGTCGCAATATCCAGCGCTGCTGCAATGTTGCGGTCATTATGCGAACAGCCACTGGTCGTTGCCCCGGTGGAAGGGGCGGTGCCCGCGCAACTGCCGACCGTATCTGTCCGCAGCACCAGCAAGGTCGAATCAAATGCGATGCCGTGGGTTCCAGCATCGTTGCGTCGCCCGGCAATGGTAAAGGCAACAGCGGTGCCGTGGCCAGATTCGTCGTCAATCGTGCTGTTCATCGCTGTGCTGGTGGATGCAGCGCTAATCCGCGTGCCAAATTCCAGGCTCTGCAAATCGATGCCACTGTCAATCACACCCACCACAATGCCAGCCCCCGTCGCCCCGCGCTGATACGCGACGAGCGCGTTGGCAGAGAGATTGCCGACAGTCGCCCGATACTCGGCAGTGTCAAAGCTGGCGGTGGGCGAGGGTGTTGGCGTGGGGGTCGGCGTCGGCGTCGGCGTTGGTGTAGGTGTGGGTGTGGGCGTAGGAGTTGGGGTAGGGGTAGGGGTAGGGGTAGGGGTAGGCGTCGGTGTTGGCGGTGGTGCTGGGGGGGTGGGCGTTATAACGCCGCCGCCGCTTCCCGATGAGCAAGCGCCCGTCGCCAGGAAAGTGATCAGCATTGCTGACTGGAGCAGGCGCCTGGACGATATCATTCGCATTGCGTTTCCCCATCTCTCAAAGTCGGCCGTTCTGGCCTGGTTATACGGCCCGACATTTCCCTGATACGCGCCTGATACTCAATTGACGTCGCTGCCTTGCCCCCTCCACCGCTGGTGCGTAGAGAGCCGTGCTATGCTCGCGCGTCTTGGCCATATCCGCAACTGGATTTTCGATCTGGATAATACCCTGTATCCAGCGGATATTAACCTTTTTTCCCAAGTCGATCAGCGCATTACCAATTATATTGCCGACCGTTTCGGGCTTGATCCGGTGGCTGCGCGCGCCAAACAAAAAGCCTATTTCCATGCGCGCGGCACCACGCTGGCCGGGCTGATGGATGATCACGATACCGATCCGCATGACTATCTGGATTATGTCCATGATGTTGAGATGGACGTGCTGGAGCATAACGCGCCGCTGGTCGCCGCGATTGCGCGCCTGCCGGGCCGCAAGCTGATCTTCACCAACGGCGATGCCCCCTATGCGCGCAAGGTGCTTGACCGGATTGGCCTGTCGGAAAGCTTTGAAGCGATCCATGATATCCACGCGACCAGCTATGTCCCCAAGCCCGAACCCGCTGTTTATGCAGGGCTTTGTGCGGCCTATGACATTGATCCGCACGCCAGCATTTTCTTTGAAGACATGGCCCGCAATCTGCGCCCGGCCAAGGCGATTGGCATGACGACGGTGTGGATCGACAATGGTTCTGAACAACATGCCGATCAGGATCGCGGCTTTATCGACTTTACGATCACCGACATTACCGGCTGGCTACACGAGATATTGGAGGACGCATGAGCGAGGAATTGCAGGGCTTGATTGAGGGCGCATGGGAAGCGCGCGACACGATCAACAGCGCAACCAAGGGTGCGGTCCGCGATGCTGTTGATGCCGCGCTGACGTTGCTCGATACCGGCCAGGCGCGCGTTGCAGAACCCGATGGTACGGGCTGGCGCGTTAACCAATGGCTGAAAAAAGCTGTGCTGCTGTCATTCCGATTGAACGACAATGCGCTCGTCAAAGCCGATTCTGACTTTACCGGCAACGGCCCGAGTCTGGGGACCTGGTGGGACAAGGTGCCGCTGAAATTCGATCGCTGGACGGAAGATGACTTTCGCAGCGGCGGTTTCCGCGTGGTGCCGGGCAGCGTGGTCCGGCGCGGCGCGTTCATTGGCAAGGGCGCGGTGCTGATGCCCAGCTTCGTCAATATCGGCGCGCATGTGGGCGAGGGGACGATGGTCGATACCTGGGCGACCGTCGGCAGTTGCGCGCAGATCGGCAAGAACGTGCATCTTTCCGGCGGGGCAGGGATTGGCGGGGTGCTCGAACCGCTTCAGGCTGATCCGGTGATCATCGGTGACGGCGCCTTCATCGGCGCGCGCGCCGAAGTGGCGGAGGGTGTGCGCGTGGGTGAGGGCGCTGTGCTCTCGATGGGTGTCTATCTCGGCGCATCCACCAAGATCATTGATCGCGCCACCGGCGAAGTCCATCGCGGCGTGGTGCCGCCCTATGCGGTCGTGGTGCCGGGCAGTATCGGCGGCGGCGACGGCAAGCCCGCACTGTACTGCGCGGTCATCGTGAAGCAGGTCGACGCGCAAACGCGGTCGAAGACGAGCATTAACGAGTTGCTGCGGGACTGATCCCGCCTCGACAACACAGCCCCGGCGGCCTACCCGACATCCCAAGCAATTCAAAGGAAGCCCGACAATGCCCAAAGCCAGCAAGGTCCTGGACCGCGTTCTCGTGCTCGAAATGGTGCGCGTTACCGAAGCCGCCGCGGTGGCGGCCGCCAAGCTTGTCGGGCGCGGCGATGAGAAAGCGGCCGATGCCGCTGCCGTTGAGGCGATGCGCGCGGCGCTGAACGAGCTGTACATGGACGGCACCGTCGTGATCGGTGAGGGCGAGCGCGATGAAGCGCCGATGCTGTACATCGGTGAAAAGGTGGGTTCGGCGATTGGCAAGGGCCCCAAGATCGACATCGCGCTCGATCCGCTGGAGGGCACCACGATCACCGCCAAGGCCGGGCCGAACTCGCTCGCCGTGCTGGCGATTGCGGAGGAAGGCTGCCTGCTTAACGCGCCTGATGTGTATATGGACAAAATCGCGGTCGGCCCCGGCTATCCCAAGGATATCATCGATCTCGACAAGACGCCGACCGAGAATGTGAAGGCAATTGCCAAGGCCAAGGGCGTCAAGCCGCGCGATATCGTGGCCTGTGTGCTCGATCGCCCCCGCCACGAAAAGCTGATCGCGGAGCTGCGCAAAATCGGCTGCGGCATCATGCTGATCCCGGACGGCGACGTCGCAGGCGTGATCGCGACAACCAACCCCGACACCCAGATCGACATCTATATCGGCCAGGGCGGCGCGCCAGAAGGTGTGCTGGCGGCGGCGGCTTTGCGCTGCGTTGGCGGGCAGTTCAAAGGGCGGCTGGTGTTCCGCAACGATGACGAGCGCGCGCGCGCCGCCAAATGGGGCATCAAGGATCTCGACAAGCAATATGACCTGAAGGAACTCGCCAAGGGCGATTGCATCTTTGCCGCCACCGGCGTCACCGATGGATCGCTGCTTGCAGGCGTAAAGCGCATGAAGGGCAAGATGACCACCGAAAGCGTCGTGATGCGGTCAAGCAGCGGCACCGTGCGCTGGGTAAAGGGCGAGCACCGGATCGACTGAGGGCGTTGCACCAGTCCTGACGGACCGATAGCATCGGCCAAACCGGTTAGGGGGATGGCACATGCGCGGAACGATTTGGGCAACGGGGCTAACGCTGGCGGCGCTGGCCCCGGTTGCCCTTCAGGCCCGGCCACAGAGCGCCCCCGCCCCGGCGGTTGCCCCCGCTGAGGCGCCCTTCACTTTTGAAAAGCTGATGGTGCCGATGCGCGACGGGGCGAAGATGGAGACGGTGATCCTGCGCCCCACCGGGGCAAAGGGTCCGCTGCCGATCCTGTTCCAGCGCACCCCCTATGGCATCCCCGGCGCTGCCCCGCGTTCCGTGCCGCGTGGTTGGGCGGCGCTGGTAAAGGACGGCTATATCTTTGTGTTCCAGTCGATGCGCGGGCGGTTCGGGTCGGAAGGCAAATTCACCCTGTCGACCGCCGTCCACCCCAAAGACAGCAAAGCGGTGGATGAGGCGACCGACGCCTATGACGCAACGGGCTGGCTGGTGAAACACCTGCCCAACAATAACGGCAAGGTTGGCATGTGGGGCATTTCATACCCCGGTTTTGCCGCGGCGATTGCGCTGGCCAAGCCGCACCCGGCGTTGAAAGCCGTCAGTCCACAGGCCGCGTGGATCGACTATTGGCAGAATGACGATCTGCACCGCAACGGCGCGCTGCGGCTTAGCTATATGACCGATTGGGTGTCATCGCTGCAGGTGGAAAAGGAAACACTGAAGGATTTCGATTACGATACCAACGATACCTATGAGTGGTTCTTGAAGCTTGGTCCGGTTGAAAATCTCGATAAGCTGTATCTGAAGGGCGCATCGCCAATGGTAACGGCCCTGCTCGATCACCCCAATCACGATCGTTTTTACACCGATCAGCGTTGGTCAGATGTGCTGGGCAAAACGGTGGTGCCGACGCTGAATGTCGCGGGTTATTGGGATCAGGAAGATCCGTGGGGAAGCTGGCGGATCTATGAAAAGCAGGAAGCGAATGACCCCAATCACCTGAACCTGATGGTCGCCGGGCCGTGGAGCCATGGCTATTGGAGCCGCGCGGGCGCAAATAATCTGGGCAAAATAAACTACGGCGTTGATACCGGCACCGCCTTTCTGGACGAAATTCAGGCGCCGTTCTTTGCCTATTGGCTGCACGGCACCGGCACCAAACCCAGCTATGAAATGAAGAGTTTTCAAAGCGGATCATGGGTGTGGAAACAATATCCGCGCTGGCCCGCGCCCGGCGGCACCGCGACCAGCCTGTATCTGCGCGCTGACGGATCATTGTCGTTCGACGCGCCGCCTGCGGGAGAGGCCTGCCGCAGCTATGTGTCAGACCCCGCCAACCCGGTGCCGTTCCGCCCACGCCCGATATCGCCCACTTATCCGCGCCCCGAATGGACCTGGTGGGAGGCGGAGGACCAACGCTTTGTCGATCACCGGCCCGATGTGCTGAGCTATGAAAGCGCGCCGCTTGAAGCCGATTTGACGGTGACAGGCGCGTATCTGGCAGAGTTGATGGCCTCCACCAGCGGCACTGACAGCGATTTCGTCGTCAAGCTGATTGATGTGTTGCCGCAAGGATATGAGAAGTTCGATAATGCCAAACCGCTGGGCGCCTATCCGCAGCAACTGAACGGATACCAATTGCCGATCGCGATGGAGGTGCGGCGCGGGCGTTTCCTGAAAAGCGATGTGACGCCGCAAGCCCTGGTGCCGGGGGCAGTGACCGCATGGGATGTGCCGCTTCGCGATCACGATCATGTGTTCAAAAAGGGCCACCGCATCATGGTGCAGGTGCAATCAAGCTGGTTCCCGGTGATCGACCGCAACCCGCAAAGCTTCGTCCCCAACATCGCCCGCGCCAAGCCGGCGGATTTCGTGAAGGCGGAACAGCGGGTGTGCCCCGGATCGAAGCTGGTGCTGCCGGTGGTGAAATAGGCGCTGGGCGGCGAGGTTTGAATCGGGCCTGTCCCACGCACCCTCAATCCGGGCTAATCCTGCGACGTGGCAAGGCAGCGAGACCCCGGCTCAAGGCCGGGGTGACGTTGGGTGTTTGGGAACGATTGACGCCCCACTTAACCAACATCCCTCGTCACCCCGGGCTTGACCCGGGGTCCCGCTTCTTCTCTTCTTCCGTCAAATCAGCATGTCAAACAGGTCCACCCATTCAGGGTTGCCGCGTTCGATCAGCTCGAATTTCCATTCGCGCCGCCAGCGCTTCAGGCGCTTTTCATAGGCAATACAGGTAGCGATATCGTCGCCGCGCTCGGCCCAGACGAGGCAGGTCAAGCCATATCGCGCGCAGAAGTCAGAGCCGTCCCCGGATCGGTGCTGATCTACGCGCGCCGCGAGGTGCGACGTCACGCCGACATACATCGTGCCGCGATAGCGATCGGCCATGATGTAGACCCAGCCGCCCTTTTGCGCTCGCTCCATCGTCGTCGGATGAGAAAAGCGGGACCCCGGGTCAAGCCCGGGGTGACGTGGATAGTTGGGTAGCTGTTACTGTTTCCACTCACCCTAACCGTCACCCCGGGCTTGACCCGGGGTCCCGCTGCCTTGCCCGGCCACCGAGAAGCGGGCCCCCCCCTCAACTCTTCAGCCGATACCCCGTCCGGAAAATCCACGCGATTGCCCCCAGCGTCAACGCCAAGAACACCCCAATCGCCAGCAAGCTCCACTCGATCGCCACATCGCCCTGCCCAAAGAAGGTCCAGCGAAAACCGCTGATCAAATACACGATCGGGTTGAACAGCGTCACTGCCTGCCACGCGGGCGGGAGCATCTTGATCGAGTAGAATGTGCCGCCCAAAAACGTCAGCGGGGTGATGACCAGCAGCGGCACGATCTGCAATTGCTCAAAACTTTTCGCCCAGATGCCCAGCACAAAACCGAACAGGCAAAATGTAATCGCGGTGAGCAGCATGAAACAGAGCATCGCCAGCGGATGCGCAATCGGCAGGGCGACAAACAAATGCGCGGTTGCCAATATCACCAGCCCCAGGATCATCGATTTGGTCGCCGCCGCGCCGACATAGGCAATGACCGTTTCCAGCGGCGAGATGGGCGCGGACAGCAGTTCGTAAATCGTGCCCGACCATTTCGGCATATAGATGCCAAAGCTTGCATTGCCGATCCCCTCGGTCAGCATCGACAGCATGATCAAGCCAGGCACGATGAACGCGCCATAGGGAACCCCGTCCACCGTGGTGATCTTCGACCCAATCGCAGAGCCGAACACAATGAAATACAGCGATGTGGTGATGACGGGCGTCAGCAGGCTGGTCGCGATGGTGCGGCCGAACCGGGCGACTTCGAACTGATAGATGGCGGCAATGCCGTGCCAGTTGAACCCGGTCATGCGGCCTGCTCCGTCGTGCTTTGCGTCGATTGATGCACCAGCCCGACAAAGATGTCCTCCAGCGAGCTTTGCGCGGTGTTCAAATCCTTGAAGCCAATCCCGAGATCGCCCAGCGCGCGGAGCAGGGAGGGGATGCCGGTGCGTTCGGCATGCGCCTCAAACACATATTCCAGCTCATGCCCGTCGGCCTTCAGCACCGGCTGCCATTCGGCGAGTTCAGGCGGCACGGCGGCGAGCGGTTCTGACAGGTTGATCGTCAGCGTTTTCTTACCCAGCTTTTGCATCAGCGTGGTCTTGTCCTCCACCAGGATCAGCTTGCCCTTCAGGATCACGCCCACCCGGTCGGCCATCTCCTCAGCCTCTTCCAGATAATGCGTCGTCAGGATGATGGTGGTGCCGCGGTCACGAAGCCCGCGCACCAGCTTCCACATATCGCGGCGCAGCTCGACATCGACACCGGCGGTTGGCTCATCGAGGAACAGGATATCGGGTTCGTGGCTCAGCGCCTTGGCGATCAGCACCCGGCGTTTCATGCCGCCGGATAGCTCCATGATCTTGGCTGAACGCTTGTCCCATAACGACAGGTCACGCAGGATCTGCTCGATGATAGCGGGGTTGGCGGGGCGGCCGAACAGCCCCCGGCTGAGCTTCACCGTAGCAAGTACGGTTTCAAACGCGTCGGTGGATAGCTCCTGCGGCACCAGCCCGATCCGGTAGCGTGCGGCGCGGTAATCGCGCTGAATATCGTGGCCCGCCACGCGCACATTGCCGCTGCTGGGCGTCACCAGCCCGCAAATGATGCTGATCAGCGTCGTCTTGCCCGCGCCGTTGGGGCCGAGCAGCGCGAAAATCTCTCCCCGGTTGATCGTCAGATCGACATGGTCAAGCGCGGTGAGGCCCGACGCATAGGTTTTGGTCAGGCCGTTTACGGCCAGGATCGGTTCCATTCATGCCCCGCTGAAATGATGATCGGGTTGTTCGGCCCTCGGAAGCCCGTTCGCCCTGCGCTTGTCGAGTAGGTAGGGTCGCAATTGCCGCACTACAATCGCTTGCCCCCCAAACCCCGTCAGCTTTTCTTGCGCACCTTGGCGATTTGGGCGCGGAGTTCTTCGATCGGCAGGGCGGCGGAAACGACATGATTGCCGATCACCCATGACGGCGTGCCCGTCATCCCCAGCTTTTGTGCAACGCCCAGATTGCGCTGAATCTCGGCATCAATGCGCAGATTGCCGCCTGCCGCCTGCGCGGTGGCGGCATCAATGCCTGCCGCTGCCAGGGCGTTGTTGATCGATTGATCGGTGATACGCCCGCCCGCATAGAGCGCCTCATGAAACTGCTGGAAGCGACCGCGTTCGGCGGCGACCAGGCTCAGCCGGGCGGCGGTGCGGCTTTCTTCTGACAGGATGGGCAGTTCGCGGAAGATGACGCGTAAATTGGGGTCGGTCGCGACCAGTTTGGTGATGACCGGCAGGCTGGACCGGCAAAAACCGCAGTTATAATCGAAATATTCGACGATGGTCACATCGCCCTTGGGATTGCCGATCCAGGCGTTGCCATAAGGCGTCATGATCGCGGCGCGATTGGCGGCAATGGTCTCGCCTGTTTCGCGGTCGCGCATCCGCCCCAGTGCCTCCGGGATGATTTCGGGATGGGCGAGCACATAATCATGCACCACGCGCTCAATCGCGGTGCGCTGCGGCGTCGTGCCGCTCAACTGGTTTACACCAGCCACCGCGCCCGCACCGACCAACGCTGATCCGCCCGCTATGGCGAGCAACAGCAGCCGGTTTCCTGCAATCCGATCAATCATTACCGCCGCCTTCCGCCGCGTGTGTCATCAAGCACGTTCTGCGAGGCGATAGCGATGTCCTGTGCCCTGATCCAGTCGGCGGTATTCTGGGGCAGCGCGGCCATTGCCGCGCGGGCACTGAACGCAGCGGTGCGCGAATCGCCTGACAGGCTGGCGCGTTCGGCGGTGGCCAGCAGGGCGCGCGCCTTATCGCCGCGCAGATCATAGACCGTGCCGAGCTGATACCAGCCGAACGGGTTTTCATAATCACGCGACACCGCCTGGCGCAGCACCTTTTCGGCTTCGGGATAATTGGCGGGGTCTTCCGTGGCGATCAGGGCGTGGCCGAAACTGGTGGCGATCAGCGGCTGATAATTGGTCGCCTGCGTTGCCTCGCGCAGCGGGGCCAGCGCCTCAAACGGCTTGCCCGATTCGAGCAGGATCTGGCCCTTCACCTCCAGAAAATAGGGATCATGCGGCGCAGTCGCCACCAGCGCATCGGCCTCTGCATTGGCTTTTTCGGGGTAACCCGCCTTGTGATAGGCATAAGCGCGGGCATAATGCGCATAGACGCTTTGGTTTTCAGGTGGATAGGCATTCAGCGTGCGCGGCGGCTCGCCCACAAAACCGATCAGCTTGGCGCGCACCCGTTGAAATCGAATTTCCAGCGCGGGATCAAAGGGGGTGTTCCAGGACGGGGACTGCATTAACGTGTTGGTCAACGTGGCAACCCGCTCGCCGCTCAGCGGATGGCTTTGGGCAAAGGGGTCAATATTCGTGTACCCGGCCCGGAACTCCAAGCTTTGCAGCTTCTTGAAAAATTGCAGAAATCCCTTGCCCGATATGCCCGCATCCTGCAGAAATTTTGCTGCCGTTGCATCGGCAGTGGCTTCCTGAACGCGCGTAAAGGCCAGAAATTTGCTCTGTGCGACCTGCTGGCCGGCAGCGATAATGCCCGCGCCGCCCTCTGCCGATCCCGCAGCGATGGCGGCGACACCCAGCAACAGGCTGACGAGCATGATGCCCAGCGCCGGGCGCGCACCATCGCTTTGCAGCACGACATGCCCGTCTGCGATATGGCCGAGTTCATGCGCGATCACGCCCTGCACCTGATTGGCGTTGTCGGCTGAATTGATCAGCCCCGAATGGACGTAAACCGTCTGCCCGCCGACCACAAAGGCGTTGATCGATTCGTCGTTGATCAAAATGACGCGCACATCGCGTGGTGACAGCCCGGCCGCGATGATCAGCGGTTTCGACATGTCGGCGAACATCGATTCAGTTTCGGCATCGCGCAAAATCGATTGCGCGCGCACCGGCTGCGCCAGAATCAGCAACGAAAGCGCAAGCGCAGCGGCGAATTTCTTCATGATGCTGATATCGGCCAGTTCTGCCAATTATTCAACGGACCAGAATGGCAACTGGCCCGGAAGGACAGATAAACCTGTCGATCCGGGCCAGCATGAAGATTAACCGAGGTGATCAGGCACCAAAGGTGCGCTGCCACCAGCCTCGCCGGGGCGGGCCGCTTTCGCTAGGTTCGCTGTCGGCGGGTGCTGCTGTGTCAGCAACGGGCGCCGGAGCAGCCTTTGCCGGAACAGCCGCCGGAGCAGCCGCCGGAACAGTCGATGCGGGGGCTGGATCGGCATCGACGGTTGCTGCTACCGGTTCGTCGGCGCCCATCACGTCCTTTGGCACATCCTTTGCCCCATCCTTTGCCTCATCCTTTGCAGCGGTCTTGCCCTTGGTTGCGCCCTTTGCAGCGGCGCGGCGCTTCGGCTTGGCCGGTGCCTCTTCGGCGGTTAGCGCGGCAACCGTTTCAGCCACCGTTTCTGGCACCGTTTCCGATGCAGCCTCTGGCGCGGCAGCGTCGACCGGGTCAGCTTTGGCGCGGCGAGCACGCTTTGGCTTGGCTGGGGCCTCTGCTTCGGCCGCTGGTGCATCTGCCTGTGCTACGGGCGCATCCGCTGCCTGTGGAGCAGCTTCGGGTGCACCAGTTTCGGGTGCGCCAGTTTCGGGAAGGGCAGGCGCCTTGGCACGCGGGCGGCGGCGTGGGCGCTTGGGCGCTTCGCTGTCCATAACGGGGTCAGCAGCGATGTCGCCGCTTGCGTCAGCGGCATCGTCGCCCGCAACGGCATCAGCATCAGCCGAAGCAGCATCATTTGCCCCTTCCGCACGATCACCCTCAGGCCGACCTTCACCGCGACGACCGCCACGCCGTCCCCGGCGTCCGCGACGACGGCGGGGTTCGCCATTTTCGTCGGTTGAGCGTGGTGCTTCGCCCACGCCGATGTCTTCTGTGCCTTCGCCTGGTGCCGCATCATCACCATCGCTGGCCTCTGCGCTGGCCCCTTCGCTGGCTTGGCCTTCGGCTGTGCCGCCTTCACCTTCGGGGCGACCACGACCGCGCCGACCGCGCCGCCGGCGACGCTTGTTGCGCCGTGCCTCGCGCTCGCCTTCAGTTTCACCAGGGCGAGCCTCGGCATCTTCGCGCGCTTCTGCTGCGCGCTCTTCCTCAGCGTCCTCTTCGTCAATCTCTTCGATCTCTTCCTCATCATCGTCATTGTCGATGATTGCCGCTTCAAAGCGTGGCACATAGGCAGGGGGCGGACCGCCCGCCTCAACCGACATGCGCGCGCCTTCCCGCTCGCCGTCGGCAGCGACTTCGATCATCACGCCGTATCGTTCCTCGATCTCAGCGAGTTCGGTCCGCTTGCGGTTAAGCAGATAGAAGGCAGCTTCCTGGCTGGCGCGCAGCAACAACTGCGATCCACGGCCCCGTGCGGCCTCGTCCTCAATCATCCGCAGTGCGCTCAGCCCGGCTGACGACGCTGTGCGAACAAAGCCTGATCCTTCGCAATGCGGGCACGGACGGGTCGATGCTTCCAGCACCCCGGTACGCAGCCGCTGGCGGCTCATTTCCATCAGCCCGAACGATGATATGCGGCCCACCTGAATGCGCGCGCGATCGTTTTTCAGCGCTTCCTTCATCGCCTTTTCAACCTTGCGGTTGTTCGACGGGTTATCCATGTCGATAAAATCGATCACGACCAGCCCGGCCATGTCGCGCAGGCGCAACTGGCGGGCGATTTCCTGCGCGGCTTCCAGATTGGTCGCCGTCGCTGTCTGTTCGATATTATGTTCGCGGGTGGAACGGCCTGAGTTGATGTCGATCGACACCAATGCCTCGGTTGGGTTGATCACCAGATAGCCGCCCGATTTCAGCTGGACGACGGGGTGGTACATTGCCCCCAGCTGATCCTCGACCTTGCTGCGCTGGAACAGCGGCACCGGATCGGAATAATGCTTCACCCGCCGCGCATGGCTGGGCATCAGCAGCTTCATGAATTCCTTGGCCTGACGATAACCGTCTTCGCCCTCGACGATAACCTCGTCGATTTCCTTGTTATAAATATCGCGGATCGCGCGCTTTATCAGGTCGCTGTCGCCGTAAACGATCGCAGGGGCCGCTGATTTCAGCGTCGTTTCGCGAATGCCGTCCCACAGCCGGGCAAGGTAATCAAAATCGCGCTTGATCTCCACCTTGGTCCGCTGAAGCGCGGCGGTGCGCACGATGCAGCCCATTGATGGCGGCAACTTCATATCGGCCATGATTGATTTCAGCCGCTTGCGATCGCCTGCGTTTGAAATCTTGCGGCTGATGCCGCCGCCATGCGACGTGTTGGGCATCAGCACGCAATAGCGCCCGGCAAGCGACAAATAGGTCGTCAGTGCCGCACCTTTATTGCCGCGTTCTTCCTTCACGACCTGAACCAGCAACACCTGACGGCGGTGGATAACATCCTGAATTTTGTAGCGGCGACGCAGGTTCATGCGGCGCTGGCGCAATGCTTCTACGGCATCGTCCGAACCGCCCCGGCTGCGCGCGCGCGGTGGCGCATCGGCATCGCCGCTTTCGCCGTCATCATCATGCTGCGCGTCATCGTCATCCCCCCCGCGATCGCCCCGTGCGGTGTCGTCGTGATCCGAATCATCGTCGTTATAATCATCGCCGCGCGCATCATCCTCGGCATCGGCCTGCGCGCGCAGCGCAGCTTCCTCAGCGGCATGTTCGGCTTCTTCGCGCAGCAATGCGTCGCGATCTTCCTTGGGGATCTGATAATAATCGGGGTGGATTTCGCTGAACGCCAAAAACCCGTGGCGATTGCCGCCATAATCGATGAAGGCCGCCTGAAGCGACGGTTCAACCCTGGTTACCTTGGCGAGATAGATATTGCCTTTGAGCTGCTTGCGCTCAGCGGATTCGAAATCAAACTCCTCGATTCGAGTTCCCTTGACGACGGCAACCCGGGTTTCTTCCCGGTGCCGTGCGTCGATCAGCATACGCATGGTCATTGATATGTCTCCGTACACGCGTGCCGGGGCCGTTCAGGCCGGGCCGCATGCGATTAAGTGGCGTCGACGAAGGGGCGGCAACGCCGCCTGCTCCAGTCGATCGAGTTGCGATAGAAATTGCCTCTGCTGCCAGTGCACGCCGGGACATATGGTCCGCGGCACCCCACGCGCCCGCATAGCCGCCGGTATTGACCGGGCGGTTTGCAGGGCAAGGGAAATGCATCATGCGAGCGTCAACCTGAAGAACCGCGCACGGGCCGGACGGCATCGCGCGGGCGATTATCCGGCCGTGCACAGAATGCGCACAATCGCGGATGGGGGTGGCCTAGCATCCCCTTGCTGCAACAGCAACCGGCACTGATTTGCCGCCAACCGGCAAAAAAATGCCGAACGGCAAGTTAACCGCATCGTTTCACCGCGATTTGAGACGCTGCCCCCTAGGCCGGTCGCATCAGTTATCCCCAGCGGGAGCAATCCCTATATGCCTTTTTACTGGACCGGCGGGCCATCCGCACGGCATTGTCGCCCTGTGTCCTTCCTTCTTGCCCTGCTCGCTTTCTGGCTGGGCGGCGCGCCCGCCTGGGCTGCGACCGTCGAGCGGATAGATGTGCGCCCGGACCGGATCGTGATCCGGTTCAACGGGGTCGTCGCCCAAGCCTCCAGCTTCATGCTGAATGAGCCGCAGCGCATCGCGCTGGATATTGACGGCGCAACGCCGGGCGGGCGGGTTGAAACCTATGATATGGTTGATGGCGTGCGCCAGGCGGCGCGGGGCAGCAACGGCGCCCGGATTGTGTTCGATCTGGCCGCACCCGCCATCGTCACCGAAGGCACCTTTGGTCGCAACGGCCATGAACTCACGCTGCTGCTGCGCACCGTGGACGACGCACAGTTTGCGCGGGCCGCAGCCGAAGGGCGGATGCGCTTTTTGCCGCCGTTCAACTATGGATCGGGCATAACCCCGGCGGTGTACCGCGTGTCGACGCCGGTGCCGCTCGCCAGCCGCAAGCTTTCACTGCCGCGCGTTTATGGGGATGATGACAGCCGGCCGCTGGTGGTGATTGATGCCGGGCATGGCGGTGTCGATCCCGGCGCGATCTCGCCGGACAGCGGCCTTCGCGAAAAAGACGTGACGTTGAAGATTGCGCGCGCGATCCGCGATGATCTGATCGCCTCAGGCCGCGTGCGCGTGGCGCTGACGCGGGAGGACGACAAATATCTGATCCTGCAGGAACGCTATGGCATTGCCCGCAAACTGAAGGCCGATCTGTTCATCTCCATTCACTGCGACAGCGTGGGCGGTGGATCAGCCAGCGGCGCGACCGTGTACACGCTGTCCGAAGTGGCATCCGACAAGGAATCGGCGCGGCTGGCAGCGCGGGAAAACAAGGCGGACATTATTCAGGGCGTTAACCTGGCATCGACCTCGGTCGACATCTCGTCGATCCTGATTGATCTCACCCAGCGCGAGACGATGAACAGCTCCGCCAATTTTGCCCGCCTTTTGGGGCGCGAAGCGAAACAATTGATGCCAATTAAGCCCAATTTCCACCGAATGGCGTCACTTGTTGTCCTAAAAGCACCCGATATGCCCTCAATTCTGTTCGAAACGGGCTATATTTCGAACCCGGTCGACGCAGCATTCATCGATTCGCGCGAAGGCCGCGCTGCCATCGCCCAGAGCATTCGGCGCGCGGTGGACGTTCACTTCGCGCGGCGCATGGCGGCGCGATAGGGGCGGCGGCCCGGCTGCCAAGCATTCCGCGAGGCCCGGCGCGCGAAGGCTGGCAAGCGCGCGCAAACTTGGCTAGGGGCTGGGGCAGATATGGCTGACCCATCCAACACCGTAAATTTCCGCATCCGGCGCGATGTGAGCGGCCTGCAGGGCTATATTGAGCGCGCCTGGGATCGCTGGTGGGTAAAGCTGCTCGCGATTCTGGCCGGTTTCGCGATGCTGGCTTATGCGTTGTTATGGCTGTTGTTTGCGCGCGACCTTCCCTCAGTCGACGGGCTGCGCGCCTATGAACCCCCGCTGCCCACTAATGTGCGGTCCATCGATGGCGCCCCGATCCACAGCTATGCCCGCGAACGCAGGGTAGAGCTGGCGTTTGACGAATATCCCAAGATGCTGGTCAATGCGTTTCTGGCTGCCGAAGACCGCACCTTTTTCAGCCATAATGGCGTTGATTATCCCGGCACGCTGGGCGCGGTGCTGGATTATGTGACGAAATTCGGATCGGGCAAGCGCGCACGCGGCGGCTCCACGATCACCCAACAAGTCGCCAAGAACCTGTTGATTGGCAACAGCTATTCGCCGTCACGCAAAATCAGGGAAGCCATTCTCGCCTATCGGATTGAGGATTCGCTGACCAAGCAGCAGATCCTGGAGCTGTATCTGAACCAGATACCGCTTGGTCGGAACGCTTTTGGGGTCGAGGCGGCGAGCCACGCTTATTTCGATAAGGAACTGAACGAGCTGAGCCTTGGCCAGCTCGCTTATCTGGCCATTCTGCCCAAGGGGCCGGCCAATTATGATCCATTCCGCAACACCGCGCGCGCGCTGGAACGGCGCAATTATGTGCTGCGCGAAATGTTGCGGAACGATTTTATCGATCAAGCGCAATTTGATGCTGCCAAGGACGAGCCGATCGGCGCGGTGGCCCGGCAAAAGCCCAAATTTGAGCGCGTCGGTGGCTATTTTGTTGAAGAAGTCCGCCGCCAGCTGATCGACAAATTTGGTGAAACGGACAAGGCCGGGCCCTTCAGCGTTTATTCGGGCGGGCTGTGGGTGCGGACATCCTATGACCTGAAACTCCAGCAATATGCGCAAACCGCGCTGCGCGATGGACTGCTGCGCTATGATCGTGGCCGGGGGTGGAATGGGCCGCTGGGCCATCAGGATATTGCTGGCGATGCCGCGGCGCAAACCGGCGGGCAGGGCTGGCTTCAGGCGCTGGTGAACACCAATATCGGGCTGGATTACGCTGATTGGCGGGCAGCAATCGTCATCGCGCGCAACAGCGATAGCGCGTCCATCGGTTTTGCGGATGGATCGACGGGCAGCCTGCCAAAATGGGCGGCGCAAATGCCGGTGCGCAACCAGGGCGGCACGGCTTTTGCGGCGCTGGAACTGGGAGACATTATCGCGGTGGCGCCAGAGGCGGGCAGTTATGCGCTGCGTTCGATCCCACGGGTGTCGGGTGGGATTGTGGTCGAGCAACCGCAATCCGGGCGCGTGCTGGCGATGCAGGGCGGATTTGATTCGCGACTGGGGTCGTTTAACCGCGCAACGCAGGCGATGCGTCAGCCGGGATCGACCATCAAGCCGCTGGTCTATGCCGCGGCGCTGGAAAACGGGATGACGCCCAGCTCAATCATCATCGATGGGCCATTCTGCGTCTATCAGGGTGCCCGGCTGGGGCAGAAATGCTTTACCAATTTTGGCGGCAGCCGCGGCTCTGGCCCGCACACGATGCGCTGGGGCATTGAGCAATCACGCAACTTGATGACGGTAAAAGCTGCCTCACAGACCGGCATGGAGCGCGTGGTTGATGTGATCGACCGGATGGGCGTGGGCAAATATCCGGCGTTCCTGTCGATCGCGCTGGGGGCGGGCGAAACCACGGTTCAGCGCATGGTCAACGCCTTTTCGATCATCGCCAACCAAGGGCGCGGCCACCCGTCGACGCTGATCGATTTTGTCCAGAACCGGCATGGCAAGGTAATTTGGCCCGATAATTGGCGCGCCTGTGATCGCTGCAACGCGGCCGACTGGAACGGAAAGGCAATGCCCCGCCCGGTGATTCGCGCGCGGCAGGTGATTGATCCGATTACAGCATACCAGATGGTCCACATCACCGAAGGCGTCATCCAGCGCGGCACCGCGACGGTGCTGCGTGATCTGAACCGACCAATCATGGGCAAAACCGGCACGTCCACCGGGCCAACCAATGTGTGGTTTATCGGCGGCACGCCTCAGCTGATCGCCGGGCTGTATATTGGCTATGACAAGCCAGCGAGCTTGGGCGGTTATGCGCAGGGCGGCACGCTTGCCGCGCCAATATTCAAGCAGTTCGCGCAAAAAGCCTATGAGGGCATGCCGGTGCTGCCGTTCCGCGCGCCGCCGGGCGTGCGAATGGTGCGCGTTGATCGCGCGTCGGGCAAGCAGGTTTACGGCGCGTGGCCGGGTGATGACCCGCAAGCATCGGTGATTTGGGAGGCATTCAAGCCCGAAAGTGAGCCACGTCGTGACGTTGCCCGCCAGTCTGATCTGGCCCCTACACGTGACACAAAGGCTGCGCGCCGGGATGACAGCAAGAAAGACAGCGATTTCTTGCAAAGGCAGGGCGGAATCTACTAGCGCGGTTCCCATATCGCGGATGCCGCTCGTTGCGGGGCGCCACTATTTGTTTTTGCGGAGTTCTTCCCATGCGCGCTGAAGCGCAAGCCCATGTCGATAGCATCAACGACGCGCTGGCGCTGCTGCGCCGGTTCCTCGATTGGGACCGTGCGCTTCGCCGCCTCGACGAACTGAACGCGCGCGTTGAAGATCAGGCGCTGTGGAATGATCCCAAAGCCGCGCAGGAAGTGATGCGCGAACGCCGCCGCCTTGATGAAGCAATCACCGCCACGCGCGCGATTGAAATTGAGCTTTCGGACACCGTCGAACTGATGGAAATGGCCGAGGGAGAGGGCGATACTGCGATGGTCGATGAAGGCGTCGCCGGACTGGCGATGCTGTCAGAGCGCGCCAATGAGGACAAGATCAAGGCGCTGCTGGCGGGTGAAGCCGATGGCAACGACACCTATATCGAGGTGAATGCCGGGGCGGGTGGCACTGAGAGCCAGGATTGGGCCGGCATGCTGAGCCGCATGTACACACGCTGGGCCGAACGGCGCGGCATGAAGGTGGAACTGATCGACCAGCATTCGGGCGAGCAGGCCGGCATCAAATCCGCCACGCTGCTGCTGAAGGGCGAGAACGCCTATGGCTATGCCAAAACCGAAAGCGGCGTCCACCGTCTGGTTCGCATCAGCCCCTATGACAGTGCGGCGCGGCGGCACACCAGCTTTGCCAGCGTCTGGGTCTATCCCGTGATCGACGACAATATCGAGGTTGATTATAACGAGAGCGACCTGCGGATCGACACATACCGCGCATCGGGCGCGGGCGGGCAGCACATCAACACCACCGATTCGGCTGTGCGCATCACGCATATCCCCACCGGCATCGTTGTGCAGTGCCAGAACCAGCGATCGCAGCATAAGAACAAGGCGGAGGCTTACAACCAGCTGCGCGCCCGCCTTTATGAGCGCGAACTCGCGATCCGCGAGGCGGCGGCCAATGCGGAAAATGACAGCAAAACCGACATCGGCTGGGGCCACCAGATCCGGTCATACGTATTGCAGCCCTATCAGATGGTGAAAGACCTGCGCACGGGCGTGGTATCGACCGCGCCGGGCGATGTGTTAGACGGGGCACTCGATCCGTTCATGGCGGCGGCCCTGTCGCAACGCGTGACGGGCGAGACGGTTGAGGTGGAGGATGTCGACTAGCATGCGCCGCCTCGCTATCTTGGCTGGGCTTATGTTCGTTGCCGCCTGCGATGTAGGTGCGGGCACACCGTCCCCGGCCAAGGACGGGGCCGGGCCATTTCCCGCCGCCGATCGCCCGGTGGCAAGAATCGTTTCATCGCGCTGGTCAACCGAGGAAGCCCGCGACCGGTTGAACGAGGCCGATGAGGTGATGGACAAGGCCGGGATCAAGCCCGGCATGACCGTGGCAGATATTGGCGCGGGTGAGGGATATTACACGATCCGGTTGGCCGAACGCGTCGGCAAGGAGGGCCGCGTCCTCGCCGAGGATATCGTTCCTGAAGTCCGCGATTCGCTCGCCGAGCGCGTGGTGCGCGAGCGCTTGCAGAGCGTAAGCGTGCGGCTGGGTGAGCCCGCCGATCCCAAGCTGCCCGAAAATAGTTTTGACCGGGTGCTGATGGTGCACATGTATCATGAGATTGAGCAGCCTTATGAATTTTTGTGGCGGATGCGGCCTGCGCTGAAGGCGGACGGGCTTGTCATCGTGGTCGACGCCAACCGCCCGACGCAGAACCATGGCACGCCGCCCAAACTGCTGAAATGCGAATTCGCCGCCGTCGGCTATGTGCAGGTCGCGACCAGTGATATGCCGTCCGCAGGCGGCTATGTGGCATCATTCCGCGCGCAGGGTCCGCGCCCTGATCCGCGTGCCATTAAAGCCTGCACGGAAGACTGATCATGCGCGCCTATCACGATCTGATGCAGCATATTCTCGACACCGGTGTTGAGACTGCGGACCGGACCGGCGTTGGCACCCTATCGGTGTTTGGCCATCAGATGCGGTTTGATCTGGCAGGCGGTTTTCCGGTGCTCACCACCAAGAAACTGCATCTGCGATCGATCATCGTCGAGCTGTTGTGGTTTCTGCGCGGCGACACCAATGTGCGCTGGTTGCAGGACCGAAAGGTGGCCATCTGGGATGAATGGGCCCGCGACGACGGCGATCTTGGGCCCATTTATGGCAAGCAATGGCGCGATTGGGCGGCCAGCGATGACCGCCAGATTGACCAGATTGCCGAACTGATCATCCAAATAAAAACCAACCCCACATCGCGCCGACAAATCGTCAGCGCGTGGAACCCGGGCGATCTGCACGCGATGGCGCTCGCTCCGTGCCACTGCCTGTTCCAGACGCATGTATCGAACGGCAGGTTATCGCTGCAACTTTATCAACGTTCTGCTGATGTGTTTTTGGGGGTGCCGTTCAACATCGCCAGCTATGCGCTGCTCACCCATATGCTCGCGCAGCAATGCGATCTGGAGGTGGGCGAGTTCATCTGGACGGGCGGTGATTGCCACCTGTATCTGAACCACCTTGATCAGGCACGGCTGCTTTTGACGCGCACGCCCGGCCCCCAGCCGCGGCTGGAGATTCTCCGCAAGCCGGATGGCATTGACGGTTATGAATATGAAGATTTCAAGCTGCACGATTATGTCGCGCAGCCGAATATCGCGGCCCCGGTGGCGGTGTGATTTCGCTGCACCTTGCGCGCGCGGATAATGGCGTGATCGGCGCTGACGGCACTATTCCCTGGCATATCCCCGGCGAGCAACGCCGGTTCAAGGCGATGACGATGGGTCGGCCAATGATCATGGGCCGCAAGACGTTTGAAAGCTTTCCCAGCCCCTTGCCCGGCAGGCGGCATATCGTGCTGACGCGCGACCCCCATTGGCAGGCGACGGGCGCCGAGGTGGCGCATGACGTAACTCAGGCGCTCGTGCTGGCAGGGGATGATGTGGCGGTGATCGGTGGGGTCGACATCTTTGCCCTGTTGATCGATCAGGCGACGCTGATCGAGTTGACCGAAGTGCACCTGTCGCCCGCCGGTGATGCGGTGGTGCCGCCGTTCACCGGCTGGCGTGAAACGGCGCGGACCGATTTCCCGCCCGAGGGTGCCGTGCCCGGCTATAGCTATGTCACGCTCGCGCGCCCCTAGCGCCCCGCGCACCTGCCCCCTATAGCCCGGCACATGGAGCGTCTCGACGGGGGTGCGCCAGTGCCCGAGCGCTATCGCGGTGGCATTGTCGCGCTGGGCAATTTCGATGGATTTCATCTGGGGCACCAGGCGGTGATCGGCCGTGCCGTGGCGCTGGCGCGTGCGCGCGGCGTGCCTGCGCTGGTCGCGACGTTTGATCCGCATCCGGTGCGCTTTTTCAAGCCCGATACCGCGCCGTTTCGGCTGACGACGCTTGATCAGCGCCAGCGGCTTTTTGCCGATGCGGGGGCCGATGCGATGGTGGTGCTGCACTTCGATGGCGCACTCGCGCAGCTGACGGCGGCGGCGTTTGTTGATGAATGCCTTGTCACCAATCTGGGCGTGGCGGGCGTGGTGACCGGGCAGGACTTTACCTTTGGCGCAAAGCGGGGCGGCAATGTGGGCGTGCTGGCGGCACTGGGCGCGGCGAATGGCTTTAGCTGCGATACGGTGGGGCCGGTAACGGCGGGGGACGAGGTTGTTTCCTCCAGCCGGATTCGCGATTTGCTCCACCGGGCCGACCCCGTCGGCGCGGCGCGGTTGCTGACGCGGCCCTTTGCGATTGCGGGCCAGGTGCAGCACGGCGACAAGGTGGGCCGCACGATCGGCTATCCCACGGCGAACATCGACATGGGGAGCTATCTGCGCCCGGCATATGGCATTTATGCGGTGCGTGCGCGATTGGCCGATGGCCGTGTCATCAATGGCGCGGCAAATATCGGCGTGCGGCCGACATTTGATCCACCCAAGGAATTGCTGGAAGTGTTCCTGTTCGACTTCGCCGAGGATTTATACGGCCAGATGATCGAGGTCGACCTGATCGCCTATCTGCGCCCCGAGGCCAAGTTTGACGGGCTGGACGCGCTGGTCGCGCAGATGGACGCTGATTGCGCGCGGGCGCGGGTGTTGCTGGCGGCTAGTTGAACCGGAAACGATAGCTGATCGACGTGCCGAGCGTGACCTGGTTGCGGCTGCCGAACGGGCTGCGTGAAATGGGCGAATCGGCGGCGTCACCGACCAGCCGCGCATAGCTGCCAAAGGCATTGATGCTCCAGTTGCCGCCAATCCGGCGCGAGGCGAAGGCGGAAACCGCAACGTCGTTGACGCTCGCATCAGGCCGATAGACCGCAAGACC
>MSXR01000026.1 GCA_002083655.1 Proteobacteria bacterium ST_bin14 | reverse complement strand
GCGACAGGCTGGTGGCATATTGCGTGTGCCACTGGTTATTGAAGAGCAATGTTGCCTGTGCGTCCAGCCTGTCTGGCAGACGCGTCGTGATGTTCACCACAGTCCCAATTGAATTGCCCGCATAGGCCGCCGAAAACGGGCCGTAGAGCACGTCGATCTTTGCAATTTCCGCAGGGCTGACGAGCTGCCATTTCGGGCTGCCATTGCCGTTATTGTTGGCGATGAGCGCTGACAGCGGCACGCCGTCTGCAAAAATGAGGCTGCGCGCGCTGGCACCCAGCCCGGAGGTCCGCGTGGCGATTGGCGCGAAGTTATCACCGATCGACCGTTTGCGGATGATCAGGCTCGGGGCGTATTTGAGGGTATCTTCAATGCTCACCGCGTTGATTGTCGTGGCAATGCGGGCGGCATCAACGGTTACGCTCGTGTTGGGGACGTTTTCGATCTTCCGCAGCGTATCTGCGGTGACGACAATATCTTTTTGATCGGCAGATGACGACGACTCTGTGTCGATTAGGTCAGGGACAAGGTCAGGGACAAAAGCGGGCGCCAATACAGGCAAGGGTGCAGCAGCCGGCGCAGCAAGCGCGGCCAGATAGAAATACATCATGATTGAAAAATCCCAGCTCTGAAGAATGAACAGCCGCGCACAGACGCGGCGGCGTATCAGATCAGCCTGGGCGGTCCGGTCGATGGCGGCGGGGGAGCGGCGAGGCCACGCCCGACCGAAACGGTTTGGCGCGCGATCACCACAATCGCATCGGTGCCGGGCCGGATCAGCGCAATTTCGAGGCTAGGGGCATCATCAAGCCCGTGCCCCAGCACGGCGAACCCGCATGGTTGCGCGTCATGATTGCCGCTTTCCGGCACATCCTTGTGGATTTTACCGGTGCGATCCATCCACACTGTCTGTGGGCCCATGCCGCTGCAGATCGCGATGCGCATCATGCCAGTGGTGTCGGTCGTGGGCATCCAGCCCGCCGGAATCAGCGCCCGCAACAGCATGGCGCACGCGATCAGCGCGAGCGCGGCTTGACGACTGGGTTGGCTTAGTCGGCGCAGCATCTGCGCTCTTTGGCGAAGATCAGTCGCAGGCGCAATGCGTTTCGGGTGTCGTTGAGAGCCTGTGGGCGAAGACCAGTTGGGGCCAACGATGATGTATCGACGAACGACTGCGACGGTAGCCTGTTGCTGTCACCCAAAGCTTCAAAAACAAGGTTCCGCTTACGCCATATGAGCACCCGAAAGGGGTATGGCGGCTTCGGAACGACCGCCTCTTGGTCGCAACCCGCCCCCCTCACCCCCGCATCGCGGCCAGCATAAATTCCGCAAAACTCCTTGCCTTGGTGCTTGCCAGCCGCCCGGTGGGGAACAGTGCCCATAGGTCGAGCGGGGGGAGTGCCCAGTTTTCCAGCACGCGCACCACCGCGCCGCTTTCCAGTTCGGGCGAAAACATCCAGTCCGATGCGACGGTCAGGCCGATATCGGCGAGCACGGCGGCGCGCACGCCTTCGGCGGCACTCACGCGCAGCCTGCCGCCCACCGCAACAGATGCTTCACCACCGGCTGCGCCCTGAAACGTCCATATCGGCGTTTCATAATGCGTATAGACCACTGCCTCATGCCCGGCGAGTTCCGCTGGCGTTTGCGGTGTGCCTGCCCGCGCAAGATAGGCCGGCGTTGCCAGCACTGATCGCCTGCCCGCCGCCAGCTTTCGCGCGGTCGCGGTGGAATCGGGCAGCGCGCCCATGCGCAGCGACACATCAATGCCCTCGCGCACCATATCGATCACCCGGTCATCCAAAATCACCTCAAGGTTCAGATCAGGATGTTCGGCCAGAAACGCGGGCAGTTTCGGCACCACGTGCAGCCGGGCAAATGTGGTTGCGGCGGAAATTCTGAGCTGCCCGGTCAGCCCCTTGCCAGCACCGCGTGCGGCCAGATCAGCCTCGTCGGCCTCCATCAGCGATAGGCCGGCATGGTCGTAAAAACGCTGCCCCGCTTCGGTGGGGGAAAGGCCACGTGTGGTGCGCGTTAACAAGCGCACGCCCAACCGCTCCTCCAGCTGCGCCACGATCTTTGACACCGCAGGCTGGCCAACATTCATCTGGCGCGCCGCGGCCGAGAAGGAACCGGTATCCACAACGCGGATGAAAGTGGTCATCGCCTGGAATCGGTCCATCGTCATTCCCCCCTGGAATGGATGATATTGCCACAGCCGGTCTGCCTCGTCTTGTCAGAAACGGGCATTCCTTTGTCATCAAGTCAGCGAATTGTTCGCTGGTTGGCACCAAGGGGCAAGACGATGCTGCGACAGGTTTTCAACGATGCACTGATGACGCTGCACATTACCGGCAGCGTTTCAGCAGCCGTGTTCGCCGCCGCCGCGCCAATTGCCCTGCGCGCTTTTCGCCGCTGAACGGAGTAGAGATGATGATCGAAGTTTATGCATTCGCAACGCCCAACAGCGTCAAGGTTCCCATCGCGCTGGAAGAGCTCGGGCTCGATTACACGCTGCATGGCATCAACGTGCGCAAGGGGGAACAAAAAGCGCCTGATTTCATCGCGCTGAACCCCAATGCAAAGGTACCGGTGCTGATTGATGGCCCAATGGTGCTGACGGAATCCGCTGCGATCCTGGTGTATCTGGCGGAAAAAACTGGCAAGCTGCTGCCCGCATCCGGCGCGCACCGCGCGCGCGTGTTCGAACAATTATTCTTCCACGCATCCGGCCTAAGCCCCGCCTTTGGGCAGGCAGGTTTTTTCAAAAAACAAGCCGCCGAACCACAGCCCATCGCCATCGCCCGGTTTGAAGCCGAAGCGGCGCGCACCGCCGGTGTGCTGGACAATGTGCTGGGCCGCCACGCCTTTGTCGCCGGAGACGCGTTCACCATCGCCGATATCGCCCATTTCGGCTGGCTGTGGCGTCGCGCCTTTGCTGAGGTCGACATTACCGGCCTGCCCAATCTCTCCCGCTGGGTGCGCCAAATGGAGGCACGGCCCGCCGTCGCCCGCGCCATTGCCCGCATCGAAACCCTGGTCCCGCAGGCCTGATCCCCGCGTGCTTTTCACCAAGGATTACCCCCATGACCCTGCAAGATCGCCTGGACGCCTTCAAGGCTGACTTTATCGCTGGCAAACCGCCCTATAATGCGCCGCCGGAAATCCATCCGATCATGGCACGCGCGACGGCAGAGCTGATTGCATCGGGTGCCGCAACCCGCGCGCTCAAAGCGGGCGACCGAGCGCCAGATTTTCTGCTGGCCGCGCCCGATGGCACGCTGGTGTCGTCGGCTGAACTGCTGGAACGCGGTCCGCTGGTCGTCAGCTTCTATCGCGGCGTATGGTGCCCCTATTGCAACATGGAATTGCAGGCACTTCAGGCCAGTTTGCCGCAATTTACTGCCGCAGGCGCGCATTTGGTCGCCATTTCTCCCCAAACCCGGGCAAATAGTCGCAAATCCATGCGCGAAAATGGCCTCGATTTCCCCATTTTGTCCGATCGGGTGAATGATGTCGCCGCCGCGTTCGGCCTGCGATTTGCGCTGCCCGACTATCTGGTCGCGCTGTACAAATCACGCGGCAATGATCTGGCGGTCACCAATGACGATCCGTCATGGACCCTGCCAATGCCGGGCCGTTTCGTGATCAGCCCCGATGGGATGATCGTCTATGCCGAGGTAAACCCCGATTACACGCGCCGCCCGGAGCCCAGCGACATGCTGCCCGCAATCCGCCGCGCACGCCTGACCATGGCGGCATAACCACCATCACCAAGGAGAATGATCATGGCCAGCCGCACTTTCCTGATCACCGGGGCCAGCAAAGGCATTGGCCGAGCACTATCTGAATGCCTTGCGGCCGCGGGACACCACGTGGTCGGCATTGCCCGCCAGGCCAATGATCCCGCGTTTCCGGGCACGCTGGTGGCGCTTGACCTTAGTGGTCGCGATGCCACGCAGTCGGTGCTGGCGCGGCTCGTATCGGACCATGATTTCGATGGCGTCGTAAACAATGTCGGCCTCGTCCGCCCGCAACGCCTGGGCGATATTGCGCTGGAGGCACTGGATGATGTGCTGCGCGTAAACCTGCACCCGGCGATTGCCGCCGCGCAGGCGATCCTGCCGGGCATGAAGGCGCGCGGTTGGGGCCGGATCGTCAATGTGTCGAGCCTGGTTGTGCTCGGCGCGCCCGAACGCACGGCCTATGCGGCGGCCAAAGCCGCGCTGGTCAGCTTTGCGCGCAGCTGGGCGCTGGAACTTGCCGAAACGGGCATCACCGTCAACGCGGTAGCCCCCGGACCGACCGAAACCGAATTGTTCCGCCAGAACAACCCCGTCGGCAGCGCGGGGGAGGCACGTTACCTTTCCGCCGTGCCCATGCGCCGCTTCGGTCGGCCGGCAGAAATCGCCGCCGCAATCGCTTTCCTGCTGTCTGAAGGAGCAGGGTTTATCACCGGCCAAACGCTGTTCGTTGACGGTGGCGCATCGGTCGGGCGCGGCGCCGTGTAAGGCACGCGACCAGCGCCCACAGCCCGATATCGCTGCCCTTCAAGCCGGCGCTCCCGCCTCGCGCCGCTATCCGAACGGAACGGCGGCGGCCTTGCCGACGCGTTCGCGATGCCCAGGCTGTTGTTATTTAGGCGCTTTGGCGGCGATCGCCTCAATCTCGATCAGAAAATTGGGGCCCGCCAAGGCTGCGACCTGTACAGTTGATCGCGCCACCAGATTGGGGTTTTCTGCGGTCCCGAAAAACTCCTTATATCCCGCATTAAAGCCGGCAAAATCCATCTTGCCGCCCAATTTAGGGTCGCCTGCCACAAACACCGTCAACTTCACGATATCGGACATCATATAGCCCTGCTTGGCCAACAACGCCTTGATCTTGTTGAAGGTGCTGATGGTTTGCGTTTTCGTGTCGCCAAAGGCTTCGATGCTGTCGGTTTTTGCCGGATCGATCGGCGAAGCGAGCTGGCCGCTGAGGATCAACGTCTCCGCCCCCGCAGGAACAGTCACCCCGCTCAGGATGATGGCGGGCGGCGGATTGGTGTGCCGCACAATCGGTCCGGCGACTGCCGATGTTGCCGAAAAAAGCGTGATGGCAAACGATGTCAGCAATGGCTTCATAACATATCCCCTTGGTCATAATCCGAATTTCATGCGGCAGAATATACCCGCCGCACCGTGTTTCAATCGCCCGCCCTCAATTTTCGCGATCCTGTCATACGGCCCTGCGCGACGGTTCGGTCAGCGCACGCGCGGCGACTTGCTTGGCCAGCGCGGCTACAGCGGCATGGGCGGATTGAATGCCGCCTTCCTGCCACCCTGGCGTCTGGCTTAGCGCGGCGCTGGCAAATACGGTGCGGCCCGCTGGTTCGCACAACAGCCGAAACCCTGGTGTATCGTTATGCCCTTCCTGCGGCCCCTTGCGTTCAGGGTGCCAATTCGGCCAGGGGCCAAGGCTGTAGGGCACTTTCTTCCAGTTCACAGCGAGCGCATTGGTCAGGTCAGCGCCGTGGCCCGGATGGACCTTATCAATCGCCGCGCGCGCCATGGCAATCTGTTCTGCGATTGGCCGTGCAGCAAATTTGGCCCCCGGTGTGCCCGAACTGTAACAGCCCAATATCATCCCGCGTTCACTGTGCAGCCCCCAGGATGGATACCAGATCAGCTGGGTTTCACCGCCGACAAAGCTGATCCCGCCATAAATCTGGTCGCGTTCCCAAAAGCGGGGCGATTCAAACGCGACTTTGTTCGAATTGTCATATTCAACACCGGCAATCGCATCGGCAACCGGCTTTGCAAAATCAGTGTCGATCTTGGCCAGCACCGGAAACGGAATGGTGCACACGCAATAATCGGCCTTCAGCGATCGGGCGCCCCCAGAAGCGGTGTCGACAAACGAAATCGTCACGCCCTTGGCATCGTGCCGGATGCGCTGAACCTCTGCCCCCCGCACCGCGCGGCGCTTCAGATTGCGTTCAATGCCCACCGAAATCTGGTCCATACCACCCACAGGCTGGAACATCGTTGCCTGCATAAACAGCATCTCTTCGAACAGCGTCATGTTCAGCCGTTCATTGGCCAGCAGGGCCGATAACGGCGTTGCCTTGGGCGCTGTCTCAAAGCTTGACGTGCCCGCCCCCGGTGCCGTTCCAAAGCCAGAGCGCACCGTGCCTTCAAACGCATAATCCTCGCCAAGATCCCCATAGAATTTCAGGAACGGCATCAGTTTTGCCTTATCCTCGGCTGATACCGCCGCGTCGAGCGCGCCCTGATTAACAGCCTTGGCCAGCAACTCGGCAATATGGCCGCGCGTGTCGTTGATCGCGGTGCGCATCCGCAGCTTTGATCCGTTATCGGCAACCACATAGGCAGAGCGGCTGGAATTAACCTCCACCTCCAACGGCACGCCAAACTTGCGCGCATAGCCCAGGATTTCCTGATGAAAGCTTGGCAGTCGCGCCGGCCCGGCGTTAAAATACACGCCATCGGAAAATTTGGCGGTTTGCGTCGCCTCGCCAATCATCTCGATGTTATCGCCATCGCGCACCGTCCATGCCCGCCCGCCGACGCGCTGGCGCGCCTCCAGCAAGGTTACATCGAAACCTCGCTGTTCAAGCTCATAGGCAGCGACCAGCCCCGAAATCCCGGCGCCCAGCACCACAACCGATTTACCGGCACCAAAATTCTCGCCCGTATCGGGAAGCGCCGCCATCGCGGATGCTGAACCGAACAGGCCCAGCGCCTGCATCGCGCTCGCCGTGGCGGCGGTGCCACCGGCGCGCCCCAGATTTTGTAACAAATGTCGCCGTGTAAACATGATGCCCCCGAAATCGCGCAGCCGATATTTCAGGTCCCCCCTTACCGCTGTGTCATCCTGTGCGCGGCACCGTCGCAATCCGTGGTACAGATCGGCCCGCCAGACAGCTCCAGCGACCAGATGTTCGCAAACGAATGGCATTTGCACAACAATGAATCGTAACACCCCGCAAATACGCAGGATTCATGCGCAATTGGGGCATTTTAGTGCAGTAACTAACGAAGCCCCGCCCTGCCCGCCCCGCGTTACGCCGTCACAGGCTCGCGCTGCATGACCTGGACTGAAAAGCGTTCCATTTCCTCAGCCTGCGGGCTCATCTGGAGCAGCAGCAGGTCGAGCCCGGCAGCTTCATATTCCTCAATCCGTTCGCGCAGCTGCTCAGGCGTACCGACCAGATTGGGGCGCAGGCCCCGGTTGGAGACCGAATATTCGTTGATCTTCATTTCGCGTTCCAGCTGCGTGCCAGACAGCCACTGGTCGAAATTGTCATAACCGGCGGGCAGCTCTGCCACTGTCGTGATCCGTTCCAGCTCCCGCTTGGCTTCGGCTTCACTGTCACGGACGATGGCATAGGCCGCCATGCCATAATGCATCGCTGGTTTGCCGGTGGCGGCGCGGCGCGCGGCCATGTCAGCGATTTTGGGCGCGATATTTTCCACCGGGTCGCCGTGCATGACATAGGCATCGCACTGATTGACGATCAGCCTCTTGGCGGCCTCACTCTCTCCACCGGCATAAGTAACGGGTTTGCGCACCGGCTTTGGGCTGCAAATCGCCTTGTCCGTGGTGTAAAATTTGCCGGAGAAATCAAACTCCTCCTCGCTCCACAACCCCTCAACCACCTTCAGCCATTCGCTGGTACGGGCATAGCGATCATCATGCTGGTCGAATTGCAGGCCATATCGCCGCGCCTCATCTGCCCACCACGACGATACGACGTTCAGCGCCAGCCGACCGCCGGCAATCTGGTCGATATTGGCAGCCGCCTTGGCGAACAGCGCGGGCTGGTGGAAGTTTGGGCGCACCGCGACCATCAGTTCAAGCGTGCTCGTCACCGCTGCAACCGCCGCCGCCGTTGACCAGGCATCCAGCGTTGGCGCGCCCACACCCTTGATGTCATTCATGTTCAGTTCGGCGATCAATGACAGATCATAACCCCATTTTTCCGAGTTGATCGCCAGGCGCCGCGTGTAATCCCAGCTGGCATCCATCTGTTCGTCCGCCACATTGCGCAGCCAACCGCCGAACACCGGCATCCAGTAACCGTATCTCATGCCTTCACCCCAGTTTGCTTTGCGAGGTCGATTTCTGCGACGATGTAATCGATCAGATTTTCATGCGGATCCCAGCCCAGAACCTCCAGCGGCTTCGCAACAAAATTTGATAACGCATTGATATCATAGAATCGCGGTGTGCCGTCACGATCATCGATCATCACTTCGATGCCGCCCACATCCAGCCCGGTCGCAACGGCAATCCGCTCTGCCGCGTCGATCAGCATGGGGCCGGGATCAGCTTGGGTCATCGCAATCGGTTTGCCATCGGCAACACACGCATCTGCCGGGCACAAATCAAACTGCCCGCCCCCGTCAATGTCCAGCGCATACAGGAATTTGCGATTGAGCGTTTCAATCCGCGTAATCCGGCCGTCGCGGGCGGGCACATATTCCTGCACCAGCAAAACCCCGTCGATACTGGTCGGCAAGAACTTGTCGGCCACCGCCAGCGCGAGATCATCAGCGCTATCATAGCGCATGATGCCCGCGCCCGATCCGCCGATATTGGCCTTTACAACGATGGGGAAGCGCAAGCCCTTGGCCGCTGCGGGAATATCAATCGCGCGGTGCACCACCCGCGTCGCGGGAATCGCCAGCCCCAGCGACGCAATCAGCGCAAGCTGCCGGGCCTTATTCGCATCCACGGCCAGCACATCTGCGCCATTGATGATTCGCGCGCCCTGCCCCGCCCAATGCGCGTACAGCGCGGGCGTATAGAAAATCGCATGATCGGCACTGCGCAGAAAGCTCGACATCGCAAGGCGGCTCAGCACCACGCGCGCAGGCGGCGGCGAACCGGCGGGATCAAAGCTATGCCCCGCTATCCCCAGCTTCACATAATCAATCCCGCGCGCATCCAGCGCAGCAAACAGCGGCGCAAACCACAGGGGATGTTCGTAAAATACAGCAAGATCGGGCATGATATCCATTCGTTGCGTTCAGCATTTCGTTACACGACGGACTGACGCTGTCACCCTGTACGATAGTCATAATCCCCGGCCACTGGCCAGACCGGGAACAGACCCACTAGCGACGCTGCGGCACGTGCGGCCCCGCAAACGCGCACAATCACGCGCCCCGGTCGCCCTTTCGCCGATGCCGAACTGTTCACTTTTTTGTGCTTTAAGCCCAGGATTGAGCGCAGCGCTGGTGGTTGGCGGCAATGGCGCAAGGGAAGTGAGCGATGACGATGACACTGTCTGGGACATTGGCTGGGACATTGGCTGGCCGAAAAATCCTGGTCACCGGATCGGCGGGATTTGTCGGCATGCATGTCGCCCAGGCGTTGCTCGACCGTGGCTGCACCGTGCTGGGGGTCGACAATTTCTCCAATTATTATGATGTGACGCTGAAGGAACAGCGCAATGCCGTGCTGGCGGCCAACCCGAATTTCAGCGTGGCACGCATTTCGATTGATGACATGGCGGCACTGGCCCCGGCGTGGGAAGCGTTCCAGCCCGACATTGTCGTCCATCTCGCCGCACAAGCCGGTGTACGCTATTCGATTGATCACCCCGAAACCTATGTCGCATCAAACCTGGTTGGCAGCTTCAACATCCTGGAACTCGCGCGCAGAACCAAACCGGCGCATCTGCTCGCCGCCTCGACCAGCTCATTTTATGGCGGCAACACCGCCATGCCCTTCCGCGAAACCGATCAGTGCACGACCCCGCTGACCTTCTATGCCGCCACCAAGGGCGCAACCGAGTTGATGGGGCACAGCTATGCCCATTTATTCGGTGTGCCGATGACGTTTTTTCGCTTCTTCACCGTCTATGGACCCTGGGGTCGGCCCGATATGGCGCTGTTCAAATTCACCCGCGCCATCATCGAGGGCACGCCGATTGACGTTTATAATCACGGCGAAATGGTGCGCGACTTTACCTATGTCGCTGATCTGGCCGAAGCGGTCGTCCGCCTGATCGGTGCCGTTCCGGGCACAGTGCCGGTTTCGCCTGAAGACAGCCTGTCGCCTGTCGCCCCGCACCGCATCGTCAACATCGCCCAGGGTGAACCCGTCCGCCTGCTGGATTACATCGCCGCCATCGAAACGGCGGTCGGCAAGCCGGCGATCATGAATTTACTGCCGATGCAGCCGGGTGAAGTGCTGCGCACCGAAGCATCAACCGATTTGCTGCGCGCGCTGATCGATTATGTGCCGTCCACCCCGGTGGCGGCCGGCGTACCGAATTTCGTCGCCTGGTATCGCCAACATTACGGGGTTTGACATGCCAAAACGCAGATCGTGACCAACGATCTGCGCGCATATCATCCGACGGAAAGGAAAGTGGTGCACCCGGAGCGATTCGAACGCCCGGCCCTCAGATTCGTAGTCTGATGCTCTATCCAGCTGAGCTACGGGTGCACGGTGGGCGGAGCCATAGAGGGCCGTTTCACGATACGCAAGCCCGTTGCGCCAACATCGCTGGCGGCATAGAGCGTTGATCATGGACAGTTCGGCTTTGCGCCCCCTCATCTTTGCCCTGGCCGCTTGCGCGGCGATGCTGTCTGGCTGCGTTGCGCCCAGCCAGCGCTATCCCTCGCTGCTGCCGCGCGCGGTTGAAAAACAACCCGCAGCAGCGCCAGCACTGGCGGATCCGCCGGCCACCGTCATCCCGGCCGATCCCGCGCTGGATGCCCAGCTTGCAACGATTGAATCGGCGCTGGCAGCGAGTGCGCAATCATTCACCCCTGCCGAACAACGCGCCTCCGCTGCCGCCCGCCAGGCGCAGGGATCAGCCACTGGCAGCGAGACCTGGTTGACGGCGCAGTCGGCAATGGCAGCGCTTGATAGCCTGCGCTCGCAAAGCCTTACGGCGCTGTCCGATCTGGAAAGACTGGCGATTGATCGTGGTGCCACGGGCCAGCCCGGCTATCCCGCGCTAATCGCCGCGCGCGCCCGGGCTGAGGCGCAACTGACGACGCAACAAGCGGCGATTGACGTGCTGCAAGCCCAGATCACCGCCTTCTGACGGCAAACCGAAACGCTGCTATTTCAGCAGCGGCAGGATGGTCGAATAATCATCGGTCCACGGCGTAAAGCCTTGCCGCGGGGTCAACGCCCGCCATTCGCCGCCGCCCGCCTTCAGCGTGTCGATCACCGACTTGTCACGGGACAGCGCGACCCAGGCCGACACTGTCTCGCCCTCAGGTGCGTTGGCGGCGGGCCGGTATAGCAGCTTGGCCGATGTCCAGCCCCCCGCCTTTGCCGCCGCGGCCAGCACTGGTTCCAGATCGAGGAACCGGTTGGAAATATGCACCATCAACAGGCCATTTGCGGCAAGCACCCGATCATAGCTGGCAAAAGCTTCCCGCGTCAGCAAATGCATCGGCACCGAATCGGATGAAAACGCATCCAGCGCCAGGAGATCAAGGCTGTCAGCCGCCTGGGTGGCCAGGTTCAACCGCGCATCGCCGATGACGATTGCCGGATCAGGCAGGCAGCGTGACAGGAAACTGAACTGGCCGGTATCGCGGGCAATGCGAACCATGGCCGGATCAATCTCGTAAAAGCGCCAATCTTGCCCGGGCTGTGCATAGCAGGCGAGCGTCCCCGCCCCCAACCCGACCACGCCCACCCTTGCCTTGGGGCCATAGAGCACAGGCAGCGCCAGCATCGCGCGCCCAACCCCGGAATTGCGGACATAATAGGCCGTTGGCGTGCGTTCCCGCACAACGGACCCAATCAACTGTGTGCCGTGAACGGTTGTGCCGTGCGATAACTGGCGCACATGATCATTCCCGCCAACCGTGTAGATGCCGAAATAGCTACGGGTGCGGGCATCGCCCTGCCAACTGATCATCGCGGCCTGAAACCCGCCAAAAATTACCAGCGCGCCGCCCAGCACAAGGGCAAATTGCAGTCGTCGCCCCAGCACGAACAGCGCGATTGCCACGATTACGGCAAAGCTTGCCCCCCGCCCTTGCCCTGCCTGAAACGCAGCAACATCGCGCGTTGCCATGACGATCAACACGCCAATCACCAGCGCGACCGCCAGCGTCAGAATGCGCCTGCGCTGCGCATCGCCCCGCCATAGTGCAGCGAGCGGCGCAATCACCAATTCCTGTGGCGCGAGCAGCCCGGCTGCGAACACCAGCAGCGGATACTCCCATGTCCAATCAAACAATACCGGCGCGACCAGTGCTGCAAAAACACCGCCCAGCGCGCCCCCCAGCGACATTGCGAGATAAAAGCCGGTCAGCCGGTCTGGCGCCGGGCGATGGCGGTACATGGTCGTGTGCAGGCAGACAGAGATGGTGAACAGCAATGTCAACGCAACGCCCGCGTTAAAATAGGGCATGCCCTGAAACCCGCCGACCATTACCCCGCCAAACAGCAGGATCTGCAACGGCGCAAAACGGGTAATCGCATTCGCCAGCGTGCGGTTAGCGGCAAAGGCGATGGAAAAGCTGAGCAGATACAGCCCGAGCGGGATCACCCACAGCAGCGGCATCGCGACAATATCAGTGGTGATATAGGTTGTTGTCGCCAGCATCATGCCAGACGGCACGAATGCGAGCAAAATCCAGTAACCAACCGTGCGGGCGGCAGGGGCTGCGCTGGCAGGGTCAGGCGCTGCGCTGGCAGGGCCAGCCGCCACGCTGGGGCGCGTTGCGCGCGGCAGTGCCAGCGCACACGTGATCACCAGCACCGCCACCAGCGCATAGCCCGCGCTCCACAACCCGCTTTGCGCGTTCAGCGCCAGGCCGGGTTCAACCAGCAACGGATAGGCGATCAACCCGCCAAAACTGCCCAGATTGGACGCGGCATATAGCGCATAGGGATCACGCCCCGGATGGGCGACGCTGAACCAGCGTTGCAGCAACGGCGCTTGCGCAGAAATTGCAAAGAACAACGGCCCGATCGACAGACCAAGCAGCCACGGCACCCAAAGCGCTGGTTGCGCATCAGCCGGTAAATCCATCGCGATCAGCCCGATTGGCAACCACAGCGCGGCGACGGCAAGAACAGCGATATGGATCAGCGCCTGCGCCCGCACGGGAACGCGCCCCAGCGCGTGCGCATAGGCATATCCCCCCAGCAACAGCGCCTGATAAACCAGCATGGCGGAGTTCCACACCGCCGGCGCGCCACCAAGCCGCGGCAGCGCCATCCGCGCCACCATCGGTTGGACTAAAAACAGCAGGAAAGAACCCGCCAGGATCGCGACTGCAAAGATTAGCGGTGTCGTCACGCGCGTCGTGCTGGCCGCTTTAATCTTGCCTTCGTACATTGCCCGACCCCCGATCGCATCGCGCTGGCGACGCACCGTCATGGTCATCCGGGAATTTGGTTAACAAAAGGTCGATCTGCAGGCCGATCAATGCCGTAAACAATGTGGCCCTTCAACGAACTGCCATCGGGCACAGCGGGATGATCGAAATCGAGATCGTGCAGACGGTGCATCCCCAGCCGTTCCATCAGCCCCCAACTCGCGGTGTTTGCTGGTACCGTCATGGCAAAAATCGCCTCGACCGCCAGATTGGCCCAGGCCCAGTCGAGCGACGCCAATGCTGCCTCGCGCGCATAGCCATGCCCCCAATAGGCATGGGCCAATCGCCAGCCGATTTCTATTCGCCCCTCGATCGGGGTTCCCGCCGGGGCGGGGTTCAAGCCGCAAAAACCCAGAAACGCGGCATCGGCGCGCCGCTCAATCGCCCAAAGGCAATAACCGAGATGCGCCTGCGTCTGGGTGATGCGGTCGACCAGAGCATCACTTTCCGCACGCGACTGCGGCGGACCGAGGAACCGGCGGACGGCTTCATCCTGCCCCATCGCCGCAAAGGGCGCGCGGTCGCTGTCCTGCCACGGGCGGAGGAGGAGTCGTTCGGCTTCGATCATGGTCGGTCGATCGCATAAGTGACCATTGGCCGCAGCGGATCGCCGAGTGGAATCAGAGGATGATCATAATCGCCATCTGCCAGCCGCTGCATCCCCAGTCGCTCCATCATCCGCTGGCTCTTGATATTGATCGCCGAGGTAATCGCGACGATGCGCGGCGCATCGAAATGCGCCCAGCCCCAGGCGAGCGCCGCGATCATCGCCTCCAGCGCATAGCCCTGCCGCCAATAAGGCTGGTCGATGATCCAGCCCGCCTCGATTTCACCCGCAATCGGGTTATGCGCATCGCCGCGTTTCAGCCCGCAAAAACCAAGTATCGCGCCGTCCGAACGACGTATAACGACCCAGAAGCCCAGCCCCTCATAGCGATAGCCATCATGTTTGGCGATCACCGCATCGCTGGCGTCCGCGTCCTTCACCGGGCCTAATTCTGCCATCACCGCCGGATTAGCCCACATCGCGTGCAGCGCCGCGCGGTCACGCGGCTCTGGCAGGCGCAGGATTAGCCGCTCGGTCTCGATCATCGCTCGCCTGCGTTCAGCCGCCCATCAGCTTTGCGGCGTGGAGCGCGTGGTAGCTTAACACGCCCGAGCAGCCCGCGCGCTTGAACGCCATCAGTGTTTCCAGCACCATCGGGTCGCGTTCCGCCGCACCGGCGGCAACCGCCGCCTCGATCATCGCGTATTCGCCGGAAACTTGATATGCAAATACAGGTACTTCGAACGCATTTTTCACACGAATGATGATGTCCAGATACGGCAAGCCCGGTTTCACCATCACGCTGTCTGCGCCCTCATCCAGGTCAAGCGCCACTTCGCGCAGCGCCTCTTCGGCATTGGCGGGGTCCATTTGATAGGTTTTCTTGTCTCCCTTCAGCAGCCCGCGACTGCCCACCGCATCGCGGAACGGCCCGTAAAACGCGCTCGCATATTTGGCGGCATAGGACATGATCTGGACGTTCACATGCCCTTCTTCCTCCAGCGCATCACGGATCAGGCCGATGCGGCCATCCATCATGTCGCTGGGCGCGATAATGTCCGCCCCTGCCGCTGCCTGGTTCAGCGCCTGCGCCACCAGCACTTCTGCGGTGTCGTCATTCATCACATAGCCCTGCTGATCGACCAGCCCGTCATGGCCGTGCGCGGTATAGGGATCGAGAGCGACATCGGTGAGCACGCCGATATCGGGCACGGCATCCTTGATGGCGCCAATCGCCCGGCACATCAGGTTATCGGGGTTCAGCGCTTCGCGCCCGTCCTCGGTCCGCAAATTGCGCGGGGTGTTGGGGAACAGCGCGATGCACGCGATGCCGGCGGCATGGGCTTGCTTTGCGCGCGCCACAATACCATCGACCGACCAGCGCGACACACCGGGCAGGCTCGCAATCGGGTCCTCAACGCCCTCGCCTTCTGTAATGAACAACGGCCAGATCAGGTCGGCCGGCGTCAGGATCGTTTCGGCATGAAGCCGCCTGCTCCACGGTGCGGAACGGGTACGACGAAGGCGAAGCGCGGGGTATGATGCGGTCATAATCCGGTTTGTGCGGGATCACGCCCGGCGGAGCAAGGGGGTTTCATCCCGCCGGATGCAACGCCCCCGCCGGATCAGCAGCATTATGCCCAGATGCCAATGCACTGCCGGTTTGCGAATGCCCGCCGGGCATCTGCATCGACAGTTCTCGCCAGCGGCCATAGCGGTAGAACAGCCCGGCCAGCACCACCGTCGCCAGCGATCCCACCGGGAACGACCACCACAAAGCATCCACGCCCAGCATTGGCCGCACGACCAGGGCAAAGCCAAGCCGCAGCGGGAACATCGCAATCAACAAAATCAACAGCGGCCCGAGCACCGCGCCATTGGCGCGCACCACGCCGAAAAACACCATCGTCATGCCGAACAGGATGAACCCCCAGGTCGCGATCAACTGAATGTGCCGCGCAATCGGCAACGCAGGGCTAACCCCGCCCAAAAACAGCGCCATCACCGCACGATCAAAGATCAGCAACAGCACCACCATCGCGCCTGTAATGCCCAAATTGATCAGCAGCCCCGCGCCGGTAATCTGTTCCACCCGGTCCCATTTGCCCGCGCCGATATTCTGCGCCGCCATCGCGCTTACCGCCGCACCAATCGCCATCGCCGGCATCTGGACATAGGCCCATAGCTGCAACGTCACGCCAAATGCCGCGCTGGTATCCACCCCCTCGCGGTTCACCAGCCCCATCATCGTCAGCCCGGCGACCGCAATCACGATCATCTGCGCGCCAATCGGCACCCCTTTGCTGACGATTTTCCACACCACGTCGCGGGTGGGGAACAGATAGCCAAGCTCCTCCCCGCGCAGCCGCAGCGTCAGGTCGCGGCGATAGACATAGGCGATCAGCGCCACCAGCGCGGCAACATTGGCGAGCAGCGATGCGGTGGCCGAACCAGCAATACCCATGCGCGGAATTGGCCCCACGCCCAGAATGAACAGCGGGTTCAGCGCGGCATCCAGCGCAGAGGCGAGCAGCCCGAACCACAAGGGCGTCAACGAATCGCCCGTCCCCCGCAGGCCCATGGTGATCAGCACCAGCATCATCGATGCCGGCAGCGTGAGGAAGCTGATCCGCAAATAGGTGAGCGCGAGCGGAAACGCATCGCCCGGCGTAGCCAGCAGCCCCAGTATTTGCGGCGCAAAAATCCACCCCAGGCTCGCCACCACAATCGCCGAACCAAATACCAGCCCCACTGCCGATCCGAATGCCCGCCGTGCCGCGTCAATATCGCGCCGGCCAAAGCTTTGGCCGACCAGAATCGTCGCTGCCATGCCAAAACCAAACACGGCGGCGAACATTAAGAACATGATGTTGTTCGCGTTTGATGTCGCCGCCAGCGCGCTTTCGCCCAGAAACCGCCCCACCCAGATCGCATTGATAGATCCGTTGAGCGATTGCAGAATATTGGTGGCAAGCGTGGGCAATGCAAAGACGAGCAGCGTCTTGCCAATCGGGCCTGTCGTCAGATCTTTTGCGCCGGGGCGGGTGGCCATGCGGGTTCCTTTTCTGGCGACGGCTTTAGGAGATTTTGCGCGGAAAGCTAATCCGGGATTTCGGGAGTGTTTGGGGGTGGGGTACCATGCCCGTTCACTCCTCCCCTTCCCCGGCGAAGGCCGGGGCCCAGCGCTAGGGATGAACATGCGCGGCAGCGCGTTCTGCGCTGCCGCGCCGCGTTATTTGCCTGGGCTGGTCCCCGGCCTTCGCCGGGGAAGCACTGGTGGGGCGCTGGTGGGGCGAAGGTTACCTCACCCCAGTCGCGCAAGCGCCGCGCTCAGCCGCTCAGCTTCCGCCGCTTTATCGGCATGGTCAGCGCGCGCCTTTTCAATCGCTTCAGGCTTGGCGCGTTCGATAAAGCTGGCATTGCCCAACCGCCCGGCCAGCGAATCGCGCTCCTTCTCCGCCGCCGCAATCCCCTTGGTCAGCCGCGCGCGTTCGGCATCCAGGTCGATCACGCCTTCCAGCGGCAGAACGAACGTCGCTTCGTCCACGACGATCTGCGCTGCGCCGCCCGCCGGGGCATCGCCCGCAACAACATCAACCCGCGCCAGCCGCGCAATCGCGGCACGCTGACGGTCAAGCCGTACCAGCGTGTCGGCGGCGGCATCGCGCCCATGCATCGCCATCCGGGTGCCGGGGCTGATCCCCAATTCGTTACGCGCGGCGCGAATTTCGCTGACCAGCTTGATCAGCCAATCGACTTCTTTGCTCGCCGCTGCATCAATCGCGCCTGCATCAACCACCGGCCATTTCGCCACGATCAGCTCATAATCGCGCGGGCCCATTTTCGACCACAGCTCTTCGGTGATGAAGGGCATGAACGGGTGAAGCACGACCAAAATCTGGTCCAGCACCCAGCCCGCCACCGCGCGGGTTTCATCGGCTTCGGGGCCGGTTGCCGGGGCATCCATCTGGCCGAGAACGGGTTTGATCAGTTCCAGATACCAGTCGCAAAACTGGCTCCACACGAATTGATAAATCGCATTCGCCGCGCCATCGAAGCGGAAATCCGCCAGCGCAGCATCCACCGCCTGCACCGCCGTTATCGTCTCGCCGATAATCCATTTGTTCACCGCCAGCGTGGCGGGCGGCGCGTCGGGCGACGTGCTCGCGACAATGCCGTTCCCCTGCGCAAAGCGCGCTGCATTCCACAGCTTGGTCGCAAAGTTGCGATATCCCTCAACCCGGCGCTCATCCATTTTGATGTCACGGCCCTGGCTTTCCATCGCCGCCATGAAGAACCGCAAGGCATCGGCACCATATTGGTCGATCAGGCCAAGCGGATCGACGGTATTGCCCTTCGACTTCGACATCTTCGAGCCATCCGCCGCGCGCACCAGCCCGTGCAGGTAAAGCGTGCGAAACGGCACATCGCCCATGAAGTGCATGCCCTGCATCATCATGCGCGCATCCCAGAAAAACAGGATGTCAAAGCCGGAGATAAGGACGTCGTTGGGATAGCGGCCGTCTAGTTGGGGAGCTCTGGAAGCCCTCTCCCTTGAGGGAGAGGGTTGGGTGAGGGTGTTCGCCATCGATGGGGCGGGCTCGGCTGCGCCTCGCTCCCCCTCACCCAACCCTCTCCCCGCGGGGGAGAGGGCTTCTTCGCCCGGCCATCCCATCGTCGCAAACGGCCAGAGCGCGGAGGAGAACCAGGTGTCGAGGACGTCGGGGTCTCGCTTGAGCGTTACAGATTTGATTGGGCCGCCGACTTTGCCAAAGTCCAATTCATGTCCGTGTGTCTCATCAACAATGACCACTGCAGTTGCCGGACCATAATGCGCTTGTGCAAGGTCCAGGGCTTCTTGTTCTGACTCAGCAACGAAGCACATATCATCTGCGCCAAACCAGACCGGTATCCGGTGCCCCCACCATAATTGCCGGCTCACACACCAGGGCTGGATATTCTCCATCCAATTGAAGAACGTCTTTTCCCAGCTCTTGGGCACGATATCGATCGCGCCCGAACGCACCGCCTCGATCGGTGCCTTCGCCAGCGTCGCGGCGTCGACATACCATTGATCGGTGAGCCAAGGTTCGATCACCACGCCGGAGCGATCCCCGAACGGCGTCTGGATCGTGCGCGGTTCGGCGTCGTGTTCCTCGCCGTCCTTATCGATATGGGCGACAAGGCGACCAAGCGCCTTCATCTGTTCCACCACCAGTTCGCGCGCGCCCGCAACGCCGCCCGTCTTGAACCGCGGCAGGCCGATGAAGTCGGCGGGCACCAGGCCATCCGAAGTCTGCACCACCATCGCCTTGGCATCGAGCATGTTGAGCATTTCGCCCGCCTTAAAGCCCGCGCGTTTGCCCACCTCAAAATCGTTGAAGTCGTGTCCCGGCGTAATCTTCACCGCGCCCGAACCAAGCTCAGGATCGGCGTGATCATCGGCGATGATCGGAATGCGCCGCCCGGTGATTGGTTGATCGATGAATTTGCCGATCACGGACTGATAGCGCGGGTCCGCCGCGTTCACCGCCACGGCCATATCGGCCAGCATCGTTTCAGGCCGCGTTGTCGCAACCACGATGTAATCGCGCCCATCGGCCAGCGTCACGCCGTCCGCCAGCGGATAACGAAAGTGCCAAAAGCTGCCCTTCACTTCGCGCGTTTCAACTTCCAGATCGCTGATCGCGGTGCCGAGACCGGGATCCCAGTTCACCAGCCGCTTGTCGCGATAGAGCAGCCCCTGATTATACAGATCAACGAACACCTTAATCACGGCCTTGGAAAAGCCGGGGTCCATCGTGAAGCGTTCGTTTTCCCAATCCATCGAACAGCCAAGCCGCCGCAACTGGCGCGTAATCTCGCCGCCGCTTTCGGCCTTCCAGTCCCACACCTTGTCGATGAATTCATCACGCGTAAAATCGGTGCGCTTTTGCTGTTGCAGCGCCATTTGCCGCTCAACCACCATCTGCGTGGCAATGCCCGCATGATCGGTGCCGACGACCCATAGCGCATCCTTGCCCTGCAGCCGGGCGTGGCGCGTCAAAATGTCCTGCAGCGTGTTATCCAGCGCATGGCCGATGTGCAGCGATCCCGTCACGTTGGGCGGCGGGTTTACGATCGTCCAGGGTTCGGCACCGGGGCGATCGGGGTGGAACAGGCCGTTCGCCTCCCAATGCGCGTACCAGCGCTGTTCGATTTCGGACGGGTCGAATGTCTTGGGAAGTTCGCTCATGCCCCTGCCCTTAACCGGCAGTTCCGCCCTTCGCTAGCCCGATACCGACCGGGCCAGCCTGCGCTAGCGCCCGGCAACAGCGGCCAGCAACGCCCCCCACTGCGCCAATGCGGTTGCGGACGAAAATGAGTCCAGCATCGTCCGGGCGTTGGCCCCCATCGCCTGCAACCCTGCGCGATCAGCATCAATCGCGGTCAACAACGCCTCCAGCCCGGCGCTATCGTCGGGTGTTACCGCAAATCCGGCATCCCATTGGCGGACAAGCACGGCCTGCTCCCCATCCGGCGCGCCGATGAAGATGAAGGGGCGGGCCACCGCCGCGATCCCATAGATTTTGCTCGGCAGCAGCAACCCTTCCAGATCGGGTTTCAGCGTTACCCAGTGGATGTCGGGCACGCTGAGCGTTTCGGCCAGCCGCTCGACCGGCTGATAGGGCTGGAACTGGACATTGCTTAGGCCCAACCGCGCAACCTGTTCACGGCACGCAACCATGGCAGCGCCGCCGCCCACCATCAGGAACCGGATGCGCGGATGCGCCGCCAGCGCCGCTGCTGCATCAAGCACGACCTGATAATCATGCCCCCGCCCCAGATTCCCCGAATATCCGACGACCAGATCGTCGCTGGTATAGCCCCAGGCCGCCCGCAAAGTTTGGCGCGCCGCAGCCACCGGTTGCACCACCTCCCGGCTCCAATTGGGGATGACGTAGATGTGCGCGGCACTGATGTGCTCGCCCAGGAGATGATCACGCATGCGCTGGCCGATCACGACGTTTGCAGCAGCCGATGTCAGCGACCAGTTTCGGATGCGGCGCAGCACGCCCACCACGAGCGTTGGCAGGCGCACTACCCCCAATCGGACGGCGATTTCCGGAAACACATCCTGCAGCCAGTTGATCAGCTTTGCCCCGCGCAACCCGGCAGCAACCGCGCCAATCACCGACAGCATCGGCGGATCGGTTTTGCAGATCACGATATCACCGCGCCGCAAATGCCGGGTCAGGTACACCAGCGCCAGCGCATAAAAGCTTAGATAATCGATCATGCGCCCTGGCAGGCTTGCCCGTCCAAAGCGCGTCGTGGCGAGCCGATCAATCTGCAGCGTGCCAATTGTTTCGTGCGCAGGCAGCAACCCGGCGGGATCATCATACACCGCGCGTGATGCAATGCCGATCACGCGCACCTGCTGATTTGCCAGGTACAATGCAAGATCAGCCGCAATCTGCGCGGTGGCCGATTCGTCGGGGTAGAAATAACGATTGATGATGAACACCCGGCCCGTAATTGGCCCCAGCGCCGCAGGTGCATCGGGCGTACCGGCGGGCACTGGCCGGGCGCTCACCACCGGATCACGAAAGCCGGATCGTCGCGGATACACCCGAAGGCGACCGGCCAATCAGCACCAGATCGCGAATCACCGCATCAACCTCAACCGGGGAACGCAGCGCCGATCCGTGCAGCGCCACCCAGAAATACCGGCAAATCCCCGGCGGAATGGTCACCTGGCGTTCGGCGGGGTTTGCGCTGCCGATCACGATTTCCAGTTGATTGGCGGCCACGCCTGCCTCGGCACAGCTAATCTGCAACCGCGCTTCGAGTTGGCCGCCATTGTCGCTAACCGGCAGGATGGTCGCCTTGCCCTGATAGATACCCGGCGGCATCGCGATCAGCCGCCGTCCCAGCGAGCCTGAGTCGCCGGGGGCAAGTCGAACGCTGATGCCGCGATCCGCCGCCATTGCGGCAGAACGGCTGCCGGTATCCACAAAAACCCAATCCAACGGGGGATAATCCAGCGGTGCCCCGCCGCCCTGCTCATCCGGCCCAAGCGCTGATCGCAGCTTGCCCGCCTGCACTGCACGGTAAAATGCCACGGCCTGCGCAAAATGCCCGGCGTCAGCCAGCCCCTGAATCATCACCCGATCAGTTAGCGGGCGGGTGAGCGCATAGCCCGCCAGCGACAGCCGCAGTTTTGCGGCATTCTCGCTCGCCGCGCGGTCTGCACCGGCCTGACCAAAAAACTGATCCGCCCAAGCGGGTTCGGCCTTAAACAAAGCCGCAAGAACTTCGGCATCCTGCCCCGCTGCAATGACGCTAATCAGCGCGGGGAAATAAAGTTTTCGCTGGTCAGGGTGCGATTTGAAAATCCGGTCGAGCATATGCAGGATATCGCCAATCCGCTGGCGTTGCGCATAGGCAAGCACCAGCCGCGATTGCGCCGCATAATTGCGCTTGTCGACAATGCTGGCCAGTTCCAGCAACCGCAACCGGCGGTCTGCGTCCGGCGATCCGATGCCCAGAATAGCGATCGCATTTGCGGAGAGTGGTTCTTGTGCAACCGCCTGTTTTGCCAGGGCGATTGTCGCCACATCGGGCAGCGCATCCAGATTGCGGCGCTGTTCCAGCGTCTTGGAAAACATCTTCACCGCCAGCTCGCCCTTGGCCAGGCCATCGCTGATCGGCAGGTGCGTGACGAACGCCGGGTTATCGGCGCGGTACACCGCCGCCTGCATATGCGCGAACGACCATGAAGCCAGCAACAAGCCCAGTATACAGCCCACCACCACCCGGGCCGTCATCCCAGTGCGAAGTTGCTGTAAAATCGTCCCGCGATCAGCCAGTGGGGGCGTCGGCGTCAGCTTTGCCATAGCCATAGCCATATCCATAGCCATAGCCGTAACCATAGCCCATGTTGCGCTGATCCAGCTTGGTAACGATCGCCCCGAATATCCGTGCGCCGCTCGATTCCAGCCGGAACAGCGAATTCTGGATTGCGCGCAATTTGGCCCCATTGGACTGGATGATGAACACCACACCGTCGACCACCGTTGAAATCTCCAGCGCGTCGGCAAGCCCCAACACTGGCGGGCCATCAATGATCACCTGATCATAATGCGCGCGCAAATCTTCCATCAACTGTTTCAGCCGCTGGCCCGACAGCAATTCAGCCGGGTTTGGCGGCTTGCGACCGCTACCCATCACGTCAAACGCCCGTCCTTCAATCTTGGTGATCAGCGCGGCAGAAAAATCTTCGCCGGTCAGGTAATTGCTTAGCCCCTTGCCCGAGGGGATATCGACATAGGCGTCCAACCCGGAATGCCGCAAATCCGCGTCGACCAGCAGCGTGCGCTTGCCCAGTTCGCCAGATAGCTGCGCGAGCGCGATCGCGGTGGCGCTTTTGCCTTCGTTGGCACGCCCGCTGGTCAGCATGAAGCGGGGCGGCATGCCATCCCTGGTCAGAAACGACAGGCTTGATCGCGCCGCGAAATAGGCTTCGTACAGTTCCGATTTCTTGTTGAACAAATCGGCCACCACCGACTGGGTCTCGACGCGTGGAATGGTGCCAAGCAACGGCAATTCGAGGATTTTTTCCACATCAGCCGGATCGCGCAAGCTCTGGTCGATGGCGTCGCGTGCAAACACCAGAATCGCAGACACCAGCACGCCAATGAACAGCCAGAACAACAGGTTCACGCTGAGCACCGGCTTAAAGGGCGCGCGCGGCACCTCTGCCTGGTCAACCACGGTCATGTTGTTGGTGCCGGTGCCGGTAACGCCAATTTCCTTATAGCGTTGGAGCAGGGCATCATAAATCTGGCGGTTGGTATCCACTTCGCGCTGCAAAATGGCGTACCGAACGCCTTCTTGCCGTTGCCGCAAATAGCTGTCCTTCAACCCGTTGACGCGCTGCTGCAGCTTGCGTTCCAGCGCCAGTGCCTGCTGATACTCTGCCCGCACAGCCTCCTGAATACGGCGCTGTTCCTGGGTCAGGTTCCGGTCGAGCACATCCAGCTGCGCTTTGATCGATTTAACCTGCGGATATTCTTCGCCAAATTGCGTGGCCAGCTTGGCATATTCAACCGCCAGCTGCGCACGGTTGGTCCGCAATGTGGCCGTCGCCGGATCAGCCCCGCTCGCCACACCGAAATTGGTCGCCGAATATTCAAGCTGGCTTTCCGCGCCCAATCGCTTTGCCGTTGAATCGGACAGCGCCTGGTTCAGCGCCGCAAGATCACTGGCAACCAGCGTCTGCGCGGCGGTGGATTCGCCATCGGCGTTTCGCGCGCCGCCCGTCACCGTGAGCAATTGCTTATCGGTGGCATAGCCAATCAGGTCGCGTTCGGATTGTTCCAGGCGTTGGCGAACGTCACCCAGCCGTTGTTCCAGAAAATTGCGCGCATTGACGGTCGCACCAAAGCGGCGCTCAATATTGGCGTTCAGGAATTCATTGGCCCAGCTGTTGGCAATGAGCGCTGACAAGGCGGGGTCGGCGCTTTCAAAGCGGATATCGACCAGATTTGATGTCTGCACGGGATCAATCGAGACATCAGCGGCCAGCCGGGTGATGATCCGCCGATCGACATCGCCCGCCGCATCAGCCTTTATTCCAAATGATAGTCGCGCCTGCGGATTTGCCGCCAGCTTTAAGCGCCGGGCGACTCGTTCTGCCAGCGACCGTGATTTCAACAGCGCATATTGCGTGCGATAATATTGCAGGTTGCGGTTGAGATCGTCGACCTTCAACGCCGAAACGTTGGTCAGGTTCGAATCGACTGGGCTGATTTCAATCCGCGTCGTCGCGCGATATTTGGGCGTATCTGTCAGCGTCGCGACCAGGCCGATCAACAGGCTGGTCACGATAATCGCCAGGATCGGGAATTTCAGGCTGAGCGCTTCGTGCCAATACCGTTCAAACTGCGGCATCAGCGTGCTGGCAAACCGCGACCGATTGACGGCGCGGACGGGCGCTACTTCGCCCTCAAACGGGTTGGGCCCTGCCGGGCCGCGCGGATGTGCAATCGTGTTCACGCGGTAATCATCCTAGCGGCGGGCCTGGGTGACGATAAGAGCGGCGGACAAGGCAGAGGGCAGGATTTTCAACAGATCCTGAAACAATCTGCCCGATGCATTGTCGCCAACAATGATCACGTCGTTCGAAAAAACATCCGGGTCCGGGGCGTTGCCACGCTGGATTGACGCCAGATCATATATGCCGACATATTTCTGCCCGGCAACCGTTCGAAAAATCAGTACGTCATTAAACTTGGCAAATTCAGCACCGCCGCCCGCAATCGCAACGGCGCGGACCAACGTGTTGGATGCCGCCGCCGGAAACTGGCCCGGCGCGCGCACTTGCCCGCCCACCGTCACCATCTGGCTGGCAGCCTCTGACAGCGTAATAGAAACCTGCGGGTTCAGCACGTAGCGCCCACGCAGCCGATTTTCGATTTCTGCAGCGATGTCGTTCGGGGTGCGGCCTGCGCCCTTGACCGAACCGATCAGCGGGAATGAAAAATTGCCCTGCGAATCAGTCACGACCGACCGGGTCAGATCAGCGACGCCGAACACATCGACACTTAGCTTGTCTCCGGTGCCGACAAAATATTCCGGCCGCGACGCACCGATATCCTGGCTGGTTGGCTTTGGTAATTCGCTAAGCTGCGACACCTTGATCCCGGGATCCAGCCCAACCGGGCCACTACCGGCACAGCCGGCGAGCAGACCAAGGCCACAAAGCACAGACAAGCGCATTCGAAATCGCTGCTCCATGCCTGCCCTAACCCCCTTGCAGTTTCCCGCGCCCATCCCGAGCACGGCCCAACCGCTAACGACATAACCCATAGCCCGCAATCATCGGCTGAACAATTATTAACGGTTATGGCTTGGCGATCACTGGGTCTGGCCCCCGCCGCGCGTTGGCGCCGTCGCCAGAATACAGCCCAACAGCGCAGTAACCGCCATCATTATGGGCGTGCGCAGCGGGTAATCAACCAGGCTGGCCAGTCCAAAAATCAACCACGAGCCCCAGATGCAAAGCGCCAGCCCGCGCGCCTTTCCGCCCAGGCGAATGAGTTGCCACCCCCGTACCAGCACCCAGCCGGATGCGATGATAGCGAGCACGGCCAGCGGGACGCCGCCTTCAATCACAAGCTGCAGCCAATCATCATGCGCGTTGTTGATATAGTTTTCCATCAACAGCGCGTCTGCTTCGTACCGGCGATACGCCAGATCAAAAACGCCAAGACCGGTGCCAAAGGGCAGGTGCCGCCACGCCATATCAAGCAAGGCCGGAATCATGCCCAGCCGCAATTCATCGCCCATTCCCGTGCGCGCCACCCGGTCAATCGCCGGCAACCGCGCCGACAGCAGCAACACCAGCGACAGCACCGCAACACCGCCGGTAATGACGGCAGCCGCCAGCGCGCTGCCGGGGATTGCCCATTGGCGGCCCGCCAATTGCACGCGCATGGGCACGCGCGCGCGCGCCTGCCCCCCGGCCGGCCGCTCCATTGACCGGCAAACCGCGATCAGCGCCGCAAAAACCAGCGCCAGCGCCGCTGAAACCAGCCCCGCGCGCGACGCGTTGATCAGGATCGCCACGATGACGACCCCGGCGGCACTCGCCAGCGCCAGCCGCACGTTGCGCGGCGGCATATATCGGGAATCAGCATGACTTGCCGCATACCCCATCCAGATCAGGCTGGTGGACAGGAAAACCGCATTATGGTTGCGATTGGCGAACAGCCCAACGGGTTCACCCAAATTGGTGTAGCGGTAAAAATACAAAAACTCAGCACCCGGCGTCACCGCCTGCGCAATCGCAAACACCGCGCTGATCACCGCCGCGCCAATCAACAACGGTACAACCAACTGCTGGTCGGACCGGCGCATGCGGGCATAGAGCAATATTGCCGCCAGCGGCACCGACAGGCTGAAAACCGCGCTCCAAGTGCGAATAGGCGACAGCGATATCGGCCGCCACACATCAGCGGTGCCAATCAACCGATCAACCGCCACCAGCGGCTCTCGCCCGCCCAGGCTTGCCCAAATTACCGGCGGCAATGGTATTAACTGCACAAGCCCAATGGTAACCAGCACCAGCACCACGCCGATCGGCCATGCAATGCCATCAACCCCGCGTGCGCCGCGGACCACGGCCAGCCAGATCACCACAAAAACGCTGACCGGAACCAGCGCCATCAACGCGGCGTTATCCCCCCGCGAACTGCCGCCGAGCATCAGCACCAGCAGAAGCCAAACGGCCATCGCAAATCGCGCCACGGCTCAGGCTGCCCGCTCGATATACCAGTCCTCTAGCACCAGCACGTCCATGTTGGTGCGCAAGAAACAATCAAGCGCCTGTTCGGGCAGGCAGACCACGGGCTCGTTTTCGTTAAAGCTGGTGTTCAGCACCAGCGGCACCCCGGTCAATTCGCCAAACGCCGCGATCAGCTGCGCATAACGGGCGTTGGTTTTCGCTGACACTGTCTGCAACCGGCCTGATCCATCGGCATGGGTAACGGCGGGTATCTGCGCGCGCTTTTCTTCGCGAATCTGGAATACCTGCATCATGAACGGCACGGCATCATCTTCTTCAAACCATTCAGCGACATGGTCTGCCAGAATTGACGGTGCAAAGGGACGAAATCCCTCGCGCCGCTTTATCTTGGCGTTCAGGATCTGCTTCATATCGGCGCGGCGCGGATCGCAGACGATCGATCGGTTGCCAAGCGCGCGTGGCCCCCATTCCATCCGCCCCTGAAACCAGCCGATCACCTTGCCATCGGCAACCGCCTGCGCCGTGCGCGCGCACAGCGCATTAGAATCGCTGATTTTTTCTACAGTGCACGGGGCATCATCAAGATCAGCCTGACGTGCCTGAAGCGCGGCGGCGCATTGATCATTCGAAAAACCAGGGCCCCAATAGGCGTGGTCCATCACAAAGCCACGATCCCCGCCCTGCCGGTGCCAAACGGTATAAGCCGCGCCAATCGCGCCGCCAGCGTCGCCGGGGGCTGCGTGCACATAAACGCGCTTGAACGGCGTCTGGCGACGCACCTTGCCGTTCGCCACCGAATTATTGGCGCACCCGCCCGCCAACACGATATCAGTAACGCCCGAATTGCCGCGCGCGCCCTCAATAAGGTTGAAAAACGCCGCTTCGTACATCGCCTGCGCAGAATGGGCCAAATCCATATGGCGCTGATCAACCGACACATCCTTTGTGCGGCGCGGGCCCAGCAATTCTTCCAGCGCGGGCGAAAACAGATCGCTGAATTCAGGCGATCCGTTTTCCCATTGCTGGGCGATCCCTTCCTTGTGATGGCGGAAATACGCCAAATCCAGCTTGAAGCCGCCACCGGGCAACAGCTCTACTATCCGGCGCATCTGCGGCAGGAAAGCCGGCTTGCCATAGGGGGCCAGGCCCATGATCTTATATTCGTCGCCGTAATGCGGGAATCCCAGATGCTGGGTGATCGCCTGATAGAATATCCCGAGCGAATGCGGAAAATAGACGCGTTGCGCGACATCAATCCGGGTGCCCTGCCCCATCCCCCAGGCAGCGCTGGAAAAATCGCCAAAGCCGTCAACCGATATCGCCACCGCTGAATCGAACGGCGACACATGAAACGCCGATGAAAGATGCGCGATGTGATGTTCCACCGCGTGAATCTGCGCCTTGATCCGCGCGCCCGGAAATGCCTGTTCCAGCAATTTGTCTGCGCCCAGCCGCTCCTTGCGGTTGCGCAGCCGTTCAAACAACAGATCAAAATCGGGCCGTGCCTTTAATATATAGGCACCGCGTTGCAGCATGTTGGCACGCGAATCCTGGTTCAGCGCCACATGATCGATATCGCTGATCGTCACGCCAGCTTCCGCCAGGCAATATCGGATCGCCTCCACCGGAAAGCCCGCCCAGTGCTTGATCCTCGAAAATCGTTCCTCTTCGGCGGCGGCAATCAGCTTGCCATCACGGATAATGCACGCCGCAGCGTCCGCATGGAACGCGTTCAACCCCAGGATCAACATGGCAGTTTACCGCCGTCACCAGTGCGCGCACCGGCGCCGGAACCCGAACCGGGCGGAACTTGCATCTCGCCCCAATGCTCTGGCGCAACAATCCCGCGCTCTGCAAGGCAGGCCACCAACGCGGCGGCCCGCGCATCAAGGCTATAAGCCGGGGTGCAGCGCGCCGTGCCCGCCCGCGCAATTTCCAGGCGGCGATCCTCATTGTCGAGATAATAGCCAATCCGTTCACACAGGCTTTCAGGCGTGGTGAACACATCAATCTCGCGGCCCGGTTCGTACAATGTTCGCACCTCGTCATTGTCAATATGGAGCATGAAACCACCCGCTGCCGGTATCTGAAAAGTGCGGGTCGAGACTGCATCTTCCCAGCCGCCGGGTGATCGCGGCCCCATATGCACCGCAATGTTGATACGGCTTTCCTCAATTGCGCGGGCAAAGAAATCACCCATCAGGGGATGGCCAACGACATAGGGGGCAAGTGCCGTGCCAGCGGCATATTTTGCCCAACCATTGCCAACCACGGCAATGCGGCAATCAGGAAATGCCTGCGCCACGGCGATCATGTACCGCGCCTTTTGCGGGGAAGGATTACCGATCATTGAGATGTCCCAGCGGTACGGAATGTCGCCCGAATAAAGGCGGTGATGCACTTCAGCATTATAGGCGTGGTGTAAAAACGCGGTTCGTTCTGCACCGTGCGCCGCCGTCAAATAATCGACCTGAAAACTTTTGGTCGTGGCGATCAGATCATATTGCGCGAGTGCTGCAGGCGTGATGCCGGGATGGTCGAAATGGAAATCGGGGTAATAATTGACGCAGCGCACACCGGCCGCGCGCAGTTTTGCCAGCGTTTCACTGGTAATGAAACTGCCCTTGACGGTCACCATCACTTGAGCGTTCACCTGTTTGGCCAGCGCCAGAATGTCCGCATTATAGGACGCTGCCGAAAGCCCGTTCATCGCGCGTGCCGCCAAGCGCAAATCCACGCGACTGGAGCGCATGAAATAATGTCGCACGTCGACTTCGGCGACGTCCCAGGCAACGCGACGTAGGCTGGCCGCCAGTCCTTGACCGGTGCTGCCCGGCGCAAACTCAGTGGCCATGATCGCCCTTACCGGATGGCTTTTTGTGGAAGAAAACATACGGCTCCCCGTCATTATGGCCCGCGCGTCGCTACAGCGACCGGAGGAAGTTGTGCATTAAAGCAACAAGGAATTATGATGCGCCCGGCACGATTATATGATCGCCACCGGAGATATTGGCGGGATCAGTTTCAACCAGCGTGACAGACCAAGAGCCGAAGCGACTTTCGCTGACGAACCGCAAGAACCGGGCTGGTTTCGGCAGCAATTCCATGAACTCGCGCATCGATGCTTGATCGCTGGCAAGCGCGTCGCTCAACTCTACCCAGATAATTGGGCGGTGCGCCGCAATCAGTTCGCGCGCACCGCGCAGTACCGCCAGCTCAAACCCCTGCACATCGCACTTGATCGCATCGATTGGCCCTGTGATCTGGGATGGAACCAGGCTGTCAGCAGTTTCGATGCGTGCCGTGGCCATTTTGACGATCGGCTGTGAATATTGATCAGTCTGAAGAAATGTTCCCAGGCCGCCATTGATCCCAACCGGCGCAAACAAATCAAATTCGCCCGGCGTGTCACCCAAGCCAATCGGATAGGCAATTATGGGTGCAGACTTGTTGAGCGCCAAATTCGCCTGCAACAAGGGATAAATCGTCGGATTGCATTCAAATGCATGAACGGCGTCGAATGCTTGTGAAAACCGCAAGGAATGGGTCCCAATATTCGCGCCCACATCCAAAATTGTATGACGGCGGTCTAGCGGAACTTGCGCAATAAACAGATCAATCAGATCTTGTTCATATCCGCCGAAAAGGTAAATTTCGCGTTCGATAAAGGATGCCAGCGTGCCGGTTACCAAAATGCCATTGTTCGAAATTTGGAAGCGTTCAGCGGAGTCGCCAATAACCGCGTTTGCGAACCGTTTCCAGCCGCGAACGCGACGAAGGCCGCGCAATTGGCGCACGGCACGAGCCCGAAAATTCGGGTGAAGGCCGCTCTGGCTGGCGATGTTGAAGTCCCCCGATCAATATGGTGTCGGGCGCTAGCCCAACGCATACACTAGCGTTAGTCAAAAGCAGATCACAGGCTTTTTATCAATCAGCTACGTGCTGAATCCCGATTTACCGTTGCGCCGAAGCGCCGCGCGTACCGATTCTACCAGCGTCGCGCCATCTTCCCCCGCACTGCCACCTCCACACCCATTGACCGCCTTGATGACAGCTGCCCCAAGCTGGGCCATATCCTCCACCAGCAGCACCCGCCCGGCATCCGCTAGCGCAATCGCCAGCTCGAGCTGATGATCGTCGATAATCTCGTTCATTGCTGCCAAGCGGGGCACAACGATGGGCCGTTTGGCCGCCTGCACCGCCGACAGGATCGATCCGACGCCTGCATGCATGATTACCAGGCTGGCGCTGCCAACATGCTTAATGAACGCATCCATCGGCATGAAGTCGACACACATACACTGCGTTGATGCAAATGGCGTGTGACCGTGCTGTACGACCACGGGATGCGGCAATGTTGGTGCCAATGCCTCAACTGCGTCCAGCAATCGCGTAAAGGGTTGATGGCCGTTTCCCACCGACACAAAGGTGCTCATATCAACAATCCGCCGTACCGCCCTTTGGGAAAATACGGTGCCAGTTGCGGCCACTGGTAGAAAAAGTCATGCGCCAGCCAGTACATGATCCGCCCGGTCATGGACGGCGAACTGATACGCGTCATCGTTTCCACAAACACAATATGGGTGCCAAAAAACAACCGGCCAATGATGGCGAAGGGTACAGCGGGTCCTGCGCCGGTGCTCAAGATTGCCGTCGGCCGTTCACGCCACAAAATGGCAAAGGCTTCCCATAAATTAAGCAGGAATTTCCAATCGCGTTCGGAATGCGCGATGAAGAAGGTCTTGCCCTCCATGTCGGCCGGCAGCATCGCCTGATCGTTCAACACGTAAAAATGCGCGCCATCGGCATAGGCCGCCATCAGCGCGCGCACTTCGGTCAAATGACCGCCGCAGGATGAAACAACGCAGGTTTTCACGGCACCACAGCGCCCACGCGCGATGACGTACCGTTGGGCAATCCGGCCAACAGGCGATGAATAGCGGCTAATGTCTGGTCGGCCAGGGCGTCCCATCCAAATGATTCGATCATCCAAGCCCGCCCGCGTGCACCCATGGCCGCCAGGTCGTAACCCCGCATTGCGGTGATCGCCGCTGCCAGCGATGCGGGCGTATTGCTCACCCATAACCCGCAGCCGCGCGGCTCCACCTCTGCCCAAGGCGCGCCCTTGCTCACAATCACCGGCACCCCGTGCGCTAGCGCCTCGGCGATCGACATGCTGAAATTCTCGGTATGGGATGGCAGGATGCAGACATCCGCCGATGCAAAGGCGCGGGCCTTTTCAGCGCCGTCGACATGCCCGTGAAAGCGAACCTGCCCGGCGATGTCGGCTGACAGCCGCCGCAATTCATCGGCATAAACCTGATCGCCATCACCATAGATATCCAACTGCACCGCGCCCCCCAATGGCAGGCGCAGGGCATCAAACAAATGGTCAAGCGCCTTTACCGGGTGAAGCCGCCCGATGAACATCAGCCGCATTACCCCATCGGGCATCCATTCACGCGGCGGCAGGCTGGCCGGAATATCCGCCCCATTCGGGATGACGACACTGGCCGCGCCCGGCATCCGGGCGGTGCTGGCGGCTTGCTCACCTGCCGATGTCAGATGCAGCATCGTGCGCTTTGGCATCAGCGCAGCACAGGCGGCCTCCCACCAGATTTTGGCGCGGCTGCGCGGGGCTGCCCCCCAGTTTTGACTGGCCAGCAATGCACCGCGCGGTGACCACAGTACAGGCTTGCCGCGCAGCCGGGCTATCGCCAGCGTGGGCAGGGTCGGTACCGAATACACCCCGGTCAGGTGCACAGCATCGGCCCAGCCAATCATCGACCACAGCCGCGCAATCATTCGTGGTGAAACATCACCCCGCCCAATCCGCGGCGAAAAATACACGGGATAGCCTGCCGGATAGATCACCGGCGACGCAGCTATCGGCAGCCGCGCGTGCGGCCCGGCGGCATCAGAAGTTACCACGCGCAGCGACACCCCTGGCATCCGGGCCAGCGCATTGCATAACGCATGCGTTGAAAATATCGGTCCACCATAATAGGTTGCCGGGTAAAATGTTGGTGCGACGTGCAGAATTTTGATTGGATGCATCGCTGGCTTAAATCACGTCTTCACCGAAACGCGTGTTACCGCGATGATGATGGTTGCAAACAGCGCCAGCGTTACCGGCGCGCCGATGACGTCGATCACATAGGCGCCATCAACCCGTGTGCCGATCTGCACGCCAATTAACGCAACCGGTAACAATGCCCATTCCCGCCGCCCCATGGCGGCAGACATTGCCCGCGACATCAACGCCAGAATGATGCCATAAGGCGTCATCAATAGCGGCAGTCCCCACCAGCCAAAATTGCCATAAGCTTCCGCGAACAATCCGACCGAAATCGATGTGCCTTCATTTCCCGTTGCCCGCGTGTACAGGTCTGTGCCGTCCTTGGTCAGATTGGGTTTATCGGGCCAAAAAAAACGCGGGACGAAAACCGCTGCCACATTGGCAAGGGTATAGGTGGGCAGCCCCAAGTCGTATTGGCTAATCACAAATGTTGCCGCGTTGACATAGCTGAATCGGGTAAAGCCGGTGGGGCGTTGGCCAGTTTCATTGCTCGCGCCATCAACTTGATAGGCCTGAATAATCGCCAATCGGTCATCAATAGTGGCCGATTGACTGCCTCGATCCCTGATCAGTGTATTGCGGCCAAAACCAACAACGGGAATCATGGTCGAAAAAATGAACAGCGATACCGAAACAGCGGCGATCAACGTGCTTATCTTTGGACGATGCAAATAGAAAGCGAGCGTTGCGCAAAGGCACGTTATCATCACATCGGTTTTACTGAACAATAAAACGCCGACAGCAATTTCGATTATTACCAATAAAATAGCAAATATAAAAAGAATATTTTTTCGCTGCAACCCCAGTAGTATCAATAACATCAAACCCGCAGAATATGCCTTTGCTATTGATGATACAATGGATGGCAATATGCCCTCTTGTAAATTTAGCAAAAATGGTAAAATAATACCGTATCTTGCAACACCGCCAACGACTAAAAATATGATCATCATATAATATATCGTTATTACTGGCTTACGTTGCTTTGGAATTGCCAAAGTTATTTGAGTAAATATTGCACCTAAATAGATAAAAAATACGCCTAATGCAATGACTATATTAAACTTTAGAATTTCATCATCAGAAAAATAATATAAACTCCTAATATAATCCGATGTTGCCTGGTCGCTTGATAACGCCACCAGGTTACCAGCGCCGTAATACACTCCACACGCTACCCGAAACCAGAAAAATGCACCCCAAATTGCATGAGGGTCACGGCGCAGTGCGCTGGCTAAGCCAAAAATCATTGTGGCAATCAGGGCCAGCGGGCCGATCATGTTTGCCCAGCCGACCGCTACCGGAAATGACACCGTGATCAGTTCAGCAACGGCATAAAATATCAGCAACGCCAAAATCAGCGCAATTTCCACCGTGCTGACCGGCGGCATAGCGCGCGGCACAACAATCAATGCCTGGCGATCAGCAGGGCGTTCAATTGCAATCATTGGCCGCCCCCTGCTCGTGTTCCGCCCTGATGCCGCCAAACCGCATGGAAGCGGAATATGTGATGTCTTAAGCAGCATAGCCGATGCGGCAAAAAAGGCGAATAGCGTGCACAGGCCATGGCCTCAAACTTATGCGGGGCAGCCGATGCAGCGAGCTGCTGTTGCCGACCACGCAGTGCCGATGCCATCAGTGCAGCGGCTGGAACACGCTGAACGATTGATTTTATGTAATGTCGCATTGTTACAACTGCCCGGCAGAAACTGTAAAAAGCCGCCCGTCAACACGCCATCGGGGTCTGCTCATGATATCATCGCCGCTTCCGGCTGATCGGGACGCGGCACCGCCATACGACGCGGCGTCAAAACCCATGCTAAGATCACCGCAGCGAGCATAACAACCTGGCCAAGCCCATTGGCAATCGCGGCCCCGATCACGCCGAACAGCGGAATGAACACCAGTGCCAACGCAATATTGGCCGCCCCCCCCGCCAGTTTTGTCCAAATCAATTTTGACGACACGCCAAAAGACAACAACCGGTTTTCAACAACCTGTGTAATCATGTTGACGCCGTAACCAAGCGCAATCAGGCATATCACATCGCGTGCCCCTGCCCGGTAATCCGGTGCCAGAAACAACGCCGCAATCAGATCGCCAAAGATTAAGATGCCGATCAATAACCCCGCCATGGCCACCAGTATCGCGACAATCCAAATGCGGAATATCTGCCGCCCTCGATCCAGCGCGCCATTGCCTTCGGCCTCGAACAAAATGGGCCGAAACACATCGGTCATGATGCCGCCGACCATCGTCGCCATGCGATTGGCAATCGTAAATGATGCTGCATATAACCCCACAGCCGCCGTATCCAGCGTCGCAGCCAGCACGTACCGGTCCCCCTGGCTATAGGCGAAGCCGAGCACGGCAAGTGGGAGGAACGGCAAGCCATAGCGCACAATCTGCGCGCGGGCTTCGCGGGCCATTTCAGCGTGTCCGGCGCGCTGACGATCATCCTTGGACGGCAGCCGCCCAAAGGCCAGGGTGGCAAACGAAATCGCGATGGTCTGCCCGGCAATAAACGCCTCGATTGAGGGATCAAATATCAGGGCGATGGCCGTGCATGTCATCGACAACACAGCCTCGGTTGCGATCCAGGCCGCATAGCGCCGCATTCGACGCTCAGCGTGCACAGGGGCGATCAGCACTGCGCGCGCCGCCGTTGCCAAAGCCCAGGGCGCGATCACCCCGATAATCCAGATACTGGCACCCGCTCGCAGCGCCGGCCAGATCAGCAGCAGGGCAATGGCAGCCACTGAGAAAAACGCCGCCAGCACCGCTGCATAGCTTGCAATCAGCCGGTTATATGGCCCGCCATCGCCAGCCTTAAGGTGCTGCAGGTGATAGCGCACCTGGGTCTGCGACAACGGGAGTAACCCCGCGCCCATTGCCAGTGTCATCATGCCGAGCAGCAGGCTGGCGCCGCCAAATACCGCCGCAGGGGCGAGCTCGGTAATGATCCTGATGGCCAAAATGCCGCACAAAATAACGGTCGCATGCCCGGCGGTGATCCACATCCCGTCGCGCACCATCCGGCGTCCAAGCGCGGCCCCCGCGCGCTGGCGCAGTTCGGTCAATATGGCCATGGCGTCCGCTCAGTTTGGTGCATCATCCGCCACTGCCCTTTGACGAATTGGTTGCTGTCGCTGCCAGCGTGTGGATGATGGTGTCGACCTGCGAAGAAAAAACCGGGAAGCCAAATCGCGCGCGAACCCGGTCGGCCAAGCTTAGGTCGCGCTCAACCGGGGTGCTCGCCATTGCCAAAAATGCATCAGCAAACGCTTCGGGGGCAACGCACATACCAAGTTCGCCGTCCCCCAGCGCATCGGGCGCCCCCCCCACTGCCAGGCCGATTGTTGGCGTACCGCACGCCATCGCCTCTGTAAAAACGATCCCAAAGCCTTCATAGGTCGAAGGCAGCGCAAAGATATCGGCCGCACGGTATAGATCCGGTTGGGCTTCGCGCTGGATATAGCCGAGGAAACGAACATTGCGCTCAACCCCGTGTTGGCAGACAAGATCTTCCAGTATTTTTTGATAGGGGCCAACCCCGGCGACAAGATACACCACCGGCACGCCAGCATCGCGCAATGCCGCGATCAGGGGGATGATCCGATCATGCCCCTTAGGGCCACTGGACATATCCAGTCGGGAAACTGTTAGGATCGCCAGTTCATCCCCCAACCCGAAATGGGAACGGGCAGATGCCCGGTCGCCGGGACGAAAATCATCGCTAACCGTGTTGTTTAAAATGACGATCTTTGTTGGATCGATCGATGTTTTCGCCCGCACATGTGATCTTGTGTCCCGGCTGACCGTCAGGATCAGGTCTGCTGATTCAAGTGCGCGGCGCCGGGGTGGCGCAATATCGCTCCAGATATCAATACCATGGAGCTGGACGATAAGCTTCGCCCCCGTCAACCGCGCAACCAGGCGCGCCAGGCCGATGTGGAAAAGATGGCCGCAGAACACAATGGTTGGCCGGCTGGAAAGCGCGTGTCGCACCGCGGCCAGCGAATAAGCAATCCGCCCGGCCACGGCTGGGGCCTGCCGAATCTTGGCGGGCAGCGTACCCGGCTGTTCAGGTGCCATGCGCGGCAACACCACCACATCATCCACCACTGCACTGGCTGACAGCGCCGTGAATAGGTCACGGTTATACTGGGCGATTCCACCATAACCGCCAAAAGCATCCGTCACCAGGGCCAATATACGCTGACCGCTCATTGCATCCTCAATCTATTCCTTTGATAATTCAGCGTATTTACACTCAGCGATGTCGCCCCCTTAGAATTGCGCATAAACATCGCGAGCCCAGGCGCGCGAGCTCATCCCCATGCGAACCGACCCGCGATGCGCATCAGACGCGCCCGTCCATGTCGCATTTGGCACGCTGAAACCGGTTTTGGCGCGCGCGGTGATGCGCACCGGCAGCGGTATCTGTGGCGCGTTCGCCAAGGCGGCTTTTCCGGCGGCAAAGCCCAGTTGCGGCAAATAGGGTACAAGCTGCTTGAGCAACGAAAAATCGACCAGCGGCGTACGCAGTTCAACCCCGTGCGCCATACTCGCCCAATCGCTGTCGCGCAGCAATTGGTTACGCATATAGCATGAAGCCTCCAGCGCGGCGACCCGTGCCTGTGGCGTTGGCGGCATTGGCGTTAGCGCCACATCGTTGACCAGCGCCAGCGGCGACAGGCGACGCAGCCCCTGCTCCACCAATTCGCTGTCCAAAACGTCCCTTAGCTCAAACGGCAAAAACAGGCCCCGCCGCAATAGATACGCGCCTGCATAGCTACCGCCATATTCAGCCATACCAATTTTTTTGGGCTGTTCCTTTCCAAGTTGGAGCGCTTTACCAAGCCGGCGCAGCCCCGCCCCCAACCCTGGCACCCGCGCCGGGATCGCCATCCAGTTCACCCAGTTCGGAATTGTGCCGAAACTGTCATAGCCAGAAAATAATTCATCCCCGCCAATGCCGGATAGCGCGACTTTCAGCCCAGCTTCGCGCGTGGCCTTGGATACAAACCAGGAGTTGATACCATCGATGGAGGGTTGATCCATCGCCGCCAGAATATCGGGCAAATCGCTTTCAAATTCGGCCCGGCCGACGGTGCGAATGATGTGATCAGCCCCGTAAAGCTGTGCCACGTCCGCCGCCAGAGGCGCCTCATCCTCCTTCATTCCCCGATATTCTTCGAACGCGAGCGTGATCGCGGTGATCTTTTGCTGCCCCGCATCGCGCATCAGCCCCAGGATCGCGCCGGAATCGATCCCGGCGGACAAGAACACTCCAACCTCAACATCTGCCAGCAGATGCGCGGCAACGCTCTGCCCCAGCGCTGATCGGATGCGCGCGCCGCCATCGGCCATATCGGCATTGTCGGCGGCAGGCGCGGATAGCTCCTGCGCGATTGATGCATAGCGGCGCGGCCTGCCCGCCCCCAATTTGTCGACGAGCAGCGTGTGCCCGGCAGGCAGGCACTGAATGTCGCGGTATAGCGTAAACGGCTCTGGCACGCTGCCCCAGAGGTGAAATCCGACTATCCCGGCGGGTTCGGGATCGCGCGACACCTGCCCGCCAGCCAGCAGCGCCTTCACCTGGCTTGCAAACCGGAACGTCCAGCCGTCATCGGCATAATATAGCGGTTTGATGCCATAGGGATCACGCGCCATAAAAAGGCTGCGTTCGGCATTATCCCAGATCGCAAACGCAAACATGCCGCGCAAATGATCGATCATCCCCGCGCCGTACCGGGCGTATAGATGCAGCAGCACTTCGGTGTCGGACGTGGTTCTAAACTGCGCACCCTGCGCCTCCAGCGTGCGTTTCAGCGCCGGATAATTGTAAATTTCGCCGTTAAAACTGATCTGATACCGCGCATCCGCGCTCGCCATTGGCTGGCTTGCCCGGTCGGACAGGTCGATAATCGACAGGCGGCGATGGCCAAGGGCCAGGCGACGGTCTGCGCTCCACCAATCGCCAAAACCGTCCGGACCGCGTTTGGCCATGTAATCACGCGTGGCATACAACTCGCGCAATTGGGGTGCAGAGGCGGCGACATGATACGCAAAGATCCCGTTGATCCCGCACATAATCAGGCAGCGACCACCCGCGACAAATCGGCGCCGTGGCGCGCACAGGCGTTACGCGTGTCGATGATCAGCTGGGCTGCCTGCGCCAATCCGGCATAGTCGACACCGTCATGATCGGTCACGATCAGCACGCAATCATACCGCGCAATCGCATCAACATCCCAGGCGACAGATGATCGCCCCGCCAGTGCGGAATATTCACGCGAGGGCGGAATCGTTGGAAAAAAGGGATCATAATAATCGACCGCCGCACCGCGCGCTTCCAGCTTTTCCATCAGCTTCAGCGACGGGCTTTCGCGCATATCATCAACGTTCTTTTTATAGGCGAGCCCCAGCAGCAGCACGCGCGAACCGTTCACCGACTTCCTGAACCGCTGATCAAGCGCATTGGCGAGCGTTGCCAGCACATAATCAGGCATGGATGAGTTTATCTGCCCGGCCAATTCGATAAACCGGGTCGACAGCTCAAACTCGCGCGCCTTCCAGGTCAGGTAAAATGGATCGATCGGAATGCAGTGCCCGCCAAGGCCGGGGCCGGGATAAAAGGGCATGAAACCAAACGGCTTTGTACTGGCCGCCTCAATCACTTCCCAGATATCAATACCCATCGCCGCGTAAACGACCTTTAATTCATTGACGAGCGCGATGTTGACGGCACGAAAAATATTCTCGGTGATTTTCACCGCTTCGGCTGTGGCGCTGCTCGATACCGGCACTGTTTTGGTGAAGGTTTCATACAGCGCACAAATCAATGCCCGGCTTTCGGCATCATCAGCGCCCACAACTTTGGGGATTGATGCCGTGTTGTGCTTCACATTGCCGGGGTCTTCGCGTTCTGGCGAGAAACCCAACCAGAAATCACGCCCGGCAACCAGCCCGGTCGCTTCCAAAATGGGCTTCACCAATTCGGTGGTGGTGCCAGGATAGGTCGTGCTTTCCAGCACCACGAGTTGGCTGGGGCGCAATTGCGCGGCAATTGCCTCGGCGGTGCGCGACACATAGCTGAGATCGGGTTCAAGATGCCGGGTCAACGGCGTCGGCACGCAGATGATGATGACGTCGGGCTCGTTCAGCCGGGTCATCTCCGACGTTGCTGTCAACAGACCGGCATCATGCAAAGCCGCGATCCGAGACGAGGCGTAATGCTTCAAATAGCTTTCACCTGCCGCAATCGCCCGGGGTTTGGCCGGATCAGTATCAAACCCCAGCACGCGCACCCCTGCTTCTGCAAAGGCAAGCGACAGCGGCAACCCCACATAACCAAGCCCGATCACGCCAATCACCGCCGATCGGGATTGGACCCGCTCAAGCAGCGCTGATGAAGCGTGGCTTTCCGTGTTCACATCAAACTCCACTGGTCAAAGGGCCGAAAACAGCATCGCCGGTCATCGCCCTGCAAGCGCGCTAACCCGCTCTTGCGGAACCGCGATGACATCGAATGCGACAAAAATATCGTGCGTCATCGCCTTGGCTGGATCGATCGGCTCATAGGCGGGGAAAACCGCATAATCATTGGCTGCAAACAAGGATTCACATTCGGGGGAGCTTGGCCGGCCAATCTCTACCGCCATTACAGGCCGCACATCACGCAACAATCGCGGCGCACCGCGCAGGATTAAAGCTTCGGCAGTTTCGGCATCGATCTTGACGAAATCAGGCGCTGGAAAATGATCAAGCGCCCAATCAAGCGTCAGCGTAATCACAGTGGTCGATTGCCGCACACCGCCGGTTTGGGTGCCGATGTTAACCGAGGCGAGCCCATTGGAGGATCGACCCCGAACCGCAATGTCAAACTGCGCAATCCCCAGCTGATCCGCCACGGCACATGGCACAATATCAATAGCCAGATCAGGATTGGCGGCGCGGGTGCGATTCAGCAGCAACTGGTTGAAGGCATCCGGCTCAAATCCAATCACCTGTCGCGCGCGGTGGGCCGCGGGCAGCAAAAACATGCCCATATTCGCGCCGACATCCCACACCACCATGTCGCTGGTGACGAACCGGTCGACAAAGCCAAGCAGGAAATCCTGAAACTTGGCATTCCCCGGCTTCCATATGGCGAGCTGATTGCCCGGCGACACATAAATGGGGCGACGGCCAAACCGCGCTGGCAGATGCGCTTTAAAGCTGATGTTGCGCGATGCCCGTTCGGCGATCGTGCGCAAGATATTCGTCACCACGCGTTCCCCCGGCCCATCGCTGTCCTACCTGCATCGCGCCGAAACGCAATGTCTGGTCCACCCGCCTAGTCCAAGGGGTCGATGAAATTGTGCGGGCCACCGTCCGCCAATTCGCAACGCAAAAAATAAGGCCGGCCAAGTCCCCCTGGCCAGCCTAATCTTTTAAAATTTCACGTAGAGCAACAAACACGCGTCACGGCAACTTCGCCGCGTCAGGTGCTTCGGCCCGCCCGTTACGGGCTGGCAGGGGTGTCGTTCGTTACTGCCACGACCGTACCGGCAACGGCACCGGCACCGGCCACGACGATGGCGGCAATCACCAAGGGTGCGACATTGCTCTTCTTCTTCAGCGCGCGCTTGGCGCGGACGCCGGATACCGGTGCCTTCACCGTCGCGACCGAAGTCGAACCAGTCCGTGGGCTTGACGCCGCAGCGGAGGCAACACCCGTTGAAAACAGCAACGCAGCGCCTGCTACAGCGGCAGTGATTACCTTGGTGGTCATGCAAACGCCCTTTTCGAGATTCGAAACTGCAGTTGATCTAGCGCATCCGACAAAAAAAGCAACCACGATTGAACATTCGCACCATTTTTTGAATGTTCGACGCAATCGCGCGCCGTCTGGTCAATCGCACACATTTGCCGCATTATCCGGTCGAAATGCCCCAGTTTCGAACAAAAACGGTTATTTTTGCGCTTTTTACGGCGTTGTTCATGCCGTTTTTGGCCATTTTGCCCGGCGCGGCAACCGCAACCCTGGCTGAAAATCCGGATTCCATGTTAACCGAATCGCTCGCCGCTTTACGGGCAGCGGACATGCGGCTGGCCATCATTCATGATCGCCTGGCGCGTGCCAACCGGGCACTGTGCGACCGCACCGTCGCGCGCACCGGCCTGGTCCTCCACGCTCTGGCCACTTACCAGCCGCCCTATCGCGCAGCAGCAAAGGCCTATTTCGGCTTTGCAACCCCGGTGGCGGTGGAAGGCGTGATCGCCGACAGCCCTGCGGCACGGGCGGGGTTTATGGCCAATGATTCCATCGCCCTCATCGCCGGCCTGCCGGTCGATATTCCCGCAGGCTCAGCCACTGCCATCATCGCCGCGGTGGAAGACCGTATCGCCGCGCTGGCCGCCGCCAAGCCAGCGGACGCGACGATTGCCATTGGCATCGTTCGAAACGGCGCAAATGCCTCGATTTTACTCGGTACGGAAGCTGGCTGCGCGGGCCATATAGAGGTGGGCGTGTCGCGCGTGCTGAACGCCGCCACCGACGGCACCACGATCCAAATCAACTCAGCCCTGATGAACCTGCTGCCCAGCGATGATGACCTGGCCGCGGTGGTCGCGCACGAACTGGCGCATGTGGTGCTCCACCATCAAGAACGATTGACGGCGGCAAAAGTCAGCCGCGGGCTGTTGCGCGATTTTGGGCGCAATGCCAGGCTGATCCGCCAAACCGAAATCGAGGCTGACCGGCTGAGCGTCTATCTGCTCACCAATGCCGGCTATGATCCGGCCCGGACATCGCAGTATCTGAAACGCTATAGTGGCCCGCTGCACCTCAACAGCATTTTGGCGGGCAAAACCCATCTGCGCGGCAAGGAGCGTATCAAGCTAATTGATGCAGAGGCCGCAATAATTGCCCCATTACCAGAACGCCCCATCATGCCACCCTGGCTGAACACGCGCGCGATGCCGCTGCAATAATCCAGCGCCTCCTGGCCCCAAGCCAATCAGGTCTGCAATACCCAGCGTTCAGCGCCTTCGAGCCCCAACGCCGTCAGCTTACCACTATAACAGGCCCCGGTATCAATGCCGATCCGATCGGGCAGAAATTCAACGGCTTCGGTGGGGGTATGGCCATGCACCACCACAAAGGGATCGCGGCGGCGCGTATCAAGAAACGGGCCGCGTATCCAGCGCAAGTCGCTCGGCTTTTGCTGATCAAGTATCACGCCGGGGCGAATGCCGGCATGGACGAACACATAATCACCCGACCGCACCATGTCCTCACCGCGATTGAGGATGGCGAGATGCGCTTGGGGGATGCGGTGCTTCAGCAAATCCGCCAGATCCTGCATCGTGCCTTCGTCAGCCTCGGCGCGAGAAATGCCATAGCTTTCAAGAGTTTCGTACCCACCGATTTTCATCAGTAGCCGAGTCGATTTCGAACAGCCCGTGGCGGCAGCGGCAAAGACTTCCTCATGATTGCCCTTGATCAACCGCACCTGGTCGCCCGCCGCCAATAATTGACCCACACGTTCGACAACGCCGGCCGAATCCGGGCCGCGATCAATCAGGTCGCCCAGAAAAATCAGCAAAATCTCTGCATCGCCGCGCGCGGCATCATCCGCCTCGATCATCGCGATGAGCTGTTCGAGCAGATCGGCACGGCCATGGATATCGCCAATCGCATAAATGCGCTGGCCAGGCGCAACCATGGGCTGCTCTGGCACTTTTGTCGCAAACCACCGGCCGAATAGTCGTTCTAGCACTACAGCTTCATTCCTTGTCGTCGCCTGAAAATAATCCTGCGCGCGCCCGCCCATGCGCGCATCATGACCGGATTGTCACGTACCGCCATGCCAGACGGTGTTCCAATTTGGTCGGGAAGAGGGATTCGAACGAGCCCTGCAAACTTGCAAGCCATTCCTGCGAGTCGCTGATTTCTAAGGGTAGATCGATTAACACCTGCATATTTCTATATATATTTCGCCGCGTTATGGTGCACCGCCGGATTTGAAAACCCTAAAACCAGCAATCGGCCATTACCCATGGGACTGCCCCGGATCGCAATCAATCTGGTCCGCTCATTCTGGGCCACCAGAAGGGCAGCGTCGCGCGCAAATATGGCGGTATGGCGCAAGCCACTGCATGTTGCTTTGCGATCAAGCCTGTGCTCCCGGCGCCAATCGACCGCTTTTGGTCGGCAAGCGCGGCGTAGCTGCCGTTAAATTGCACTGCGCGGTGCCGGCGGTTGGCGACCCAGCTATTGTCGTTCCATGGTCCCACCCAGTTCCACGAGACCTGACCAGCACCCATTCAAAACGGCAACCGGTATAAACTTTCCTACCGGCCTCGTTCCCAGACATGCACAAAGGCACGCCATTTGACGCGCAGCGACTGGCGTTCATCGGACATGGTATCGACAAACTCGGCGAGGCGTTGCGATTTAGCGGCAATATAGAAGGTGAAGAAAGTCATCGGCACGAGTGCGGCAACAAAATAGAGCGATTTTTGAACGAGCGACACCTGAGTCAAATCGATCAGGTTCATGCCGAGAAAACCGGTCGCCAAGGTGCCAATCAACCCAAAAAAGGTAACGACCGTCAGCCGAACGACCGTGTTCGCCTGCTTTCGCAACCCGTCGCTGTCGAGATAGCTGATCATATCGAGGACTTCCTCGCGCACATCGACAAACAGCCGTTCTGTGCCGAGATGTTTTGTCCATAACCGAAACAGGTCTTGCGCCGGGCGCTGATTGGAAACCTCTTGAAACCAATATCGGTGCGTAAATCGTAAGAAATTTACATGGCACAACCGGCTTTCCCGCTTGAAGCGCTTTACCGTTGTGGCGGAATAATTTTGCAATTGGCTCATGGCCGATGCGAGCCGATCCCTCACGATCAGCAGGGCGGCCTTGTGAAAATGAGCAATCAGCCCAAGCAGAAAATATTGGTGGCGGAACTGCGCAAGAATGCCCGTTTCTGCGTTGATAAAGTGCGGATTATTGGCCTCGCCGACCATGATGAAGGCCCGCCCCGAGCAAATCATGCGCGTCGCCGTCTGATCATGCCCGCGTCGCCCATCCCAGAACCGATCATAGCAATATCGCGCTTCGAACCCTTCAAGAAACCCCGCCGCAAAGGGGGCGAGCCCCTTTGGCCCCGGTCGTGCCGCCAGCCCGAGCCGCATCCAGTCATCGCGGCCGATGCGATAAGGATCATCGACGGCGAGATAAGCCAGCATTGGGATACGATGGTGCTCCAGCTGCCGATACAGTATTGGTCCATTGTCGCTGCCATGGTGCGGCATCAGTGGCTGAAGCAGGAACGACCAATGGTCTGCCAAGCGAGGCGACAAATGATTGCTGGCGAAATCGAGATAACGCTCCTTTTGGTGATAGTCCGATGCCGCAAGGACGGCGCCTTCATGCGACCGGAGCTGGACACTGGCGCAGCAACATGATCCATTGCCATCGGCATCCCATGCGTTTGGATAGGCGCGTCCAAAGCGGAACATGATCTCCTGGGCTTGCTCAAGTGACATGTCGCTGCCATCGATCTCGACCGCCAGCACCGCCAAGTCGACATCATAAAAGAAATAAAGTTCAATCCGCTCGACATTCAGCGTCAGTGTTGGCTCACCCCTGCGAAGAACCAGATCGACCGTCGCGACATCGCGACGCCGAAAGGTGCGGATGGGACGTGCTGACTGCGCCTTTGCGCGATGCCCCGATTGGCCTTCGCCATAAAGGAAGTGCTGGACGTCAGGGGTGAAGGCGACGAACTCGGCATACCGCCGTTCCCGGAGGTCGACAGCGCTCTGGGCATCATCGTGAACTACCTCCTGCCATGCCGAATCCAGCGACAACAGGCGCTCCCAATAAGCGGTGGCGGTGATTTTTCCTTCCTGCGGCGTCAGTTGCAATGGCCAGACAAGGATTTGCCGAAACTGTTTTACGAGAATCTCTGAAGCGCAGTCGCCCTGCCCCTGCCCCTGCCCCTGCCCCTCCTGAACGTTCATCTCTTACCCCCCCAGGTCAGATCACGTCACAATCACACGGCCCTTTTGATAGCGCAACACCGGGCATATGCCCGCTTTGATCGGCAATTGACCGGTCACCCCGTGCGGGACTTTATTTGCTTGCACTGTGCGGGCGAATCCATGTTGATGCAGATAGGAACGAAGGGGGGCTTCGTTGGATATGGCAACAGGATCGACATTTAAGGAGCGCCTTGCCGCGCTTGCCGCTCATCCACACCTTGAGCGTCCTTTGGTGATGCTGGGTATCGCCATCATGGTTATCGGGACATTGCCTGAAGTGTCCGGTCCCTATGCCCTGATTTTGACAGGCATTTGCATCACCATTTCCGTCGCTTTCGCCCTCCTCTACGCCGCCCGCATCTGGAGCGCGGAACACCGTGGAACGGCCGCCCGCTCGCCAGCCGCGATCGTTGATCTGCTTGCCGCCGCGCCCATCCCATTGGCGTTGGCGGTGGGTGTATCCGCCGCTGATGCCCGGCTGCTTGCGATTCTCTGGGCGCTAAAGTTGATCCGCCAAAATCCCGCCTTCGCCCTTGTTTTGCGGGTGTTGCGCAGCGAACGTCAGCCGCTGCTGAGTGTCGCGACTGCCTTTCTGGTGATTACCCTGTTTGCATCGACGCTTGCCTATCTCGCCGAACGCCAGGCTCAACCCGAAGCGTTTAACAGCATTCCTGCCGCGCTGTGGTGGACGGTGACGACGATCACCACAACGGGCTATGGCGACAAGACCCCGATCTCCTTCTTTGGTCGCGTGGTCGGCGGATCGGTCATGATTGCCGGTATCGGCTTGTTCGCGTTGTGGGCAGGCATATTGGCAAGCAGCTTTTCGGAGGAATTGAAGCGCCGTGATTTCCTTGAAAGCTGGGATGTTGTCGTTCGGTTGCCGCTGTTTCGAGGGCTTGGATCAGCGGCTCTCGCCGAGATTGCACGGCTGTTAAAGGTCGAGAATTTTGCAGCTGAAGCACCAATTGTCAGGGCCGGCCAGCCGGGCGACAGCATGTACTTCATCGCCGAGGGAGAAGTCGCCGTGCTGGTCGGTGGCCAGCGAATCATCCTGAAGGCAGGACAATTTTTTGGCGAAGCCGCGCTCATCGCCAGCGCACCGCGTAATGCGACCGTCGTCGCCGCCGGTCGCGCTCGGCTCTTGCGCCTCGATGTCGTCGAATTTCGGGATCTCGCATCACGGCTCCCGGAATTGCTTGCGATTATCCATTCAGAAGATTCGCGTCGCAAACCCGGTGAGGAATGAGGCGGCCAGTTGGCAATGTTCCACCGCCAATTCTGACGGCATTGGTGCCAGCGCCATCATTGCCCGATCAGCAGCCGAAGACCCGTGACCAGCAGGGCGTGTTGGCGCAGCGTTGCCGTCACGGGCGCTGCATGCGCGGCCTCGAGCCGCCAATTGCCTTGCGGCACGCCATCGAAATAGGCGAGTTCCTCAACATCGCTGCGCGTAACGGCAACACGTTTGCTGCTGGTATCGACCAGTGAAACCTCAATCCCGGGCAAAGGCCTGCGTAAATCGCCATTAATCGTTTCGACGAGCGCCTCGATCTCGCCGGCCTGGCGCAGCGGCACTGGCACGTCGAGAACCTGGCCGGGGCGCACCACGGCGCTGACGCCAGGATCGACCGGTCTCAGGCGCAGGTCGGGCAGCGATGCGAGCTGGACTTCCATATCAACGCGGCTGCCGGGAATCAGGCCAACAATGCGCGCCTTGCCATCCGTGGCCGTCGTTTCCCGAAATGACCTGCTCCCCAGATTGTCCGCGATTATAAGTTAGCCGTTTCATTGCAATGCGCGGTGCCAACCGCTGTCGACCCGTTTCAGGCCGTTCCCCAATCATTGCGCAACCGGCAGTTTTTGCCGGAACCGGCCATCCCAGGCGACCTTGCGCCGCTGCTGTTCGTCTTTGAGCGATAGCATTCGGGCATCAACTCGATGCGACATTCCTATTCCCGTTTGCGCGCGCAATCGTCGACAAGGCGGGCATCCCGGCGACTCCCCCGCCTCAATGGAGATTGACCCATGTTTGCTCGCCCTATCCTTCTCGCCATCGCTTTGGCGGTCACTGGCACCCCAGCTGAAGCAAAGCAGACTGCGCCGACGTCGAGTGCTAAGCAGTCCAACGCCGACGGCGTCGTTCGTATCCGCAGTAGCCATGGCTTTGACGAAACGGTCGATCGCCTAAAAGCCGCCATCGCGGCGAAGGGAGTGCGTTTTTTCGACGCGCTCGACCAGCAGGCGCTGGGCAAGGACGCCAATCTGACGATCGGCAAGTCGGTGATTGTTCGCTTCGGCAATCCGCCGCTTGGGGTGCAATTCCTTCAGGCGAACCGCTATGCCGGGCTCGACTGGCCGGTGCGGATGCTGGTGGTCGAGGAGGCCGATGGCAGCGTCTGGCTCGCTTGGACCGATTTCCAGTTCATGGCGAAACGCTATCGCATCACCACCCAGAACGCGCAATTCAAGATGGCGGCCGAAGTTGCCGGCGCTATCGCCGCCGATGCGGCGAATTAAGCGATGCCCATGTCGGTCGCGCTGCTGAGCATTACCTTTTTGATTGCGGCGATATGCGCCGCGATCATGGGCTATGCTATTCAACGCGGAGCGACTTGCCTGGTCGCCGCTGTCGACGAAGTGCTGACGAAGCGCACCGCGTGGCGGTTCGCCGGTTTGGCCGAAGCGGCGATATGGGTAGCAGGCGGCGTGCTGCTGTGGCGCACCCTAGGCGGACATGAAACGCTGCCCATTGGCTATCCTGCCACGATCGCCACCGTTGCGGGTGGCATGTTGCTCGGGCTTGGCGCGTTCGTCACGCGGGCGTGCGTGTTTGGTGCCGTTGCCCGGTTTGGCTCGGGCGAATGGGCTTATGTGCTAACGCCGATCGGCTTTTACCTCGGCTGCCTGACGATCTGGCCGCTGATTGGCAATTTCCCAGAAATGCACGTCGCGTCGCCATTGTTCGCGGCCAGCTGGCTGCTCGTGCCCTTCGCCCTATTCGTCGGCTGGCGCAGCGTGGAGGTAATCCGCGCAGGTCGCGCCCGCTTGCTCGCCGCCCATGTCTGGACCCCGCACCGCGCAACAGCCGTTATCGGTATCGTCTTTGCGATCTCGCTGATCGCCATCGGGCCCTGGGCCTATACCTATGCGCTGCTGTCGCTTGCGCAGGGCAAGACTGAAGGTGTGATCGTCAAGCTCGTGCTATTGTTCATGCTGTTCGCAGGCGCGCTGGTTGGCGGCTGGACCGCGGGGCGACTAAAGCTGCGTGCGCCGACGCTCGAAACGGTGATCCGCTGCCTTGGCGGCGGTGTGCTGATGGGATGGGGGAGCCTGCTCATTCCCGGTGGCAATGACGAGCTACTGCTGGTCGGGATCCCGTTGTTGCAAGGCTATGCCTGGGTGGCCGTTGCG
>MSXR01000025.1:10998-53793 GCA_002083655.1 Proteobacteria bacterium ST_bin14 | reverse complement strand
GTTGCAAACCGTGCTGTCCGAACACGAAACTGAACCGATGCCCATCCATGTCGTCCATCCAGAAGGCCGTCGAGCATCGGCGAAGGTACGAGCCTTTGTCGATCTGGCCGTCGAACGCCTGCGCGCTGATCGGCATATCAATTGAGGCACTGTTCATCAGCGGCGGAACACTAGATGATCCAGCGATCAACCCCGGAGCGCATCATTACCGCGTAGCGAGGCTGTGCGAGCCCCTGAAAGGGCATTGATGTGCAGCCACTACAAACGCCCAAACGAATGGCGCGTACTGCCCTTTGGTTTGCAGGGCAACTTCATGCAGCTTGCATCCAATCAATTTGATATGTGGCCGCGATCAAATGGGCCTGTCGTCAGAAGCATTGATGACGCGCTGGTTGCCGAAACCATGCAGTGGGGCTTTCCGACCAGCCGTCCCGGCAAGCGTGATGCCTCGAAGATGATCACCACCCATTGGACGAACGCCCGCAATCTGGATGTATCGTTCTGGCGGAGTTGGATCGGGAAGGCCGAGCATCGATGCCTGGTCCCGGTGACGGCATTTGCAGAGCCTGATCCGACCAAGGGCAAACGCGGCGAAACATGGTTTGCGATGACCGATAGAGAAACGCTGGGCTTCGTTTTCGCTGGGCTATGAAAGCCAACCAGCGAGGGCGGCCATTTTGCATTCCTGACCTGCACACCGAAAAATATTGTTGGGACAATCCCGAGCCTCAGCCCCGCGCCAACCACGCCGAAGAAGGCATCCAGAACATCGAAAACTGCGCGCGCTGCCACCGCAACGGCTCTGGTGAGGGCGGGGAGGGTGGAGAAGGCCGGGAAGGCGGGCAAGGCGGGCAGGATGACTGAACAACGTCGCACCCGCGCAATTTTCTGTCGATCGCGAAATCGAACAATAATCGGTCACGCAAGCGCAAATGCTAAGTCGCCAGCGGCCTGAAAACGGGGGGCAGGTCAACCGGTTGATGAAATCGACCACGAATGTGCCCGACCCGCCGGGAACCAACGCTAGTTGAACTGGTTTGACTCAGATCAAGAGCAGTGATGCCGCAATGCGCCAACTTGGGCGTGTGCGAACCAGGGGGTAAATGATGGAATCAACAGTAGCGCGCTCGGGGGTGTGGCTCGCACTGGCGTTCGTCGCCGTCGGGTGCGCGATAAGTGCGGCTGATCCGGGATTTGCCGTCCACATGACGATCTTTGCGCTGGCGGGCTTTATCGCCGCCATCGCGACGATGCGGCAGGCTGATTTCGCCGGTGCGCGCGTTCATGACACCAACCGCTATTATGACGATGTCATCCGTTGGGGCGTCATCGCAACGGTGTTCTGGGGCGTGGTGGGGTTTTCCGCCGGCCTGTTCATCGCGCTGCAGCTTACATTTCCAGAGCTCAATTTCTCCACCGAATTCACCACTTTTGGCCGGTTGCGGCCGCTGCACACGTCAGCGGTGATCTTCGCGTTTGGCGGCAATGCGCTGCTCGCGTCGAGTTTTTACATCGTGCAGCGCACCTGCCGTGCGCGATTGTTCATGCCCGCGCTGGCCCGCTTTGTTTTCTGGGGATACCAGCTGTTCATCGTGCTGGCCGCGACCGGCTATCTGATGGGCGTCACCGAGAGCCGCGAATATGCTGAGCCCGAATGGTATGTCGATATCTGGCTGACGATCGTCTGGGTCAGCTATCTGGCGGTGTTCGTCGGCACGATCCTGAAGCGCAGCGAACCGCATATCTATGTCGCCAACTGGTTCTTCCTGGCGTTCATCATCACGGTCGCGATGCTCCATCTGGTCAACAATCTCAGCATGCCGGTGTCGTTCCTGGGGTCGAAATCATATTCGGCGTTTTCGGGGGTACAGGATGCGCTGACCCAGTGGTGGTACGGCCATAACGCGGTCGGATTTTTCCTGACGGCGGGCTTTTTGGGCATGATGTATTATTTCGTGCCCAAACAAGCAGAACGCCCAATCTATAGCTACCGGCTTTCGATCGTGCATTTCTGGTCGCTGATCTTCCTGTATATCTGGGCCGGCCCCCACCACCTTCATTACACCGCGCTGCCCGATTGGGCGCAGACGCTGGGGATGGTGTTTTCGATCATGCTATGGATGCCCAGCTGGGGCGGCATGATCAACGGGCTGATGACGCTGAACGGCGCGTGGGACAAGGTGCGGACCGATCCGATCATCCGAATGATGGTCGCCAGCCTCGCCTTTTACGGCATGTCGACCTTTGAAGGGCCGATGATGTCGCTGAAGACGGTGAATTCGCTGTCACATTACAGCAACTGGACGATCGGCCATGTCCATTCGGGTGCGCTCGGCTGGAACGGCATGATCACCTTTGCCGCGCTGTATTTCATGACGCCCCGGCTGTGGGGGCGCGAGCGGCTTTATTCGCTGCGCATGGTCAACTGGCACTTCTGGTGCGCAACGCTGGGGATCGTGCTTTACGCATCGTCGATGTGGGTGGCGGGGATCACGCAAGGGCTGATGTGGCGCGAATATGGGGCCGACGGCTATCTCGTCTATTCCTTCGCTGAAGTCGTCGCCGCGATGCATCCGCTCTACCTCATCCGCGCGCTGGGCGGGGTGATGTATCTGGCGGGCGCGGTGATCATGGTCGTCAATATCTGGATGACGATTGCGGGCAAACTGCGCCGTGAAGCGCCCCTTACCGAAACCCCGTTCGATGCGCAGCGTGATCGCCCGATCATCGCGCAACCCGCAGCATAAGGAGGGATAACCAATGGCTACGAACCTCCTGCACCGCCACAAAGTGATTGAGCGCAACGTAACGCTGCTTGCCGTGCTGGCGCTGATCACTGTCGCGATTGGCGGCATTGTTGAAATTGCCCCGCTGTTCTGGATCCAGTCGACGGTCACCAGGGTAGAGGGCGTCCGGCCCTACACCCCGCTAGAGCTGGCCGGGCGCGACATTTATGTCCGCGAAGGCTGTTATGGCTGCCACAGCCAGATGATCCGCCCGTTCCGCGACGAAGTGGAGCGTTACGGCCATTACAGCCTGGCAGCTGAGAGCATGTATGACCATCCTTTCCAATGGGGATCGGAGCGGACCGGGCCCGATCTGGCGCGGGTCGGTGGCCGTTATTCGGATGAATGGCATGTCCAGCATCTCACCAATCCGCGCGCGGTGGTGCCGGAATCGATCATGCCGCCCTATGCTTTCCTTGCGGATCGCGAGCTCGACGGCAAATCAATGGCCGCCCATCTGGTCGCGCTGCGCCGGGTTGGCGTCCCGTATAGCGACGAGGCAATCAAACAGGCGGCAGCCGATGTCGAGACGCAGGCAACCGGCGAGGGCGACGTGGCCGGCCTGCAAAAACGGTACCCCAAGGCGCAGGCGCGCGACCATGATGGCGATCCCAAACGCGTCACCGAAATGGATGCGCTGATCACCTATCTTCAGGGCCTTGGCACCCAGGTCGATTTCAAGGCGGCCGCCCCTCAGGAGCAGGCCAAATGAGCTATGATGCGATGCGCCATTTTGCCGACAGCTGGGGTCTGGTGATGATGACGGCGATGTTCCTCAGCTTTGTCGGCTGGACCTTCCTGCCCAGCGCTCGCGCCGCGCATGCCCGCGCCGCCACGATGATCCTTGAAGATGAGGAGCGGTCTGATGGTTGAAGCGCCCCGCATTCCTCCCGCCCACGCCGGCACGCCCGCGGTCGATGCCCCGACAGGCACAAGCTTTGTCGGGCATGAATGGGATGGGATTCAGGAACTCGACACGCCAATGCCGCGCTGGTGGTTGTATATTCTATATGCCACCATCGTTTTTGCGATCATTTATGTCGTGCTGTACCCTGCCATCCCCACGCCATCGGGCGGCACGCCGGGGTTGCTGGGCTGGTCAACGCATGGCGAGTTGGCAGGCGATCTTGCCGCTGAGCAAAAGCGCAAAGGCCCCATGCTGGCCGCGATTGCGCGCACCCCCATTGAGCTGATCGCCAGCAACCCGCAATTGTTGCGCGCGGCAGAGGAAGGCGGGCGATCCGCATTCAAGGTCAATTGCGTTCAATGCCATGGCGCAGGGGCGGCGGGTGGCAATGGCTATCCCAATCTGAACGATGATGACTGGTTATGGGGTGGTGACCCCGCCGCGATCGAGCAAACCCTGGCGCATGGTATCCGCCAGCCCGACGATGCAGCAACCCGGATGTCGCAGATGCCCGCCTTCGGGCGCGACGGCATTTTGATGCCGGTGGAGATTGCCGACGTCACTTCTTATGTCCGTGTCGTGTCGCATCAAGAACCGATGACGGCGAGTGGCCGTCGCGGCCAGGCGTTGTTCGCCACCAACTGCGCCGTCTGCCACGGCGACAATGCAGCGGGCGGGCGCAGCGTTGGCGCCCCCAATCTGACAGATGCCATCTGGCTCTATGGCGGCAGCCGCGACAAGTTGACCCAGACGATTACCAATGCGCGCTATGGGATGATGCCCGCCTGGAACACGCGGCTTGATCCGGTGACGATCAAGATGCTCGCAACCTATGTCCATTCGCTGGGCGGCGGTGAAGCACCGCCCGCGCCCGTGCAGCAGGCGGCCAATGTCCCACCCAATTGATCTGATCGAACAAGAGCCGTTTTTCGAGGCGCGGCGAGAAGTTTTTCCCAAGGCGGTGCACGGATCATTCCGCCAGCTGAAATGGGCGATCATGGTGGCGACGTTGGCGGTGTATTACATCACGCCGTGGCTGCGATGGAACCGGGGGCCATATGCGCCGCATCAGGCCGCCTTGGTCGATATTGCCCATCGGCGTTTCTACCTTTTCTCAATCGAAATCTGGCCGCATGAGTTTTATTATGTCGCTGGCCTGCTGATCATGGCGGGGATCGGGCTGTTCCTGATCACCTCTGCAGTGGGGCGGGCTTGGTGCGGCTATGCCTGTCCGCAAACGGTGTGGACCGATTTGTTCGTTCATGTCGAACGGATGATCGACGGGGATCGCAACGCGCAATTCCGCCTGTCAGCAGCGCCCTGGACCCCCGCCAAAATCGTTCGGCGTGTGACGAAGCACGCGATCTGGCTGGTGATTGCGGCGGCGACCGGCGGGGCGTGGATTTTCTACTTCGCCGATGCGCCCACGCTTGCTTATGCCTTCATCACCGGCACGGCGCCATTCATCGCCTATGCCACCGTCGGCGTGCTTACCTTCACCACCTATACGCTGGGCGGGCTGATGCGCGAGCAGGTGTGCATCTATATGTGCCCCTGGCCGCGCATTCAGGCGGCGATGATGGACGAACAATCGCTCGCGGTAACCTATAAGGCGTGGCGCGGAGAACCACGTGGGCGCGGCGTAAAGCGCACGCATGATCTGGCCGAGCTTGCCAATGATCCAGCCGCACGCATCGGCGATTGCATTGATTGCAACGCCTGTGTCGCTGCCTGTCCGACCGGCATCGACATCCGCGAGGGATCACAGATTGGCTGCATCACCTGCGGGCTGTGCATCGATGCGTGTGATGACATCATGGCCAAGGTCGGGCGCCCGGCTCGCTTGATTGGCTATACCAGCGAAGCCGATGAAAAAATTGCGCAGGCAGGGGGCACACCCAAGCCGCCGCTCAGCCGATTGTTGCGCGCGCGCACGTTGCTTTATTTCATGGTGTGGGCCGGAATCGGGCTGGGCATGGTGTTCGCGGTTGGTAACCGCGCGCGGATTGATCTGTCGGTTGCGCAGACGCGTAATCCGCAATGGGTGCGGTTGGCGGACGGCCAGATCCGCAACACCTACACGATCAAGGTCCGCAATATGGAGGGTCGCCCGCGCAATATGGAGATTGCAGTGGCCGGGCTGGCGGGCGCGGCCTTGTGGGATGAACATGGCGATCGCCGTCGTGCCGCCCAAAAGGTGGCGCTGCACGTCGATGCCGATCAGGTTCAGGCCGTCCAGCTGTTCCTGGCCGCACCCGGCGTGGGCCCTGAGCATCAGGACATCGCCTTCACCGTCCGCGCCACCGATGCAGAGGGCGGCACCGCGCATCAAACAACGCGCTTCGACCGCCCCGATACCGAGGAGCATGACGAATGACCCGTCCCTTCACCGGCTGGCACATGCTGGCATTGATGATTGCGTTTTTCGGACTGGTAATTGCCGTCAACGTGCTGATGGCGTGCGAAGCCATTGCCACTTTTGGCGGAACCGTGGTCGACAACAGCTATGTCGCCAGCCAGCGCTTCAATGGCTGGCTGGCCGCCGCGCGGGCGCAGCAGGCCGTGGGCTGGCGCGCGACACCCAGTGTTGATGGCCGCGGGCGGCTCCATCTGCTGCTCGTCGACGCGCAGCAGGCGCGTGTCGTTGGGCGCGTGGCTGTTACCGCCCGTCATCCGCTTGGTGGGCTGCCAGACCGGGTGCTGACGCTGCACAGCGATGCCACAGGCTATGTCGCGGAACAGCCCCTGCCCAGCGGGCGCTGGCTGCTGCGGATCGACGCCACGGCGGCCGGCCGCACCGCGCATTTTGAAGACGAGGTGCGATCATGAACGCGCTTACCGCGATCACCCCCGACGCGCGTCTTGTTGACACGCGATTATCTGTGGAAGGCATGCACTGCGCGGCCTGCATCGCCCGCATTGAGAATGCCCTCGGCAAGCTGGAGGGGGTGGCGACCGCGCGCGTCAATTTTGGCGCGCATTTGGTGTTCGTCCGCCATACGCCAGCGCTGCTGGATGATGCCATTATCAACGCCGTCGAGGCACTTGGCTTTCCCACCCATATTGCAAGCGACGTGCAAGCGACGACCAGCCATGACGAAAGCCGCGCGCTGATGAAGGCGCTGGCGGTCGCGGGCTTTGCCGCAATGAACGTCATGCTGTTGTCGGTTTCGATCTGGTCCGGCGCCGAAGGGCCGACGCGGGATGTGTTTCACTGGCTGTCGGCATTGGTCGCGATTCCCGCCATCGCCTATGCCGGTCGCCCCTTTTTCGTCAGCGCCGCGCGGGTGTTGCGGCGCGGGCACACCAATATGGACGTGCCCATCTCGATCGGCGTGCTGCTGACGACGGCGATGAGCGTTTATGAAACCGCAACCGGTGGTGCGCACGCCTATTTCGACGGCGCGATCATGCTGTTGTTCTTCCTGCTGGCGGGCCGTTTCCTCGACAGCGCCATGCGCGCACGGGCAGAAGACAGCGTCGGCGCGCTGCTGCGCCGGGTGCCGGCCGACGTGGATGTGCTGATGCCTGATGGCCGCACCGAACGGCGGCTGGCTGCAGAAGTCGTGCCCGGCATGCGCGTTATTGTGGCCGCGGGCGAGCGGATCGGCGTCGACGGCATTGTTCAGGCGGGCACGGCAAATATCGACCGCGCACTGGTGACCGGCGAAGCTGCCCCGGAACGCGTCGGCCCCGGCGGATCAGTATTGGCGGGCACGATCAACCTTGATGCGCCGCTCACCATCCGCGTTACCGCAACGGGGATGAACACCGCCATTGCCGATATCGCCCGGCTGATGGAAAGCGCAGGGCAGGGCAAATCGCGCTATGTGCGGATCGCTGACCGCGCATCGCGGCTGTATGCGCCCGCCGTCCACAGCCTTGCCGCGCTCAGCTTCATCGGCTGGATGATTGCGGGGGCCGGGCTCCACCAATCGGTGATGATTGCGGTTGCCGTGCTGATCATCACCTGCCCCTGCGCGCTGGGGCTGGCGGTGCCGATTGCCCAGGTTGTGGCCGCCGGCGCATTGATGCGTGCTGGCGTTTTGATCAAGGACGGATCGGCACTGGAACGGCTGGCGGAGTCGGATTCGGTGCTGCTCGACAAAACCGGCACCATCACCCTGGCCAAGCTGACGCCCGTTTCGGGGTTGCCTGATGATCTGGCGGAACGAGGCGCGCTGCTGGCGCTGGCGCGCGCAAGCCGCCACCCGCTGGCACAGGCCATTGCCGGGGCATTGGGGGATGCGCCTGCGCCGGGGGTTACCGATCTGGCCGAACATCCCGGCACGGGGGTTTCAGCGCAGATCGGCGGTGTCGAGGCGCGATTGGGTCGGCCAGACTGGCTGGGCATCGACGCGCCGGAAACGGCGATTGTCACGGCATTTCGTCTGGGCGACGCGGCCGCGCATGTGATCACCTTCGCAGACCATCTGCGTGACGATGCGCCTCAGGCTATCGCGCAGTTAAAGGCGTTGGGGTTTGCGCCGGTGATGCTGTCGGGCGATCGCCCCGCGCCCGTTATGGCGTTGGCACGCAAGCTGGGCATCATGGGCGTCCCCAGCCTGTCCCCCGCCGACAAATTCGCCTTCATTGATCGGCTGGGCGCACAGGGAAAGCGCGTGCTGATGGTGGGCGATGGGCTGAATGATGGCCCGGCATTGAAGCGCGCGCATGTCGCGATGGCACCCGCCACCGCAAGCGATGTGGGGCAGTTGGCCGCAGACCTGGTTTTCTTTGGTGATAAATTGCGCGCGGTGCCCGTGGCTATTGTCGCGGCGCGCCGGACGATGGCGGTGGTGCGCCAGAATTTCGCGCTCGCCATCGGGTATAATGTGCTCGCGGTGCCGCTGGCGATCATGGGGCAGGTAACCCCGCTGATCGCCGCACTCGCCATGTCGGGATCGTCGCTGGTGGTGGTGGCGAACGCGCTGCGGTTGCGCGGTGCGGCGAAATGACGGGATTGGCGATTCTGGTGCCCGTCGCGCTTGGGCTGGGGCTGGCCGGGCTGGCGGCATTTTTCTGGGCGGCACGATCGGGCCAGTTCGAGGATCTGGATGGTGCCGCATTGCGCATCCTGATCGATGATGATGATCAGGTTTAAAAGCCATCCTGGCGGCTGGCTTGCCGGCATTGCCTGTTTCGGGCTGGTAATGGCGGCAATCCCCACGGCCGCCGACCCTGCAACCATGCTGCTGATCCCGATCTGTGGCGACCCATCGCACCTGATCGAGATACCGCTCGGCGACGGGCAACGCCCGCGCAAAGATTGCCCCGCCGGATGCCATGCAATCTGCGCGCGACGTAGTCTGCTGGAGGATGATGCTAACGAACTGTAGACTATACTCATTGTTCGCGCGATTCACTGTCCCGCATCAATGGTTCAGGCTTGGTTGGCGATATAAATTCACGTGCTTATTCTCCGAAGTGAGGGGGCGGCAGTAACGCTCCGCGCCTCATGAGACGTTGTACGGGTTCTGCGCGACCAGCCCATCTCAGTTGGATGCTCCCTGCCATCGCTGGACGTTTCCGAGGGGCGAGCGTCGCGTCATCTCAAACTGCGTTTGGTCTCGCAAAGCGGGATACAAAACTGGTGCGCAATACACTGATCAATATGGCTTAAGTTTCTGAAAAATATGAACAGCATCAACGAGGGATATTTCCCCCCACGCCTCCACCATTTCCCAAACGAAAATGATCAGACAGGCTGTTTGATCAGCTCGGGCCAATCGCCAGGCCGATGCAGCGATCCACGCTCCCCACCGCCATCCACTCATCGCAACATGCGGTAGGCCGCCCGGCGCGCCACCACCAAACCCGGTGGATTCGGTGCGACTCGTGCTGACTCCTAGGTTTTTATAGACGCGAGTCGCCGGACTCGATACAGTTGCGTTAACCATAACGGTAACGGATATGACGATCGCCCCCTGGTTCCTGCTTGCCATCCTGGCCAATTTCGCAGGGTATGCCGTCTACCTGACGGGGCTCAAGCGGGAGCTTGTCCAGCCGAACCGGGCATCATGGCTGATCTGGAGTGCGGCAGTGCTGGTGGAAGCCAGCACCTATGCCGCTGTAAACCCCGGCGCCGCGCAAAGCGTGGTGTTTCTGATTTCCGCTGCTGCCTGCATCATCGTGACGATTGCCATCTGGCAACGATCCGCCTGGAGCCCGCCCACCCGCAGCGAAACGATCTGTATGGCGGCGTGCCTCGGGTCGCTGATGCTGTGGGCGATGTTCAGCTCTGCGTTCTGGGCGCATATGCTGGTGGTGGCAGCCGTGCCGATCAGTTTTTGGCCGACATGGGAAAGCGTGCAGCAAGACCGCGCTCGCGAGCGATCACCCGCATGGGGGCTGTGGACGGTCGGTGACCTCGCCACGCTGATCGTCGCCACGCGCACTGGCGATGTGGAAATTGGCAGCTATGCCTATATCCTTGTGGAGCTGCTGTGCCATGCCAGCGTGTGGTTCATGATTGGCCTTGCCACCATCAACCCCATCCGTTCGCTGGGTTTCCGCAACGGCAATTTCTATGTGCTCGACAAATATCGCCCAGCATCGAACCTGTTTTCGGTGGGCGAAAATCATCTGGGCAAGGCGGTGTTCGCCGCGATTGATTTTGCCGAGGGCGACCGGATCGTCAAATTCACCGGTCGCCGGTTCCGCGCTGATCAGGTGCCCAGCGTGATGCGCGGCGGGGGCGACCGGTTCGTGCAGGTGACGCCCGATCATTATATGGGGCCATCGGGCCGCATCGACGACCTGATCAACCATAGCTGCTCCCCCAATGCGGGCCTGCGCTTTACAGAAGAAGGGGTCGTGCTGGTCGCAATCCGGCCGATTGCGCCGGGGGAGGAAATCAGCTGGGATTATTCAACCACGCTGGCCGAGAGCAACTGGCACATGATCTGCCAATGCCGCAGCGACGATTGCCGCCGCGTGATCGGCAATTTTGAAACGCTGACCCCGGAACGGCAGGAGTGGTTTCGCGCGCGCAATCTGGTCGCGCCCTATTTGCGGCGGCGCGATGAGGTTGCAACCGACGAGCCGCCGCCTGAGGTAAGGCTGGGCGCAGGATAGCGTTGATCGGCAGGGCGGGGTGAGGCCCGTTCCGTCCGGGTGAAACCGGCGTTATGCCGCCGTCGCAATCTTGGTCGGCAGCCCTTCGGTTATCGCCGTAGTGATCGCGAAATCCTTGGCAATCTCCCGTGCGGTCATTTTGGCTGACATCATGACAGAGGGCGTGCCGCCGCCGGGTTGCGTGCCTTGGCCGACCAGATACAGGTTTGACACATCCTCGCTGCGATTGTGCGGGCGCATGAACGCCGTTTGCGTCAACACGGGCTCAACGCCGAAGCCGTTGCCAGCGTGCGACGCCAGAATCTGTTCAAAATAATCAGGTGTCACAAAGCTTTGGTGGACAAGGCGCTCTTTCAGGCCCGGAATATAGCCGCGCTCATCAATAAACCGCAGCACCTTGTCGACAAAAACCGGCCCGGTCTTTTCCCAGTCAATATCGCTTTGGTTATTGGGCACGGGCACCAGGGTATAGGCGGCGTGATGGCCTTCTGGTGCCAGGCTGGGGTCGGTAATTGTCGGGATATGGAGGTATTGCGAGAAATCCGGGCTGAGAATTTTGCGGTCAAAAATGTCCGTCAGTAGCTCCTCATACCGTGGCCCCAGAATGATGTTGTGATGCTGAAGATCAGGGTCACCTGCCTGTTTTTTATACCCGAAATAAATCACCAGCACGGACATGGATTGCTTGCGAAACTTGACCAGCGCATCGCGGTTGATCTTGCGGTGGGCCTTATCGACCAGCTTCAAATAGGTGGTTGCATAATCGGCGTTGGAAACGACCAGATCAGCCGCCAGTTTTTCCCCCGATTGCAGGGTAACGCCGGTCGCGACGCGCTTGCCGCTCTGCTTGACGACATCAATCGACGCAACGCCCGCATTGAAACGGATCGATCCGCCCATATCTTCAAACTTGCGGATCAGCCCGTTGACCAAAGCGCCCGTGCCGCCCATCGCGAAATGAATGCCCCAGGTCTTTTCGACGAAATGGATCATTGCATAAATTGCAGGTACTTTCAGCGGGTTGCCGCCAACAAGCAAGGGTTCAAAACTGAACACCTGGCGCATCTTGTCACTCTTGAAATATCTCCGGGTGAACGAAAAGAGCGGGCGAACCGCCCCCAATTTCAACAGGTCGGGCACCACGCTGAGCATCGAGCCCAAGCTGCCGAAATAGGTGTACCCCAGTTCAAGGAACCCGCGTTTGAAGATGGCGCGGGCAGCTTCATGAAACTTCTCATACCCCTCCAGGTCTTCGGGGGCCAACCGGGCAATCTGTTCGCGCATACGAACCGGATCAGCATCATAATCGAAAAAGGTGCCGTCATCAAAATAGATGCGGTAAAATGGCAGAATAGGCACAATATCGACATAGCGGCTGGTGTTCGGGCCACCGCTGTTGCCGGACAGGATACGCCGATTTTCATCAAGAATTTCGGCGGGAAAATCAGGTTGACCCAGATTGGCCTGGTCGACTTCAAGCGAAAATAGTTCTTCGATAAAATGCGGTACGGTAAGCACCGTCGGCCCCATATCAAACGTAAAGCCGTCCGCCTTGCGCACATAGGCGCGGCCTCCCGGCGCATCCAGAGCTTCAACAATGCGCGTGGAAAAACCAAGGCTTTGCAATCGCATGGCGCAAGCGATGCCGCCAATGCCTGAGCCGATAACAATGGCGCTTTTGCGTTCCATAACCGTAACCTTACCCGCTTTGCATAAACCCTGGCGCATTGAAATCGCGCGCGAGCGGGTTGGTATGGCAACGGGCCTATGTCCGCAATGACGTATTAGGGTCGTATTGGGGATCGAGCCTCTGGCGGTTTATCGCCATGGTGGAGCACTGATCAATAAGAGCCTGATTCAAAAGTTTCTCAAGCGTAGCAGTATTTTGCGGTTCGTCGCATGAGCATGCGGATCGACGCGATGTGTGCCCAAGCGGTCGATGAGGCGATGGATGGTTCCCAGTCTTTGGCCAATCGGCGGCATCGCCCGAGCCAGGCGAATGTCCTTTCGACAACCCATCGGCGGGGCAGCAGCTCGAAGCCCTTTGCGCTATCGGATCGCTTGATGATCTCGAGGGTCCATTTGCCCATCGGTGCCAGAGCGTCCCTCAACTTGTCGCCGGCCGTTCGGCTGCCTGCCAAGGCAGGCGCTCAGGATAAACTACGCCGCCATCGGCGAAGACATGGCGCAGCCATGGGAAGCGAAAGCGCGCTGCCTTCAACACATCCACAGCCCCGTCAGGTTCCTGAATGTCGGCGGCGTGGACGATAATGAAGACCACAAAGCCGCAGGTATCGGTGAGGCTATAGCGCTGCCGGTCTTTGATCTTCTTGCCCGCGTCATAACCGCAAATTCCGCCGCTTTCGGTGGTTTTTACACTCTGATTGTCAATCACGCCCGCGCTGGAGTGCGCCTCGCGCCGCTCAATCTCGCGCAGGTTCATCACCAGCACGGTGTTGATCGACTCGAACAATCCGGTGTTCGGCCACACGTAGAAAGAGCGCCGCACCGTCGACACCGGCGCAAAGCATTTGGGCAGCATCCGCCACGCACCGCTGCTCGACGCGATATAAAGCAGCGCATTCACTACCTCGCGCATGGCCGTCGTCCGACGTCGATCTCCCGTCTTCGCAGGCGCAATAAATGGCACCGTCAGCAGCCACTAGCGGTCCGTCATATCGCTTGGATATCGCAAACCTTCCGGGCAATGCTCGCGCCGGGCAATACCAATCCACCCTATGGCTCCCTCCATCTTCTCGACAAAGACGGCTGAATCACAAGATGCTGGTATTGCTAAACTACTTTCGGGATCAGGCTCTAAGCGGCAATTGCCTTTGCGACGGGTTCGGTCGGCGCGGCTTTCAGCGTCAGGATCGCAACGGCGCCCAGGCCCTTGCCCTGGCTTTCCAGCGCCAGCCCGCCTTCCATCGCGTTCATTGAATTGGCGCACCAGTGCAGCCCCAGCCCGCCCGATTTGTGGGCGCGGGTGGAATAGCCGCGTTGGAACAATGTTGCGCCCACTTCGGGGGGGAAGCCTTCGCCGTCGTCGTGGATTTCCACGCGAACCTTGTCCCCCAGCTGCGCCACCGTCACGCGGATGCTGCCGATGCCGGTGCCGCGGGCGGCGATCGATTCTGCCGCGTTGCCGAATAAATTGCCGATCACCTGGCTCAGGATCACGCGGTTGGCCATGATGGGCCAGGGCTGTTCTGGAAAGCTGAAGGCAATTGACAGGTCGCTTGAATAGCGCGCGATATTGGCGTTTTGCGCCACGATTTCAGTGATGTCGCACCGGTCGAGCGGGGGGCGTTCATGCGCCTGTGCCTGCTGCGTGCCGATGATTTCCAGCACATGCTGCATGGCTTCGCGCCCGGCCTCCAGCTGGCGGCGGCGTTCGGCGCGGTCGCTGGCCTCTGCCTCCACGGCTGCTGCCACAAATGCCGCAAGTTTCTGGCGACGCGCCGCCGGAATATCCTCCCGCGCGAGTTCGCCCACGGCGCGGTCGACAATCGCACGGTCGGTTACGCCATCATCGGCGATGCCGCGCGACAGGATGGTGCTGATCGGGTTCAGCGCGTTGCGCACATTGTGCATCACCGCGACCGCACTTTCGCTGCGGCCCAGCGCAAAGCTTTGTACTTCCAGCTGCTCGCGCAAATCCTTCAACTGGCGCAGCATTGAATTGAAGCTGCGGCCCAGCGAGCCAATTTCGTCGCGGCGATCTTCCTCATCCAAAAGGCCCAGCGCACCGGAGGCAGTGACGACCTGCATGTGCCGTTCCACGCGGTGAAGCGGGCGCAGCACCAGCCGGGCGATCATCCGCCGCAACACCATCAACAGCACGCCCAACAACACGGTCGACCCGGCAATTGCCAGCACCAACATGCGCTGGCCCAGGATGGAGACATCACGGGGCACGTTGAAGCTGACATTGGCGACGGTGTGACGATCAGATCCGGTGATCGGCACGGCGATGGTCATGTTGGTTTGGCCCGGCGTAATCGTCTCGCGGGTTGCCATATTGGCCAGATCGAGCCGCGCCTTTAGCTGCAGCAGCGTGGATAGCTGTTTGGAGGTGAGCTGGCGCACCATCATCACATAGCCGCGCGGCGTGCCTGAGCCATCGCTGCGGCGAACCTGCGCCACGCCCATCGCGGCGACAATCGGCCCGAGCCGCGTGTAGAAGGCGGTCGAGCTTCGCCCGTTCAGGGCACGGCGGAAATTGATTTTGCCGATCTGTTCGATCAGCTTTCGGCGCATGGCGGGCTGATCAGTCTCGCGGGCAAGATCCAGCCAGCGCGCGATGACGATATGGCCGTCATTACCGATATAGGCCATGCCGTTGACGTCCAGGTTGGACATGGCGAGCGTGGAGAAGGATTCCTGTTCAAACTTTGCAGACGGCGCGCCCATATAATCATAGCTGGAATTCCAGTCGCCATAATCGCGAACAGCGGTTTCCACTTTTGAGATATATTCGGCCAGCGCCGCACGGGTGCGCTCCACATGCGCGCCCACCGATGCCCCTTCAAGCTGGTTGAAGCTGGGGGTGATGACGCTGGCGAGCAACAAGGTGATCGCCAGCGAGCCGAGCAAGCCGACCGCCGTCAAAATCAGCAGCAATTTGGCGCCAAGCGATCCCGGTGCGCGGAGTTTGCCCCCGAACATCGTCCGCCCCGATCCTGCAACCGTCATCAGCCGTGGGTCCCGTTACCCGCTTGTGGCCCGGATTCGTGTTGCCCGGATGTGTACAGGGCAGGGCCATCGCCCGGATCGTCCTTACCCACCACAAAGCGGGCATCGGCCATTTTGCGGGCGTCGACCGCATCAATGGGACGCGAGAAGAAATAGCCTTGAAGGTGCGATGCCCCGGCCAGGCGCAATGCCTGAACCTGTGCGTCGGTCTCCACGCCCTCTGCAATCACCCCCAGCCCCAGCGCGCGGCCAAGGTGGATGATCGAATGGACGATGGCAGCACTTTCGCGCTCACGGCCCATGCCATCGATAAAGCTGCGATCGATCTTCAGGCAATCAAGCGCGAATTTGCGGATGTTGTAGAGGCTGGAATAGCCCGTGCCGAAATCATCCAGCGCGATGCGGAACCCCATTTGCCGCAGCTTGTACAGCGTATCGGCAGCACGGTCCGCATCATCGAAGATCGCGGTTTCGGTAATTTCGATCTGCACCCGCGCGGGGCTGACGCCGGCCTGTTGCACGCGTTCCATTACCCGACCGACAAAATTCTGCCGGCGGAACTGCCGTGGCGAGAAGTTGACCGACACATATTGATCGGGCCAGTTCTTCACCTCTTCAAGCGACTGATCGAGCACCCAATCACCCAGTTCGTGGATCAGGTTGCTCTCTTCGGCAATCGGGATGAACAGGCCCGGCGAAATCGGCCCGAATTCCGGGCTGTTCCAGCGCAGCAATGCTTCGAAGCCGACAATCTCCAGCTCTTCGCGGGCCAGGATCGGCTGATAGACCAGCTTCAATTCGCCAGCGGCAATCGCCTTGCTCAGCCCGCTTTCAATCTGGCGGCGGAAGCGGATGCTTTCGTCCATGCTCTCATCAAACGGGCGCACCACGCCGCGACCAGCGCGCTTTGCCTCGTTCAGCGCCAGATCGGCACGGCGCATCACGTCCACCGGATCGCGGACTGGCTCTGCTTCTGTAACGACCACGCCCATCGAAGCGCTGGCCTGAATCGAATGGCCAAACACCTTCAGCGTCACCGAACAGGCGCGCAGCATCAGCTCGCACGCCATGACGGCGGCTTCTTCGCCCGGTGTATCAAATAGCACGCCGAATTCGTCGCCGCCCAGCCGGGCAACGATGCCGCCGGGGGGCACTGAACCTGCCAGCAACTGATAGACCGAACGGATCATCTCATCGCCCGCCAGATGGCCCAGCGTGTCGTTCACCAGCTTGAACCGATCAAGATCGAGCATTGCGGTGGCAAAGCGTTCCTTGCCGCGCGACCGCTCCGTCAGCGCGCGCAGGAAGGCGAGCCGATTGGGTGCCTCGGTGAGTGAATCATGATTGGCGATGTGGACCGCATGGCTTTCATTCGCAGCGAGTTCTGCGCCTTTTTCTTCCAGCATCACGACCTGGTTGGCGAGCATGCGGCGCGCCTCTGCCAGTTCGATATCCAGTTTCCAGCGGCCAGACAGTGCGGTCGCGGTCTGCACCACTTCGGCAACTTCGAATGGCTTGGCGATGTAGAAAATTTTGTCCGCAGGGCCGGCGGATTTCGAAATCTCGATGGGGGAGAAATCCGAAAATCCCGTGACGATGACGATGTTGATATTGGGATCAAGCTTGCGGATGCGCGTGGCGGTTTCCTTGCCATCAATGCCGGGCGGCATGCGCACGTCGATGAACGCGACCGAGAACGGATCGCCATCCGCGAGTGATTTTTCCAGCGCGGCAACCCCGTCCAGCCCCTGCATCGCATGGGTTAGTTCAAACGCCATTGGTTCGGCGTCTGTTGTGGGGGCGGGGGCATCATCATCACCGAACAGATCGGCGGCCATGGCGGACAAGGCCGCAGTGTCGCCGTTCTTTTTGGGCGCAAAGCTTTGGCGATAGGATTCATGCATCGCCGGTTCGTCGTCTACGATCAATATGCGCACCGGGCACTCCCGTTCTTGGTTGCCCCAACCATGCGCGGCTTGTGGTTAAATTTGGGTTACTCCACCGTCACGGACTTCGCCAAATTGCGGGGCTGATCGACGTCAGTGCCCTTGAACACCGCGACGTGATAAGCGAGCAACTGGATGGGCACCGCATAGACCAACGGCGCAATCAATGGGTGCACGTGCGGCATCTCAATCGTGGCGATCGTGTTTTCGCCTGCCTGCGCAATGCCAGCGGCGTCGGAGATGAGCACGACCTGCGCACCGCGTGCCTGCGCCTCCTGCATGTTGCTGACCGTCTTGTCGAACAACGGGCCTGATGGGGCGAGCACGATCAGCGGCACATTATCGTCGATCAGCGCGATGGGGCCGTGCTTCATTTCGCCGCTCGCATAGCCCTCGGCATGGATATAGCTGATTTCCTTCAGCTTCAGCGCGCCCTCCAATGCCATCGGATATTCCGGGCCGCGCCCCAGATACAGCACGTCGCGCGCCGCCGCGATCTTGGGGCCCATCGCGGCGATTTCGTCGTCATGGCCAAGCGCATGGTTCATCGCCTGGGGCACTTCGCGCAGATGGCGGACGATTTCACGCTCCACATCCAGCGTCAGCAGCCCCTTGGCGCGCGCCAGATTAATCGCCAGCGCCGCCATCACCGCGAGCTGGCAGGTGAACGCCTTGGTCGAGGCGACGCCGATTTCCGGCCCGGCATGGGTGGGCAGCAACAGGTCCACCTCACGCGCCATCGAACTGGTCGGCACGTTGATGATTCCCGCCGTTGTCAGCCCCGCCGATTTCATGTGGCGCAGTGCCGCCAGTGTATCCGCCGTCTCGCCCGATTGCGAGATGACGATGCCCAGCATGTTCGGCGTCAATACCGGATCACGGTACCGAAATTCGCTGGCGACATCTGCCTCCACCGGCACGCGGGCGAATTGTTCGATCCAGTATTTGCCGATCATGCCCACATAGCTGGCGGTGCCGCAGGCAACGATGGCGACCCGGTCAATCTTGGCCAGATCAAACTCCATATCGGGCAACGCGACCTGCTCTTCGACCGGGCGCAGATAGCTGCGCAGCGTTTGGGCGACGACCAGGGGTTGTTCGTAAATCTCTTTCAGCATGAAATGCCGGTAATTGCCCTTGTCGATCAACTGGCCCGATGCACCGGAATTGACGATGGGGCGGGTGACGGGCTGGTTGTCGCGATCGAAAATCTCAACGCTGGCCCGTTTGATGACGACCCAGTCGCCTTCCTCCAGATAGGCAATACGCTGCGTCAGCGGGGCGAGCGCGAGGGCATCTGACCCCAGATAATTCTCGCCGCCACCCTCGGTAGGGCCATAACCAACCGTCAGCGGCGCGCCGAGCCGCGCACCGATCAACAGATCAGGTTCGGATTTGAACATCACCCCCAGCGCAAACGCGCCGTGCAGCCGGGGCAGCACATTGGCGACGGCATCGCGCGGTGAAGCGCCGCGTTCAATCTCACGCGCGATCAGGTGGGCGACGACTTCTGTATCGGTTTGGCTGAGGAACTGGCGGCCATTTGCGATCAGCTCTTCGCGCAGTGGCTTGAAATTCTCGATAATGCCGTTGTGGACCAGCACGACATCGTCGACGATATGCGGGTGCGCGTTATCCTCGGTGGGTGCGCCGTGGGTGGCCCAGCGTGTGTGCGCGATGCCGCTGTTGCCGGGCAACGGCTCTTCTGCGAGCCGCGTCGCCAGATTGATCAGCTTGCCCTTGGCGCGGCGGCGATCGAAAATGCCGTCATGCACCGTGCAAATCCCGGCTGAATCATAGCCGCGATATTCAAGCCGCTTCAGCCCATCGAGCAACCGGTCCGCCACGGGGCCCTGGCCCAAAATTCCAACGATGCCGCACATATTACTAGTGTCTCCGCCCCTGGGGCTATTGCTTGTTCTTCTTTGCCGTCATCGCGTCACGAAAGCGCTTTGCCCAGCCGGGGCGGGCGGCTTGCTGGCCGCGCGCAACGGCAAGCGCGTCTGCTTCAACATCGCGCGTCACCACGCTACCCGCTGCCACAATTGCGCCGGTGCCGATGGTGACAGGGGCCACCAACGCGCTGTTCGATCCGATGAACGCGCCTGCGCCGATCACCGTTTTATATTTGAAAAAGCCGTCATAATTACAGGTGATCGTGCCCGCGCCGATGTTTGCGCCTGCGCCCACCTCTGTATCGCCCAGATAGGTGAGGTGGCTGGCCTTTGCGCCTGCACCGAGCACGGTTTTCTTCATTTCGACGAAATTGCCGACTTTTGATTTTTCGCCCATCATCGCGCCGGGGCGAAGCCGGGCAAAGGGCCCCACTTCAGCCCCTGGGCCGATAATGGCCCCTTCAACGTGGCAAAATGCGTGGATCACCGCGCCGTCCGCCACCGTCACGCCGGGGCCGAAAAAGACATTGGGTTCAATGACGACGTCGCGGCCAACCACGGTATCGTGCGCGAACCACACCGTATCAGGCGCGATCAGCGTCGCGCCGTCGGCCATGGCCTGTGCGCGGCGTTGGGCCTGCCAGCTGGCATCGACCGCCGCGAGTTCAGCTCGGCTGTTAACGCCGGCAACTTCTGCGGCATCGGTTTCGATAACTGCTGATCCACGCCCGTCAGCGGCGGCGAGCATGACGATGTCGGGCAGATAATATTCGCCCGCCGCATTGTCGTTCCCCACGCGGCTGAGCAGCGCGAATACATCGGGCGCGCGCACTGCCATCAGCCCCGAATTGCACAGTGTCACCGCGCGTTCGGCATCGCTGGCGTCCTTATATTCAACCATCCGGTCGATCCGCCCATCTGCATCCGCAATCACCCGGCCGTAAGCGGCGGGATCGGCAGGGCGGAACCCCAGCACGACAATTGCGGGCGCATCAGCCGCGGCGAGCCGGTCCAGCATGCGCTGCATCGTCTGCGCACGCACCAGCGGCACGTCGCCGTACAGGATCAGCACGTCGCCGTCGAAACCCGCCAGCGCATCGCGCGCCTGCAACACCGCATGGCCAGTGCCGAGTTGTTCGGCTTGCAACGCGGTGGCGATGCCCAGCGGCGCAACCGCTGCCTCAACCTGTTCGCGCCCCGCCCCAGTGACGACCACAGTACGTTCGGCTTTCAGCGTCGCCACGCTATCGATCAGGTGCAGCAGCATGGGCTGCCTCGCAATCGGATGCAGCACCTTGTGAAGATCAGATTTCATGCGCGTGCCCTTGCCAGCGGCAAGGATGATGGCGGCAATTGGTCGCTTGGTCATCGTGCTCCCTTGGGCGCAGCGATGGCATGATTGTGTTGCCAATTCCATAGCGATGCTGGCAGTCAGCGGCGATGACGCACGAGAAATCTGCCTTTGCCCGCCCGTTTGATATCGTCGGGTTCGATCTTGATGGCACGCTGCTGGATACCAGCCCCGATTTGCTGGCGGCGGTGAACGCGGTGCTGGGGCAGGCGGGCAGGCCGCTGCTGCGCGTCGATGAGATCAAGATGATGATCGGCGGCGGGGCCAAGCATATGCTGCAGCTGGGTTTTGAAGCGAGCGGCGGCATTGATGCGGTCGAATTCCGCATCCATTACAAGGCAATGCTCCGCCATTATGAAGCCAATGTTTCGGCCGGCACGCGCCCGTTTGACGGCGCACTGGCGGCGCTGGATGCGCTTGACGCGGCGGGCGTGAAAACCGCGATCGTCACCAACAAGTTTGAATCGCTGGCGGTAAAACTGCTGGGCGAATTGGGGCTGCTGGATCGTTTCGTCACCGTGATCGGCGGCGACACCTTAGGAAAGGGCAATGCCAAACCATCAGCCGCGCCGATAGTGGAGATGATTGATCGGTGCGGCGGCGGTAAAGCCGTGTTTCTGGGCGATTCGATTTACGACATCATGGCCGCAAAGAATGCGGGCATTCCCAGCATCGCCGTCAGCTTTGGCTTCCTGCACGGACCCGTAGAGGAACTGGGGGCCGATGCGGTGATTGACCATTATGATGAATTGCTGCCCGCGCTGGCCAGCCTTGGCGATTGCCACCCGGCCTGATCAGCCGGGTGGCATGCCGCGATTGTTACTGCGAGGGGGCGAGCTTTGTGTTCAGCACCCAGCCAACATTGTCGTTTTCGTCCGCCACTTCCCACCACAGGCCGTTCTGGTTGCCCGTTGGATACAGGATTGAGCCGGGCGGCAGCGTGCGAATCGCCTTTGCGGTGGCAACCGGGCTAACGCGCATGGCGACCGGGGCCTGGGCCGTGAGGGTTTTCTTCGGTGCGGCCTGGGCCGTCCCCGCATCGCCGGGGCGGGTATAGCCGAGTTCGTCGACCATTTTGGCATAGGCCTGGATGAACGCCAGCGTGACGATGCGGCCAATATCGGTGTTTTCGTAACCGCCGCCAACACCGCCAGCGCCAAAGCCGCCAACGCCAAACACGCCGCCGACCGCAAAGCTGGTATCGCGCTTGGCGGCATAGCCATCCGTCACGGCGAGCGTTTCAGTGGTGCGGACATTGGTGAGCGTCAGCAACGTGTTCGCTTCCGACTTGCGTGACTTTATACCGCCCAACAGGCCGCCAAATGGCCCGCCGATAATCGCGCCGGCAACCGCGCCCGCCGCATTGCCGCTGACATTGGTGTTTGCGCCCTGTATTTCGGCGACCAGCACATAATCAGCGGCCTTTATCTGGCCCTGGCCGACATTCGATCCGCGCTGCAACCCAAGCCCGCCGCCAATCGCACGTTCCTGTGCCGCTGCATCAAGGCCCGCGCCGCGATCAACAATGTTGAAGCAGCCCGAACGCTGGACGAGCACGCGCAGCAGCCGGGCAGGCGGGGCCAGGCTGTTCTGCGTCCAGCCCGACGAATCCTGGCCGTCAACGATCGAAACAGTACCGTGTTTGGTCGTGCAGCGTGGCACGTCGTTCATCGCGGCCTGTTGCAGTTGCTGGCCCTTGGATGCTTTGGCTTGCTGTGGGGGGCGCTGTGCCTGGAGCGGGGCAGTTGCCACCAAAACCAGCGCGGCCGTCGTCATCAATTTTTTCACGGTCATTATCTTCCCCCAAGAGTCGTCAGAAGTACGGGAAGCATAGCTTTTTGGATGCACGCCGTACATCGTCAAAAGCCCTTCCACACGCAACGGTTCGGGCGGCGATGGTGACGGTGTTGACCTTTGGCGGGCGCGGTTCATAGTCTGAGGCTGATTATACGACCCGCCAGGAGATTGATCATGCTGCGTTTCACCGCCCCTGCGTTCGTGCTTGCCGCCCTGTTCAGCGCTGCACCTTCCAGCGCGAAAATCGTTGAATATCGGGCCGAATTGAACGGCCAATCGGCAACGATCAGCACGGGTTCACCCGCCCACGCAAATGCGATGATCAGCGTTGATACCACCCGCAAAACAGTGGCGGTGGAAATGGATGTCGTTGGCCTGTCAATGGACGCGCTGTGGGATAATCTGGTCAAGGCGCCGATCGGGCCCATCCATCTGCACCAATATGCCAATGGCGACCTGGCCGATGCAAATAGCTCTGAACTGGCCTTTCCGCTGCCATTTGGGCCAAGCTATTCACCAACACCCAACGGTTTTCGTGTGCGCACAGGATCGCTTGATTATGCCGGTGCAGTCGCGCCGTTGCCGCACAGCATCAGCTTTGATGCCTTTGTTGCTGCGCTGGAAAAGGGAACGGTGATTTTGAACATTCACACCGATGCTTTTAACGGCGGCGAGGTGAATGGCCTGGTGAAAAAAGCGGAGAAATAGCGCCGCCAGTTGGTGGCGTGGCTGGCTGGCTGGGTGATCAGTAACCAGCGGTTGGGGGAAAATCGTCACTCCCTGCTTGTCGCCCGGCCCGCGGGGCCTATGCTGATTGCCATCCGCAACCATGGCAGAGCCAAAATCCATGCCCCAGCCTGCACCCACCGCTTCCTGGACGCCGCCCGCCGACAGCGGCATCACGATCCGCTGGCAGCAGGCGGGGGCGCTATCGTTTGAACTGGCGGAGGCAGGAAGTGGCGATAGGCTCGCCTTGTGCCTGCACGGATTTCCTGAGCTGCATTATAGCTGGCGGTTTCAGATCCCCTTGCTGGTCGAACGCGGGTGGCGGGTGTGGGCGCCCAATTTGCGGGGTTATGGCGGCACGGATCGGCCAGAGGGCGTGGATGCCTATCACATCGATCGGCTGCTGGAGGATGTCGCCGCGCTGATCGATGCCAGCGGTGCGCGTGAAGTGTTGTTGATAGCGCATGATTGGGGCGCGATTATCGCGTGGCAATTTGCGATCCGGCGAGTGCGTCCACTGGTCGGGCTGGTGATCATGAACGTGCCGCACCCGATGCCGTTCAAGCGTGAACTGCGCAAATGGCCGCAATTGCGGGCGAGCTGGTATGTGTTCTTTTTCCAACTGCCCCGGCTGCCTGAATGGGGGTTCGGGCGTCATCGTGCGCGGATGATCAGGCAGGCGTTCGTGGGCATGGCCGTGGACAAATCCCGGTTCCCCAAGCAGGTGACCGATACCTATGCCGCCGCCGCCAGCCGACCGGGCGCCCTGACCGCGATGATCAACTATTACCGTGCCGCCTTCCGATCCACCGGCGCGATGACTGCCGGGACGGGCAAGGTCGATGTGCCCACGCTGATGATCTGGGGCGAAGAAGATACCGCACTGACCATCGGCTGCGTCGAGGGAACCGAGGAGTATGTCAGCGACTTCCGGCTGGAGCGTTTGCCCGGCGTGTCGCACTGGGTGCAGCAGGAGGCGCCGGAAAAGGTGAACGCCATCTTGGGCGATTGGCTGGATAAGCGGCTCACTTAGCTGCCCCCCAAGCCCGTATCCGCTTGGCTTTGCCCTTTGCGCCCAGCGCTGCTAGGGCGCAGACATCATGGCAACTCCGCTCGACCGCATCCGCAATTTCTCCATCATCGCGCATATCGACCACGGCAAGTCCACACTTGCTGACCGGTTGATCCAGCAGACCGGCGGGCTGACCGCGCGGGAAATGTCTGAGCAGGTGCTCGACAATATGGACATCGAAAAAGAACGCGGCATCACCATCAAGGCGCAAACCGTTCGGCTGCAATATGTCGCCAAGGACGGGCTGGAATATGTGCTCAACCTGATGGACACGCCCGGCCATGTCGATTTCGCCTATGAGGTTAGTCGCAGCCTGGCCGCGTGCGAGGGCGCGCTGCTGGTGGTGGATGCAGCGCAGGGCGTGGAAGCGCAGACGCTTGCCAATGTATACCAGTCGATCGAGCATGATCATGAGATTGTGCCTGTGATCAACAAGATCGATCTGCCCGCCGCCGAGCCTGAAAAGGTGCGCGCGGAGATTGAGGAAGTGATCGGGCTGGATGCGTCCAACGCGGTGCTCACCAGCGCCAAGTCTGGCATCGGCATTGCCGATGTGCTCGAAGTGATCGTTACCCGCATCCCGCCGCCCAAGGGCGATGCCGATGCGCCGCTGAAAGCGATGCTGATCGATAGCTGGTACGACCCCTATCTCGGCGTCGTCATCCTGGTGCGCGTGATGGCGGGCACGCTGAAAAAGGGTCAGCTTGTCAAGTTCATGGCAACGGGCACCCAGCATCTGATCGACCGGGTTGGCTGTTTCCGCCCCAAGATCGAGCAACTGACCGAGCTGGGCGTCGGCGAAATCGGCTTCATTACGGCCCAGATCAAGGAAGTCGCGCAGACCGCGGTCGGCGACACCATCACCGACGTAAAGCGCCCCGCGCTGGAGGCGCTGCCGGGTTTCAAGCTCGTCCAGCCAGTCGTTTTTTGCGGCCTGTTCCCGGTCGACGCCAACGACTTCGACAAATTGCGTGAGAGCATTTCCAAGCTGCGCCTCAACGATGCGAGCTTCAGCTTCGAAATGGAATCGAGCGCCGCGCTCGGCTTCGGTTTCCGTTGCGGGTTCCTCGGGCTGCTGCATTTGGAGATCATCCAGGAGCGGCTGACACGCGAATATGATCTCGACCTGATCACCACCGCGCCATCGGTGATCTACAAGATCAACCTGACCTATGGTGGCGGTGAGATCGAACTCCACAACCCCGCCGACATGCCTGATCCGACCAAGATTGAGAGCATCGCCGAGCCGTGGATCGAAGCGGTGATCTATTGCCCCGACGAGTATCTCGGCAGCATATTGAAGCTGTGTCAGGACAGGCGGGGCATCCAGAAAAACCTCACCTATGTCGGCGGGCGCGCGCAGGTGACCTATGAACTGCCGCTCAACGAAGTCGTGTTCGATTTCTATGATCGGCTGAAGAGCATTTCGCGCGGCTATGCGAGCTTTGATTACCACCAGATTGGGTACCGCGAGGGGGATCTGGTCAAGATGAGCATCATGGTCAATTCAGAAGCCGTCGATGCGCTGAGCATGATCGTCCACCGTGGCACTGCCGAAAGCCGGGGCAGAGGGATGTGCGAGCGACTGAAGGATTTGATCCCGCGCCACTTGTTCAAAATCCCCATTCAGGCGGCGATTGGCGGCAAGGTGATCGCGCGCGAGACGATTGCCGCGCTGCGCAAGGACGTGACCGCCAAATGCTATGGCGGCGACGCCAGCCGCAAACGCAAGCTGCTCGACAAGCAGAAAGAGGGCAAAAAGCGGATGCGCGAATATGGATCGGTGAGCATCCCGCAAGAAGCGTTCATCGCCGCGCTGCGCATGGGGGATGAGGGCTAAGCGTTCGCTTGCGCAGTTGGCGGGGGCGGGCGCCGCTTTTTAGCTGCTTGCGATCAAACCAATTCACCCCTCCCCTTTAGGAGTGTCGGGTGAACCGCGCCCCGCGCGGTTCAGGTCAAGCCGGGGGCTTGACCGACCCGACGCTGCGTCGGGGGTGGGGGCTATCAGTCTCACCGAGACCAACGCGCCTTAGGAGAGCCCCCACCCCAACCCCTCCCCTAAAGGGGAGGGGCTTGAGAGTGCTGCCATGCAATTACAAACGACTTTAGGCACTATATCGCGCCCGATATATCGTTGACAGTATCTGGGCGATCCGGTTCAAAGCAATATGCTGAGCGAACCCAACCTGCTGCTTGCCCTGTGCCTGATGCTTGGCGCGGCGCTGTATTCCAGTGTCGGGCATGGCGGGGCGTCTGCCTATATCGCGATCATGGCGCTGTTCGGGCTGCCGGCGGGGGTGATGCGGCCGACGGCGCTGGCGCTGAACGTGCTGGTATCAGGCTTTGCATCGGTTCGGTTTATCCGCGCGGGGCAGTTTCGCTGGCGCATTTTGTGGCCGTTCCTGCTGGGCGCGCTGCCCATGGCCTATATTGGCGGGATGATCACCTTGCCGAGCAGCGCCTATCGCCCGATTGTTGGGGTGGTGTTGTGGATATCGGCGGCGCGATTGCTGTGGCCCGTCCCGCTGCGCGCGACAATCGAAACCCGTGATCCGCCGATTGCCGTGGCGGTGCTGGCAGGGATCGGCATTGGTCTGTTATCGGGGTTGACCGGCACGGGAGGTGGCATTTTTCTGTCGCCCTTGCTGCTGTTTTTCGCCTGGGCAGAACCCAAACAGGCATCGGGCGTTGCCGCTGTCTTCATCTTTGCCAATTCGATATCGGGGCTGGCGGGCAACGCCGCGTCGCTGCAGCAACTGCCATCGGGGTTGCCCTTGTTTGCCGCCGCCGTGCTGGTGGGTGCCACGGTTGGCACGACATTGGGGATCAAGCTGCCCGCGCGGCTGGTGCTGCGGTCGTTGGGGCTGGTGCTGGTGGTGGCAGGGGCCAAGCTGATCGGGGTGTATTGACGGGGTCGCCGGGCGGCGGCTCACTGCGGTCGCCGAGGCAAGGCTAGCTGCGCAATCGGCCCCAGAGCGGTTCAGCATAAGCGAGCAAGGGCATTGGCGTAGGCATAAGCAACGCTAGAGCTGCCCGCGCAAAATCTGAATCGTCATTGCTTCGCGGCGCTCACAACGACGGAAGTGATGCAGAATTGGCGCGCGACGATGTAAGCGCCTTCGTCCAATCGCCGCTGCAACAACCTGGCACCGATGCCGGTGCCAGGTTGTTGCGTTTTAGAACTTTACGCCGAATTCCCCGCCGAACACGCGCGGTTCGTTGACGAATCCAGTCAAGTTGTTGAAATCAATGCCACCAACCGCCTGGGTCGTATTGGTGATATTGCGGGCAAAGGCCGAAAGCTCGTACCGACCCGTCTTGTAGCCGATCCGCAATCCGCCCTCGAGCAGGTGGGTGCTCTGGAACTCCACCGAGTCATACAGGAAGAAGTTGATCTTCGACCGATAAGCCCAGTCGGTATAGGCGTAGAGCTCACCCGATGCGAGCGGGATGCTGTAACGCGCGGTCCAGTTCGCGATCCAGCGCGGCGATTGGGGCAGGCTGTTGCCGTTGATGTTGACGATGGCCGATGTAAACGGCGCGGTCGGCACGACAATCGGATCGCGCACGGTGCACAGCGCCACACCGTCAAAGCCCTGCACGCCGCACGCCGCCGTCGTCAAATTGCGATCGCGGATTTCCGTGTGGTTGTAGCTGAGCCCTGCCGTCAGCGTCAGGTTGGGGATCGGGCGCAGCTCTGCATCAGCCTCAAAGCCATAGCCCCGGACATTGTCTGCGTTCAGCAGCCGGTTGGCGTTAACCCCGCCGCCAACAGCGGTCAGCTGCGCATTGTCGAGATCATAGTAAAAGCCGTTGAGATTGAAGCGACCGCGTCCGTCAAGGAAGGTGGACTTGATGCCGGCTTCCCAGGACTGGATCGTTTCCGATTGCGCGACAGTGACGCCGTCCTCCAGCGTTTGCGCGGTATTCGCCGGGAACAGGATGCGGCCCTGGATGCTTGGTGCGCGGTAGCCCTTGGCCGCGCGCGCATACAGGGTCAACTCTTCGCTCGCCTTGTAATTGACGGACGCGTCCCAGGTGACGTTATCAGCCCCGACGGAACGCCGCACATTGCCGAGCGGATCCTGCAGGAAGTTGGGGAACTGCGTGTCCCGGGTGCGCGCCACGAAATAATCGCGCGAGTCGTCGTTATACCGCACGCCGCCGGTTACGCTCAGCTGGTCGGTCAGCTTATAAGTGAGCGATCCGAACACGCCGTAGGCCTTGCTGTCCTGATCCTGATCGACGAAAATATTGACCCCGCCTCGCGCATTGTTGGGATCACCCAGCGTCGAATAATTTTCGCTGACGATGCGCAATTGTTCGCTGAAGTAAAAGAAACCAGCCTGGTAGCTCAGGGCGTTATTGCCGTTGCTGGCAAGACGCAATTCCTGGGTGAACTGGCGCAGCCGCGGCACACTGTCCCGCGTTTCGGCGGTGAAGGGGATATTGCCTGGGCCAAACTGGCCGGCCGGCAGGAAATTGGCGCCAAAGCCGCCATCGACGTCACCGACCGACGTCGCACTGCCGCTCCAATAGCTCGTCACCGACGTCAGCGTGACCGGCCCGGTATCATATGTCACCCGTGCCGACAGGTTCTGCGTATCGACATCCTGTTCGTTCTGGCCATCGATGGACACGCGGTTACGATCGAAATTAGCGTTCAGCCCGGTCTGCCCCTTGGTGAAAACATTCGCGCGGAACAAGCGGGCGGTGCCGCGCAGCGTGCGCAATTGCCCGGCCAGCAGGATATCGAACTGGTCAGTCGGCTTGATCAGGATCTGCGCACGGCCTGCGAATTCTTCAAATCCTTCGAACCGGTTGCGGGTCGTGCCCGTCGGCAGGACATTGTCGACATAGCCGTCCTGGCGCTGATACAGGCCGGAAATGCGCACGCTGACCGTGTCACCAACGATCGGCGCACCGATGGCACCCTGTGCCGTCACGCCGTTAAAGCTGCCATATGAAACCCGGCCATAGCCGTTAACTTCGGAACTTGGCTTGACCGAATCGAACTTGACGATGCCCGCTGGGGTGTTGCGCCCAAACAAGGTGCCCTGCGGCCCGCGCAGCACTTCCACTCGCTCAAGGTCGAATACCGGAAACCCCTTCAGGATCGGGTTTTCAAGCACGACATCGTCATAGACCAGGCTGACGGGCTGTGATGCGTTGAAGTCAAAATCGGTATTGCCCAGACCCCGAATGTAAAAGCGCGGAAAGGTGCGGCCAAAGGAAGATTCGATCAGCAGGCTGGGAACGCGGCCCGACAGGAACCGGATATCCTGTCCGCCCGCCGCGATATTATCGAGCAGTTCGCCGCGGACCACGGACACCGACAGGGGCACGTTCTGGAGCTTTTCCTCGCGCCGTTGCGCCGTGACTGTAATGTCTGGCAGCGCGTCATTTTCTGCCGCATCTGCCTTCGGCTCCTGGAGCACGGGTGCCGGATCGGCGGCGAGCGCTGGCGTGGCAGCCGCGATCGACATCAGCAGGGAAGCACCGCTCAGCAGCACATGCTTGAATTTGGGCATTGAGACGCGATTGAAAGACATGATTCCCCCGGATGAAAAAACGGCATTCCCTCCTGTCACCCGTGTGACCCGGATGTTGCATTGTTCGGTAACATAACCGTCACAGCACTCAAGATACCGAAATGGTGCCAGCGCCATTTAGATGTGGATAGTTGCGCCGATGCACCACCAATAGGCAGCCTATGCAGCTGCTATTTCCCGGTATCGGCGAACAGGCGGCGCAGGAAGGCGATTTCGGCCTGGGATGCCAGATCCTGGTTGGGCTTTTTACGCCAGCCATGACCTTCGTCGGCGAACAGGATGTACGACACCGGCACCCCGCGCGCGCGAATGGCCTGCACCATCTGTTCGCTTTCGCTGCGCGGCACGCGCGGATCATTCGCGCCTTGTTCAATCAGCATCGGTTTGGTGATGCCCGCCACATTGGCGCGCGGTGAAATGCGCGCAAACACCTTTTGCATCATGGGCGTGCGTTCATCACCATATTCGGCCCGGCGGCTGTCGCGACGATAGGCTTCGGTGTTCTGCAGGAACGTCGTCCAGTCGCCGATGCCGAACAGATCAACCCCGCCGGCCAGCTTGTCGCTATATTTGGTCATCACCGCCAGCGACATATAGCCGCCATAGGATCCGCCATAGACGGCAATTTTTGCGCCATCCAAGTCAGGTTGGGTCTTTATCCAGTCGATTAGTGCGCCAATGTCTCGCACGCTGTCTTCGCGCTTTTCGGCATTGTCGAGATTGAGGTAACGGGTGCCATAGCCGGTCGATCCGCGGACATTGGGGACGATGACGGTCGCGCCAAGCAGATCGGCGAAAGCGCTGGGCGTTGTTGACCAACCGGGGCGCGACTGCCCTTCGGGGCCGCCGTGAATAAGGATGACGACGGGGGTTTTTGCCCCGGCGGGCACCAACTTACTGCGATAAACAAAGGCCGGCACCGACAATTTGTCAAAACTGGTAAAGCGCACCAGTCGAGGTTCGGGAAGCATTGCCCGGTCGAGTGGCCCGGCTTCGGATTCAGTCCAGCGGTCGAGCGTACCGCCCGTTACATCCCAGCTCCAGATATCGCCCGGTTCGGCGGCGGATGCCAGGCCGATGGCCAGCTTGCGACCATCCGGCGACAATTTAAGCCGACCGACCACACCGTTTGGCAGCATTGGCTGGGGCAGGGCGCGGCGCGTGACGAAATCCTGCACGGTAACGCGGGAATAGCCGTCCTCGTTCGTCGCATAAGCCAAAATGCGGCCATCTTCGCTCAGGTCGAATTCTTCGACGCCCCAGGGTGATGGCGGGGATACCGGGGTGAGTGCGCCCGTCGCGATGTCAATTTCCACCAGCCGATCGACATCACTGCCCCGGTTGCTCACCACCATCACTGCTGTGTCGCCGCGCACAAAGGTCGCGCCCGACAGGCTGGCTTTTGGCCCCTTGGCAATCTCGGTCGCTGTGCCGCTGGCGATATCGAGCAGGAACAGGTGATCTTCCACCGCGGATATGCTGCGGGTGATCAGCAGCGTTTTACCATCAGCGGACAGGTCGGCGGGGGTGGTGACGCCGGTGCCCTGATAGATCATCTGGCGAGAAGCCGGATCGGCTGGGTCGGCGCGCCAGATCTTGCGGTCGCCCGATCCCTTGGTCGCCTGCGCCCAATAGATGAGTTTGCCGTCCGGCGCGATGACGATTGATCCGTTCTGCGTGCCCGTCTCGGTCAGCTGCACGGGCTTTAGGTCAGGGCCCATGGCATAGATCTGCACCCATTCATCGCCACCGGTATCGCGGCTGAACAACAGCCGGTCGCTGCCGGGAATGGAGCGTGCACCGCCAATGGGCTCGGCAGCAAAGGTGATCTGCTTGCGGGCCATGCCGGGGCCATTGACGCGGTGGAGCTGCGGCGTCGCCCCGAAGCGCGTCAACACCAGCATGCTGCCATCAGGCATCCAATCGGCAAACCCCGCTGACCGGCTTTCCCGATACCGCGCCAGATCGCGGACGAGATCGGCAGGGATAGGGGGCACATTTTCCAGCGTCGCGGCGCCGATGACGCGCGTTTCCACCTGCTGCGCGTGGACGGGTGAGGTGAGGGCGGCAAGGCAGGTGGCGGCGAGCAAAGTGATGCGCATGGAACGTCCCCGAAAAATCAGTGGTGGCGACAGGGTGTCGGATGGCCAGATGCTACGCCAATTGCGCTCAACCACCAGCCCAAAACGCCGCGCCTTGGCTGTAGGTTGGGATGGGAGGGGAGGGGGAGGCGCTTATGGCGCCGCGCGCGTCACCACCGATCCTGATACATCAAAGGCAACGTCTTCGCCGATCAGCGCCGAGACCATGTCACCCGCCTTTATCTTGGCATCATTGCCCCGGTTGAAAAAGCCGGGCCAACCCGCCAGCGCCACCAGGATCACCGTTGACGTAACGGCTGCGCCCTTGGTGGAAACGTCGCCGGTAACGGCAATTTTGGTATCGCCCAGTTCAAGATAGTTCAGCTTTGCCTTCAGCGTCCCCGATCGGCCAAGCCCGCGCGATCCCCGGGCAGCAAGGACTTCGCCAAACACCCACGCGCCGATTGGAATGACAACCACACCGTCGATCGTGACCGGGCGGTTCACCCTGAGCTTGAAGATGGTGCCGGGTTTGACGTCTGCTGTATTGACTTCCTTGGTCGCCATCAGCTCGATTGGCGTGTCACGCTTGAGTAAAACACGCTGCGCCGACGCGGTAACGGGCGGCGATGGCGGCGCGACTTCGGAAAGCTGACTGAAGAACAGTGCGATTATTAGCGTGAATTGGTGCGCCATCGTCCTAAATCTTCTCTTTCGTTGACGGTAAACGAGGTTTTGTATCAGATTTATGGGGTCGAATATTGATGACGACACAAGCGACAGTCAACTAATCGCGGCGGCACCAAGCCAGACCGCGTTAACGAGGGGGTGTTGGAATGAAATTGAACGCGATGTTGATGGCATTGGCGCTGGCTGGTGCCGTGGCCACGCCGCTGGTTGCTGCCGATAAGCCAGCAAAGCAGTTTGTTATTGTGAACGAGGATGTGGGCGTGCCCGTGTTTGCCACCGACATTACTGACCGGCCCTATACGGTGGTTGGCGAAGTGACCGCCGGTGTCCGCAAGGCGACCGTGTTCAGCAAGGATGTGTCGCAGAAAAAGGTTTACCGCGAGCTGTGGGAGCGTGCTGAAAAGCTGGGCGCAGATGCGGTCGTCAATGCGCGCTATGGCGATTCGCATGTCTCCGCCTTCAGCTGGGGCAAAACGAACGCGACGGGCACCGCCGTAAAATTCACAGCCGCGCCTGCACCGTGAAGCGGTTCTGAAGACTCTGCTTTGATGAAACAAAGACCGCCGCCCGGATTGCCCCGGACGGCGGTTTTTTTGCGCCTATCGCTGATCCGGCGGGGGATCAACTATCGGTGTTTAGATAATCCCCGGCATCGGCGTCGGTGCCGTGCCCGCTGCCGACAACGGCGGCGAGCGTATCTTCGGGATCGCGGTGATAGTGGTTCACGGTGACAGTGCACTTTATTCGGCCAATTCAGTGCACTGTCACCTCAAAAGGCCAATTGATCTTCTGACGTGGTTCGAGTTTTCGGTTGAATACGCGACTCACCTTTCGGCTTTGCTGAGCCTATTGCGGGCGACTGAGGAATGGAGCTATGTAGAACGCGAAACAGAAATATGGCTGTCGCGCTTTTAGCCAGTGGTCGAACCAACAACGCCCCAAGACTATCTTCTGCTCACCCTGCTTTTCATAACGTTAGCTACACATTAAAATCGACTTGCCACCTGCATCGAGACAAAGCCCGGACGTTGAATGGAAACGACGATGAAAAATTACCCGAAAGCATTCGATGAATTTCTTGCGGGTTGGAACGAATGGAACGCCGACAAGCGCCGCGGCATTTTTGAACAGGTGGTGGCACCTGACGTTGAGTTTACCGATCCACTCCACAGATTATCCGGGATCGAGGCGTTTCTGGATATGGTCACTGACTTTCAGCGGTCTCGACCCGGCGCGGTCACTTTGCGCACGTCGGACGTGGATTTCCATCATCACGTGGCGCGCTACCACTGGGCGATCATGATTGATGGTGTAAAGCTGATCGACGGATTTGATGCCGTGCAGCTTGACGAGCAGGGTCGGTTTCAGAGAATTTGTGGTTTTTTCGGCTTGTTGCCCCAAAAATAACGAACATCATCGGGCATTAAGGTGGGGCATTACGGTGACAGTGCACTTTATTCCGGTCCCTTTGCACGACGACCCCACTTGCTGGGCTTTGAAGTAAGTTCCGGGGGCACAATGCTGAATCCCTTCGTCTCGGCCATGGCCGAGTTTGCCGTTGATCGCTTGGCCCCAGAAGTCTGATTGCGCAAAGAGTGGCTCGATCGCCCATCGCCGCCACGCAAAAACCGCCGCCCGGGTGTCCCCGGACGACGGCATTTTTATCAAACGCTAAGCAGCTGCGATCAGCTGTCGGTGTTCAGATAATCCCCGGCATCAGCATCGGTGCCGTGCCCGCTGCCGACAACGGCGGCGAGCGCATGTCCCGGATCGCGGTGACAGTGCACTTTGTTCTACCAAGTCTTTGTACTATAACCGTAATTCCCTGTCAGCGTAATTCCATTGACTAGCGACCGCAGCCGTTTCATTCCGGTAACGAAGACGTTCCAGTAAGTCGGTGGATTTGCCGCGCTGATCTCTATTGTCCTTTGCATAGATAAAGGGGTGAAATGAAATCTATCCTCATCGCGGCGGCACTGCTCTTTGTAGCACCGGTCGCCAGTGCCACGCCCCGGCCCGACCAGGCGAAGTTCCGCGAAATCTACAAGGAGCTTGTCGAGACCAACACGACCCACAGCACCGGTGATTGCACGCTCGCCGCCACGCGCATGGCGGCGCGCTTGAAGGCAGCGGGCTTTGCCGATGCCGATCTCAACGTCTTCGCGCCTGAAAACCTGCCGCTCGATGGCGGGCTGATCGCGACCTTCGCTGGCAGCGACCCTAAACTCGGCTCCGTTATGCTGCTTGCCCATCTCGACGTGGTAGAGGCCAAGCGCGAGGACTGGACGCGGGATCCTTTCACGCTGATCGAGGACGACGGCTGGTTCTATGCCCGTGGCGCCGCCGACGATAAGGCGCAGGCGGCAATCTGGACCGACGCCATGGCGCGCTTGAAGGCCTCGGGTGCCAAGCCAAAGCGCACGATCAAGCTGCTGCTCAGTTGCGGTGAGGAATCGGGCGCGCGCATCAACGACATCCGCTGGCTGATCGAAAAGCACCCCGACTGGATCAAGGCGAACTTCGCCCTCAACGAAGGTGGCGGTGGCTCGCTGAAGCCCGACGGCACACCGCTGGCATTGATCTTCCAGGCCGGCGAAAAGGTCAGCCAGAACTTCAAGGTCGAAGCCGTCAACCGCGGCGGGCACAGTTCGGTGCCGCGCCCCGACAATGCCATCTATGCGCTGTCGACCGCGATGAACCGCATTGGGGCTTATGAATTCCCGATACGGATGAGCGAGATCACCCGCGCCAGCTTCACCGCGCTCGGCAAGATGACGCCGGGCCCGATGGGCGAAGCGATGCTCAAGCTCGTCGCTGACCCAACCGACAAGGCCGCCGACGCGATCGTGTCGAAAGACCCGCGCTTTCATTCGTTGCTGCGCACCACCTGTGTCGCCACCCAGATCGAAGGTGGCCATGCCATCAACGCGCTGCCCCAGCGCGCCTTTGCCAACATAAACTGCCGCATGTTCCCAACCGATACCCCCGCTGATGTCGGCGCGCAGTTGAAGGCGGCGATTGGCGACGCGCCGGCAACGATCGTTGCAGTGCCACCGGTCAACCCGGTCAACGCACCACCGCCGCTGGCGGGAGAAGTCTATGACAAGGCCGCCGCGCTGGCGAAGCAGCATTTCCCCGGCGTGCCGATCGTGCCGTCGATGAGCACCGGGGCCACCGATGCGCGCTTCCTTATCGCCGCCGGCGTGCCGACCTATGGCGTGCCGGGCCTGCTCAGCGACGGTTCGAGCAACGCCCATGGCCTAAACGAACGCATCTCGGTCAAATGGCTGATGACCGGCCGCGACTATCTGTTCGACCTCGTCAAAGCCTATGCGGGGGTGAAGTAAAAACGTCGTGCCTCTGCTCACGGACTCGGCGACGCGATCGAGCGTGGCGGAGGCTCTCCTTGCAGACACCGAAGGCTCGGCCGTTGTCGACCGCATTACGGTGACAGTGTACTTTATTCCGGTCCCTTTGCACGACGCCCCCACTTGCTGGGCTTTGAAGTAATTTCCAGGGACACAATGCTGAATCCCTTCGTCTCGGCCATGGCCATGGCCGCGTGTGTCGTTGATCGCTTGGCCCCATTAGTCTGATTGCGCAAAGAGTAGCCTGATCGCGCAAAGAGTAGCCTGATCGCGCAAAGAGTAGCCTGATCGCGCATCGCCGCCACAAAAAAACCGCCGCCCGGGTTTCCCCGGACGGCGGTTTTATTTCATCCAACGCTGATCAGTAGCGATCAGCTATCGGTGTTCAGATAATCCCCGGCATCGGCATCAGTGCCGTGGCCGCTGGTGATGACCGCGCCCAGTGCATCGTCACCCGTGCCGCCTGCATCGCGGGCTGAACGGTGCAGTTCGGCTGCATGCTCCTCAGCGGCGGACTTGGGGGCGACAATCGCCACTTCATCCATCCGCCGTTGTGCAACGCGCATCGCCGCATCGCGTGAGTTTGCCGTCACACGCAGGCGGTTCAGGCCAGCGCCGGTGCCTGCCGGGATCAACCGGCCGACAATGACGTTTTCCTTCAGGCCAATCAGCGTGTCCTGTTTGCCCTGGACCGCTGCCTCGGTGAGGACGCGGGTGGTTTCCTGGAACGACGCTGCCGAGATGAAGCTGCGGGTTTGCAAGCTCGCCTTGGTGATGCCGAGCAGCACGGGCTTGCCAACGGCGCGCGCCTGCTTCTTGTCGAGCTTTGAGTTGATGTCATCCATCTCCTCACGGTCAACCTGCTCGCCGGCCAGCAACGTGGTATCGCCGCCATCGGTGATCTCAACCTTTTGCAGCATCTGGCGAACGATCACCTCGATGTGCTTGTCGTTGATCTTCACACCCTGAAGACGATAAACCTCCTGGATTTCCGACACGAGATATTCTGCCAGCGGCTCAATGCCCAGCACTTCCAGAATATCATGCGGATCGGGTGAACCACCGATCAGGTTATCGCCGCGCTTGACGTAATCGCCTTCCTGCACGTCGATCACCTTGGACTTCGGCACCAGATATTCGACGATTTCGCCGCCATCCTCGGGCTGGATGCCAATCTTGCGCTTCGCCTTGTAATCCTTGCCGAATACGACCCGGCCGGAAACCTTGGCGATGATCGCGTTTTCCTTTGGCTTGCGTGCTTCGAACAGCTCGGCAACGCGCGGCAGACCGCCGGTGATGTCGCGTGTCTTGGCCGATTCACGGCTGACACGCGCCAGAACGTCACCGCCCGATACCCGTGCACCATCCTCAACCGACAGCGTGGCACCCGATACGAGCATGTAGCGACCGGCCTCACCCGAACCTTCATCGAGCAGGGTCAGGCGCGGACGCAGATCCTCCTTCGATTTTGTTGCGGCGCGATATTCGGTCACGACGCGCTGGGTGATGCCCGTTGCTTCATCGGCCTGTTCGGTCAGCGTCTTGCCTTCGATCAGATCGACATACTTCACGATACCGGGGTTTTCCGTGATCACCGGCATGGTGAACGGATCCCATTCGGCCATCCGGTCGCCCTTGGTCAGCTGATGACCGTCGGGGAACAGGACATAGGCACCGTAAGGAATGCGGTGAACCGCACGCTCGCGGCCTTCGGCATCGATGATCGCGAGTTCGCCCGAGCGGCTGAGCACCACGCGACGGCCGCGCTGATCCTCAATGATCCGCAGGTCGCGATATTCCATGCGGCCATCGGCCACAGCTTCCAGGTTCGATTGCTCGTTGAGCTGCGCGGCACCGCCGATGTGGAAGGTCCGCATCGTCAGCTGCGTGCCCGGCTCACCGATCGACTGCGCCGCGATAACGCCGACAGCTTCACCGATGTTGACAGGCGTACCGCGCGCCAGATCGCGGCCATAGCATTTGCCGCACACGCCGATCTTGGTTTCGCACACCAGCGGGCTGCGGATCTTGCAGCTTTGCGTGCCCAATGCCTCGATCTTTGCAATCATCGGCTCATCGAGCAGCGTGCCCGATGGGATGACGACCGCGTTGGTCTTGGGATCGGTGATATCCTCTGCCGTGGTACGGCCCAGGATACGCTCGCCCAGCGACGCGATAGTCGACCCACCCTGCACGATCGCCCGCATTTCCAGCGCGCGTTCGGTGCCGCAATCCAGCTCAACGATGACGCAATCCTGCGACACATCGACCAGGCGACGGGTGAGGTAACCCGAGTTTGCCGTCTTCAACGCCGTATCCGCCAGACCCTTACGGGCACCGTGGGTGGAGTTGAAATATTCAAGGACGGTCAGGCCTTCCTTGAAGTTCGAGATGATCGGCGTTTCGATGATCTCACCCGATGGCTTGGCCATCAGCCCGCGCATACCGGCAAGCTGCTTGATCTGGGCCTGCGAACCGCGGGCACCCGAGTGGGCCATCATATAGATCGAGTTGATCGGGGCTTCGCGACCATTGGGCAGCGTCTTGATCGCCTTGATCTCGTCCATCATGGCGTTCGCGACCAGATCACCGCAACGGCTCCAGGCGTCGATCACCTTGTTGTACTTTTCCTGCTGGGTGATCAGGCCGTCCTGATACTGCTGCTCGTAATCCTTCACCTGCGCACGCGCATCATCGACCAGGCCAATCTTGGCATCTGGAATGATCATGTCGTCCTTGCCGAACGAAATGCCCGCCTTGAACGCGTGACGGAAGCCCAGCGCCATGATCGCATCGGCGAACAGCACGGTCTCCTTCTGGCCGGTGTGACGATAGACCTCGTCGATCACGTCGCCGACGTCCTTCTTGGTCAGCAGGCGGTTGACGATGTCGAAGGGCACCTTGGCGCTCTTCGGCAGCGTCTCGCCGAGCAGCATCCGGCCCGGCGTCGTTTCGAAACGCTTGAGGTAAGGCTTGCCCGCCTCATCGGTCTGTGGGACGCGGGCGATCACCTTGGTGTGGAGCGTGACCGCGCCTGAATCGAGCGCGTGATGCACTTCGGCCATGTCGGTCAGCATCATGCCGGCGCCAGGCTCATTTTCCTTCAGCATCGTGATGTAATACAGCCCCAGCACCATGTCCTGCGACGGCACGATGATCGGCTTGCCGTTGGCGGGTGACAGGATGTTGTTGGTCGACATCATCAGCACGCGCGCTTCAAGCTGGGCTTCCAGCGAAAGCGGCACGTGAACGGCCATCTGATCGCCGTCGAAATCGGCGTTGAAGGCCGAACAGACCAGCGGGTGGAGCTGAATCGCCTTGCCCTCAATCAGCACGGGTTCAAACGCCTGGATGCCAAGACGGTGGAGCGTTGGTGCGCGGTTGAGCATCACGGGATGCTCGCGGATCACCTCGTCCAGAATGTCCCAGACTTCCTTGCGTTCCTTCTCAACCCACTTCTTCGCCTGCTTCAGCGTCATGCTGAGGCCCTTGGCGTCGAGGCGCGCGTAGATGAAGGGCTTGAACAGTTCGAGCGCCATCTTCTTCGGCAGGCCGCACTGATGCAGCTTCAGCTCAGGCCCGGTCACGATGACCGAACGACCCGAATAATCGACGCGCTTGCCGAGCAGATTCTGGCGGAAGCGGCCCTGCTTGCCCTTCAGCATGTCGGACAGCGACTTGAGCGGACGCTTGTTGGCACCCGTGATCGTGCGGCCACGGCGACCGTTATCAAACAATGCGTCGACGGCTTCCTGCAACATGCGCTTTTCGTTGCGGACGATGATGTCCGGCGCGCGCAGTTCCATCAGCCGCTTCAGGCGGTTGTTGCGGTTGATCACGCGGCGGTACAGATCGTTCAGATCCGACGTCGCGAAGCGGCCACCGTCCAGCGGCACCAGCGGGCGCAGTTCGGGCGGGATGACCGGCACGACCTCAAGGATCATCCACTCAGGCTTGTTGCCCGAATCGATGAAGCTTTCGACAACCTTCAGCCGCTTGATGATCTTCTTGGGCTTTAGTTCTGACTTGGTGACAGCCAGTTCGTCGAGCAATTCCTTGCGCTCGCCCTCAAGATCAAGGTCCTGGAGCATGATCCGCACGGCTTCGGCACCGATGCCTGCCGAGAACGCGTCCTCGCCATATTGGTCCTGCGCGTCGAGCAGCTCGTCTTCGGTCATCAGCTGGAATTTTTCCAGCGGGGTGATGCCGGGTTCGATCACGATATAGGCTTCGAAATACAGCACGCGCTCAAGCTGCTTCAGCTGCATGTCGAGGAGCAGGCCGATGCGGCTTGGCAGCGACTTCAGGAACCAGATGTGCGCAACCGGCGCGGCGAGCTCGATATGGCCCATCCGCTCACGGCGCACCTTCGACACGGTGACTTCAACGCCGCACTTTTCGCAGACGATGCCCTTGTACTTCATGCGCTTATACTTGCCGCATAGGCACTCGTAATCCTTGATCGGGCCAAAGATGCGCGCGCAGAACAGGCCGTCACGCTCGGGCTTGAACGTGCGGTAGTTGATGGTTTCCGGCTTCTTGATCTCACCGAATGACCACGAACGGATGCGATCCGGCGAGGCGATCCCGATCTGGATCTGGTCAAAAGTTTCCGGCTTGGCGACCGGGTTTGCGAAGTTGGTCAGTTCGTTCATGGCTTTGCTCCATCCCCCTCCCGCTTGCGGGAGGGGTTAGGGGTGGGCATTTCTGGGTGGTACCTGAATTCAGGCCCACCCCCGACCCCTCCCGCAAGCGGGAGGGGGGAAGAAGTGGCTTATTCCGCCGCGATCACGACGCCGTCGCTGTCGAACTGGTCAATCGACGTCAGCTCGACGTTCAGGCCCAGCGACCGCATTTCCTTGACGAGCACGTTGAAGCTCTCCGGAATGCCAGCTTCGAAGCTGTCGTCACCCTTGACGATGGCTTCGTACACCTTGGTGCGGCCGACCACGTCGTCGGACTTCACCGTCAGCATTTCCTGCAAGGTATAGGCGGCACCATAGGCCTGGAGCGCCCAGACCTCCATTTCGCCGAAGCGCTGACCACCGAACTGCGCCTTGCCACCCAGCGGCTGCTGCGTGACGAGCGAGTAGGGGCCAATCGAGCGGGCATGGATTTTGTCGTCGACCAGATGGTGGAGCTTGAGCATGTAAATGATGCCCACGGTCACCTTGCGATCGAACATCTCACCCGTACGACCGTCGAACAGCTCTGACTGGCCCGATGTTTCGAGGCCCGCCAGCGCCAGCATTTCGGACACATCCTTTTCACGGGCACCATCGAACACTGGCGTTCCCATCGGGATACCGGTCTTCGAATTCTGTGCCAGTTCAACAATCTGTGCACCGTCGCGGCTTTCGATATCAGCGGCATATTGCGGGCCGTAGATTTCGAGCAACCGGTCCTTCACCGGGGCGGGCATGGCGCCTGCCTTGGCATTGGGATTGGCCTCACGCCAATCTTCCAGTGCCTGATGGACCTGCTGGCCCAGATTGCGTGCGGCCCAGCCCAGATGCGTTTCGAAAATCTGCCCGACGTTCATGCGCGATGGCACGCCCAGCGGGTTCAGCACGATATCAACCGGCGTCCCATCGGCGAGGAACGGCATGTCCTCGGCAGGCAGGATGCGGCTGATGACGCCCTTGTTGCCGTGGCGGCCGGCCATCTTGTCGCCCGGTTGCAGCTTGCGCTTCACCGCCACGAACACCTTGACCATCTTGAGCACGCCCGGTGGCAGTTCATCACCACGTTCCAGCTTTTCACGGCGATCCTGGAACTTGTCCGTGATCACCTTGACGGCATCGTCATACTGAACCTTGACGGCTTCCAGATCGCCCTGAACCTTGTCGTCGGCAACGGCGAACTTCCACCATTCATAACGATCAACGCTGTCGAGCAGATCGGCATCAATCACGACGCCCTTCTTCAAGCCCTTTGGCACGGCCGTTGCGGTCTGCCCGGTCAGCATTTCGCGCAGGCGGCTCCACGTCGCGCGGTTGAGGATCGAACGTTCATCGTCCGAATCCTTCTTCAGCCGCTCGATTTCCTCACGCTCGATCGCCATCGCGCGCTCGTCCTTGTCGATGCCGTGGCGGTTGAACACCCGCACCTCAACAACGGTCCCGGCAACACCCGGCGGCAGACGCAGCGACGTGTCGCGCACGTCCGATGCCTTTTCACCAAAGATCGCGCGCAGCAGTTTTTCTTCGGGCGTCATCGGCGATTCACCCTTGGGGGTGATCTTGCCGGCCAGGATGTCACCCGGCTCCACTTCGGCCCCGATATACACGATGCCCGCTTCGTCGAGGTTGCGAAGTGCTTCCTCACCGACGTTGGGAATGTCGCGCGTGATATCCTCTGGCCCCAGCTTGGTGTCGCGGGCCATGACTTCGAATTCCTCGATATGGATCGAGGTGAAGACGTCGTCCTTCACGATGCGTTCGGAAATGAGGATCGAATCCTCATAGTTATAGCCATTCCACGGCATGAACGCGACCAGGCTGTTACGGCCCAATGCCAGCTCTCCGAACTCGGTCGACGGGCCATCGGCGATGATGTCGCCCGCATGGACGACTTCGCCGACCTTCACCAGCGGACGCTGGTTGATGCAGGTGTTCTGGTTCGAGCGCTGGAACTTCATCAGCGTGTAGATGTCGACGCCCGACTGGCCGGCTTCGACTTCGCCGGTGGCGCGGATGACGATACGGGTCGCATCGACCTGATCGACAATGCCCGAACGCTTGGCACCAATCGCAGCACCCGAATCGCGTGCCACAGTTTCTTCCATGCCAGTGCCGACAAACGGTGCCTCGGCCTGAACCAATGGCACAGCCTGACGCTGCATGTTCGATC
>MSXR01000025.1:0-10943 GCA_002083655.1 Proteobacteria bacterium ST_bin14 | reverse complement strand
ACCAGCTGCTTGGGGCTGACGTCCATCAGCGTGATGTTGTCAGGGATCGCCATCAGGAATTCGCCCGCCTGACGCGACGAGACGAGTTCTTCCTGGAAGCGGCCTTCACCGTCCAGATCGGCGTTGGCCTGCGCAATCGTGTGCTTTGCCTCTTCCATCGCCGAAAGATACACGACGTCGTCGGTTACCTTGTGGTCGATGACCTTGCGGTACGGCGTTTCAATAAAGCCATATTTGTTGACGCGGCTGAACGATGCCAGCGAGTTGATAAGGCCGATGTTCGGGCCTTCCGGCGTTTCAATCGGGCAGATGCGGCCATAATGCGTCGGGTGAACGTCGCGGACTTCGAAGCCTGCACGTTCACGCGTCAAGCCGCCCGGTCCAAGTGCCGACACGCGGCGCTTATGGGTGACTTCCGACAGCGGGTTGGTCTGATCCATGAACTGCGACAGCTGCGACGAGCCGAAGAATTCACGCACCGCTGCAACTGCAGGCTTGGCGTTGATCAGGTCGTTCGGCATCACCGTCGACACATCGACCGATGACATCCGCTCCTTCACGGCGCGCTCCATGCGGAGCAGGCCGACGCGGTACTGGTTTTCCAGCAGCTCGCCCACCGAACGAACGCGGCGGTTACCCAGGTTATCGATATCGTCGATTTCGCCCTTGCCGTCCTTCAGATTGACGAGCGTCTTGACGACTTCAAGAATATCCTCGGTCCGCAGCGTGGTGACGGTGTCTTCAACATCAAGGTCAAGGCGCATGTTCAGCTTTACGCGGCCGACCGCCGACAGATCATAGCGATCGGGATCGAAGAACAAGCCACTGAACAGCGACTCTGCGGTTTCAAGCGTCGGCGGTTCGCCGGGGCGCATGACGCGGTAAATGTCGGACAGAGCCTGCTCGCGCTCTTCGGCCTTGTCGGCCTTGAGCGTGTTGCGGATCCACGGGCCAGTGGCGACGTGATCAATGTCGAGCAGCTCAATCCGGTCAATCCCGGCCTTGTCGAGCAGTTCGAGGTTTTCAGCCGACACTTCGTCGCCAGCTTCGATGTAAATCTGGCCGGTGGCTTCGTTGATCAGGTCATAGGCCGAATAGCGACCGAAGATTTCGTCTGTCGGGATCAACAGGTCGGTCAGGCCGTCCTTGGCTGCCTTGTTGGCGGCGCGGGGCGAAATCTTTTGGCCGTTGGCAAACACGATCTCGCCGGTTTTGGCGTCGATAATGTCGTACATCGGCTTTTGACCGCGCCAGTTTTCCGCCTGGAACGGGATGATCCAGCCACCCTGGCCGCGCACAAACGTAACGCGGTTATAGAAGTGGTTCAGGATTTCTTCGCTGGTCAGGCCCAGCGCGTACAGCAGCGCCGTTACCGGCAGCTTACGCTTGCGATCGATACGGACGTTGACGATGTCCTTGGCGTCGAATTCGAAATCGAGCCATGAACCGCGATACGGAATAACGCGCGCCGCAAACAGATATTTGCCGGACGCATGCGTCTTGCCGCGATCATGGTCGAACAGCACGCCGGGTGAGCGGTGCATCTGGCTGACGATCACGCGCTCTGTGCCGTTGATCACAAAGGTGCCGTTGCCCGTCATCAGGGGCATGTCGCCCATGTAAACGTCCTGCTCCTTGATATCGAGCACCGACCGGGCTTCGGTATCGGCATCGACCTCAAATACAATCAGGCGAAGCGTAACGCGCATTGGCGCTGCATAGGTAATCCCGCGCTGGCGGCATTCCTCGGTATCGAACTTGGGCGGTTCCAGCTCGTAATTCACGAAATCCAGCTCGGCAGTGCCAGCGAAATCGCGGATCGGGAACACGCTGCGCAGCGTTTTTTCCAGCCCAGAAACATAGCCGATCGAGGGATCGGACCGCAGGAACTGTTCGTAGGATTCGCGTTGAACCTCGATCAGGTTCGGCATCTGCACCACTTCGTGGATGTTGCCGAAAACCTTGCGGATGCGGCGCTTTGCAGTGCCGCCGTCGAATGCCTTGGTCGCCATGGAGTTTTTTGCCTCAATCAGTCAATATTGTCGGGCACGCCAGAGACACAAAAAGCCGCGAGTTCCCCCGTGTGGCGGGAACCGCAGCTTGCAGCGTCTCTGAAATCACAACTTCCTATACGATCGAGGCACTGCGCGACGGCGCCTCATTTCCCGAAAGCTGTGATGGAGATGGCCAACTAGGGTTGCAGTCACGACTTGTCAACATTGGGGCAAATCCGAATGGTTGAGCAGGGGGCGCAGCAGCCGGCTAGGGGTGACTGTGCCGTTTCACCACATTGCGCGTGCGATGAAGTTAAGATGACGGGCTGCCTTGCGGCGATAATTCGCTAGGAAAGGCGCGTGAACAGAACCGAATCGAGCCTTGGGACTACCGCCGTGTCGCGAATGCACGGGTGCAGATATGATCTGGCGGCGGTACTGGCCGGCCTGTTAGCGGTTTCAGCGCCCGGCCTGGTCATGGCCCGGCCATTGGCGCAGGATGTGCCCGGCATCGAAGGCCTGACCATCGCCCCGGTCCCCGCGTCACCCACGCCGACGCCCGCTGCCACAAAGCCGCCGCGCCGGTTGCTGTTGCCGCCTGATGTGGTCGCCGAACCAGAATCCGTGCCAACCGGGCTGGGTTTGCCAACCGGCGCTGAGCCAAGGGGCAGAGCAGTGCGGGTGCCGGCAAGCGCAGCAGTAGCCCCAACGCCGACACCGACGCCAACGCCGACCCCAACCCTGGGCCCGACTCCCACCCCGCTTGCAGCATCACCGCCGCCTGCGGAACGGCCAATCGAAACGCCAACCGACCCCTTGCTGCCCGAAGCGGTTGCGACGCCGGCGCCTGTGGCGAGCAGCACCGCGCGTACCACCTGGCCGATCGTTGCTGGTGGCGCGCTTGCCGTGCTGTTGCTGGCGCTGGGGGGATGGGTGATCGCCCAGCGGCGGCGAGCTGCCGGTCGCGACCCGGTTGAGCGCACCGACGTTGAGCAGGGCGACGTTGAGCGGGCGGACTCCGGGCGGGCCGCCGCGGCGCCAATGGCCAAGCTTCCCGCGGCACCGCCCGTCGCGCCGCCGCCGCCACAGCAACTGGCCAAACCTTCGCCTCTGCGCGTCCCAGCGCCCGTCCCATCGGCCGACCCGATACCTGTCCCGCCGCCCGCCGATTTAAAGCCCAAGCCATCAATGCTGCGGCCTGCAGCACCCGAAGCGGCCCCTGTATTGCGCCCCTGGCTCGAAATCGATTTCGTGGCCAAGCGCGCCGGGACGAACCTGACCAGTGCGACGGTGGATTTCGAGCTTGGCGTTCGGAATATCGGCTCGGTTGCCGCGCATGACGTTCGTATTCTGGTGCAATTGCTCACCGCCAATCCGGCACAGAGCGCGCAATTGCATAGCGTTTTCCGGCGTCCAGTTGATCAGCCCATCATGGCCCCGTTTGGGCTTGATCCGCTGGATACCGCGCGGATCAACGCAGTTGGCACGCTGGCCAGCGACAAGATCAACCGGATCGATCTTGATGGCCGCACCATGTTCGTCCCGATCCTAGCGGTCCGCGCTGTCTATGGTTGGGCGGGCAACAAGGGCGAACAGGGCACCACCGCCAACGCCTATATCCTGGGCGTTGACCGCGATGGGCAGGAAAAGATGGAGCCGCTATGGCTCGATAGCGGCCCGCGCATGGCCGATCGCATCACTCACCGCCTGCACGAGATTGGCATCAGGCAGTAGCGGACCCGTCGGTAGCGACAAATCCTATTATCACTGTTTGTCGATATTCAATTTATTGAGTGACGATAATCGGAGAATGATCGCGATGAAGCGGCACCGAGCCTTAACGTTCGGCGATTGGCCAGCCAGCGCCGGTGGTTGGGGGCTTATGGCTTTTGATTCGCCGGTGATCGGCTTGATGGCGGCGCTGATCGGACCGGCGCTGTTTGTCGCCTATCGATCGGCGGCGCGCTGGCGCGGCTGGGCAAAGGGAAGTCTTCCGGCCTGATCATGCGCCAGAAAAAAAGGGGCAGCTCCATCTGGAGCGGCCCCTTTTCGTATCGGTAATCGCTGCGTCCGAAGACGCAGGGAATTACTTGAGTTCGACGGTCGCGCCAGCTGCTTCCAGCTGAGCCTTGACCTTCTCGGCCTCGTCCTTCGAAACGCCTTCCTTGACGGCCTTTGGAGCCGATTCAACCAGCGTCTTGGCTTCGGTGAGGCCCAGGCCGGTCAGGGCGCGGACTTCCTTGATGACGTTGATCTTCTTGCCACCGTCGCCGGTGAGGATCACGTCGAATTCGGTCTGCTCTTCAACAGCAGGTGCTGCTGCACCGCCGCCGCCAGGTGCTGCAACTGCAACTGCTGCTGCAGCGCTAACGCCCCACTTTTCTTCAAGCATCTTCGAAAGCTCAGCGGCTTCGAGGACGGTCAGTTCACTCAGGCTGTCTACCAGCGCGTTCAGGTCTGCCATGATATTTTCTCCAGTTCGGGGGCGGGCATTGGCCCGTTGCCCCATCGTTGTTCAGTCAAAAAAAACCCGAAAATCAGGCTGCTTCCTTCTCCGCATAGGCAGAAAGAACGCGCGCAAGCTGCGCTGCCGGGGCCTGCGTGATCGTCGCCAGCTTGGTTGCCGGGGCAACAAGCAGACCGAGGATCTTGGCACGCAGTTCATCCAGCGAGGGCATCGTGGCGAGTGCCTTCACACCATCTACGTCGAGGACGGTCGTGCCCATTGCCCCACCCACGATTTCGAACTTGTCGTTCGTCTTCGCGAATTCCACAGCCACCTTGGCGGCTGCGACGGGATCAATCGAGGTGGCAAGACCAACTGGCCCGGTGAACATGTCACCCAGCGACAGATAGTCGGTGCCATCGAGCGCGATCTTGGCAAGCTTGTTCTTCGAGACCTTGTAGCTCGCCCCGGCTTCGCGCATTTTCGTCCGCAGCACAGATGACTGTGCAACGGTCATGCCCAGATTGCGGGTCACAACGACCACGCCAACTTCGGCAAAAGTGCGGTTCAGCTCGGCAACGAGTTCGGACTTTTCAGCACGATCCATGCCATTCTCCACGTTTTTGAACAGGCCGCACAAACGACCTGCCCGGTTCAAACCGGACGCAGGGGACTATCCCCAGCGTCCAGGGTGTCCATTCGATGGGGCATGGGAAACTGACCGCACTGGGCGGCAGCAAACCGAAGCGGGCCCAAGGGCGGCGCAAGCGGTTCAAAAATTCCATTCCCCGTCTCGGCAGGAAATTAAGGCTGGAGGATTCCAGCCACCTACTGTCTCGGACGGCAACCCGGTTCGCACGAATGCTGGCCGGGTGATGGCGTGCGCTTAGCGGGATTGGGGTGAAAGTCAATCCGGTGGTCGTCGCCAGCATCGCCGGGACCGCCTTGCTCTCCGGCGCTTGCCATCGCAATGAATGACGCGACTTAAGGTTGGAGGGGAAGGCCGCATGAACAGTTCGCCACCGTCGCTGGCCATCATCACCGGCGCGTCGTCTGGGGTGGGCCTCTATACCACCGCGGCGCTGATTGAGCGGGGCTGGCACGTGATTATGGCGTGTCGCGACATAGAAAAAGCGGCAGTCGCTGCTGATGAGATAGGCCTGCGGGCGGATCGGTTTGAGATCGCCCATCTTGATCTGGCGTCGCTGGCATCGGTGCGGGCATTTGCCGCGGCGTTCCGGGAAAGCGGGCGGCCGCTGGATGCGCTGGTGTGCAACGCCGCCACCTATCTGCCGCTGCTGAAGCAACCGGAACGCTCGCCCGAAGGCTATGAGTTGAGCGTTGCCACCAATTATCTCGGCCATTTCCTGCTGGCAAACCTGATGCTGGCCGATCTGCAGCGTGCGCCCGCCCCCCGGCTGGTGACGCTGGGCACCGTTACTGCCAATTCAGAGGAATTTGGCGGGCGCATCCCCATTCCCGCACCGGCCGATCTGGGTGATCTGGAGGGGCTGGAAGCGGGGTTCAAGGCACCGATTTCGATGATCAACGGCAAGGAATTCAAGGCCGGCAAGGCGTATAAAGACAGCAAATTGTGCACGATGATGATGAATCGCGAACTTCATGCGCGATATCATGCACAGACCGGCATCATCTTCAGCACGCTATACCCCGGCTGCGTGGCTGAAACGCCGCTCTTCCGGCATGCGCCGCCGTTGTTTCAAAAGATTTTTCCGTGGTTCCAGAAAAACATCACCAAGGGATATGTGTCGCAGCCGCTGTCGGGTGATCGCGTGGCGCAGGTGGTGGCCGATGATGGCTTTACGCAATCGGGCGTGCATTGGAGCTGGGGCAACCGCCAGCAATTGGGGCGCGCGGCGTTTGCGCAAGGCCTGTCGAGCAAGGCGACCGATATTGGCCGTTCGCAGCGGCTATGGGCGCTGAGTGCGACACTGGTGGGGCTGGGCTAAAGGCCCGATAGTGGACCGATAGCGGCCCGATACCGGCAGGGTCGTTTTTTCGCACCTGACCGCTGGAACCTGTTATGCTGCTGATAAGTTAAACGGATTGACGACACTCGACTCCTGTTTCGCCGATGATTCTGCCGGGGATGGCTTTCGCTTCGCGAGCCTCCGGCCCCCTTTGAAAGGGGGCTGATTTGTTAAATGCGCACTTGATCCATCCAGAAGTTCAAACCGGCCTGGCGCTGGCACTGGTTGCGGCGTCAGATGCGCCCATATTGTTGCTGAACAGCGATTTGGTCGTGCAGGCGGCCAGCCGTTCCTTTGTCGATACTTTTGGTCTTGGTCCGCAGGATCTGGCCGGGCAGGCGCTTGGCGCAATCGGCACTGGCCAATGGGCTGCCCCCCAGCTTGCATCGCTGTTGCAAGCAACGGCGGCGGGCAGCACCGAGATTGGCCCTTATGAAATGGACGCGTCCTTTGGCGATTCCGGCCCGCGCAAGCTGGTGCTGACGGCGCGCCGCCTGGATTATGGCGATGCGGACCAGGTGTTGCTGATGCTGACGGCGCTTGATGTTACCGAGGCGCGGCTGGTGCTGAAGCTGAAGGACGATCTGATCCGCGAAAAGGCGGTGTTGTTGCAGGAATTGCAGCACCGCGTCGCCAACAGCCTGCAAATCGTCGCCAGCGTGCTGTTGCTTAGCGCGCGACGCGTGCAATCAGAGGAAACGCGCGTCCACCTGCGCGATGCGCACCAGCGGGTTATGTCCGTCGCCGCTGTCCAAAAACAGTTGGCCGTGACGACGCTGGGCGACGTGAAACTGGCCAATTACATGGCCGATTTATGCGCCAGCCTGGGCGCGTCGATGATCCGGGATCATGATCAGATCTCGATCACCGTAACGGTCGATGCCAGCACGGCCACCGCCGATACCTCTGTCAGTCTGGGCCTTATTGTCACTGAATTGGTGATCAACGCCCTGAAACACGCATTTCCCAGCCACCGGCACGGGGTGATCAAGGTTGGTTATGAATCGATGGGCGACGCCTGGGCGCTTTCCGTCAGCGACAACGGGGTGGGCATTCCCAGGGGCGATGCGGCACCCGAGCCGGGGCTTGGCACCAGCATCGTTGAGGCACTCGCCAAGCAGTTAAAGGCCAAGGTGGAAATTGCCGACCTTAACCCCGGGACCAGGGTGTCAATCGTTCACGCCTGAACCACCGGTTATGCCCCGGCGCGCTCTGCGGTCCAGTTGGCGATGCCGCGCCGGGCATCCTGCACGAAGCGCGAACGCCGCACGCCTTCCAGAAACAGCCCGCCGACAATCTTGCCGACGATCCCCACGGGCCGCTTGAACTGGATCAACAGCACGATCCGCGTTTCATCGGTGTCGTTGCGCACTTCGTGGTTGACGACATCGTCAAAGATCAGCGCCTTTCCTTCTTCCCACTGCACCCATTCATCAATCACCCGCATGCGGCAATTGGCGCTGTCTTTGGGAACCTGGATGCCCAAATGGCAGGTCAGGAAAGCCTTGGTAACGCCGGTGTGCGGCGGAATATGCGTGCCGGGGACGAGCACCGAGAAGAAGGCGGAGTTGAGGCCGGGGATACGCTCCACGATTTCGGTGGTGCGCGGGCATTTGGCGCAATTGGCTGGATCGCGGTAACGATAGCCGATCAGGAATAACGACCGCCAGCGCCCCGCCGGTGCGATGCGGCGGTGATCGGGCGATATCGTTGCCAGCGGCGGCACCTTATCCAGATCGCTGAGCGCTGCCATCGCCTCATCACGGATGATCGCCCAGTTGCTCTCCACCATCTTCACCCAGGGGAAGATCGCGGTATCAACGATGGGCGGGTTGCCGATTTTGGATGAAGCGACGATCCACCGATTCGTCTTTGGCTGAATCCATTTGCCGAACCGCATGATCAGCGGCTTTTTCGGCACAAGTGCCGAGCTGGGCGGCAGCGTGGCGTCGATGGCATCGGGGATCACCGCCGGAACGTCGCCCGAAACGGCGTCTGCACCGGTCGCTGCTTGATGTCCGTGGTCCACGATGAAACGTCCTTGCAATCTATTCACTGATCGAGCGCGCTAACGGCCAATTCAGGCGATGATGCGGCGGCGATTGCCTCAACTTGCGCGCGATGACCAGCCATAGACGTCAAAAAGGGCCGGGATTGCGCCCGGCCCTTCGTGATTGTTCAGCGTGATTGGGTTCAGGCGCCGATATCGGCGGTATCCACCTTCACGCCCGCGCCCATTGTTGAGCTGACGGCGATCTTGCGGACATATTTGCCCTTGGCACCCGATGGCTTGGCCTTGACGACCGCATCGACCAGCGCGTCGAAATTGCGGCGCAGGTCTTCCTGAGTGAACGATGCCTTGCCCAGGCCTGCATGGATGATGCCGGCCTTTTCAACGCGGTATTCGATCTGGCCGCCCTTGGCTGCCTTCACGGCTTCACCGACGTTCATCGTCACGGTGCCAAGCTTTGGGTTGGGCATCATGCCCTTTGGCCCCAAAATCTTGCCCAGACGACCGACAACGCCCATCATGTCTGGCGTAGCGATGCAGCGATCGAAATCGATCGTGCCGCCCTGCACCAGCTCCATCAGGTCTTCGGCACCAACAACGTCTGCACCGGCTTCGCGGGCTTCATCAGCCTTTGCACCCTTGGCGAACACGCCAACGCGGACTGTTTTGCCGGTGCCGGCGGGGAGTGTGACGACGCCGCGGACCATTTGGTCGGCGTGGCGGGGATCGACGCCCAGGTTCATCGCGATTTCGATGGTTTCGTCGAACTTGCTGGTCGCATTGGCCTTTGCCAGCGCAATCGCGTCGTTGATGCCATAGAGCTTTTCGCGGTCAACCGCGGTGGCCAGGGTCTTTGCCTTTTTGGTCAGCTTTGCCATGATATCAGCCCTCCACCACGTCGAGGCCCATTGCGCGGGCGCTGCCTTCGATGATGCGGGTTGCCGCTTCGATATCGTTGGCGTTCAAATCCTTCATCTTGGTCTGCGCAATCTCGGTCAGCTTTGAGCGCGCGATCGTGCCCGCAGAAACCTTGCCCGGCTCCTTGGAGCCCGACTTCAACCCGGCTGCCTTTTTGATCAGGAAGCTGGCAGGCGGCGTCTTGGTTTCAAACGAAAAGCTGCGATCAGCAAACACGGTGATGATCGTTGGAATCGGCATGCCGGTTTCCAGATCGCCGGTCGACGCGTTGAACGCCTTGCAGAATTCCATGATGTTCACGCCGCGCTGGCCCAAGGCTGGGCCGATTGGCGGGGATGGGTTGGCTTTGCCTGCAGGTACCTGCAGCTTGATATAGCCGGTAATCTTTTTTGCCATGTCTCACTCTTTCAAAGAGCGACCAATTGCCGGTGCGCTCCATTCAAGTTTAGCGGTACAAGCGCCCCGGATCAGGTCCAGGGCTCCCGCGCGAATTTTCCATACCGTAGCAGTGGAAGAGCGGGCGCATAGCGTAAGCCCGCGGCATGCGCAACGCAGCATTTGCTATCGGCCCGCCAATCAACGGCACAGGTGGCGACGCTTGCGCGCGGGCCCATATTGCGGTTTCCTGTTGCCATTCCCCCTTATGGAGTCCCGCCATGACCGACGCCCCTGAAGCCCCCGCCAACCAGCCCGCCGGCTATGTGCCCCCCGCCGTGTGGACATGGGAGCCGGGCAATGGCGGCCAGTTCGCCAACATCAACCGCCCCATTTCAGGCGCGACGCATGAAAAAGCGCTGCAAATTGGCAAACACCCCATCCAGCTTTATTCGCTGGGAACCCCCAACGGGGTGAAGGTGACGATCATGCTGGAGGAGCTGCTGGCGGCGGGCCATTCGGGCGCGGAATATGATGCCTGGCTGATCAACATCGGCCAGGGCGACCAGTTCGGCAGCGGTTTTGTGGCGGTGAACCCCAATTCCAAAATCCCCGCGATGGTGGATCATTCGGTCGATCCCGTGATCCATCTGTTCGAAAGCGGATCGATGATGATCTATCTGGCGGAAAAATTCGGCGCGTTCCTGCCAACAGACCCGCACAAGCGCGCCGCGACGCTGAACTGGCTGATGTGGCAAATGGGATCAACCCCGTTTCTGGGCGGCGGCTTTGGCCATTTCTATGCCTATGCGCCGTTCAAGATGCAGTATCCGATTGATCGATACGCGATGGAGGTAAAGCGCCAGCTCCACGTGCTCGACACGCATCTGGCGACCCATGAATATATGATCGGCAGCGAATACACGATCGCCGATATGGCCATTTACCCCTGGTATGGCGCCGGCATCCGCGTGGCCTATAACGCCCGCGAATTCCTGGGGATCGATGACTACAAAAACATCGCCCGCTGGACTGACCAGATCGGCGAGCGCGAGGCCGTAAAGCGCGGCGCGCGGGTGAACCGCGTGTTCGGCGATCCGGCAAAGCAGTTGCCTGAGCGGCATGATGCGAGCGATTTCGACCGGGTGGTTGAGATTAGCCCGGCATAAAGCGTCGTGCTCAAAAAATGAATCGTCATCAACTCAGTT
>MSXR01000006.1:303393-386448 GCA_002083655.1 Proteobacteria bacterium ST_bin14 | reverse complement strand
TGAACTACGATCGCCACGAAGATCGCGGCACTAGCGGGCCAAAGCCGCCATCGTCAAGCTATCAACGGGAACATTCCCGATCAGAACGCCACTTGGGTCGCGCCGGCGAGGCTCCCCCTTCTCCTTCCCCGGCAAAGGCCGGGGCCCAGCGGCGATGTTGCTGGTGGGCAGGCGATGTCTTTGAAACCGATCTCCAGCGTCAGGCGACTCCGGCCGTTGTCGGGAAAGCATGCATGATCAGCCCAAAAAGGCGGATCAGAACTGGCCCTCTGTCGACAACCGATAACCCGCCCCGTTGGGCTGAAACCCCACCAGGCCAAGTTTCTGCGCCACCGCAGGATCGCTCGTCTCGATATCCAGCGTCGCCCGGTAACGGCCATTGCCCCGAATATTCAGCGTCACCCCCTCGGTGCCCGCCTGGCTGAGCAGCGGGACAATCAGCGCGCCGCCTTCGCACCGCACCGTGCCGCTCATCGCCTGAGGCAGGGCAATCGCTGCAATCGAGCCGCTTAGCTGCGCCTTCACCCGGCCCTGTGCAACGGCACATGCGCCGCTATCAAAACGCAGGGTCACCCCTTCCAGGTCGATCCGGTTGATCGGCAGGGGCCCAAACACCGCGCCGGTCGGGATCGATCCGGTCATGTCATCCAGGCCCTGGCTATAACGGCTGGTGCTGATCGCCCCGGTAAGCCCGGGACGGTCACCTTGCGGTGCACCGCTAACCCCCAGCCGAACCCTGCCCAGCAGCAACTGAAACGGGGAAAGCCCGGCGCGAATATCACCCAGCGGCAAATCGCCGATCCGTGCCTCAATCAGTGTCCCATACCACACCGGCCCGCTTACCATCCGCGCCGACAGGCCATAATTGCCCAGCCCCACCAGCCCGAGGACCAGCCGCATCGGCAGGAACACCAGCAGCGCCAGCACGGCGAGCCCGCCGAACAGCACCACGGGCCGGGTTGTCAGCCGTATCTTCATTACAGGCCCTGTATCTTGATCACTAACGTCACCGATATCGTCTGATCGCCATTGTCGGTGGTGGACAGGCTTTCCACCAGCATGCCGTTTGCCTCCAGATCAGCGACCCAGGCGAAAAACGCCGCTGGCCGTGCCGCTGCAATGGCGATCTGCAAGCCGTTATTGGGCTGGGGTGATACATTGGTCAGGGCAAATCCGGCCTCTGCTGCGCGTTCGCGCACCACGGTTTCCAATGGGGCAGTCATCGGCGCGGCGCGGCTGCGTTGGGCAATCTTCACGCTTTCCAGTTGCCCTTCAATTTCGGCCAGCCGCAGCACCGCATTGTTATGCCGCACGCGGGCGTCCGCCAGCCCGTCGCTCACCGGCCGCACCAGCGCGAACCAGAACAACGTCACAAACGCCAGCGCGGCCGCCGCCAGCACCAACCGTTTTTCCCGCAGCGACAGCGCGCCGAACCATGCCCGAAGCGCAGCGGTCATTTGGGCGCGACCGTGATGCGGCCGGTCAACCGGTTGTTGCTTTGTTCAAACGTGCTCGTCGTCGCGGTATAGCCTTGCGCGTTGATTTCCCGGATCACGTCGTAAACCTGCCCTTCTGTCTGCGCGGCAATGGTCACCAGCGCGGCCCCCTTGGCGTCAAAATTCAGCGCGCGCACCTCTGTGCCGGGCACACCCCGGATCGCGCCATAGATGGCCGCCGCCGTCGCGCTGAAGCCCCGGCCTGGCCCGCGCAACCGCACCAGCCGCGCATCAAGCTGGCGCGCGGCATCATTTACCGATTCGCCCCGCGCCAGCCCTTGCCGGGCCAGCAGATCGGCACGCCGCTCAATCGCATCGGCGGCAAAACCATATTGCATTATCTGCACCAGGCTGATCAGCAGCGTGATGCTCAGGATTGCCACGAGCAGCCAGCCCATTCGCCGCACCAGCGGCCAATCAATCGCCCGGCGGTGGCGCTTGGCGAAAATGCCCTGCCGCAGATCAATCGCCGGAGCACCGGCAGCGGTAATGATCGCCGCCTCAATCGCGTCGCGCGACATGATGGTTGGCACGATGCCGCCGGTCACCAACGGCGTCAATTGCGGGTCATGCGCAAAACCGGTTGCGGCACCCCGCACCACCGCATCCCCACCCAGATCGGCTTGCAAAAAGCCCTCGTCCGGGCGCGGCAACAGCATCGGTGCGGGTATCATCACATCGGGATTAATCCCGGCATGGGCAAGATCGACCAGCCAGCGTTGCATCTGCGCGGTCGACACGACGCCAATCGGGCGATCCGGGTCGTTGGCATCCCCTGTCGTTTCGCGCCCAACGGCCAGATGCAGGTCGGCCATTGGCGACGCGCTGGCTTCGGCCACCAGCACCCGGGCTGCTGCCACTGATTGCGCTTGCGACCGATCAGGCAGGCTCGCCCAGTGCAGCGTCACATCCTCAGCCGGCACCACAACCACTGACGCGGCCATTTCACCTTCGGGCAAACCATCGCCCCGCGCGACAATCGCGCCGCCATCGATTTTCACCCAGCGGTGGCTGTCCACCGCACTGGTCGGCAGGAACAACACGGTGGTTTCAGCGCCCATGCTCATGCCGGATCGCCCCAGGCGCGTGACACCAGCCGCGCAGGCTGCACGGTCGCGTCAATCAAGGCGCTCTCGGTCAATTCGCTTCCCCCCAATTCAACGTCGATCCGCAGCGCGAACCATCTGGTCGTCACCGCCGTTTGCGCCTGCGCATCAGGAAACACGATCACCCCGCGCAGCGCCGGCAACTTCCAGAACGCCTCAGTGCTCGTATAGCCTATCGCTGGCCGTTCAAGCAGCAGTGCGCGTGCCTGATCCACCGTCAGCGTATCGGGCAGCAGCATCGCGAACAACGGTGCCTGTTCCGGCAACAATGTGTTGACGTTGATGCGCGATGGCTGGGCACGCGGCTGTGCGCAAATCCAGGGGCGGATTTTGGCGTAAATCTGCGGCGTTACCTCAGCAACTGCGCGCATCTCGCTGATATCGCTGATCATCGTATTGGCGGTGCGATAGCCGGTCTGGCGGCCACCATAGCTTTCATCCTCTGCGCCATTGGGCAGCGGGGTATTGTCGCTGTCGATCCAGTCGGCGGTTGCCGCTGCAATCGTTGCGCCCGATTGGCGGGGGATGCCAACCAGCGCCATCAGCCGGGTAAATTGGACAATCGCTGCCGGGCGCGCGACGAGCACGCCGGGGCCGCCGCTGACGACCAGGCCGTTCAGGTTGAAGCAGTTTCCGCCATCAATCACCGTCGCGGTGGCAAGCCCGCCGGGAACGGGCAATCGGAAGGGACGTCCACTCCAGCCCCCGGCCAACGTCACCACCGTCGTATTGGCCGACAACAGCGAATCGATCCGCGTCGTCGCCAGCGTTTCCGCTGCCATTGCATAGCCGCGCGCCTGTTCAACCGCGATCATGTTGGACGCAAGCCGGGTCGACAGCCGCAGCTTTTCGAGCGCGGTTGCCGCCAGCACGGCAATCACCGCGACCAGCAACAGCACCGTCAACAGCGCCGCGCCCCGCTCACGCTCTGGCAGGATGATGCGATCAGCCCGCACTGCCGGGCGCTCCCTCAGCGGGCAGGGCATAGCCCGTGCCGACGACATATACGCTGCGAAACCGCGTGCCATCGCTGCGCGTGACGACCATTTCCATTGCATCGGGCAGCGCGATGCCGGGTTTTTGTTCCCAGCGGTCGCTCCATGCCCCGGCAATGCGGTAGCGCAAATCAATCCCGCGCACCGAACGGAGTAATATGGCGGGCGCAAGCGGATTGGCCCCGTCCAGCATCGGATAGGCGATGCGTTGCAAATTGCCGCCATCCAGCCGGTATTCCACCTTTTGCTGGCCCGATCGGGGGGCATCATCCAAATTGGTCCAGCCGCTGCGCACCAGCTGCAGCATCGGCGCGCCGATTGAACCACTGGCACCAATAAAGCCGGGCATCGGCGTGCCATCCTGATCGCGCACGGCCCGATCAGAGGCCTGGGCAAGATCAGCCGACAACGCCGATGACAATCGACCAAAAGCCGCGATATCATCAAGCCGCGCCGCCGTGGCTGATTGCGCGCGGACGCTGAACGTCAGCAACGCCACACCGGCGGCAGCGAGCAACCCGAAGATCAACAGCGCGATCATCATTTCAATCAGGGTAAAGCCAGTTTCGGCGGCGCGGCGCATCATGGCTGTTGCCCGCCTGGCAAGGCAACCGTGCGTGCCGCGACCGGACGGTTGGGTGGCCGCACCACGGTCAACCTGCCCAGCGCGGTCCCGGTCGTGTCGCTGACGGTAACGTCGATGCGAACGGCACCCTGATCACCCAGCGGCGCAGCGATCCGCTGCCAGTTCCACGAACGCCCGCCATTATCCTCCACACCGTTGCTGACGCCCGTCACCGGGGGCTGCGCATCGGTAAGCGTTTCAACCGCAACATTACGCGCCACGATCTGCGCCATCATCGTGCGATCAAGGCTTGATGCGCTGCGGATAATCGCGCCCTCCAGCCTGATCAGCGCCATCGCCGCCAGCGCGAACACCGCCAGCGCCACCATCATCTCAATCAGCGAAAAGCCCGCCTGGGGCTGGCGGTTGCTAACCATCGATCTTCACTTCGCCGTCCGCACCGATATGCACCGTCGCGCTGGCGTCGCCGCCGCGCCGCAACTGCACATCGAATGGCGCATTGGCGAGGCCGGTAGAATCGAAAATCACGCGGTCTCTGCCCTCAGCGCTCAAAATCACCGGGCGGATATCATCGCCCCATCGCGATACCCGAAGCGGCTTTTCGCTGATCGGCTGCCACGCACCCGCCGATCGCCGGTCAAAGCCATAGCCTTCGCGCGACACCCAGATGCTCACTGATCGCCCCTCAACAATCGCGCTGTCATGCGCTGCGCGGGCGCGGGCGGCGAAGCGTTCGGCGTCGTCAATCAATCGGCCACGCGGATCGGGGATCGCCAGCACCACCGCAGCCGAAGCCAGCCCGATAATCGTCACCACGATCATCAGCTCGATCAGCGTAAAGCCGCGCTCTGCCGAGCGCGCGCGGTTACTGCCAGTTGCCGATATCGGCATCGATCCCCTCGCCGCCTTCCTTGCCGTCTGCGCCCAACGTCCAGATATCAATCGCGCCGTGCGTACCCGGCGATGCATATAGATACTCCCGGCCCCACGGGTCTTTGGGCAGTTTTTTGATGTATCCCCCCGCCTGATAGCGCGACGCATCGGTGAGCGAGGCGGGCGCGCTGACCAGCGCGTTCAGGCCGTCTGCGGTGCTGGGATAGCTGATATTCTGCAGCTTATAGAGCTCCAGCCCATCCTCGATAATCGCGATATCGGCCTTGGCCTTTTGCTCGCGCGCGCGGTCGCCACTGGGCAGCACGTTCAGCGCCACAATCGTCGCCAGCAGGCCAAGGATGACGAGGACGACCATGAGCTCAACCAGCGTGAAGCCGTCTTCGGCGGAACGCCGAACGGGCGTGAAGCCGCCTTCGGCGGAACGGCGAGAGGGTGTGAAGCCTCTTATCCAACGGCTTGGCTTTTTTGGGTGGGTGTTACGCATATTACTCCTCATTGCCCGGCAAGCGTGTTGAGTTGCAGGATCGGCAGCAAAATCGACAGCACGATGGTGGCGACAATGCCGCCCATTACCACGATGATCAGGGGCTCCAGCAGCGACAATGCCGTTGCGGTAAAGCGATCAAATTCGCGTTCCAGATAGTCCGCCGCGCGTTCCAGCATCTCGTCCAGCTGACCCGCCGCCTCGCCGCTTGCCGCCAGATAGGTCAGCAAAGGCGGGAACACGCCTGATCGCCGCATCGCCGCAGACAAGCTGCCGCCGCCACGGATCGATTCGACAATTTCATCCGATGCCTGGCGCAGGCGGCGGTTATGAATCGTGCCCGCCGTCAACGCCAAACCGTCCAGCAAGGGCAAACGACTCGCGATCATCGTTGATAGCGTGCGCGCCATCCGTGCCGCGTGCAGATCGCGCAGCAACCGCCCGATCAGCGGCAGGCGCAGCAGCCAGCCGTCAAACGCCAGCCGGATCGGCGGTTCGCGCAGCGCCTGCAAAAACCCGCCCGCCAGCAGCACCGAGCCCAATATCAGCGCCCACCACCAATTGACGAGGAAAGCCGAAATCCAGATCACGATCCGCGTCAGCAGCGGCAATTGCTGCCCCACCGTGTCGAATTGCTCAACGACTTGCGGCACCACGAAGATCATCAGCGCCGTCACCACCGCCATTGCCACCACCGCCAGCACTGCCGGATAGGACATCGTCGTGATCAACTTACCGCGAATTTCTGCCTGGCGTTCAAGCAACACCGCCAGCCGATCAAGGATCGTCGGTAGCGCACCGGAATTCTCCCCCGCCGAAACCATCGCGCAATACAGCGCGGGAAAGCTTTTGGGTTCGCGCGCCATCGATTCAGCCAGCCGTCGCCCCTCCACGACGCCCAAATGCACCGCGCTAACAATGTCGCGTACCTGTTGCTGCTCGGTCTGGCGAACGATGGTGCGCAGGGATTCCTCTAACGGGCTAACACGGTTCAACGTTGCAAGCTGGCGCGTGAACAATGTCAGGTGCTTGCCGGACATGCGCCGACCGCGAAGCTGCTCCAGCAGCGGCTTGGCCTTGGGGGCCTTGGTTGCCGCCGATCCGGGGTCGATCCGCACCACATACAGTTTGCGCGCGTCCAGCGCCGATCGCGCGTGATCAATCGATTCAGCCGCTATCGCGCCGCGTTTTTCGCGGCCCGCTGTATCGATGACGAGATAGTCGAAATCAGGCATCGACCATTTCGCTGCGGGATATACGCACTGCTTCCTCCGGCGTGGTCAGCCCGTCGCGCACCAATTGGCGCGCCGCTGCACCCAGATTGGGGGCATGCAGGAAAGCGTGGCGCGCGATAATCGATTCGTCGCCACCATCGTTGATCAGGCGGCGGATCGTGTCATCGATCCGGATCGCCTCAAACACGCCGATCCGGCCCTTGAACCCGCTGCCCGAACATTCATCACAGCCCACCGCTTCATAGACAATGGCACCGGCATCAAACCCCAGCAGCGACGATACAGAGCCCTGCGCCTGCACCGGCTTGCGGCAGCTCGGGCACAGCCGACGCACCAGCCGCTGGGCGATCACGGCGCGCAGGGTGGATGCGAGCAGGAACGGCTCGATCTTCATGTCACGCATCCGCGTGATCGCCCCTACCGCGTCATTAGTGTGGACGGTGGACAGCACCAGATGCCCGGTCAGCGACGCCTGCACGGCAATCTCGGCCGTCTCGCGGTCACGAATTTCGCCGACCATCACCACATCAGGGTCTTGCCGCAATATCGCGCGCAAGCCGGCGGCAAAGGTAAGTCCCACCTTGGGGTTCACCTGCGTCTGCCCCACCCCGTCCATGGCATATTCGATCGGGTCTTCCACCGTCAGGATGTTGCTGCTGCCATCGTTGAGCAGGCGCAACGCGGCATAGAGCGTGGTTGTTTTGCCCGAACCCGTCGGCCCGGTGACGAGCACAATGCCGTTCGGCTCACTGATCGCGGCGCGCAGCACCGTGTTGACCGCCGGGGCCATGCCCAGCACGTCCAGATCAATGCCGGCATTATCCTTGTCGAGGATACGCAGCACCACGCGCTCCCCTGCCCGGCTGGGCAGCGTGGACACGCGCACGTCGAGCAGCTTGCCGCCCAGTGACAGCCCCATCCGGCCATCCTGCGGGACGCGGCGTTCTGCAATGTCGAGCCGCGCCATCACCTTCACGCGGCTCACCACGACGGGGGCGACATGCGGCGGCATGCGCAATGTTTCGCGGAGCACGCCGTCAATCCGCATCCGCACGACCAGCCCGGTTTCATAGGGCTCGATATGGATATCAGACACGCCGTTGCGCGCGGCATCGGCGATAATGCCGTTGATCAGGCGGATCGCGGGGGCATCATCGCCGGTGTCGAGCAAATCTTCCGCCGTCGGCAGGTTACCTGCCAGCATGTCGAGTTCATCGCCCAGCCCCAGCGATCCGGCGGCGGCAGCAGCGGCCTGCCCGTCCATCGCATAACGATCAGACAGCAGCCGGTCGAAATCTTCGGCACTCGTGAAACTGATGTCGAACGGCCGGGCAAGATAGCGGCGCAGTTCAAGCAGTACCTTGGGGTCGCTGCCCTCCCGCATCGCCACCGCAAAATGCCCCGGTTCAACCGAATCGAGCACCACGCCGAATTTACGGGCAAAGCCGTAGGGAATGCCGATCATCGCACCCGGCAACGCCGTTGCATCGGGCAATGAAATAATTGGGGCGATGATGGAGCTGTCGACCAATTCATCGCCGGGTGTAATTCGCGCGGTCATTTGGGCGCTCCATCCAGCCGAACACTCGTGCTCGATTGGCGCATCACCGGCACGCCAATCCGTGGATCTTCAATGCTGCCCGCCGCCGGTGCAGCCGGCAGCGGCGGCTCCGCGCCCAGATAGTCCCGCACCAACTGGTCGATTGTTGGCTCACGGGTGGGATCCTGCAGCCCCTGCTGAACGCGCAGATAGCCATAACGCTGTTCGGCAACCTTGCGGCTATCCTCAGGCGTGCGCAAAATCGTTGGGCGGATGAAGACGATCAGGTTCGTTTTGGTGCGGTTCTTCGCCTTCGACCGGAACAGCGCCCCAAGCCCGGGGATATCCCCCAGCAGCGGGACTCTCTGGATCGTCCGCCGCTCATTATCGTCCAGCAATCCGCCAATCACCGCGATCTGGCCGTCATCCACCGTCAGCGTCGTTTCAATCTCGCGCTTGTTGAGGATCAGGTCGCTATTATCCTGCGAGACCGGCCCGGCGATTGAACTCACCTGCTGACGCAGGAACAGCTTGATCGCCCCGCTGCTATTCACTTGCGGGCGAACCTCCAGCTCAATGCCAACATTTTCGCGCTGCACCGTGCGAAAAGCATTGTCGAAATTCTGGCTGAGCGCTTGGCCGGTGGTGATCGGAATTTCTTGCCCCACCAGAATCCGCGCCGGCGTGTTGTCCAACACCACGATATGCGGTGATTGGAGCAGGTTGGACGTGGTGTCTGATTTTACCGCGTTGATGATCGCGCCGAAAATGCCGTCGCGGCCAACATTGGCGGCAAACCCGCCAAATCCGCCCGACGCCCCCAGGATTGACCCAATCGCCGATTGCGCCAGCGAATCGCTGATCGCGCTGTTGGTGCCCGTCACGGTCGCCCCACCTGTCACGGTCGTGGTGGTCGTGTTCAACCGGCGCGCACCAATGGCCCCGGCCAGCGTCAGTAAATTGGGCGCGGTATTGGAAAAGGTGGTTGTACCAAATGGAATATTGCTGCCGCCCAGGCTGCCCAGCAGCAACTGCACGCCCAGCTGATTTGCCGTGGCATCAGAGACCTCAGCCACAATCGCCTCAACCAGCACCTGTTCGCGTCGCGTATCAAGCTGGCGAACCACCTCGGCAAGCTGTCGCTGAACCTCTGACGGGGCGGCAACGACAATGGCATTGGCCCCGGCAAAACGCGTGACGACAGCCGCGGTGCGCCCGCCATCAGCGACAATTGCAGCCTGCTGGTTGGGGGCACCCCCGCCTTGCGATTGCTGCTGCTGTTGTGGCTGCACGTTGCGCTGGTTGCCGCCGCCGCCGTCGTTACTGTTGCCGTTGGTGCTCAGACTGGATTGCGAAAGCTGGGTTTGTTGCGGCAATTCGGTCGGCTGCTGGCCCACCAGTTGCTGCAACACCGGCAGCAATTGCGCGGCATCGGCATTTTGCAGGAACAGCACCTTTATTTCGGTGCCCAGCGAGGCGCGGCGATCAAGTTCGGCCGCCACTTCGGCCAGGCGGGCGACGGTTGGGCCATCGCCGCGAATCGCGACCGAATTGGCGCTCGCGACAGGAACGACCGACACTGCCGGGCCGCCCTGCGTCGCTGCGGGCACCAGCGCCTGCAACGCCGTCGCAATTTCGCGCGCACTGGCATTTTTCAGCGCAACAACGCGCGTTGACGATCCATCTGAGTCAATTCGGCGCACAATTTCGCGAATTCGTCGCACATTGTCGCCAAAATCGACCACAACGATCGAATTTCCCGCCCGATTTGCGGTCACGGAGCCCTGCGTGCTCACCAGCGGACGCACCGTTTCAACCGCCGATGCCGCATCAATCGCGCGCAACCGGATGATCTCCGTCACAAAGCTGTTGCGCGATGATGTGGCTGATCCGCCCACCTTGCTGGGCTGCGACGACGCGTTGTCGACCGGCTGCACCCGAAAGGCACCGCCCGATGTCGGCACCGCAATCAGCCCGTTACTGCGCAGGGTGGAGAGGAAAATTTCAAAATATTCCGAACGGCTTAGCGCGCGGTCAGTAACCACGGTCACCTTGCCTTGCACCCGGCTGTCGATAATGAAGGTGCGGCCCGTCACCTTGGCAGCATCGGCAATGAACGCCCGGATATCGGCATCGCGCACATTCAGCGTGGTTTGAGCGGCCAGCGGTGCCGCAATCATCAGCGCAATCGCGGCTGAGGGCAGGAACCGCTTCATTGGCCGGCCAGCGTAATCGTCAGCGGCAGCACTTCTGTGCCGCGCTCAACCGTTACCGATAGCGCGCCGCCCTTGGCAAATTGCCCTGCCAGCGCCTCGATATCGCTTGCCCCGCTTACCGGACGGCCACCTAATTGAGTCACGACATCCCCCTCTTTAAACCCAACTTGCCGGAATACATTGCCCGAGCCTTGCGGCCTGACCGTCATGCCGGTGATTTTCCCGTTATCAATTCGCGGGATAAAACCGATTTCAGACCGCATGCGTGCCAGCGTTACAGGCGCAGCACCAGCCCGGGAAGGCGGAGCGGCGCTCAGCACGCCACTCGAATCGATCGTCGCGCCCGGTGAAGCCGGCCCACCGCCCGACTGATCGATAAACAAATCCTCATCCACCCCGCCGCGCGTCAGCGTGATGTGATCAAATGCCACTGATTTCAGCGTCACACCGGGCATAATCTCTGCACCCACGGAAAAGCTGCCCTGTACACCGTCCGGCGTCGCGATGATCGCCGATCCCCTGCCCGTTGCGCCGTCCAGCCGTGTGCCGAACAAGGTCAGCGCCAGCGGCGTTACGGTGGCGCTGGGTGGCGCGCCTGGCGCGGTGGCATCCAGCCGGAAGAACGGATCAAAGCCGCGCAACATCTCCGCTGCCGATCCTGCCGGGCTGGCGGCGCTGGCGCGCCAATTGCCCAGCGGCCCAACCGGCGTCACCACCGCCCAGATCAGCCGTGCGCCCTGCACCGCCAATAGCGCGAGCAGCGCCAGTTCAACTGCGCTATACAATGTCTTATGCGGGAGCAGCGCGATCAGCCTGCGTGCTCGAGCATCAATTTCCAGCCGCATCAGCAAGTTTCTCCCCGCGCGCCCCTGCTAGGCGGGCTATGTTACAGTTCAACGTCGTATTGATGTACTAAAATAGACAATCGGTGGTTCACCAGTGCAATATGCCCATTCTTATACGCCGCGGACTGGAAACGCCTTCGAAGCTTTGGCACCATAGGTGGATGCCGATGCCCGCCTCCCCGCCCTCACCTCCGCCCCTTGCCAGCGCCCCACCGCCACGGGGATCGGGTTATCCAGCCGCCCCGGTTCTAACCAGCATTGCCCAACATGCCGGTGTGCAAAAAGTGCCCAGCCCCAAGCTCACCTTATTTGTGAAGCGCGCGTTCCTGTCGCTCGACCTCTGCGCGCGGCTGATGGAGCAGATTGATACCCAGCGCCGCCCATCGACAATCTCGGATCCGAACGGCGATGCCGGGTTTCGCACCAGCGAGACGTGCGATTTTGCGCCGGACGATCCGCTGGGAGCGGTGGTTGATCAAGCGTTATGCGATTTGATGGCGATCGACCCAATCTATGGCGAACCCCTGCAGGGCCAGCGTTATGCCGTGGGGCAGGAGTTCAAGGCGCACACCGATTATTTCGAACCGTTAGGCATTGATTTTGAGCGGTTTTGCAGTGTCGCCGGGCAGCGCACCTGGACAGCGATGATTTACCTGAACGTGCCTGGCGCGGGGGGTGCAACGCGGTTCAAGGCTATCGACAAAACCGTCCAACCTGAAACCGGCAAGCTGCTGATGTGGAATAATCTGCAGGATGATGGCCATCCCAATCCGCTGACCATCCATCACGGCATGAAGGTGCGATCCGGCACCAAATATATTCTGACCAAATGGTTCCGCGAACGCCCCTGGGGCTGAACGTCCCTGGGGCTGAAACTCCCTGGGCTTGAACGCCGCACACGAAAAACCCCGGCGGCGCACGCCACCGGGGTCATTCATTCGTCAGCCTGTCATCAAAGCTTGGCGGTAATGCCGAGCTGAACGATCCGGCCAAGCCGATACTGGTTGATGAAGATGATGTTGCCATTATCGAACCGCTGGAATTCGCGGTAGCCGGTACCACTCAAGTTACGACCTTCGAGCTTGACCTCGAATTCCGCCGGACCAACCTTTACGCCCTGACGAGCGACAACGTCGAACCGGAAACCAGGACGCTCGAAAATGTCTGGTAGAAAGCCAACGCCGCTCAGATTGCCCGGACCACGGTTGGTGATCCGCTCGCTGGCATAGTTGAACAGGAAGGTGAGCTGCGACAGCGACGACTTATCTTCGATGCCGATCTGACCGTTGACGATGTGATCGGACTGACCCGTCAGCGATGCGCCATCGCGGAAGATCTGCGATGCAGGGCGCAGAGCCGTGCTGCCAATGCCGCCACCAACGTCAGGCACCAGCTCGTTGTTCGCGTTGATCGACGACTGGGTGTAAGTGTAATTGGCGCTCAGGACCAATCGACGCGTTGCAAAGAATGGCGAGTCAATGAAATCGAGGTTGAAGTATTTGATCGCCTCCGCTTCCACACCGTACAACCGGGCGCTTGGCACATAGGAAAAGCCGGTCTGCAAACGAGCATCAGGCGATGGCCGGAAACCAACCTGCTCGATTGGGCGGGTGATATCCTTGTAAAAGCCCGAAATCGTGATCCGCTGTTCCCGCGCATAGAACCACTCATAGCGTAGTTCGTAGTTGGTGAGTTCGGAGTCGCGCAGATTCGGGTTACCGAAGAACAGGCGATCGCTTTCGAAATCCTGGAACTGCTGCGCGGCAAGTTCGCGGAACTGCGGGCGGGCGATCGTCTTCGAGAAGTTGCCGCGCAGCTGCATGTCGCGGACGAAATTCCAAGTCAGCGTTACCGCTGGCAGGAAATAGTCATTGTCGAGCCGTGTCGGCGTCACGCCATCGCTTGGCGTCACGCGCTGCTGCGCGGTTTCATAACGCACACCAGCTGTTGCACGGACGCCGTCGAAAAACTCGGCCTCGCCCTGCACATAGCCGGCATTGATCCGGAGCTGGGCGTTGTAAGACGATGATCCAGCGGCGCCCCCGGTGAAGCGGAGCCGAACGCAGCCCGGGCCGACACCGTCATTGATCGTCGGACAGGCATTGAACAGCACATCGTTCGCCAGTAGCAGATCGGGACGGAAGAAGCTGAACGGTGATGGCAGCGAGGTGCCGCTACCGCGGTTTGTTTCATAGACGAAAGGCAAACGCGTCGAATCGCGCTCGGCGTCGCTGAAATAATACCCTGCCGAAATCGTCGCCGGGCGGCTGAACGGCAGCTTGTACGCCACGTCAGCCTGAGCACTGTAGAGATTTTCGTTCAGATCACTGAAGTTGATCGTGGCGAATGGTCCAAAGGCGTTCGTCGCCTGGAAGGCACCGACTGGGTTGCCGGTCAGATCAGTCCCGGCATTGGGCGTAAACAGGTAATCGAACTGACGCTCATACGGCGAAACACGCTTCGAATTGGCGTAGGCGCCACGCACATCGACCGAAAGATCGTCGAACTTGAACTCGCCAACCGCCTGAGTTTCGAACAACTGACGTTCAAACCAGCTTGTGTTCTGGGTGAAACGCGGTTGACCCTGGCTGTTGTTAAAGATTGTTGCGGTCGATCCACGCGCCTGCTTGTTAGTGTCGTGAATGTAAACGTTCGTCACGCGCAGCTTGTGCGCGTCGAACTCGAACCCAAGGCCGATCAGCGCATTCACGACCACGCGGTTGTCAGTGATGACCGTGTTGAAATCCTGACGGGCAACCCCGGTCAGATCGATCGCATCCTGCTGTCTGGTCTGGCGCGTCTTGAAGTTGTTCGAAAGGCTAGCCGATCCAACGATACCGAGGCGTGAAGAGCCGATATCGACGACATGACCAAAGCTCGCTTCGCCATTGAAGTTCACCGGGATTTGGCTGTTCGACTGGAGCAGCGATGTTTGTGCACCCGACAGCTGGGCAACTTGTTCAGTCGGGATCAACCCACCGGTTTGCGTGACATTGGTGATGAAGGCGGGAACACGGCGGGTGCCATCATCAAAGCCAAACACGTCGCGACTGCCGCCATCGTACACATAGCCAAACTGCGCGGTCGAAACCGAGTCATACCCAACCGAACCACCGACAGTGACAAAGCTTTCCTTCGGGACGGCCTTCGTGGTCAGGTTGATCACGCCACCACCAAATTCGCCGGGGTAGTTTGCCGAATAGCTTTTCTGGATCAGTGCCGAACCAACGATCGAGGTCGGGAAAATGTCGAGCGGCACCGAGCGGCGAAGTGGCTCGGGCGACGGCAATGGCGAACCGTTGAGCAGCGACAATGAATAACGATCGCCGAGACCGCGGACATAGACCTGACCATTGCCGACAACCGACAAGCCCGACACGCGCGAGAGCGCGCCAGCGATGTCGCCTTCACCCGTGCGGGCGATATCGGCTTCTGACAGAACCGACAGGACCTGTGGTGTCGCACGGACGGTGTTCGGGATGTTGCGGCCAACGACGACGATGTCCTGTGCATTGGCTTCATCGAAGCCAGGCGATGACACTTCAACTTCTTCGATCGGCGCCTCAGCCTCGGTCGGATCGGCTGGAGTTTGCACAGGCGGCGTGCTGGCGGGCGGTGTCTGCTGCGGCGCGGACTGCGCGAGCGCTGCCGGGGACACAAGCTGCGTCGTTAACAGAAGTAGCGTACCAAGGGCGAAGCGCTCTCTCATGGCCGAACATCCCAATCATATTTCGGTAACAAAAAGCCGGGGTGGGCGATCACGACCACCCCGGCATCTCAAACGGCGAACCAGGTCGCCAGCAAAGGCCTTACCGGCCCTGGCAGGCGAAGTAGACCGAGTTGAACACTGGAGGACCCTGATCCTGCAGCGCCGTGCTAGCCGCACGAACCGTGGTCCGGTCGGTCGCCGAGATCTGCGTTGCGGTGATGTTCACGCAGGCAACACCCGTTGGCGTCTGAATGATGCCGTTGACGAAGGTGCCGTCTGCACCACCGCGCAAGCGGATCGATGCAGGTGGGTTCTGGCTGGCCGAGCGCGTGATGAACGTGAAGTTGGCGTACCGCGCCCAGGTGCGTGGCAGCAGATCTTCAGCACCGTTCGAGTCGATTTCGGTCGCGAACGAGTCAGCCGTCGCGCCGCTGCTCTTTTGCGCCGCGATCAGGAACTGGGCGAGACCACGATAGCCGTTGTCGATGTCGAACCCGTCATCGTCCGCGCCGGTGATGGCGAGGAAGCTGAGGTTGGTCGTGCCGCCGAAGATTTCGATGCCGTCATCGGCCGAGTTGTGGCTCTGCACGCGGTTGATCGTGGTGGCGCTGCCCGTGCCACCCAAGGTCAGACCTTGCAGCTCGTTGCCTTCGCTGATTGCGATGCCGCTATAGTTGATCTGGACAAACTGCAGCGTGCCGCTGTTATCGTTCTGAACGGTGCCGCCATAGTTACGGCCGGTAATGCCTTCGATCGGGTTTTCGCAAGTCGTGCTCGACCCGGCCGCATCGTTCGGGCCGGTGCCCGTACGGCAAACGCCCGTTGGTGCGCGGCCGAGAATGACCAAACCGCCCCACTGACCCTGAGACGCATCGGACACGCCGTTTGCGACCAGATTCTGCTGCGAGGTAAAGATGATCGGCGCGCTCGACGTGCCGACAGCATTGATCCGCGAACCGCGGTTGATGAGCAGCAGATCGTTCGATGCTTCGCTCGAGTCTGCGGCGATTGTGACGCCAGCAGCAATCGTGAGTGTTGCCGAAGTGCCGCCAGCGGCCATCCCCGTCGAACCGACATCGACACCGACTTCAGTCTGGCCGCGCAGGCGATAGAACAGGCCCGAGATCCTGGGCAGCGTGAGATCGGCGGTGATCAATGTTGGAAGGCGGCATGCGCGCCATGTTGCAACGATGCCATCGTCGGTCGTGCCGGCTGGGCAAACAGCGGTCGCGCCGCCAGCGCCGACAGGGGGCCGGTCAACGCACAGGCGCTGCGTGGTGCCGCCAAAGGCTGCTGCGCTTGAGTCGCAGGTCCAGCCTTGGAACGCGGTATCACCCGAACCGTTGACCGCGCCGACATAGTTGGCGGTGACGAAGAACGATGTGCCGGTTGGGTTCAACGTGGTAGCGTTAAAGCCAGGCGCGGTTGCCGCTGCACCCTGAGCCACAACACCGTTCAGCGCCGAAAAGCCGCTCGGCACGTTGTTGGTGCCAGCATTGACCAGCGCAAGCTGTTCGTCAGCCGTGATCGGGAAGGTCGCGCTGCCGCCAGCGGTCGAAGCGAACTGCGCTGCCGTGATTGGCGCAAGGCCCGTGGCGGTTGGCGTTGGCGTTGGCGCGGCAGGCGCTGGCGTGCTGATCACCAACGTGCCGGGGCCGGGCGAGGCAACGCTGGTGGCGCCGTCGCAGCCAGCAAGTGCCGCGCTTGCGCAGCTGGTCAAAAGGATGAGGCTAACGCGTTTGAAGCTGGCCATAAAATCTCCGATCCGGTTGAGTCCGGGTTGCTAAAATGGGCATGCGCCCGGATCGACTCGGATGTTCCCCCTGTCGATCTCGAGCTTGGCGGTAGGCGACGTGCATGACGGGACGATGCTTCTTCGGCGACAATTTAGAGACATTTAGATTACAAAAATATGTCGTTGCATTTTAGCCAGTCTTTATAATCAAGGGGTTAGTGGCCTTTTTTCAATGATCCCATCTTTCATGACCATCACAACGTCTCGAATTGCGTCAATCTTCTGTTCAGGATTTCCAGCGACGGCCACCAAATCTGCCGGCATCCCGGGCGCGATTGCCCCGGCGCGGTCGCCAATACCCAAAATGGCGGCATTGCCGGATGTTGCGGCCATCAGCACTGCCGTGGGTGACATGCCACCCGCCACCATCAGGATCATTTCGCGGCCATTATCGCCGTGCGTGAAGACGCCGGTATCGCCGCCCACGCACATCCGCACGCCTGCTTTCAGCGCGAGGGCAAAACTCGCCTTCTTCGCTGTGATCGCTTTGGGTTCGGGGCTGGCGCCGTTCCAGCCGCGATAGCGCTCAATCGCGTCGCTAGCAGCCAATGTGGGGCAAAACGCCACCCCCTTGGCCTTCATCAGCGCGAACACCGCTGCCGTGCCATCATTGCCATGCTCAATCGTGTCGACGCCCGCCATGGCCGCGCGCCGCATCCCTTCCGGCGTGCTGGCATGGGCGGCCACGCTGCGCCCTGCATCATGCGCGGCGTCCACCACCGCACGCATTTCTGCCGCTGAAAAAGTCACGCGGCTGGGTTCGCCTGCGCCCCAGCGATAATCAGCATAGAGTTTTACCACATCAGCCCCGCGCCCCATTTGCCGTCGCGCGGCGAGCACCAGCGCATCGCCATCGGCTTCCTCTGCCCCTTGCGGCACATCGATGGCGGGGTCGAACCCCTTGGGCCCATAACTACCGGTCGCCACCAGCGCGCGCGTGGCGATAATCAGGTGCGGACCGGGGACGATCCCTTGGTCAATCGCCGCCTTCAGCCCAACATCGGCATAGCCCGCCCCTTCCGTCCCCAAATCACGCACCGTGGTAAAGCCCGCCATCAGCGTGGCGCGGGCATTTTCTCCGGCGCGCAGCGTGCGCAACGCCAGTGGCTCCTTCAAAACCTGATCGTTCCACGCGGCTTCACTATAAGGGTGCAGGAAAAGATGGACGTGCGCATCAATCAGACCCGGCAACAACGTGGTGCCGGGCAGCGCCATCCGCTCAGCGTCCGCGGGTATCGGCAGGTCCGGGCCGACGCCCGCGATCCGGCCATCGCGCACCAGCACTTGCCAACCAGGGTGCACAATGCCGTCGCGCCCATCGAAGACCGCATCCGGGATCACCAGCACGGCGCGCGTTTGGGCCTTGGCAGCGGGCACAGTCTGCGCCGCTGCGCTTGTCGTCACCAGCGCTGCCATCACCATGAAAGCCGCTGCTCTTGCTATGCCCATCGAAATGCCCTGCCTTTGATTGTGGGCCCGCGCCGTGCCGGGGTGGCGATCAGCCTGCGGCAGGATCGCCGGGAATCGGCGAAAGCACAAGCAAAAGGCCCGCCGGAACGACTGTTCCAGCGGGCCTTTAAATGGTGGGCGCGGCTGGGATTGAACCAGCGACCCCTGCGGTGTGAACACAGTGCTCTACCACTGAGCTACGCGCCCGAACCTATTGGCCAGCACTGTGACCGGAACGGGAAGGGCGGCAGTTGCCTGCCGCCCGTCAATCCCGCCTTTAGCATGCAGGCAAGGCTTGTCCAGCCCTGCTCCCTCTGCACGCCATGGCCGATAGTGGCTATTGGTTGACCGCGTCCTTCAGGCCCTTGCCGGCCTTGAACTTGGGCTGCGACGATGCCTTGATCGTCATTGGTTCACCCGTGCGCGGGTTGCGACCGGTGGATGCCTTGCGCTTGCTGACGGCAAATGTACCGAACCCAACCAAGCGCACTTCGTCGCCCTTGGTCAGCGCAGCCGAAATGGCATCAAAAACGGCTTCAACTGCCTTGCTCGCGTCACCCTTAGTTAGGCCCGACGCATCAGCGACCGAACCAATCAGTTCTTGCTTGTTCATTCGTTGGAACCCCCGTTTTTACGATTGCGAAGTCTATCATTCAATTGAATCACGGCACAGCCGATGGCCCTTTAAAGGCTTGTCGGTCGTTAGCTGTCAAAACAAATCCGTCATAAATCCGCCAAAAACGACGAAAACATAACAAATTCGGATAACCCGTGACGCATTGCGGCTGAATGCCGCAATTTACCGCATCAATGATGCACTTCTCCGCCAGCGGGCGGCACGCCAACCGGCGGTAATGCCGCCAGTTCGTCTGCATCGCTCCAGTCAATCGCCGTCAATGGCTCGGTTAGCGCTAACCGCAGAGCCTCATCAACATGGCGGATCGGAATGATGTTCAGCGCGGCGCGGATATTGGCGGGCAGTTCCGCCAGATCCTTCTCATTTTCCGCCGGGATCAGCACCGTAGTGATGCCGCCCCGCATGGCGGCGAGCAGCTTTTCCTTCAGGCCGCCAATCGGCAGCACCCGCCCGCGCAACGTGACTTCGCCGGTCATCGCCACGTCGCGCCGCACCGGAATGCCGGTCAGCGTTGAAACAATCGACGTTACCAAACCAATGCCCGCCGATGGCCCATCCTTTGGCACCGCACCCTCAGGCAAGTGAACATGGATATCCTTACGCGCGAACATGCTGGGCTTGATGCCATAACTTGGCGCGCGTGCCTTTACGAAGCTCATCGCCGCTTCGACCGATTCCTTCATCACATCGCCGAGCTTACCGGTGGTGCGGACCAGCCCCTTGCCCTGCACCGTCACGCTTTCGATCGTCAGCAATTCACCGCCGACCTCGGTCCAGGCAAGGCCGGTTACCGCGCCGATCTGATGCTCATCTTCGCCCATGCCAAAGCGATATTTCTGCACGCCGGCATACTCGGCAATATTTTCGGCGTTGATAACAACGCTCGTCATCTTGCCTTCCAATATGCGCCGCAGCGCCTTGCGCGCCAGCCGGGCAATCTCGCGTTCCAGCGTGCGGACGCCGGCCTCGCGCGTGTAATAGCGGATCAGCGCGCGTAGACCATCATTCGCCAGCTCAAATTCGCCGGGCTTCAGGCCATGCGCCTCAACCTGCTTGGCGATCAGATGGCGCTCCGCAATCTCGACCTTCTCGTCCTCGGTATACCCCTCCAGCCGGATGATCTCCATCCGGTCGAGCAATGCCTGGGGCAAGTTCAGCGTGTTGGCGGTGGTGACGAACATCACATCGGACAAGTCGATATCAATTTCCAGATAGTGATCCTGAAACTTCGAATTCTGTTCCGGATCAAGCACCTCCAACAGTGCCGATGCCGGGTCACCCCGAAAATCCTGCCCAAGCTTGTCAATTTCATCCAGCAAAAACAGAGGGTTGCTTGTCCCGGCCTTGCGCAAATTGGTGACGATCTTGCCGGGCAACGAGCCGATATAGGTACGGCGATGGCCGCGAATTTCCGCCTCATCACGCACCCCGCCCAGCGACTGGCGTACAAATTCACGCCCGCACGCCTTAGCGATGCTTTTGCCCAGCGACGTCTTGCCGACACCAGGAGGGCCCACAAGGCACAAGATTGGCCCTTTCAGCTTGTTGGTGCGCGCCTGAACCGCCAAATATTCGACGATCCGGTCCTTCACTTTTTCAAGCGCATAATGATCCTCATCAAGCACCGCCTGCGCCGCGGCGATATCCTTTTTCAGCTTTGATTTCTTGCCCCAGGGCAGGCCCAGCAGCACATCAAGATAATTGCGGACAACGGTTGCCTCAGCCGACATGGGCGCCATCGTCTTGAGCTTCTTCAGCTCCGTCGTCGCCTTGGTGCGGGCTTCCTTCGACAGTTTCAGCGTGGCGATTTTCTGGGTCAGCTCGGCAATTTCATCGCCCTCGCCTTCCTCACCCTCATTACCCAGCTCGCGCTGAATCGCCTTCAGCTGCTCGTTCAGATAATATTCGCGCTGGGTTTTCTCCATCTGACGCTTCACGCGGCTGCGGATTTTCTTTTCCACCTGCAGCACACCCAATTCGCCTTCCATGAAGGCGAACACCATCTCAAGCCGCTTTTGCGGATCGCTTTCGACCAGCAGCGACTGCTTGTCGGCGACCTTGACCTGGATATTGGCGGCAATCGCATCAGCCAGCCGTGACGGATCTTCGATCTCGCCCAGTTGCACTGCGGTTTCGGCGGGCAGCTTGCGGTTCAGCTTGGCATAATTTTCAAATTGATCGACGACCGAACGCATCAGCGCGGCAACATCATGAGATATCGCCGGCACATCGCTATCATCGTCACCCACGTCGTCGCCAGCATCAAGCAGGTCGATCTCAGCCGTCAGGTGGCCATCTTGTGCCGACATATTGGTCAGCTTGGCGCGGCGTTTTCCCTCCACCAGCACCCGGACTGTGCCGTCTGGCAGCTTAAGCAATTGGAGCACCACGGCAGTGACGCCAATTTCGTACAGATCATCGCGGTCGGGATCATCTTCGCTGGGGTCAAGCTGGGCGACCAGGAAGATTTCCTTCGTTCCGGTCATTGCGGTTTCCAGCGCGGCAACGGACTTGTCGCGGCCAACGAACAGCGGCACGATCATGTTTGGAAAAACGACAATGTCGCGCAGCGGCAATACAGGATAGGTGTTGGTCATGCAGTCTCCGACGACGCCCAATCGGGACGCCAATTCGGTCTTATATGGTGCGCATGCGCGCCGCATCAATCGGCTTGTGGCAGGATTTGCGATACTGGGCCTGATCGCCGCTGCGCCGCCAAGAAAGGGCGAACCGCCGCTGACCGAGCAAACGCAGAAATCAGGCGGCGTGATCGACCCCGACCAGGCCAAGCTACAGTTCGACAGCGCTGATCTGGCGATTGAGATTTTTCCTGAAAGAGAAGCGATTGCAGCCACCGCGACGCTGACGTTCACGGCCAGAGTCGCGCTTGACCGGCTGGTGATTGATCTTGATCGAAACCTGCCCGTTTCCGCTATTGATATTGACGGGCGTGCGCTGCCCGCCACCGCATGGGCGAACCCGCAGGGCCAGCTGGTGGTGCGGCTGCCGGGCACCGTCGCAGCTGGCCACCGCGTTACCGCCCGCCTGCGCTATGCCGGTACACCGCACGTCGCAGTCCGCGCGCCCTGGGATGATGGCTTTGTTTGGGCGAAAACCAAAAATGGCCAGCCGTGGATCGCCTCAACCGCTGAAGGCTATGGCTGCGACCTGTTCTGGCCATGTCTGGATTTTCCGACGGGCGAGCCTGCGCAAATGACGCTGCACATAACTGTGCCGAAAGGTCTTTCTGCACCGGGTAATGGCGTCCTGCTGGGTGCGGACACTTTAAAAGACGGTCGCACCACGTGGCACTGGCGGACACGGCACCCCAACACCTATGCCATTGCGATCAATGTCGGCCCTTACGAACAGGTTTCGGGCACCTATAAAAGCCGATATGGCAACACCATTCCGATGAGCTATTGGTATTTGCCTGGCGCAAAGGCCAAGGCTGAGGGGCTGTTTGCGGAATTTGCGCCCACGCTTGATTTCTTTGAAAGCATGATCGGCCCCTATCCGTTCGGAGACGAAAAGGTGGGGGTTGTCGAAACGCCGCATCTCGGCATGGAGCACCAGACAATCAATGCCTATGGCAATGGCTATGCCAAGTCGATCGACGGGTTTGACTGGCTTTTCCAGCATGAATTCGCGCATGAATGGTTCGGCAACCAGCTGACCGCCGCCAATTGGGATGATTACTGGCTGCATGAAGGGTTCGGCAGCTATATGCAGCCGCTTTACGGTCAGTGGCGAGAAGGCGATGCCCGCTATGCCACGATGATGGATGCCCAGCGCCCGAAGATCGAGAACCGCGCGCCCATCGTGTCCGGCACAATCCGAACCGAAGAAGAGGTTTATGAACAAAGCAAAGGCGGGCCAGCGGGTGATATTTACGCCAAGGGCGCGTGGACGCTCCACACGCTGCGCTGGCTGATCGGCGACGCAGCTTTTTTTGAAGCGACGCGCCGGCTGGTTTACGGGCGCAATGACCCCAAGCCAGGCAATTTCACCCCGCGTTATGGATCAACGCAAGAGTTTGAGGCGCTGGTGAGCCAAATCAGCGGCAAGGACTATCGTTGGTTCTTCGACGTCTATCTGCGCCAAGCCGCCCTGCCCGACCTTGTCGCGCGCGAGGCAGATGGCATGTTGATGCTCGACTGGACAATAGCTTCAGGCAAACCCTTCCCAATGCCGGTCGAGGTAAAAATTGGCAGCGATCTGGTAAAGGTGGAAATGCCCGGCGGCCACGGATCGGTCGCCATTCCTAAGGGCGCGCATATCGTCATCGACCCCATGGCGCGTATCCTGCGCCGGTCGCTGGCGGTGGAGGCGCTGCAGGCGTATCGTCGCGACCCGGCAAGGTAAGGATAAAACGCCATGTTCTTCAGCAGCGATCCAGTCGGCCTGCCCGGCTTGGCGGCGATGGCTGTGGGATTTATGGTGTTCATGACGGCGTTGTTTGCTGCGCGAATGCGCGCGCGGCGTGACACAGCCGATCAGGGTGGCAAGCGCGACAACCGCTCGGTCTTTGGGATCGTGCTGCAAGGATTCGCAATTGGAATCGTCGCCTTTGGCCCCATTCGGACAATCCTAGACCCGTTATCCCCCCGCGCGCTGGCAACCGCGTTGGTCGTGCTGCTGATCATGCTCGCGGTCGCCGGGCTGTTCCACTGGTCGTCCGTCACGATGGGGCGCAACTGGGCGCTGGTGGCGCGCACCCGTGGCGATGCCAGCCTCGTCACCAATGGGCCTTTCGCCTATGTTCGCAACCCGATTTATGTCGCACTGGGGCTCTTCATGATCGCGATTGCCATCGCCTATGGTCATAGCCGGATGCTGATTATCGCGCTGCCGCTATATGCGCTTGCCACATGGATGCGCGTAGCGCTGGAAGAAAAGGTACTGCGCGCAGCTTTTGGGGAGGAGTATGATGCATATGCGAAGCGCGTGAAGCGTTTCTTGCCCGGCCTAATCTAAAGTCCGGGGTGACGTGGGGCCGCCAAGCCCCTAAGTCCACTGCTATGCCGACCTTAGCGAAGATTTGTGGTCTATCCACGCCGGAAACGGTCGATGCCGCGGTTAGCCACGGTGTTGGCCATGTTGGTTTCATGTTTTTCGCCGCGTCTCCACGCAACGTGGCGTTCGAGCTGGCGGCGGCGCTGGCTGGTCGGGTGCCCGATCATGTCGGGCGGGTTGGCGTTTTCGTTGATCCCGACGATGCACTGGTGGACGCAGCGATTAAGGCGGGGCGGTTGAGCGCGCTTCAGTTGCACAAGGTGAAACCTGAACGCGCCGCCGCGCTGCGCGCTCGGACCGGAGTGGAGATTTGGGCAGCAGTCGCCATCCGTGCCCGTGTCGATCTTGATGCCGCCCGCGGCTTTGTTGGGGCAGCGGACCGGATCCTGTACGATGCCAAGACGCCCGAGGGTGCAGCATTGCCGGGCGGCATGGGGGTGCGGTTCGATTGGGCGCTGCTCGATGAGTTTCGCCATCCGCTACCCTGGGCGCTTTCTGGCGGGCTCGATCCACAGAATGTGGGCGAGGCGATTGCGCGGACGCAGGCGACGCTGGTCGATGTGTCATCTGGTGTCGAAACCGCGCCCGGCATCAAGGATATGGACAAGATCGCGATGTTCCTTAAAGCCTGTGCTGCATCATGAACGCTCCCCTTTCCCCCGCCCCGAATAGCTTCCGCGCGCAGCCAGACCATCGCGGTCATTTCGGCCAGTTCGGTGGGCGCTACGTCGCCGAAACGCTGATGCCGCTCGTGCTCGAGCTGGAGGCGGAGTATAACCGCGCCAAGGCCGACCCGGCGTTCCACGCGCAGTTTGATGATCTGCTGGAGCACTATGTCGGCCGCCCCAGCCCGCTTTATTACGCCGAGCGGCTGACCGAAGAGCTGCGCAAAAACGCCCCCGTTGGGATGGGCGCACAAATCTGGTTCAAGCGAGATGAGCTCAATCACACCGGCGCGCACAAGATCAATAATTGCATCGGGCAAATCCTGCTCGCAATTCGCATGGGCAAGACGCGGATCATCGCGGAAACCGGCGCGGGGCAGCACGGCGTCGCCACCGCCACGGTCTGCGCGCGGTTCGGCCTGCCCTGCGTGATTTACATGGGCGCGCGCGATATTGAGCGGCAGCAACCCAATGTGTTCCGCATGAAACTGCTCGGCGCAGAAGTGCGCCCCGTGACGAGCGGCGCGGCGACGCTGAAGGACGCGATGAACGAAGGGCTGCGCGATTGGGTCGCGAACGTCCACGACACATTTTACATTATTGGCACCGCCGCCGGCCCGCACCCCTATCCCGAACTCGTTCGCGATTTTCAAAGCGTGATCGGCAGGGAAGCGCGTGCCCAGATGCTTTCACGCATCAACCGCCTGCCCGATGTGCTGGTGGCTGCAATTGGCGGCGGATCGAACGCGATCGGGCTGTTTCACCCGTTCCTTGATGATCCATCGGTGAAGATGCTCGGTGTGGAAGCGGCAGGCCACGGGCTGGACAAGGAACACGCGGCCAGTCTTGCGGGCGGCTCCCCTGGGGTACTCCACGGCAACAAAACCTATCTGCTGCAGGACGAAGACGGCCAGATCACCGAGGCGCATTCGATCTCGGCCGGCCTCGACTATCCCGGCATCGGGCCGGAGCACGCCTGGCTGCGCGACATCGGCCGGGTGGACTATACCAGCGCGACCGATACCGAGGCGCTGAATGCGTTCCAGCTGCTGTGCCGGACCGAGGGGATCATCCCCGCGCTGGAACCGGCCCACGCCATTGCGGCGGTCGCCAAGCTCGCGCCGACGATGCGCACCGACCAGATCATCCTGGCGAACCTGTGCGGGCGCGGCGACAAGGATATCTTCACCGTCGCCGAGGCGCTGGGGACGGCGATATGAAAACTTTCTCTGCCAAGACCTTCACTGCCGATCGCGCCTGGGGGAGCATGCTGCTGAGCGATTTTGGCGACGTCACGGTGCGTCTGCACTGGACCGATCAACCTTATCGCTGGCACCAGAATACCGGAAATGAGGTATTCGCCGTGATGGAGGGCATGGTCGATATGCATTACCGGCACGAAGGAAAGGATCATGTCATCCGCCTTCATGCAGGCGACGGCATGTCGGTTGAGAACGGCGACGAGCACGTCGCGCACCCTGTGGGCGCTGCCCGTATTCTCGTCGTGGAACGCAAAGACTCCGAATGACCCGCCTCGCCGCCGCCTTCCCCGTAGACCGCGCCGCGCTGGTCACCTTCGTGACCGCAGGTGACGGCCCCACCCCCGCCATCCTCGACGCGCTGGTCGAGGGCGGTGCGGACGTGATCGAACTCGGCATGCCGTTTACTGATCCAATGGCCGATGGCCCCGCGATTCAGGCTGCAAACCTTCGCAGCTTAGCGGCGGGCACCACCACCGCCGATATCCTGCGCATCGCCACTGACTTTCGCGCCCGCCACCCCAGCGTGCCGCTCGTCCTGATGGGCTATGCCAACCCGATGTTGCGGCGCGGGGCGGGCTGGTTCGCCGGTGCTTGCACCAAGGCGGGCGTCGACGGGGTGATCTGCGTCGATCTGCCTCCTGAGGAAGATGACGAGCTCGGGCCGCAACTCCGCGCAAGTGGCGTTGATTTCATCCGCCTCGCCACCCCCACCACCGATGCCGCCCGCCTGCCCGCCGTGCTGAACGGGGCGAGCGGCTTCCTCTATTATGTGTCGGTCGCCGGGATCACCGGGCTGCAACAGGCCGCGCAAAGCTCGATTGCCGATGCTGTTGGGCGGTTGAAAGCAGCGACGGACATTCCCATCGCGGTCGGCTTTGGCGTGCGCACCCCTGAACAGGCGCAGGCAATTGCCGAAGTCGCTGACGGCGTCGTCGTGGGCTCTGCAATCGTTGAGATTATTGCCACGCACGGCGCAGATGCCCCCGCGCACGTAACCCGCTATATCCGTTCGCTCGCTAACGCAGTTGGCGCGGCAAGAAAGGTAGTCGCATGACCTGGCTCAGCAATGTTCGCAATGCACTGTCGTTCGTCGGCCCGGTCAAGAAAGAGACCGCCGACAATCTGTGGCACAAGTGCAAAGGTTGTGGACAATTGGTTTTTGTGAAGGAGCTGGAGGATAACCTTCACGTCTGTCCGACCTGTGATCACCACGAACGCATTGGGCCAAAAACGCGGTTTGGATATACTTTTGACAACGGCACATTCACGGTTCTGCCGCAACCGCGGGTGCAGGAAGACCCGCTAAAGTTTCGCGACACCAAGCGCTATGCCGACCGGATTAAGGCCGCGCGTACCGCCACCGGCGAGGGCGACGCGCTGGTCAACGCGCGCGGCAAGATCAGCGGGCGGCGCGCCGTGGTGGGCGTGCAGGATTTTGCGTTCATGGGCGGATCGATGGGCCTTGCCGTGGGCGAAGCGTTTGTGGCTGGGGTGGAGGCAGCGATTGCCGATCAATGCCCCTACATCATCTTTACTGCATCGGGCGGCGCGCGAATGCAGGAGGGCATTTTGTCGCTGATGCAAATGCCGCGCAGCACCGTGGCAATCCAGATGCTCCACGATGCAGGCCTGCCCTATATCGTCGTTCTGACTGACCCGACTTCGGGCGGGGTGATGGCGGCCTATGCGATGCTGGGCGATGTGCAGATTGCCGAGCCCAAGGCGACGCTGGCGTTTACGGGCCGCCGGGTAATCGAAAACACAATCCGTGAAAAGCTGCCCGATGATTTCCAGACGTCAGAATATCTGCTGGCGCACGGGATGATCGACATGGTCAAGCCGCGCAAGGAACTGCCGGAGACGTTGGGGCAGCTGATCGATTTTCTGTGTGCCAAAGCGGCGGCGTAACAACCACTCCGCCCGTTTGTTCAGAACCCGTCATGGCCGATAACGCCATCTCTTCCTCTCCCCAGGTGCAGGCACAGCTTGATCGGTTGTGGGCGCTATCGCCCGGCACCGACATATTGGGGCTGGAGCGGATCACCGAGCTGCTCGACCGGATCGGCAACCCCCACCGCGCGCTGCCTCCGGTGCTGCATGTCGCGGGCACCAACGGCAAGGGATCGACCTGTGCATTCCTGCGCGCGGCAATCGAAGCGTCGGGGCTAACCTGCCATGTATATACAAGCCCCCATCTGGTGCGTTTCAACGAGCGGATCAGAGTCGCCGGGCGACTGATTGAGGATGATGTATTGGCCGCGTTGCTATCGGAAGTGCTCGACGCCGCTGGTGACATTGGCGCGAGTTTTTTCGAAACCACCACCGCCGCCGCATTCCTGGTTTTTTCGCGTTGCCCGGCGGACGCGTGCATTATCGAAGTGGGCCTTGGCGGGCGCCTTGATGCCACCAACGTCATCACCGCGCCGATCATCACCGGAATCGCCCAGCTTGGTATCGATCACCAAAGCTTTCTGGGCGATACAATTGAGGAAATTGCTGGAGAAAAGGCAGGAATCGCGAAGCCCGGCGTAACACTGGTTACAATGCGATATCCCCCGCATGTTGCCCAAACCGTCAGCAACGCCGCCGCCCGCATAGGTGCGCGGATCAGCATGTTGGGCACGGGATGGCAATTGCGGGTGGACGAGGCGCTGCATTATTCAGACGATCGCGGTTCCGTTGAAGCGCCGCTGCCGCGGATGGCCGGGCCACACCAGGCTGAAAATCTGGGCCTTGCCATCGCGATGTTGCAGCACCAAACGGCACTCGCCATTCCGCCAAGCGCCTATCGAGCCGCCGCCGAATGGACCGAATGGCCCGCGCGGATGCAACGGCTGGCGCCCGGCCCGCTGCTCGCCCGGCTGCCCCAAGGCAGCGAGCTGTGGCTGGATGGCGGGCATAACGCCGCCGCCGCCACTTCTGTCAGCGCGACATTGGCGGCGCGGGCGGGAAAGCGCCCGGTGCATCTCGTGATGGGAATGCTGGCCAACAAGGATGCGCGCGGTTTGCTGCTTCCCTTTGCGCGCTATGCCCGGTCGCTTCAGGCGGTGCCTGTGCCCAATCACGCACATCATGCGCCCGCCACATTGGCAGCGGCAGCACTTTCGCTGGGGTTGCAGGCGGATGTCGCGGACGATGTCGCCGCTGCGCTGGACGCCATCGCCGCACGCGCCGACCCCGCAAACCCGCCGGTCGTGCTGATTTTAGGGACGCTGTACCTCGCCGGCTGGGTACTCGCGGCGAACGATCAGGTGCCGGGGTAGCGGCTTACGGAACCAATCAATCCGCAAATCACGATTCCGGCAGAGCATCCTCTTTCGAAACCGTAACACCCGCATCGCCAATAGCTTGATCTACCAGTCCACTGCGGATCATCCACCAGAACAGGAGCACGCCGGGTAGTGCGACGATTGTCGTGATCCAGTAAAACGTCACATAGCCAAACTGCTCGACCATGGCACCAGCCGTTGTCGCGGTCAGCAACCGCCCGACCACACTGGAAGCCGCTGAAATTAGCGCATATTGCGACGCCGTGTAGCGCAGATCGCACAGCGCCGCGAAATAGGCGACCACCGTGACGCCCCCGATTCCGCTAGCAAAATTCTCAAAACCAATCGCGCCGGCTAGCCCCCAATTGCTATGGCCCGCCCCCGCCAACAACCCAAAACTGGCGTTGGACACCGCCATGAGAATCAGGCTCCACAGCACCGATTGCTTCATGCCGATCCGAGCATAAATCGCGCCGCCAACGAAAATGCCGATCAGATACGCCCAAAAGCCGACACCTACATCGTAGATAGCGATCTCGTCATTAGTGAAACCCAGATCATTGAGCAGCAACCGCAGCACGATCTGCCCCAACGTATCGCCGATCTTGTGTATCAGGATGAACACCAACACGATGACGGCGCCGTTTCGCTGAAAGAATTCAGTGAATGGACCAATAATGGACGCCAATAGTTCAGAAGCACCGCGCTTTTGGGTAGGGGCGCGGTGCCGTGTGGGTTCGCCGAGAATCAGTCCGGTAATCATTGCTGGCAGTGCAAAAGCGGCGCAAGCGAGATACGCCCCTTCCCACCCAACGCGCGACGCCAGCACCAGTGCCAGAGCGCCCGCCACAACGGATCCAATCCGCCAGCCATATTGCGTCATCCCCGAACCCACACCGAGCTGGTACGGCTCAAGCTGCTCAATCCGGTAGGCATCAATCACGATATCGAACGTTGCGCCTGCAAACCCAACCAAAATTGCGGCAACCACGGTCGCGCCAATATCAGTCGCCGGATCCACCAGGGCGAGATTGGCGACCGCTGCCATTACCAGAACGCCCGCCAGCAACAGCCACGATACACGCTGACCAAGATGGCCGATCAGCGGCAGGCGCACACCATCCACCACCCACGCCCACAAGGGCTTCAGATTATAAACAAGGAAGGCCAGCGTGAACGCCGTGATCGTCTTCTTGTCGATGCCATCCTGCGCCAACCGAGTGGTCAGCGTCGCGCCAATCATCGCATAGGGAAAGCCCGACGACACACCGAGGAAGAAAGCGGCGAGCGGTGCCTTTTCAACATAGGGCTTGATGCCCGACAACCAATCGCTCTGCGTCTCCACCGTCATCGACCACTTGCTCCCCGCCAAATTCAGGCCGACACTAGCCGCAAAACAGGAGAAGGACAGCCATGAACGTGCATGCACCGCACGGCTTGCGCCCGACCGAAGGGCAGTTAGCGCTAGCCGCGCTGCTCGCCAGCGGGGGAACACGGGCAAATGCTGGGATCACCTATGTCGATGCCGCAGTCTATACCTCGGCTGATCGGCACGCAGCGGAACAGCGCGACATTTTTGCAAAGGTGCCGCTCGTCATTGCACCGTCCGCGTTGCTGCCCGAGCCCAATATGGCAGTGCCGCATGATGGTTTTGGCAAGCCGCTGCTGATCACGCGTGACAAGGCGGGGGTGGCGCATGTGTTCCTGAACGTTTGCCGCCACCGGGGCACGCGGCTGGTGGAGGGCAGCGACGCGGTGTGTGCGCCGCGCCTTATCTGCCCCTATCACGCCTGGAGCTATGCGCTCGACGGCGCACTGACGGGGATGCCCCGGCCAGAGACGTTTCCCGGCCTCGCTAAAGGCGAATACGGATTGAAGCGGCTGCCGACGGTGGAGGCTGGCGGCCTGATCTGGTTTGCGTTTGATGACGTCGCCGATTTTACCGAAGCACGCGCGCTGGGGGCTGATTTTGAGGCTTTCGATCTGCCCGGCCAATATATGTTTCGCCGCAAAACCCACCGCGTCGCGGCGAACTGGAAGCTGATCATGGATGCGTTTCTGGAAAGCTATCACGTCCAGCGGCTGCATTCGGGCACGATTGGCCCGTTCTTCAAGGACGGGGTGACGACCGGCGACCGGATCGGCCCGCACCAACGATCTGCGGTGGGGCGCGAGGCTGATCTGGTCGCAGCGGCAGGCAGCGACTGGCCGCAACTGCGCGCAGCGATAACATACACTTATCAGATGTTTCCGGGCACGGTGTTGATCGTCAGCCCCGATTACATGAACCTGATGATCATGATGCCGCAATCAGAAGGCGCGGTGCTCGTCGAGGATTTCATGCTGATCCCAACTGCTCCCGACACTGACAAAGCCCGCAACCACTGGGAACGCAGCTGGGCGCTGCTCGACGGCCAAGTGTTTGCGGGCGAAGATTTTCGCGCCGCAGAATTGGGGCAGCAGGGGCTGGCGTCCGGCGCAATTGAACGGGTGACGTTGGGCACGCTGGAAACCGGCATCAGGCAGTTTCACGATATGGTGGAAGCGCGGCTGGGCTAAGCAGCAAGCCTCTCGCGTCGATGGAAGCGTTACCCCGCAACGCCGGCCAACGCTTGGCTCATCCACTTACCCAGCGATCGCCGCCATCAGCTTCTCAATCCGGGCTGCATTCGCGCCCATGTCACTGCGGCCAATGCGCGATACAGAACGGATGTCGATCCGGGTACCATCGCCATCGGGGCGGAGGCGGATGACGACGTCGTCCTTAAAGCCCCACCAGCCCGATGTATCGGTCGCCTCGATCCGGCCGGTCGCGCTGTCTGCGCCGACGACTGTCCATCCGCGTGCGACGACGGCCTTGGTGGCAATGTCGAAAACGTCGGCTGGGGATTTGGTGATCGTCCGGGGCCGCACCCCCGGATAAGCTGCCGCCTGCTTTGGCGCGATTGCGGGATCATAGGTGATCGAATTGCTGCCATCGCCGCGTAGTGCTGGCGTCACGGATACAAATAACGGCGGATTGGCGGTATCTGTGGTGATGTCGTGAATTTCCGGCACGCCGCTCGCCCCGGTGATGATCTTGGCAAGGACGGCCGCAGCAGCAAGCCCCGCGACCATCCCGCCAGATGCCAGCATACCGCCCCGATTTCGGATCACGATACCCAAGCAGATCAACCCGCCAATCGCCGCCACCAGCGATCCAAGCGCAAACAGCCCCAGCCCTGCTGACCAGGGCAACACGCCAAATTTTGTCAGTGGGCCGGCAAGCAGCACGAGGACTGCCAGCGCAATGGTGCCACCGGCAATGATGGAAGATCGTCGTGACAACATCATACTTATCCTTTTTGTCAGGCAACCGTCTTGAACAGGGTGAAGCCCGGGGGCAAGCGTTTCGGCACCACGCCGCCGCGAACGCCCTCAATCACCGCGATTGCCTGCGCCAGATCGCGCTGGGCATAGGGTTTGCCTAGCCAACCATCGGCGAGCAACTGCGCCTCGGGTGGACAATCGCCGGTAACAAACAACACCACGATACCGGCGGCGATGGCTGCTTTGGCCACGTCAATGCCGCTGCCATCGGCCAGGCTGATATCTGCAAGCACCAGATCGATAACAGTTCCCGCCCCGATTAACGCCAAGGCGGCGTCGACCCGATCAACCGTAGCGACAACATCAAAACCTTCGTCCCGCAGAGAATATTCGGTCGCGAACGCGACCAGTGGTTCATCTTCAACGATCAGCAATCGGTTGAACAACCGCTTTTTGCGAGTGAACAAAGCCACGTTACGCCTCCCGGTGGCAAAGCACCCCGTGGCTGCCCCTTATCCAGTACACAACGCAGGTGCGCGCATTTTTTTGCATCATCGATTTAAATAGCTGTATCACCATCGGCATGCCCCCAGCCAAAACCGAAACGCCCCCTGCTGAAGTCCAACGCGACGGCAACCGCATCGCCAAATTGCTTGCCCGCGCTGGCATCGCATCTCGCCGAGAGATTGAGCGCATGATCACCGATGGCCGCGTGGCAATTGACGGCAAAGTGATCGACACACCTGCCACAATCCTTACCTCGCTGCGCGGGGTGACGGTGGACGGTAATCCGGTGCAAGCCCCCGCGCCCGCCCGGCTATTTTTGTACCACAAGCCCAGCGGGCTATTGGTGACCGAACGCGATCCCGCCGGACGGCCGACCATCTATGACAAATTACCCAGCGACTTGCCCCGGCTCGTTCCTGTCGGTCGGCTTGATTTGAATACCGAAGGATTGCTGCTGCTAACCACGGACGGGGAGTTAAAGCGCCAGCTTGAGCTGCCCTCAACCGGTGTGGAACGCGCCTATCGCGCGCGCGCTTATGGCACCGTAAGTCAGGCCCAGTTGGAGGATCTAATCCACGGGATCGAGATAGAGGGCGTGCGATACGGCGCGATAAACGCCAATCTGGAACGGCGGACCGGTGCCAATGTGTGGATCGAAATGATCCTGACCGAAGGCAAAAATCGCGAAGTCCGCCGCGTGCTTGAATTTCTGGGGCTGAAAGTATCTCGGCTGATTCGCACCCGTTATGGCCCGTTCCTGCTGGGTGATCTTGCCCCCGGTGAATTTGGCGAGGTTCGCCAGCATGATGTGGTCGCGTTTCGTCGCGATCCCACCCGCAACCCGCCGCCTGAACATACCAAGGCACCGCCATCGCGCAGCCGGGGGGAGCGCACTTCGGCGCCAGCGCGCACCGATCGACCGGCCCGCGCGCCCAAGCCCGGCCCTGACGCGGCGGAGCCGCGGAAGGCACCGCGCGTTGTTGCGGCCATCAAACCCAAGCGTTTCTATGACGCAAAGGAAAAGGGCGGCGTTACCCCCGTCAAACCCGTGCGGGCCAATACCCGCAGCGAAACCAGTTCACGCGCGCGCCGCACCGCGACTGATCCCCGACGCAAGGATACCGCGCGCGACGGCGGGTTTATCGATAATCCGCGCGGACCATCACCGGATCGCGCACCCACCAATACGCGCGGCGGCCGACCCACCAAACCGGGCGGCACGGGCAAGCCCCGTCCACCCCGGACGAGGCGCTAAGCGATGCGAATCATTGCTGGCCAGTGGCGCGGGCGCGGCATCGTTGCGCCAAAGGGCGATGCTACCCGCCCCACGGCTGATCGCACCCGTGAAGGGCTGTTTTCGATGCTGATCAGCCGGATTGGGAGTTTTGATGGGCTGGCCATAGCCGATCTGTTCGCGGGTTCGGGCGCGCTGGGGCTGGAGGCTATGTCGCGCGGCGCGGCATCGTGCCTGTTTGTCGAACAGGATCGCCAAGCTGTCGATGCACTGCGCGCCAACCTAGCCAAACTGGGTGCAACGGCTGACGTCCGCGCGATATCTGTGCTGTCGCTGGGCAAGGCACCCGCCCCGCTCGACGTGGTGATGATGGACCCACCTTACGGATCAGGCGCGGGATCGGTGGCGCTGGACAAGCTGGCGCGGCTGGGCTGGGTTAGCCCGGCAAGCTGGATCAGCATTGAAACCGCCTTCAACGAGCCTGTGACGGTTGCAGGGTTTGAGATTGATGCCGAGCGCAATTACGGCAAGGCGCGGATCACGCTGTTGCGTCAGATTTCGGGCTGAGGCGGGCGTCGCACCAGCATCAATCCGCCCAGGCTAAGCGCCGCTGCAACCACCAGATATGCGCCAACCAGCGCCAATCCGCCCCGAGCCGCAAGCGCCTGCGCAATGATGGGGGCGAGTGCGCCGCCAATGATTCCGCCTAGATTGAAGGTCAGCGACACACCGGTATAGCGCACCCCGGCCCCGAACAGCGACGGCAGCCATGCCCCCAAGGGCCCATAGGCAAAGCCCATCGCAAGCAGTGCGAACGACAGCCACAGCCACACGGTGATCAGCGAGGCCGCGCCCAGCATCGGCCCCATGGCCAGCCCCGCGGCCACAGCCCCCGCAAAGCCCCATCGCAGCATTGCTGGAGTGCCATACCGGTCTGATAATGTGCAGGACAGGATAATCCCGGCGGCCAGAAAGGGGATGGCGAGCAATTCGACGATCAGAAATGCCTGGCGCGAATGACCAAGCGTGGTGGTGCCATATCCAAGCGCAAAAGCGGTCGCGATATAGAATAGCGCGAAGCATGCGATCACCCCAAAAATGCCCGCCAGCGTGCTGCGCAGATCATGCAAAAACAAGTGCGCGATCGGCACCTTGGGCAACGTGCCATGGGCTGCGGCTTCGGCAAAGGCCGGCGTTTCGGTCAGCTTCAGACGCACCCATAGCCCAACAAACACCAATGCTGCGCTCGCCAGGAACGGCAGTCGCCAACCCCAGGCCCGGAACTGATCGTCAGTCATCGTCAGGCCCAGAATCAGGAAGAATCCATTTGCCGCAATGAATCCAATCGGCGCGCCAAGTGGCGGGAACATACCGAACCGGCCAGCCCAGCCCGGCGGTGCGTTTTCCACTGCCAGCAAGGATGCACCGCCCCATTCTCCGCCCAGTCCAAGCCCCTGCCCGAACCGCAACAGGCAAAGGATCACCGGAGCGGCCCAGCCGATTTGCGCATAGGTGGGCAGAAAAGCGATCAGCACCGTTGATCCGCCCATAAGCAACAGCGATGCAACCAACGTCGATTTGCGGCCCACCCGATCCCCAAAATGGCCAAAGATCGCCGCACCAACCGGTCGGGCAATGAAGGCCAGGCCGAAGCTGGCGTACGACAGCAGCAACTGTGCGGCGGCATCCTCGGCCGGGAAAAACAATGGCCCGAACACCAAAGCCGCAGCGGTGGCGTAGATGTAGAAATCATAGAATTCGATCGAGGTGCCAACCAGACTGGCCGTTAGCACCCGACGCTGCACGAAAAGCGGGTTAGTGATCGGGGCAACTGCGGTGGCGGATGTCATGCGACCTTCATAACCGGCTTGCACGGCTTGTCGATGCTGGCCCTGCCGAGATCAGGCGGTGCCCATCGCGCGCAACACCGATAGAAACAGCCAATACAGCCCGCCCGCCAGCGTCATCACCGCCGGCAGCGTCAATATCCAGGCGAGCGCCATGTTGCGAAGCGTAGTGCCTTGCAAGCTGGCACCGCTCGCCACGGTCGCCCCAGCGACCCCGCTCGACAGAATATGCGTCGTCGACACCGGCACGAGGAAAAAGCGATCGGCGAGCAGGATCGTCATCGCGGCCATCAACTCGGCGGCACCGCCCATGCCATAGGTCATGTGCGTTTTGCCGATCTTTTCCCCGACGGTCACCACGATGCGCTTCCACCCGACCATCGTGCCGAGCCCGAGCGCAATCGCCACGGCCACCTTCACCCAGGTCGGGATGAAGCGCGTGCTGTCTTCCAGGCCATGCTGGAATTCGCCGATCGCCTTGCGCTCATTCTCAACAAAAGTGGCAGACGCCGTCTTCGCCTTGAGTGCGAGTTTGGACGAATCGAGCGCTAGATACATGTCGTTGCGCAACCCCGAAATGGCCGCCGATGGCACATTGGCAAGCGAACCATATCGCGCGACCTGCGCCCCGATATCGCGCGATACCACGCCGATCGCCGCGTAAACGACGGGATCGTTGGCCGATTTTGTCTTGAGCGCGCTCGCCAGCACGTTGCGCGCCGTCGCGGCATTGACGGTCGCGGTCCCGGCTTTGGTGCCGAACACATCAGCGGCGCGGTTTGCCTGCTGGACAAATGCTGGCACCGATTCACTCGGCAGCCCTCGATTGAGCGCATAGGCAGTGGGCGCACAGCCGATCAGGATCAGCATGATCAGCCCCATGCCTTTTTGCCCGTCATTGCCGCCATGGGCGAAAGACACAGCAGTACAGGTAAAGATCAGCAAGGCGCGAATGCCACGTGGTGGTGGCTCGTTTGTGGCGGGCTTGGCGTAAAGCTTTGGATTGCGCAGCACGAGTTTCATCGCAAACAACAGCGCCATCGCCCCGAAAAAGCCAATTACCGGCGCAATCGCCAGCCCCGTCAGCACCTTTTGCGCTTGGCTCCAATCAACGCCGGATGTGCCGCCAGTGCCCGATGACAGCAACTGGTTGGCAAAGCCCACGCCCAGAATCGACCCGATCAGCGCATGGCTAGATGAATTGGGCAGCCCGACATACCAGGTTGCCAGGTTCCATAGGATCGCTGCCAGCAGCAACGCAAAGATCATCGCAAAACCGGCATCGCTGCCAACGTTCAGGATCAATTCGACCGGCAACAACGCAACAATTGAATAGGCAACAGCGCCGCTGGATAAAAGCACGCCCAGCAGATTGAAAAAGCCCGACCAGACAACGGCGACCTGCGCGGGCATCGAATTGGTGTAAATCACCGTCGCCACCGCATTTGCGGTATCGTGAAACCCGTTCACAAATTCAAAGCCAAGCGCAATCAGCAGCGCACCGCCCAGCAACAGAATTGTCACCAGGGCAAGCGTTTCGCCCACTTGCGCTGTTTCTGTCGCAATGCTGTATCCGGCAAAACCGAGCCCGCCGATGATCGTCAGGATAAAAAGCCATCGGCCAATTGGATTCACAGGGCCATCGAGCGCTGGGCGATCGGCCTGGGTCGGTTCGGGAAAGCCGCCCGATGAGAACATTTGCGTGGCCATAATCGCTCTGGTGACGTGCTAGTGTGTCAGATGGATGACAGTCACGCCGGATAACGGCGCATCGCGCCTAATCAAGCCCAATCATATGGCCAATCAGCTCGCCAGAACGGCGGCCATTGCCGGCATCACTGCCTGCAGTCCCTTTACCGGGCGGATCATGACGCGAAAGCTGATGATCTTGTCGGCATCATTCCAATGGATGATGTCGACGCCGTTTACCTGGATACCGTCCAAATCAAGCTCAAATTCCAGCACGGCAGAATTCGGCCCCACCCATTCCTCGACATACCGAAAGCTGGGCACCCCCAACACCTTTTGTGCAGCTGTCAGATATTTGATCGTGATTGCCTTGCCAATTTGCGGCGTGTGCACGGCGGGCGACCGGAACACGCAATCTTCGGCAATCAAATCATCAAGCCCACCCGGATCGCGAGCGTCCATCAGCGCGTGCCAGTGTTCAATTGCTACCGCCATCGCGATTCCTCCTGATTGATTGCTGATAACGCTATCACCTCTAACCGACAGCACAAGCGCGCTTGCCCCTTTTGCCCACGTTCCCTACCTGTTCACTGATGACCCTGCCCGCCCCCAGCCCCCAAGATCCGCCCTATCTGCGCACGCTGAATGCGCCGCAGCGTGAAGCCGTGCTGACGACCGATGGCCCCGTACTGGTGCTGGCGGGTGCTGGCACGGGCAAGACGGCAGCGTTGACGGCGCGACTCGCGCATTTGATCTACACGCGCAAAGCCTATCCATCGGAAATCCTGTCCGTCACGTTCACCAACAAGGCCGCGCGGGAGATGCGTCACCGCGTCCACGCGATCGTCGGCGATGTGGTGGAGGGGATGCCGTGGCTGGGCACCTTCCACGCAATCGGCGCAAAAATGCTGCGCCGCCATGCCGAACTGGTCGGGCTGCATCCAAACTTCACGATTTTGGATACCGACGATCAATTGCGGCTGATGAAACAGCTGATCATCGCAGCCGACATCGATGAGAAACGCTGGCCGGCGCGCCAGCTTGGTGGAATTATCGATGGCTGGAAGAACAAAGGGCTGACGCCGCAGGATATCGATGCGGGCGAAAGCGAAGCCTTTGCCAACGGCCGCGGCAAAGAGATGTACACTGCCTATCAGGCACGGCTGATCGCGCTCAATGCCTGCGATTTTGGCGATCTTCTGCTCCACGTCCTGACGATCCTGAAGCGTGATCGCGAGGTGCTCAGCGCTTATCAGAAGCGGTTCCGCTACATCATGGTTGACGAGTATCAGGATACCAACAGCGTCCAATATCTGTGGCTTCGACTGCTGGCACAGGAGCGCAAGAACATTTGCTGCGTGGGCGATGACGACCAGTCGATCTATTCATGGCGCGGCGCGCAGGTGGAAAATATCTTGAAGTTCGAAAAGGATTTTCCGGGCGCAAAGGTGATCAAGCTCGAACAAAACTACCGCAGTACGCCGCATATTCTGGCGGCAGCTTCCGGCGTGATCGCGAATAACAGCGGGCGGCTGGGCAAGACATTGTGGACCGACGAGCAGCAGGGCGAAAAGGTGAAAGTGCTCGGCGTGTGGGATGGCCCGGAAGAGGCGCGCCGCGTGGGAGAGGAAATCGAGAGTGCCCAACGGGGCGGCAAATCTCTCGACCATGTCGCCATTCTGGTCCGCGCACAGCACCAGACCCGCGAGTTTGAAGACCGGTTCATCGCAATCGGCATGCCGTACCGGATCGTCGGCGGTTTCCGTTTCTACGAACGTGCCGAAATTCGCGATGCCCTCGCCTATCTGCGCATCGTCAGCCAACCCGCCGATGATCTGGCGTTTGAACGGATCGTCAACGTGCCCAAGCGCGGCCTGGGCGACAAAGCGGTGCAGCGCGTGCATCAACTCGCGCGGGCGGAGGGGGTGCCGCTCAGCATCGCCGCCGCGCGCATCCTGGACACCGACGAGCTTACACCGCAGGCGCGCCGGTCGCTTGGCAATTTCGTCATTGATCTGGCCCGCTGGCGGCAAATGGCAGCGGATTTACCGCACCCCGAACTCGCCCGGCAAATCCTTGATGAAAGCGGTTACACCGCCGTGCTTCAGGCCGAAAAATCAACCGAAGCGTCGGGGCGCCTGGAAAACCTGTCCGAACTGGTTCGCGCGATGGAGGAATATGAAACGCTCGGCGCGTTCCTCGAACATGTCAGCCTCGTCATGGACAATGAAGCGCAGGCCGAAGAGGCCAAGGTGACGATCATGACGATCCATGCCGCCAAAGGGCTTGAGTACGACACGGTCTTTTTGGTCGGCTGGGAAGAAGGGCTGCTCCCGTCGCAGCGCGCGATTGATGAGGGCGGCAATGCATCGCTGGAGGAGGAACGCCGCCTCGCCTATGTCGCGATCACGCGGGCGCGCCGGCGCGCGATCATCCTTCATGCCGCCAACCGCCGCATTTACGGGCAATGGACGTCAAGCATCCCCAGCCGGTTCGTCGGCGAGCTGCCCGCTGCACATATTGACAGCGAAACCAGCATGGTCGGCGGCGAAAGCCTGTGGCGCGCCAACTGGTCCGAGCGCGCCGATCCCTTTGCTGATGTCGCGCGCGGCACGGGGCGTGGGCCGGGGTGGCAACGCGCAGCAGGCACGGGATCCAGCTTTGTCCGCGAACCCGCGCGCGTTGTGGAAGCGAGGGCCAGCGCGGTCAGCATCGGCAACAAGGGGCGGAGTGACGTTTCGCTAGGGATGCGCGTCTTTCACCAAAAGTTCGGCTATGGCGCGATTGTCGAAATCGAGGGCAACAAGCTCGAGATCGAGTTCGAGACAGCGGGGCGCAAGCGCGTAATGGACAGCTTTGTGGCGATTGGGTGATTTTGGACGGACGGATTTGTTGCAGGTTAGAAATAACCCAAACCGAGGCTAAACGCGGTCGACCGCCATCAACGTAACGTTCTGATACTTCGCCTCAAGCGGATCAAACAGTTCAACAGGCAAAAAGGCGCGGTCCATCAGAGAGATACTGCCCAGCCCGCTGACCCGATAGGTGCCGATTTTTACCTCACGCGGCGGCTTGCCATCGCGCTCCAGCGCGACGGCATCAAGGTGCAGCTCATCATGTTTGGTATAGAGTATATGCGGCGCGAGGGTAACGATGCCGCGGTTATACACAGCGCTCACGCACAGACGGCGGACCACCGCCTCAAGGATTGTCGGGACCGGGCCAGTCGGGGCGCTATCATCGCCTTGGGATTCGGGCTGCTTCATCCACCACGATATAGCATGAAATGGTGCGGTGCAGCAAGAAATCTCGACTGGCTGGTAACAGGATCGTGGTGCCAAGTGCATTCACCTGTCCTCAAAACACAGATTTCGCGCTCCCCTCCTTCATCATCGCCTTGCGAACCAGCGGAACTGGTGGCCCACCAAAACTGAGAAAGGCATCGTGAAAGCCCTTCCACGCCTTGGTACCGCCCCGGCTCGCGGTCCAGTCTGCGCGGAGTTTGCGGATCATCAGCTTGCCGAGCGTGTAGTTCAGATAAGCCGGATCATATGTGCCGCGCGCCGATTGCTGGCGGGCGGTGCCTTCGTCCTGGTGGCATTCCTTGATGAACAATTCACGCGATTGTTCTTGCGTCATCGTGCCCGAATGCAGCCGGATCGCCGACAGGAACCGGCAATCGCGCAGCAGCGCGTTGGCGAGCTGGCCAATATGCGTTTCGGGATCGCCGTTGTTCAGCCCGGCTTCCCACATCATTTCCTCGGTATAATGCGCCCAGCCCTCCGCATAGGCATAGCCAACGAATAATTGCCCGAACAGTGAGGGCGACCGGTTGGCGTGGAGGAACTGGACAAAATGGCCGGGCATCACTTCATGCACCGACGTAAACAGCAAATCCTGCTTGCCGGGCACGAACCCGTCCTGCACTTCTTTGCTCCAGCTCGGATCGGGCGGGGAGATATAATAGACTGAGGGAATGCCCTTATCGAACGGCCCCGGCGGGTCGATATACGCCGAGTTCTGGCGGTTATAAGGCGGACTTTCCTCCACCAGCGCCTCTTCAGTGCCGGGGATAGAGACGAGATCCTTGTCGATCACAAACGCGCGCAACATGGGAATTTGCCGCCGCGCTTCGGCAACCGGCCCACCATCGGGCTTGTTCGCGTTCATTTTGGCGGTGCAGGCTTCAATCGTCGCACCGGGGGCGAATGTCGCACAGGCAGCCACAAACGCATCCTGATTGCGCTTCAAATCGGCCATCCCGATCTTTTCCAGCTCAGCGAGCGGGGTGTTGACCCCTTCGGTTGCAGCCAGCATCCGCGCGAACCGATCTGCGCCCAGCGCAAATTCCTGCGTCGCGGTGCCACGCTGGCTTTCCAGCCAGCTGCCAATCTCGCGCATCGCCGTGGCCGCTGCTTGGGAAGCTGTATCAAATTCGGCCTGCAGCGCGGGATCTTTCACGCTGGCAAATGCCTTTTTCGCATCGCCCGCATAAAAATCCGCAAAGCCGTTAAACCCTGCCACCCCGTAATTGACAAAGCTGAGCGGCATCGGGGTTTTTAAATTGGCGCGGATATTGGGGGCCTGCGCTGCCACGCTTTTGAAAAACGCGATCATCGCCTTCATCCGCGTCGGCGCATCCGCATAGGGCCGCGCGATATAGACATTGGGATCAAGCCCGCCGCCGACATAGTAAGTGGGGTTGCGGTGCGGCTGATCGGCATCTTCCAGCCAGAACAGCTTTCCTTCGGCGACCTTGACCAGATAATCACGCTCAAACCGGTCAGCTTCCGATAATTTGGCGCCATCAAATTTGCCCGCCGCCGCGATTGTTTCGCGCAGGAAATCGCCTTGCTTCTTCAGCCCGGCAGCACTCCAGTCCGGCAGGCGACCATCAAATTCATGTTTGCCCTGATATACGGCATTGGCCGGATCCAACTCGAACCAGTTGGTGACAAAGGCATCGCGAAACTTCGCCCAATCGCCAGCTTGCGCCATTGCGGTCATCGATCCACCGGGAGCCTGCGCGCCCGGGCTGCACGCCGCGAGTGCCATCAGGCTGGCCGCCACCAATAATTTCAAACGCACCGGCTGCTCCTACTTGAGTCGATTAAAGCAAAGCTGGCAGGTTATGTGCGTTCCCGCCAGCCCCTGGCCTGCCGACCATCATGAAGAAAAGCTTGGGGCCGCGCAGCAATCGCTGATTGCCCCGCCGGGCCGATGCGCCTTAAAGCCGCTAGCAATGGCTGAACCCACCCACCCCTTTCAGATCGCCAATTTCCGGTTTTACTGGGCGTCGCGCTTTTCCATGACAATTGCGCAAAACGCGATGATCATCGTGATCGGCTGGCAAACCTACACCATCGCCCGTGAGACGATGGGGCCAAGCGCAGCGGCGGCGCAACTCGGGTTGATAGGGCTGCTTCAGTTCGTCCCGCTATTCTTTTCAACCCCGATTACCGGCTGGGTTGCCGACCGATTTGACCGCCGCTGGATTTGCCGCGCCACGGTGTCGCTGCAAATCGCCTGCGCGCTGATCCTGACAGTCGTTACTTATGCAGGAGCAATGACGCTGCCGGTGCTATTTGGCGTGGCGATTGTGCTGGGATTTGGTCGCGCGTTTGGCGGCCCCGCATTCAGTGCGCTGGCCCCCAACCTCGTCCCTCGCGCCGTGCTCCCGACCGCAATCGCCCTCAGCTCAATTTCTTGGCAGGTCGGCACCATCATCGGGCCAGCGCTTGGCGGCATCGCCTATGCTGCAGCCCCCTTTGCCGCTTATGCGCTGGCGACGGCGTTGTTCATCACCGGGTTCACCTGCTTGATGATGATCGGCCCCGTGCCGCGCACCGTCATCCCGGGCAAAGCGCATCCGCTGCGCCAGATTGCCGATGGGCTAGCCTATGTGGGGCAAAACAAGCTGGTGCTGGGCACGATCACGCTTGATCTGTTCGCGGTGTTTCTGGCGGGCACAACGGCGCTGCTGCCAATTTACGCGCATGACATATTGAAGGTCGGCCCAGTGGGACTGAGCCTGCTCGCATCGGCCCCCGCTGTCGGAGCATCGGCAACGGCAATCTTCTTCTCGTTTCGGCCGATCAAGACCAATGTTGGCCCAAAGATGCTGTGGGCGGTGATGGTATATGGCACCGCCACGATTGTCTTCGGCGTTTCGCAGACGATGGCGCTAAGCCTTGCCGCGCTGGCGATTGCGGGGGCGGCTGACATGTTCTCGGTCTATATCCGCCAGTCGCTGATCCAGCTCCATACGCCCGATGACAAGCGCGGGCGGGTCGGTGCGGTGTCCCAGCTTACCATCTCGGCCTCGAACGAACTGGGGGAAGCTGAATCGGGGTTCCTCGCCGCCGCGCTCGGCCCGGTGGGCGCTGTGCTGGTCGGCGGCGGCGGCGCGATTATCGTCACCATCTTGTGGACATTCCTGTTCCCCAGCATCCGCCGCGCCCGTACATTCGACCCCAGTGAAGATTTACCTGATCCCGATACCATCAAGATGGAGGCCGTCACATGAAAGCCAACACGATCCTGGAAACCATTGGCAATACCCCGCACATCCGGGTGTCCAAGCTTTTCCCGAACAACGAGGTCTGGATTAAATCCGAACGATCAAACCCGGGCGGATCGATCAAAGACCGGATCGCGCTGGCGATGATCGAGGCGGCAGAGGCATCGGGCGATCTTAAACCCGGCGGGACGATCATCGAGCCGACCAGTGGCAATACCGGCGTGGGCTTGGCCATGGTTGCCGCGGTGAAGGGGTATAAGCTGGTGCTCGTCATGCCCGAAAGCATGTCGATAGAGCGGCGACGCCTTATGCTGGCCTATGGCGCCACCTTTGATCTTACCCCGCGCGAAAAGGGCATGCGGGGCGCGATTGAGCGGGCAATGGCACTTGTGGACGCAACGCCAGGCGCATGGATGCCGCAACAATTTGAAAACCCGGCCAATATTGCTGTTCATGTTCGAACGACCGCGCTCGAAATCCTCGCCGATTTTGCGGAGACCCCGATCGACGTCATCATTACCGGCGTTGGCACCGGCGGGCACATTACCGGTATCGCCGAAGCCCTAAAGGCGCACTGGCCGCAATTGAAGGTCTATGCCGTGGAGCCAGAAGCATCGCCGGTTATTTCTGGCGGCGCGCCAGGGCCGCACCCCATTCAAGGAATCGGCGCGGGCTTCATCCCCGCCAATCTCCACACCGGCGCGATCGACGACGCGATCAAGGTGGATGCCGGGGCCGCAAAGAATATGGCCCGGCGATCAGCGGCTGAGGAAGGGATGCTGGTTGGCATCAGCTCCGGCGCGACGCTCGCGGCCATCGCCCAAAAACTGCCCGACCTGCCCAGCGATGCCCGCGTCCTTGGCTTCAATTATGATACCGGCGAACGCTATTTATCGGTGCCCGATTTTCTGCCCGAAAGCTGAATGATGAATATCGCCTTTACCGTGATTTAGCGGTATCATCGACGAGTCGTGGGGACTGTCTGGGGTGGCGTTAATGCGTAGGGTGATGATCTGTGTCAGCGTGATGCTGGCAATTCTGCAGCTTTGGCCGATGGTGATGGGCAATCCTGTAACGCCTGCGCAGGTGGCGGCAACAGCCGCCCCAAGCGCGCGCGCTGCAACGGCGCGACCTGTAAAAGTCGCAGCTTTTGTGGGCGGCAACCCGGTCAACCCCATCAAGCGGAGCAACCAAGTCGCTGTAACACCCGGACAAGTTAGCTGCTATCGCCATTACGAAATCGCCTTTGGGGCCTGCGCGCCAGCGGATCGTGATTGCCGGATGAAGGCGGCTGATCAATGGGATTTGTGCGAGGCCACTGGTTTTTGGGGCAACTGACCCGCGACACGATCGTGCTCGTTGTCGTCCCGTTTCGGCGTAATCGGTCTAGAATCGATTCGGGCAGTGGGCGAAAATGTCGTCGCCGCGAACGGCTTGGTAATCTTTCACCCCGTGTTCCAAGGTGAGACTCAGCGATTCTATTGGCAAGCTCTTGGCGCGCCGCCTGTTCAACGGGCAACTGCCCTTCGCGCGCGCCACAAATTAGGCTAAGGGCCGGGACCATTTTAACCCCGAGCTCGTTCGATATCCATGCCTGCGCTGCCCTTTTCCGATCATGCTGTCCATCCGGGCTTGCTGGGTAAGCCCGGGCGTCCGGCGTCGATCGTCCTTGCGATCATCAGCGCGATCGCGATTGGCATGCCTTCACTGATCGTTGGATCATCGCTGGGCGAGCCAGCAACGATCAGCCGAACCACTGCTGCATTGCCCGTCGTTCCCCCGCAGCAGATGCCACCCGTCGATCCGGTAAACCTGATAGACCTGAGCCCTGACGACGCCAGGGCAATCAACGCAACCGTGCCCTATTCAACCGGCCCCAACCCCGCAGCACGTCCATTCCGGCTGGGCGATGCCAGCATCGCCGCTGCCCGCGCAGTCGATTGCCTGGCCACAGCGGTGCTATACGAGGCGGGCGATGACACGACCGGTCAGCGGGCAGTCGCGCAGGTGATCATCAACCGGGTCCGGCACCCGGCGTTTCCCAAAACCATCTGCGGCGTGGTGTTTCAGGGGGCAGAGCGGCGCACCGGGTGCCAATTTACCTTCACCTGTGACGGTGCGCTGATCCGGCATCGCTGGTCTGACGACGCATGGATACGCGCACGAACGGTGGCAACAGCGGCGCTGAATGGCCAGGTTTTCGCAAAGGTGGGGCATGCGACCCATTATCACACCGATTGGGTCGTCCCATATTGGAGTTCCAGCCTGGATAAGGTGAGCGCGGTAGGCACGCATCTGTTTTTCCGCTGGACCGGATGGTGGGGCACGCCCCCAGCCTTTTTTCGCCGGGTCGACGTCAACGAGCCCGCCATCACCCAGCTTGCCGTTTACTCACCCGCGCACCGGGCGGGGATGGACTTGCTGACGCTGGCAGCGGGCGAACTGCCGCCCGAGCCCTATATCGCGCCCGACCCAGTGCCGGGTGACCCCAACGCGTTCCTGGCAACGATTGATCGCCGCGCAAACCCCGATGATTTCCGCAAACTGGCAGAAGCAAGCTGTGGTACGCGTAGCTATTGCAAATACATGGCCTGGACGGCGCGGCTCAACACGCCCGCCGTTTTGCCGCTTGGCCCTTTTCAGGTCGCGACGATGTCTTTCAGCTATCTGCGTGACCGGGCTCGGGGGTTTGAAAAGGCATTATGGAGCTGTGGCCAGTTTCCCCGCGCTGATCGCCGCCAGTGCATGAAGGCCCAGCCCTTTGTCCCCGATGCGCCCGGCACTCCGGGTAATCCAAGTACGCTCGCCACGGCAACCGCGGACGATAGAAGTCCTGCAGGGCCGCCATTCACCCGGGCGGTGAGCGAGGATGCCAAGCTGGCAGCCACTTTGGACACACCCGCAATTCCGCCGAGGACTAAGCCGCGCGTATCCGGCTCGTTACAGCCGAGCACACCGGCACGTCCGTCTGCCAATCCCGCATTGCCGGCGGCGCAACCCGCAACGCCGCCCGCTCGATAAGTTCACCGACAGGCTGTTTACTCAACCGCGTGACACAAGCGCCACTGTCCTGTGGCACCTCACGCGGAGCGGAAGTTTGGTTCCACCGCCGACAGCTTCAAGCAAGGCCCGCGATGCAGCGACCAGCGTCAGGCCGCTTCAAACATCTCCGGTGACAGCGCCATCAGCGCCTCGGCGCCGCCCTCAATCTTGCGGCGCAGCGAACCGGTATCCGGCAGGATACGCTCGGCAAAATAGCGGGCGGTGACCAATTTTGCCTCCAGAAAGGCCCGGTCTGAATCGCCGCTGCCGTTGCGCAGCGCGTTGGTTGCCGCCGTCGCCATGCGCAGCCACATCAGGCCCAACGCGACGATGCCCATGATGTGCATATAGCTGTGTGCGCCCGCACCGACATTGTTGGGGTTGGCAATGCCATTTTGCACAAACCACACCGTCGAGGCCTGAAGATCATTGACCGATCGCTCAAGCCGCGTCGCAAAATCGGCCAGGCTGGCCTCTTGCTTTGCAATGGCGATTTCCTCACCCAGCATCTTGAACAATGTTTGCACGGCGCGACCGCCATTGGTCGCCAGCTTGCGCCCGACAAGATCCATCGCCTGCACGCCATTGGTGCCTTCATAGATCATCGCGATACGGGCATCGCGCACATATTGCTCCATGCCCCATTCAGCGATGTAGCCATGGCCACCATAAACCTGCTGTGCATTGGTGGCGATTTCATATCCCTTATCCGTACCATATCCCTTGATCACTGGCGTGAGCAGCCCGATCAAATCGTCGGCAAGCTGCCGCTCTTCCTCGGTCTGTGCATAATGGGTGAGATCCACTTGCAGCGCCGCCCATAGGCAAAGCGCCCGCAGCCCCTCAGTCACGGCCTTGGACTCCATCAGCATCCGTCGCACATCGGGGTGGACGAACAGTGTATCGGCTTTTTCCGCGGGTTCGGCTGCACCCGTCAGCGCGCGACCCTGACGGCGATCATGCGCATATTGCACCGCGTTCTGGTATGCCGTTTCGGCAATCCCCAGCCCTTGCAACCCGACGCCAAGCCGCGCGGTGTTCATCATAATGAACATCGCGGCGAGCCCCTTCATCTCGTCGCCCACCAGCCAGCCGGTCGCGCCGTCATAATTCATCACGCAAGTCGAATTGGCATGGATGCCCATTTTATGTTCGATCGAACCACATGTCACCGCATTGCGCGCCCCCAAGGAGCCATCGTCATTGACGATGAACTTTGGCACCACGAACAGCGAAATACCCTTTGAGCTTTCGGGCGCGCCCGGCGTTTTGGCGAGGACGAGGTGGATGATGTTGTCAGTCAGGTCATGTTCGCCCGACGAAATGAAAATCTTGGTGCCGGTGATTGACCAGCTGCCATCAGCGGCAGGCTCGGCGCGGGTGCGGATCAGGCCCAAGTCGGTGCCGCAATGCGGCTCCGTCAGGTTCATGGTGCCGCCCCATTCGCCCGACACCATCTTTGGCACATATTTCGCCTTTTGCTCGGCACTGCCCTTTACCAGCAATGACGAAATCGCCCCGTGCGTCAGCCCTGGGTACATGGCGAACGCCATGTTGGCGGACTGCATATATTCTTCAAACGCGGTCGACACGACATGCGGCATCCCCTGCCCACCAAATTCCTCTGGCGCACCCAGCGTTGGCCAGCCCGACTCAACAAATTTGGCATAAGCTTCTTTGAAGCCGGCCGGCGTCGTCACCGATCCGTCGGCGTGGCGCGTGCACCCTTCCTGGTCGCCCGAATGATTGATGGGAAACAGCACTTCGGCGACAAACTTTCCGCCTTCGTCCAGCACCGCGTCAACCACATCAGGGGTCGCGTTCTGAAAACCGGGCAGGTTTGTGTAGCGATCAAGCCCGACGACGTGTTGCAGGATGAAACGCGTGTCGCGCACCGGCGGTGTGTATTTCGGCATTGTCAGTCCCTTTACATCGTCTGATCGGGATCGGTCCGGTCGAGCCCAGGCCCGATAAGACCGATAAATTGTTTCAATTCGTCGATGGCTGCATCGATATCATGTTTTTGCGCTGTCAGCAGTGCGATCCTGTCGCGACAACGTGCGATCGTGACCTCACGCTGCGAACGCCGTCCGTCGCCAATGTCGTAAAGGTCGAGCAGTTCGCGGATTTCGCCCAGGCTGAAGCCGACGCGTTTGCCGCGCAAAATCCATGCGAGTCGCGCCCGATCTCGTGGGGAATAAATGCGCACGGTGCCTCGCCGTTCGGGCGCAATCAGCCCCTCATCTTCATAAAAACGCAGCGCCCGCGCGGTTACGTCGAATTCGGTCGAAAGGTCCGAAATCGTGAAACTATGCCGGTCAGGCAATGGTTCAATTGGCGCATAGGCGGGGAGCGTGGCCATGGCCGCAAATTACTTCCCGTTTACGTGAACGTCAAGACTATCCGCCTAGCGCACACAGCATCCGTCGTTTCGAATCGCGCAGGGTAGCCGCTTCGGACACCGAATCGCTCAACCGTCGCACATCAAGCGCCGCGAACGAGGCACGTTGCCCGCACAGCTTTTCGCACGCCTGCGGCATTCTCCCCGGGAACACGATTCGATCGCCTTCGAAGCGCGCATCGAAATCGCACCCCGGCGCAGCGGCAAAAGTGATGTGGAGCGCCTCCCCCACCCGGGTCACCGTCCCAGAACCACTGCAATTCTGCTGATCACCATAATCCACGAAGGCGCCGATCCGGTAATTCAGCCGGTCCGGCACCACGCAAACACGATCGGTATCGCGCGCATAAAGCCCGGTCATGTCCGTGTTCGCCGGATCAGCGATCACGCCGGATGCGATCGCCGCGCTTTCCAGGTCCGGCGCAGCGCTGGCCTTGGGTGTGGGCGCCAGAGGAGCCTCTCCAGAGCAGGCAGCGAGCATCAAAAAGGCGGCCAAGCCGACAATCCGGATCACAAAACAGGTACCGCCGTTACGGGGATCAACGCATCGCCCTCCACCCAGCGGTAGAAACAACTGGGCGCGCCGGTGTGGCAGGCAGGGCCAGCAGGATCGGTAATCACCCAAACCGCATCCTGATCACAATCGATCCGAATCTCCGCCACCCGCAGGATATTGCCGGACGTTTCTCCCTTTTTCCATAGCGCCCCCCGGCTCCGCGACCAGAACGTCGCCTCGCCTGTTGCTTGGGTGGCCGCTAATGCATCGGCATTCATATGGGCAACCATCAGCACATCACCCGACACCCGGTCAGTCACGACGGCGGTGATCAGCCCGGCGGAATCATATCTGGGATCGAGCGTCAGCCCGGTTTCGCGTGAGTCGGTCATCACCCTTTTGTAGCGCAAGCGCGCGGCGCAACCATATTTATCGTCCAGTCGCGCAAATGTATGATGACAAATGCGCGACAAACCCGATTGCCGTCCCTATATGACGGCCTCGACGCAACCAGCGGGCGGGCATGCTGACAACAAATCCTTTTGACCCACTTTGTGATGGGGACAAGCTGCATGAAGAGTGCGGCATTTTCGGCGTATCAGGCACAGACGGTGAAGCGGCGGCGCTTGTCGCGCTCGGTCTGCATGCACTCCAGCATCGCGGGCAGGAGGCGGCAGGCGTTACCAGCTTTGACGGTCGCGACTTCCACACCCACCGCGCCATGGGCCATGTTGCCGGCAATTTTGACCGGGACGAGATTATTCGCGCGCTGGCAGGCACCGTTGCGTGCGGGCATGTGCGCTATTCCACCACAGGTGAAACGGCGCTTCGCAATATCCAACCGCTCTATGCCGATCTGGCAAGCGGCGGCTTTGCGATCTCGCACAATGGCAATATCTCAAACGCCGCACGGTTGCGCCGGGAGCTGGTGCGGCGCGGGTCGATCTTCCAGTCTACGTCGGATACTGAGGTGATCATTCACTTGGTTGCGACATCCAACTATCGGACATTGCTTGATAAGTTTATTGATGCACTGAAGCAGGTTGAAGGTGCTTATTCGCTGATCGTGATGACGCCCGAAGGAATGATCGCCTGTCGCGATCCGCTCGGCTTCCGCCCGCTGGTGATGGGCCGGTTGGGCGATGCGATCATTTTCGCGTCAGAAACAGTCGCGCTTGATGTCGTTGGTGCCACCTTTGAACGATCCATCGACCCCGGCGAATTGGTGATCGTGCAGGATAGCGAAGTACGCTCTATCCGGCCGTTTGCCGCGGTGACCCCGCGGCCCTGCATCTTCGAATATGTGTATTTTTCACGCCCGGATTCGATCGCCGAAGATCGTTCAGTCTATTCGGTGCGCAAAGCGATCGGCGCGCAACTGGCGATTGAAAGTCCAGTCGATGTCGATTTGGTCATTCCCGTCCCCGATTCCGGTACCCCGGCGGCGATCGGTTATGCCCAGCAATCGGGCATTCCGTTTGAGCTGGGTATCATCCGGTCACATTATGTCGGTCGCACGTTCATCCAGCCTGGGGACAAGGTCCGCCATCTGGGCGTGAAGCTGAAACATAACGCCAACCGTGCCCTTATCCGGGGCAAGCGAATCGTGTTGATCGATGATTCGATCGTGCGCGGCACCACCAGCCTGAAGATCGTGCAGATGATGCGCGAAGCAGGCGCTGCCGAAGTTCATTTGCGGATTGCCAGCCCACCAACCCGGCACAGTTGCTTCTACGGCGTCGATACGCCGGAACGGGCGAAACTATTGGCCGCACAATTGGATGTCGGCGGGATGACTGATTTCATCCATGCGGACAGCCTGGCGTTCATTTCAATCGATGGCCTGTACAAGGCGTTGGGCGAATCCAAACGATCAGATACCCAGCCAAGTCACTGCGATGCCTGCTTTACCGGCGATTACCCGACGACGCTGACTGACCAGGATGAATCCGAAACGGTCGACCAGTTTGCGATGCTCGCTGAGCGGGTGATCTGACCAGTTTTCCTGTATTTTGAATAGTATAGCACTTCTGTTGACGGGACAGAAGATGACCGGAGTATCGCTGTGACCGACAAGCCGCTTGCCAACCAGACCGCCCTTGTCACCGGCGCAAGCCGCGGAATTGGTGCGGCCACCGCCAAGGCACTGGCCGCTGCAGGCGCGCATGTCGTGCTGACCGCGCGCACGACGGGTGGGCTGGAGGAGGTGGAGGAAGCGATCTACAGATCGGGCGGCACGGCCACGATTGCACCTGTTAACCTTACGGAAAATGACAGTATTGCGCGGCTGGCGACCGCGTTGTCGGGCCGGTGGGCGGCGCTGGATATCATGGTGCTGAACGCCGCGACGCTGGGCACGCTGGGCGCAATTCCCGCGATTGACCCCAAGGAATTGGCCAAAATTTTGACGCTGAATGTCAGCGCGCAGGTGGCGTTGCTGACCGCGTTTGACCCGATGCTCCGCAAGTCCGCCAATGCCCGGGTGATCGGGCTGACATCATCCGTGGCACGCAATCACCGCGCATATTGGGGCGAATATGGCGCATCAAAGGCGGCATTTGAGTCGATTATAGCCAGTTATGGCATGGAAATGGCCAATATTAGCGCAATTCGTACCGTTTTGGTCGATCCTGGCGCGACCCGCACGGCAATGCGCGCGCGCGCCTATCCCGGCGAGGATCCGATGTCGGTGAAAGAACCCGCAGTGGTTGCCGATCGAATCGTTCAGCTGGTGATTGAGGGTTTCGAAACCGGTCGGGTTGAGCGGATTGAGGGTTAATCCTTCACCAGCGTCACCTGCGCCACATCAATCCCGCCGCCGCGAAACCCACCTTCGCAATACATGAGATAGAACCGCCACAAGGCGGTGAAATGCTGGTCAAAGCGCGCTGGCAGGCGGTTGGCGGCAACGGCTTCGTCAAATGCCACCCGCCAGCGGTGCAGCGTTTGGGCATAGTCTGGGCCGAAACAATGTTCATCGCGCCAGCCAAGCCCCTGCGCCTCGGCAAGCGCGCGAAAGCGGCTGCGGGACAGCAGCATGCCGCCGGGGAATATATGACGCTGGATGAAATCGACATTGGCGGCATAGGCATCGAAAATGGCATCGTCGATGGCGATGAACTGAATGGCGGCGCGCCCACCGGGGCGAAGTGCGCGGGCAATCACGGCCAGATAATCTGCCCAATAATCCTGCCCCACCGCCTCTACCATTTCGATGCTGGCGATCCCGTCATACTGGCCTGCCACATCGCGGTAATCGGTCAGCGTCACCTCCACACCGGGGAGCGCGCGGGCATCAATTGACGCTTGTTGTTCAGCGGAAAGCGTAATGGCATGGACTTGTCGGCCAGCGCTGGCGGCAAGAGCGGCGAATGATCCCCAACCGCAGCCGATTTCGAGCAAGCGATCACCTGCTTTGGTGCCGGTTCGGTCAAGAATAGCCTGCAGCTTGCGGTGCTGCGCCACGGCAAGCGACTCGGCCTGATTTTCGAACAGCGCGCTTGAATAGCTGAGGCTGGGATCAAGCCAGGCCGCATAGAAATCATTGCCCAGATCATAATGCGCCGCCACGTTGCGGCGCGCGCCAGCCCGGCTGTTCCGTTGCCCGCGATGGGCCCATTGCCGCCACCAGCGGCTAACCCCCTGGGCACGACCCGTTTTGCCCAGCGTTCGCCGATTTGCGCTGAACACTTCGAAAATCGCAACGGCATCAGGGCTGGTCCACTCGCCCTTGCTCCACCCGATATACCAGCCGCCAGACCCGCTGATCGCCAGCCGGACCAACGCCCGCCAGTCGATGATGTGGAGCAGCGCCTTGGCCCCATCCGCACGGCCGCCCAACCGGCGGGTCCGCCCGTCGGGCAGCAATATTTCAATCGATCCGGTCACCAGCCCGGCATCAATCCGGTCAAGCACCCGGCTGCCAAACGCCGCGAGCAGCCCGCGCAAAAGCCCGGTCGCACGTCCAGCATCTGCGGCAACAGCTGCAGGACCGGCTGGGGGAGCGGCTGAAGGCAGGGGTGCCGGAATCAGTGGAGTTGGAACGTTCATCGCCTGCCCGGATGCCTCAATCGGCATCCCCCTAGCGCAACTGTTGCAGCGCTGCGAGAGCGCGTTCGCGTGCTTCGCGGTGGCCGATGCGCTTGGCGGGGTAGGCAGCGGGGCGGCGTCCGGCGTCTTCCGGATCATGGATTGCCCAATCGGGAAGCTTTGCCAGTTCGGGCACCCATTGCCGGATATATCCCGCCGCATCGAATTTTTCAGACTGCGACAGCGGCGCCATGATCCGCACGAACATATTGGAATCGACCCCCGTCCCTGCCGTCCACTGCCAGTTCACGGCGTTGCTGCCATAATCAGCATCGACCAGCGTGTCCCAGAACCATTGTTCGCCGCGCCGCCAATCGATCAGCAGATGTTTGACCAGGAAGGATGCGGCAATCATCCGCACGCGGTTATGCATCCAGCCTGTCGCCCATAATTGGCGCATACCGGCATCGACAATGGGGTAGCCGGTTTGCCCGCGTTGCCACGCACGCAGATCGTCTTGTGCTGCGGCATCGTTTCGCCACGCCAGATCATCAAAAGCGGGTCGCGCGTTGATGGAGGCGTATTCGGGGAATTGCATGATCACATTTTGCGCATAATCGCGCCAGCCAAGCTCCCCCAGGAACTTTTCCACCGATCCGCCAAGCTGCGCGGTGTGATGCCAGATGGTCGCGGGCGATATCTCCCCAAAATGAAGGTGCGGCGACAAAAAGGAGGTGCCGGGCACCGATGGCAGATTGCGCTGATCTTCATAGGCTGCGGCTTGCCCCGTAAAGGCACCCAGCCGCGCTGCTGCACCCGCCTCACCCGGTTGCCAAAATGCCGCCATGCCGGTTGCCCAATCGGGCCTGGTTGGTTGAAGCTGCCAATCGGCGAGGTTTTCGCTCTGCGGCCAGTGCGGCGGTGCCGCTATCGTGGCGGGCGCTGACGCTGGCTTGGCAGGCGGCATCGTTGCCAGCAGCGCGCGCCAAAACGGCGTGAAGATTTTATACTGCCCGCCACTCCCTGTTGTGATTGATCCCGCCGGGGCCAGATAATTGCCGTCATGCAGCACCAGATCGAGCCGCTTTGCCACTGCCGCCTGCGCATTGCGCCACCATGGTTCGTAATGCCGCAGCGCGTGAATGCGGGTGGCCCCCACTTCTTCAGCCAGCTTGGCGAGCACAATATCGCTTTTGCCGCGCCGCATGATCAGCCGCGATCCCCTGGCCCGCAGCGCTGCATCGAGCGACGCCAGACTCTGGTGAAGCCACCAGCGTGATGCACCGCCCATGCGACGCTGCCGGGGCGTCTCGTCGTCAAGGATGTAAACCGGGATAACGGGCCCTTGAGCCGCCGCGGCGATCAGCGCGGCGTGATCAGCCAGCCGCAAATCACGGCGAAACCACAGGATTGTTGTCATTATTGGTTCCCGGCGGCGCAAGGTGAGGGCATTGAGGGGATTGCTGGCGGCGCATGCCCCTGCCCCGCCAATTTTGCCGTGGTGAAGGCGGTCCCTAGCCGTAGAATCGATGCGACGTGCCGACCAGCCACTTCCATCGCGTCATGCCCATAACCGCCGCCAAGCGTACTGGCGAGCGGCAGGCCGCGCCCGGTGGCGAGGCGGGCGATCAAATCCTCGCGCTGTTCAAGCCCGTGCGCTGTCAGCTTCAGCCTGCCCAGCCGATCCCCCTGATATGGATCAACCCCTGCCTGATACAGGATCAGCCCCGGACGAAACGAATCGATCAACGGCACCAATGTCGCCGCCAGCGTTTCCAGATACACCGCATCGCCCACGCCGTCGGGCAGCGGCACATCCACGGTTGATCGAGCTTTGCGCACCGGAAAATTCTTGTCGGCATGGATTGAATAGGTCGCAATTCCCGGCCTGCCCGCCGTCAGCGCCGCCGTGCCGTCCCCCTGATGCACGTCGCAGTCAACGATCAACACCCGCGCCACGTGCCGCTCCTCAATCAGCCGAACCGCGGTGATCGCCAAATCGTTGAACACGCAAAACCCGGCCCCGGTATCGCCCAGCGCGTGGTGGCTGCCGCCCGCGCTGTTGGCGGCAAAACCATGGTCCAGCGCAAGCTTAGCCGCCGCCCATGTACCACCGGGCACGATCTGTGCGCGGCGGGCGACTTGCGGTGTGACAGGAAAGCCGATCCGCCGCTCCTTGTGTACAGGCACGCGAGCCTCGATTACCTCAGCGACGTAATCGGCATCATGCACGGCCTCCAGCCAATCGATCGGCATCGGTTCTGGCAAATGCCAGTCGATTGCGACGCCGCTTTGCACCAGCAAGTCGCGCACCAGCCCGTTCTTGTTCCATTGGTACCCGCTGCGGCTGGGCGCGGGGGCGACATAATCGGGATGATGGACGACAGCGAACACGCCGCTTAGGTAGGGCGCAACGCGCGAGCGCGCCAGCACAAGAACCCAGTACAAGTACGAAGCCCAGGAGCCTGCCATGACTGATCATTATACCAACCCCGATGTGGCCATGTTCCTTGCCTTTCTGAACGCCCTGCCCGGCCCCAAGACGCATGAACAACCGCCTGCGTTGGCGCGGGCAATGTATGTCGCCAGCAAGGATGTTGCCGACCTGCCGATTGGCGAGCTGGCGGTGATGCGGGATTTGTCAGCCCCCGGGGCAGCGGGGCCAATCCCCCTGCGGCTGTTCGATTCGCGCGCTGATCGGGCGGCTGGCCCGGCGCTGATATTCTTTCACGGCGGCGGCTTTGTGATCGGCGACCTTGATACGCATGCCGGGATTTGTGCGGAGATGGCCCGTCAGCTCGATTTGCCGGTGATCGCCGTTGATTATCGGCTGGCCCCCGAACACCCCTTTCCAGCGGCGACCGATGATTGCGAGGCAGCGACGCGTTGGCTGGCGGGCAGCCCGGCTGAACTGGGACTGACGGTGACGGGGCTGGTGCTTTCCGGCGACAGCGCTGGCGGCAATTTGACAATCGTCACCGCCATGGCGCTGCGCGATGCGCCTGCCGCCGTGCCTGTCATCGCGCAATTCCCAATTTACCCCACCGTCGACCGCGCCGATGCGCACGGTTCCTATGAGCTGTTTGGCGAGGGCCGGTTGCTGACCAAGGACGGGATGAAGTGGTTTGATGAAGCCTATGCCGCAACGCCGGGCGACTGGCGCGGCGCGCCGCTGCACGCCAACCACCGCGATATGCCGCCAACGCTTGTCATCACTGCCGGGCTTGATCCGTTGCGCGATCAGGGCCGCGCCTATGCCGCCGCGCTGATCACGGCGGGCGTACCAACCGCGTACCGCGAGGCAATTGGCAACATCCACGGCTTTGTGACGCTGCGAAAGGCAATCCCGTCGGCACAGATCGAAGTGAACGGCGCGCTGGGCGTGCTGAAGGGCATTATTGCCGAGGCAGTGGCGGCGCAGGCGTGAGCGACCTGGCCTATCGCCCGTGCGCGGGGATCATGATTATCAACGAAGCCGGGCTGATCTTTGTCGGGCAACGGATCGACAGCACGGCAGAGGCCTGGCAGCTACCCCAGGGCGGCATCGATGATGGCGAGGACGCGCAGGCCGCCGCGCTGCGCGAACTGGGCGAGGAAACGGGCATTGCGCCCGCCCACGTCACGCTGATTGCAGAGGCACCGGGCGAATATTTCTACGACCTGCCCGATGAGCTGATCGGCAAGGTGTGGAAGGGCAAATGGCGCGGTCAGCGGCAGCGCTGGTTCCTGTACCGCTTCACGGGCAGCGATGCCGATGTGAACATCGCCACTGCCCATCAGGAATTCCGCGCCTGGCGCTGGGCCACCCCGGCGGAAGTGATCGCGCTGGCGGTGCCGTTTAAGCGCAAACTGTACGAGGATGTCTTTGCCGCGCTATCGGCGCATCTGCCTTAATAGGGCTTGGCGACCATCAGCCACACGGCGGCGACCAGCGGCACGGTGCCGATCAACCCCCAGATGATCCAGTTCAGGCTGTCGCGGCGATAACTCTCCGGTATCTCGCCACCATTTGCAAAGCCCTTGGCCACGCGCGCCTGCCGCACCTGTATGGGCACCAGAATCACCAGCCAGATCATCCCGGCAATCACAAACATCACCTGGCTCCACACCAGCCACGCCGAACCAAACGGGTTGATGCCGGCAATCCACGCGGCACCATATCCGCCGCCAATCGTCAGCACGATTCCCCAAAAGGTCAGGCTCCAATCGGTGATCGTCACCAGCCGCTGCGCAAACCCAATGATCCGCGCGTCACCGGTGCGATCAGCAAATACTTTCCAGAATGCCGTGGCGGTAATGTTCCCCATCAGCATGACGATGCCGGTAATGTGCAGAAACTTGGCGATGTCATAGGCCATGATGCGGGTGGTCATCCTGTCGCGGTGGGTGAAGTGACGCCTTGCCGCCCGCCCCCGGACCGGTCAAGCGGGTGCCGCGACAGCAAATGGGTGGAGCAAGTCCATCCAAGCCGCTATCAGGGCGCATGATTTCGCTGTCCCCCGTCGAACGCCGCCTGATTGATGTCGCTGCCGATCAGCCGATGCTCGCGCAGGTTGAGCGCTGGGCGGCGATTAATTCGGGCACACGCAATCTGGCAGGGTTGGCCGCGATGGCGGGCGAATTGGCAGATGCTTTTTCGGCCCTGCCGGGTGATCTGACGCTGGTCGACGCACCTGCGGTGGAGGCGGTGACCAATGATGGCGCGGTTCACCTGCTCGATCATGGCCAGCATTTGCAGCTATGCGTTCGGCCCGACGCGGCCGTGCGCATTTTGCTGACCGGGCATATGGACACGGTGTTTCCCGTCGACCATCCCTTCCAGACGCTGGTCCACCGCCCTGACGGGACGATCAACGGCCCCGGTGTTGCCGATATGAAAAGCGGACTGGCGCTGATGCTCGCCGCGCTGACCGCGCTGGAAGATTGCCCGCTGGCCAGCCGGATCGGCTATGATGTGCTGATCAATTCGGATGAGGAAACGGGATCGCTCTCCTCCGCCCCGCTGATCGCGCAGGCAGCGCAGGGAAAGATCGCCGCACTCACCTATGAACCCGCTCTGCCTGATGGCACGCTGGCGGGGGCGCGCGGGGGGACAGGGAATTTCTCGATCGTCGTGCGCGGGCGCAGCGCGCATGCCGGGCGCAACCCCGATGATGGCCGCAACGCGCTGGTCGCAGCAGCAGACATGGCGGTGATGCTCACCACCGCGCGCAGCCCGACCCTGTCGGTGAACCCGGCGCGGATCGATGGTGGCGGGCCGAACAATGTCGTGCCCGATCTGGCCATTCTTCGCGTGAACTTCCGCCCCGCCTCGCTCGACGAGATTAATCGCGCCAAGGCACATATCGATGCGGTTGTAGCTGCGGTGGCACAGCGTCATGACGTCAACATCACCGTTCATGGCGGCTTTAATCGCCCGCCCAAACCGATTGATCCCGGCGCGGCCAAGCTGTTCGCGCTGGTAAAGGCGGCCGGCGCTGATCTGGGGCTGGACATTGCCTGGCGCGCGACGGGCGGGGTGTGTGACGGCAACAATATTGCGGCCTGCGGCGTGCCCGTTGTTGATACGATGGGCGCGCGTGGCGGTGCGATCCATTCGTCGGACGAATTTTTGCTGGTCGACAGCCTGGCGGAGCGCGCCGCGCTGTCCGCGCTTACCATCTTGCGCATCGCCGAACGGGGGCATTTGTGACGTTTCGAATCCGGGCCGCGCGCGGCAAAGACCTGCAATCGCTGTACGAAATGGCCAAACTCACCGGCGGCGGGTTCACCAATTTGCCGCCTGATCGCACGGCTTTACGCGCCAAGCTTGATCGCAGCGATGCCGCCTATGCCCGCACCGATGGCGGGATTGAGGATGAGCTGTTCCTGCTGGTGCTGGAGAATGTCGCCACGGGGGAGGTGCGCGGCACCTGCCAGATATTCGCCAAAGTGGGCCAGAAATATCCGTTCTACAGCTATCGTATTGGCGCGCTGACCCAGCACAGCAAGGAACTGGGCCGCACATTTCGTGCCGATATGCTAGCGTTAACGACGGATCTTGAGGGCGCGTGTGAGGTTGGCGGGCTGTTCCTGCACCCCGGCGAGCGCGCGGGCGGGCTGGGCCTGTTGCTCGCGCGCAGCCGCTATTTATTCATCGCGATGCACCGCGCGCGCTTTGCCGATCGCATTCTGGCCGAATTGCGCGGGATTATTGACGAAGCGGGCGGATCGCCATTCTGGGACGGGGTCGCGGGGCGGTTTTTTGGGATGAATTTCCAGGACGCCGATTATTTCAACGCAACGCACGGCCACCAGTTTATCGCTGATCTGTTCCCCAAACACCCGGTGTACACCGCCATGCTATCAGAAACCGCGCGCGCGGCGATTGGCCTGCCGCATCCATCTGGCCGGGCGGCGATGCGGATGTTGGAGAATGAAGGGTTTGCGTTCGAAAACTATGTCGACATTTTTGACGGCGGGCCGACGATGACGGCCAAGACCGATCAGGTCCGCTCAATACGTGATGCGCAGCCCGGCATTGTCGCGGCGGTTGGCGACATCACCGGGGAACCGGCCCTGATCGCAACTGGCACCATGAGCGATTTTCGCTGCTGCTTTGGCCGTGCGGGCGGCGACAGCGCGGCACTGACAATCGACCCGGGCACAGCGGCAACGCTGGATATTGGCGCGGGGGCAGCAATCCGATGGGTGGCACGGTGATGGCAATGGTGGAGATTAATTTTGACGGGCTGATTGGCCCCAGCCATAACTATGCCGGACTAAGCCACGGCAATTTGGCCGCGACACGCAATGCGGGTGCCACATCGCGCCCGCGCGCCGCCGCGCTGCAGGGCATTGCCAAAATGCGCGCCAATCTGGCGCTGGGGCTGGCGCAGGGCATATTGCTGCCGCATCGTCGGCCCGATCACCGCTGGCTGCAGGCGCTGAACACCGATTACGCCGCCGCCCCGCTGCCGATGAAGGCGCAGGCGCTGTCGGCGTCGGCGATGTGGGCCGCGAACGCCGCGACGGTTTCACCAGCAACTGATGCTGCCGACGGGCGCTGCCACCTGACGGTCGCCAATCTGATAACGATGCCGCACCGCAGCCACGAATGGCCGGGCACGCTGGCGCAATTGCGACTGATTTTTGCCAACCCGGCCTTTGCGGTCCACGCCCCCGTCCCCGCACCGTTCGGCGATGAGGGGGCGGCGAACCATATGCGCATGGCCGATCACCATGATGCGCCCGGCATCGAGATATTCGTCTACGGCGTGTCCGGTGGCAGTTTTCCGGCGCGCCAGCGAATTGAGGCGAGTGAGTCGGTCGCGCGCGGCCACCGGCTGGATCCGGCGCGCACCCTGTTTGTTGAGCAATCAGAAGACGCGATTGCGGCTGGCGCGTTCCATAACGATGTTGTCGCCGTGGCGAACGGGCCGGTGCTGTTCGCGCATGAACAGGCCTTTGCCGACAAGGCGGGCTTTTATGCCGCGCTGCAGGAGCGCATGCCGACCGCGCAGATTGTGGAAGTGCCCGCCAGTGCGGTCAGCCTGGATGATGCGATCACATCCTATCTGTTCAACGCCCAGTTGGTGACGCTGCCCGGTGGCGCCATGGCGCTGATTCTGCCCGAGGAAGCACGGGCGAATGCGCGTGTCTGGGCTTGGTTGCAGGCGATGATCGCCGGAAATGGCCCGATCCGCCGACTTGAGGTGGTGAATGTGCGCGAATCGATGGCCAATGGCGGCGGCCCGGCGTGCCTGCGGCTGCGCGTGGTGGCTGATCCTGCAACCATCGACCCGCGCTTTCTGGTGAACGACGCGCGCCTTGATCAGATCGCCGCGGTCGTGGAGGCGCATTGGCCCGAAGCGATTGCCCCTGCCGATATCGGCAACCCAGCATTGATCACCCAGATCGAACAGGCATATGCCGCATTGATGCCGGTGATCGGCCTTACCGCCGCCGAAGCTGTCGGGTTAATTGACAATTTACCATAAGTGTAAATGTGGATTGGCGCATTTCCGGGATTGGCCCGGCGCTTGCTTAACAAAGGCCATGCTGCACAAGATTGGCCAGTTGTTCGTCATCAAGACCAAATTCGAGGCCTTTCTCGTGATCTACGGGCTTGGCACCGGGGCGATTGAGCGCGGCGTGCATTATCTGCAACAATATCCCGGCTTTGGTGGCTGGTTACTGTTTTCCGTCTGCCCGATTGCCGTTTTTATGGCGGGTGCGCGCATCCTTGATTCGCTTGATCGACAAGCCGAGGATTGATCCAGCTTTCGACGCCGCAATTTTTGCTTGGTGGCGGCGGCGCGGCGGATGACTATTTCAACGGGCATGAACGCCCCCCTCACCCATTTGCAGCGGCTTGAGGCCGAGAGCATCCACATCATGCGCGAGGTTGTTGCCGAGGCAACCAACCCGGTAATGCTGTATTCGGTGGGCAAGGATTCTGCCGTGATGCTGCATCTCGCGCGCAAGGCGTTCTACCCGGCACCGCCGCCCTTCCCGCTGCTCCACGTCGATACCACCTGGAAGTTCCGGGCCATGTATGATCTGCGCGAGCGTGCGGCGACCCAAGCGGGCATGTCGCTGATCGTCCACCAGAACCCCGAAGCCAAGGCGCTGGGCATTAATCCGTTCGATCATGGCAGCCGCCATACCGATATGTGGAAGACCGAGGGGCTGAAGCAGGCGCTGGAACAGCACGGCTTTGATGCGGCGTTTGGCGGCGCGCGCCGCGATGAGGAAAAATCGCGCGCCAAGGAACGGATTTTCAGTTTCCGTTCCGCGCACCAGCGCTGGGACCCGAAAAACCAGCGGCCCGAACTGTGGCGGCTGTACAATGCCCGCAAGCACAAGGGCGAAAGCATCCGCGCCTTCCCAATCTCAAACTGGACCGAGCTCGATATCTGGCAATATATCCAGATCGAAAACATTGAAATTGTACCGCTTTATTTCGCCGCACCGCGCCCCACGGTGGAGCGCGACGGCATGCTACTGATGGTTGATGATGATCGCTTCCGGCTACGCCCCGGCGAAGTGCCGGTTGAGCGATCCGTCCGGTTCCGCACGCTTGGCTGTTACCCTTTGTCAGGGGCGGTGGAGAGTGAGGCGACGACACTGAACCAGGTCATCCAGGAAATGCTGCTGACCACCACCAGCGAGCGGCAGGGGCGCGCGATCGACCATGATCAGGCGGCGAGCATGGAGAAGAAAAAGCAGGAGGGGTATTTCTGATGCACGCCCCCACAGCCCCCTGCCCGCCGGCCTATACCCCCGCCTATACTGCTGATACGCTGATCGCCGAGGATATCGACGCCTATCTGCAGCTGCACCGGCATAAATCGATGCTGCGCTTCATCACCTGCGGATCGGTGGACGACGGAAAATCCACGCTGATCGGGCGGTTGCTCTATGATTCAAAGATGATCTTTGAAGATCAGCTGGCCGCGCTGGAGGCCGATAGCCGCCGGTCGGGCACACAGGGTGAAGCGATTGATTTCGCCCTGCTGGTCGACGGATTGGCCGCAGAGCGCGAACAGGGCATTACCATCGACGTCGCCTACCGGTTCTTTGCGACCGAAAAACGCAAGTTCATCGTCGCCGACACGCCGGGGCACGAACAATATACCCGCAATATGGTGACAGGCGCATCGACCGCCGATCTAGCCGTGATCTTGATTGACGCGCGCAAGGGTGTGCTCACGCAAACCCGGCGGCACAGCTACCTTACCCAGTTAATCGGCATTCGGCACATCGTGCTGGCGGTGAACAAAATGGATCTGGTCGATTATGATCAGGCCCGGTTTGACGCGATTGTCGCCGATTACCGGCAATTTGCCGATTCGATTGGGATCGGCGCGTTCACCGCGATCCCGCTTTCCGGCTTCAAGGGCGATAATGTCGCGACCCGATCAGCAGCGATGCCCTGGTACACCGGGCCGTGCCTGATCGAGCATCTCGAAGCGGTTGATGTGTCGACGGACAGCGCTGCGAGGCAGTCCTTCCGCATGCCGGTGCAATGGGTGAATCGCCCCAACCTCGATTTTCGCGGGTTCGCCGGGCTGATCGCAAGCGGACAGGCGCGGCCGGGGGACCGGGTGCGGATTTTGCCATCAGGTCGGCTGAGCACGATTGCCCGCATCGTCACAATGGACGCCGATCTGGATGTCGCCGTGGCAGGCCAATCGGTAACCTTGACCCTGGCCGATGAAGTCGATTGCTCACGCGGCGACGTGATTGCGCTGGCGGAAAATACTCCTGAAGTTGCGGATCAATTTTCGGCATCCATTGTGTGGATGGACGATACGCCACTGGAGCCGGGCCGCGCTTATCTGCTGAAAATCGGCAGCCAGACCGTCAGCGCCACCGTGCGTGCGCCGGACCACCGGGTTGACGTTAACACCATGGCCCGGCTGGCAGCACCCACGCTGGCGCTGAACGATATCGGCATCGCCGACATCCACACCGATCGTGCCATCGTGTTTGAACCCTATGCAACCAGCGCCGAGCTGGGCGGGTTCATTCTGATTGACCGCACCACCAACGCGACGGTGGCAGCCGGGATGATCCGGCAAGCGCTGCGTCGTGCTGACAATATCCACTGGCAAGCCATTGAGATAAGTCGCGAAGCCCATGCCATCCAAATGCGCCAGCAACCGCGCATATTATGGTTCACCGGTCTGTCGGGATCAGGCAAATCAACCATCGCCAACATTGTCGAACAAAAGCTGCACGCGCTGGGCAAGCATACCTTCCTGCTTGATGGCGACAATGTCCGCCACGGCCTGAACCGGGATCTGGGATTTAGCGATGCCGACCGGGTTGAAAACATCCGCCGTGTGGGTGAAGTCGCCAAGCTGATGACGGATGCCGGGCTGATTGTGCTGACGGCGTTTATTTCTCCCTTCCGGGCAGAGCGGGATATGGTTCGGGCGATGGTGCCTGAAGGGGAGTTTATCGAGATTTTCGTCGATACGCCGATTGAAGTGGCGGAGGCGCGCGACGTCAAGGGCCTGTATCGCCGTGCCCGAGCGGGTGAAATTGCGAACTTCACCGGCATTTCCAGCCCGTATGAGCCGCCCGCCAGGCCCGAATGCCATATCGATACGACGAAGATAACGGCCGAGCAGGCCGCTGACCTGATCGTCGAACAGATTATCGGCATCTGGTCACCAATGCTGTAAGCGCGGGTAATGACCCCTGATGTTTCCCGCCGCGCGCCCGACGCTTCGACCCTGGCCGATGCGGCGCTCGCCCGGGCTGTTGCGCTGGAAGCGGGAGCTTTGCTGAATGAAATTCGGCACGCCTGGACCGGCGACGGCGCAGCGCTGGGTGATCGCGGGGATGCAGACGCCAACCGGCTGATCATTGATCGGCTGCGCGCCGCGCGCCCGGATGATTTCATCCTGTCCGAAGAATCGCACGATGACCGCAAACGCTGCGCCGCCCGGCGCGTGTGGATCATCGATCCGCTGGACGGCACCCGCGAATATGCCGCCGCGCGCGATGATTGGGCGGTCCATATCGGGCTTGCGGTGGACGGCGTGGCCTGTGTCGGCGCGGTCGCCCTGCCCGCCTGCAACAGCATTTTTGCGACAGACGATGTGCCATTGGCCCCCGCTGCCCTGCCGGCAAGGCCGCGCATGGTCGTCAGCCGCAGCCGAACGCCCGCAATTGCGCGCGCGGTCGCAGCGGCAATCGGCGCCGATCTGGTGCCGATGGGGTCTGCCGGGGCAAAGGCGATGGCCGTGGTGGCGGGCGATGCCGATATCTATCTGCACGATGGTGGCCAGTATGAATGGGATAATTGCGCCCCCGCTGCCGTGGCGTTGGCGGCCGGATTTCATGCATCACGCATTGATGGCAGTCCGCTGGTATATAACTGCACCGAACCGCTGCTGCCCGATCTGCTGATCTGCCGCGCCGAGCTTGCCGCGCCCGTGCTGGCGGCCATCGCCCGGCTTCGTCCCGAGCCGGGACCGGCCTGAACGTCACAATGCCGATTGTTTCATGCCATGGAGCAGGATAACGCCTGAAGTGATAACGGCTGGGGACAGCGCGATACCGCGCTTAGGGCTGGGGAGACAGATTGTGCGGCTATCTCGCGGCTTGTTCCTGTTGCTGGCAGCCCAGGCGCTGCTCGTAACGGCGATACCGTCGCTGTTGCTGATCCTTGGCTTGCGATTTACCACCCAACGCTATCTGGATATCGCCAAGGTGGTTGGTGGCCCCAATGCCGAAGCCGCGCTGTTCCGCGAGCAACTGATCGTGGTGGGCATCGTGCTGGGCGCCATGCTGCTGGTGATGCTGCTGGTTGCCAGCATCATCGCCAACCGCTGGACCCGCCCGCAACGCCGACTGCAAGAAGTAAGTGCCGCCGTTGCCGAAGGAAATTTCGACGGCGAGTTCCCCGAAGACGGCGCATGGGAAACCGTGGTGACGATGCGCAATCTGGGCCGGATCGCCCGATCATTTGATCGACTGGAAACCGCGCGGCGTACCTGGCTGGTCGCGATTGCCGAGGAATTGCGCAAGCCGGTCGCGACGCTGGACGACCAGATTCGCGCCGAGCGCGACGTGGATAAAACAATTACCGGCGACACTTTTGAGCTGGTTGACGATAATGTTCGCCGGCTGGTGGAGATTACAGAGGATCTTCAAGCGGTGGCGCTGGCCGATCTGGGCCGGTTGCCGGTCAATTTTGCGCAGGTTGATCCGTGCGCGCTGATCCACAACGCCATCTGGTCCAACAAGCGCAGGGCAGATATTGCGCAGGTGTCGCTGGAGGCCGGCCACATGCCCGCCACAACCGTGATCGTGCGCTGGGATGGCGCGCGGATCGAACAGCTTTTCACCGCCCTGATCGAAAACAGCCTGCGTTACACGCCGCCCGGCGGCCGCATCCTATTGGGGCTTGAGCCGACGCGCGGTGCCTGGCAGTTGATTATTGACGATAGCGCGCCAGGCATCGACGTCGATCTGGCGCAGCGGCTGTTTGAACCCTTTTACCGGGCAACGGTGCTCCCCGGCGAATCGGTAACGAGTTCAGGGCTTGGGCTGGCGACAGCACAGGCGATTGTTGAGGCCCATCATGGCCGGATCGACGCTGGCACATCGCCATTGGGCGGCGTGCGGGTGACGGTTATCCTGCCCGCGACAACACCGACCGCCTGATTAACCGCGCAGGTCCGCGCCCCACACTTCCAAATTGCCGTGCCGTTCAACCGGGCGGTGGGTTTTAAGCGCTGCCAGCGCGGCCAATCCGGAATCGGCCAGCAACGCCGCCATCGGCCTGCCCGCATCGGCGATTGCCGCCTGCACGCGCTGAAGCAGATAGAAGCGGTACGGCATCACCATCGTGCTGATCACATGCCCGCGCCAATCAAATTCGGCCATGCCGATCATCCGGGTGCCGGGATTCGGCAAGCCATTGGTGCCGGTCTGCAGATCAGGATGTGCGTCCAGCCAGCGATTGGCATGGGCCACATGCGCCGTCAGTTCGGGCACATAATCCGCCGCGATAAAGCGCATCAGCGCCAGCAGCGTTTCGGGGATGGCATCGTCAGCGAACAGCGCTTCATCGGGGCATAGCCCATCGAGCAGCGCCTGTGCGGCGTTCATCCGCTCCACCCAGCGCCAGACGTGGAAGAACCGCGACTTCATCATCGCGGCGGGATAGGGATCGCGCGCCAGATGGGCGTAAAGCGGCGCAATCAGCCCGTAATCGCCAATCGTTGGTCGCCCCCCCAGCAAATAGGGATAGCGCGTGAAATGCGCGTTGAGCAGCGCCAGAAACGCCTCATAGCTGGCCTGAATGGCTGGCGCGGTTTCAGGCGACACGCCAAACGCGGAATTGGCCTTGCGCATCCGGCCGCTGGCGGCCCCGAATACCGTTTCCTCCACCTCCCCCGTCGCGCCCGGCATCAACGCCGCGACGAAATCGGTGCGCAGGAAATCAAGGTTCGTTTCGTCAAAATCCCAGCGGTAATGCATCGCCGGGCGCAACAGCCCCTCGCCGCCGAACAATTCGACTATCAGGCTTACGGCGCGGTGGACGGGCGTTTCGGGATAGGCGCTTGCCCGCGCCAAACCCGCCGCCTCGATATGGTCGATAATTGCCGTACCATCCTGAATAATCTCCCCCGCTGGTGTCACCAGCACCGGGATAATCCAGCGGCCAATCGCCCGGGTGATATCGGGCCAGGCCGGGTCGGCTGGAATTGCTTCTTCAAAATCAACGCGCTGTTTGATCAGATAGGACCGCGCCTTGGCGGTATAGAGCGATCCTGGCATGCCAAAAAGGCGATAGGCTTTCATGGCAATCAGGCAGCCTTGCGTTGTTTCGCCAGCTTTTTCAGCACCATCTCGCGCTTTAGGCGGGACAGGTGATCAATGAAGATGATGCCTTCCAAATGATCCATCTCATGCTGGATGCACGTCGCCAGCAACCCTTCGAGCTGCTCGTCATGCGCCGCACCGGTTTCGTCCAGCCAGCGCACCCGGCAGGTCGCGGGGCGCTCAACCTCGGCATATTGATCGGGCACCGACAGGCAGCCCTCATTATAGATAGTGCTGTCGTCAGCCGTTTCGACGATTTCGGGATTAATGAAGACGCGCGGTTCGCGGACGGGCTTGCCGTCTTCATCCTCTTCCTGAAGATCGATCACCAGGATGCGTTTGGCGATACCGATCTGGATCGCGGCCAGCCCGATGCCGCGTGATGCGTACATCGTATCGAACATATCATCGATGAGGGCGCGCACATCATCATCCACCTCAGCGACGGGCGTGGAGATGGTCCGCAGGCGCGGATCGGGGATTTCGACAATTTTGTGAACGGCCATGGGGTTCAGCTAGGAAAGGGGCAGCGAATCGTCAAGGTGGCGGGTGCAATCAACCCACCGGCCGACGCGCGCGAAGTGCCTGTGCCAAGGTGCCTTCATCAAGGTAATCAAGCTCACCCCCCACCGGCAGGCCGTGCGCCAGCTGGGTGACACGCACCGGAAACGCCTCAATCCGCTCGGCGATGTAATGCGCCGTCGTCTGTCCCTCCAGCGTGGCGTTCATCGCCAGCACAACCTCGTCAATGCCCCCTGCCGCTATTCGGCGGACGAGCAGATCAATCGACAAATCCTCTGGCCGCACCCCGTCCAGCGCAGAAAGCTTACCGCCCAACACATGGAAATGGCCCGGAAAAAGCCGCGATCGATCAAGCGCCCACAGATCGGCAACCTCCTCCACCACGCATAACAACCGCATATCGCGCCGCTGATCGGTGCAGATGCCGCAGGGGTTGGTGGTATCGATGTTCCCACAGGTCGCGCACGCCGTCAGCCGATCCCCCACCGCGTCCAGCGCCGCCCGCAGCGGATCAAGCGCCGTTTCACGCTTTTTCAACAGATGGAGCACGGCGCGCCGCGCCGACCGGGGGCCGAGGCCGGGGAGCCGGGCCAGCGCCTGTGTTAGCGCGTCAATTTCTGGAGAAGCCATGATCGACAGATAAGGGCTTGCGCGCTGCAATGCCAAGCAGCGATGGAGAGATATGCAATCGCCCCCTTTAAAGATCATTTTCATGGGCACGCCTGCCTTTTCGGTGCCCGTGTTGCAGGCATTGGTGGATTGCGGGCATGATGTGGTGGCATCATACAGCCAGCCGCCGCGCCCGGCCGGCCGGGGCAAGGCGTTAATGCCGTCCCCCGTGCAGCAATGCGCAGAGGCGCTGGGGATACCCGTCATGACGCCGCTAACGCTGCGTGATCCCGATGCGCAGGCCGCATTTGCCGGGTTCGGCGCGGATGTGGCGGTGGTGGCGGCCTATGGCCTTATCCTGCCGCGTGCCGTGCTGGATGCGCCGCGCCTTGGCTGCATCAACGTCCATGCATCATTGCTGCCACGCTGGCGGGGTGCCGCGCCAATCCAGCGCGCGATTCTGGCCGGGGATGATGAGACCGGCGTGTGCATCATGCAGATGGAGGCGGGACTGGATACAGGGCCGGTGCTGCTGGAGGGGCGGATCGCCATTGACGGCAAGACAGCAGGCGCAGTGACCGACGCGCTGAGCGCGCTGGGGGCGCGGCTGATGACCGAGTTTCTGGCCGATCCGACAGCCAACCCGCCGCGCGCCCAGCCCGAAGCGGGCGTCACCTACGCCGCCAAAATCGACAAGGCCGAAGCGCGGATCGATTGGACCCGGTCTGCCGAGGAAATTGAGCGGCAGGTGCGCGCATTCAATCCGGTGCCGGGCGCGTTTTTCGAAGTTTCGGGTGATCGAATCCGCATCCTCAGCGCCAAAATTGGTGCGGGCAGCGGCGATCCGGGCGAGGTGCTGGACGATGCGCTGGAAATTGCCTGCGGCAGCGGCAGCTTGATCGCCGAGCAGGTGCAGCGCGCCGGGCGCGGCCCGATGACAGCAAGCGAACTGTTGCGGGGCTTCCCGCTGCCGGCAGGCACCCGGCTTTGACGCGATTCGCGCTGACGGTGGAATATGACGGGCGGCCCTTTATGGGCTGGCAGCGCCAACCGCATGGCCCCAGCGTGCAGCAGGCGATTGAGGAAGCCGCTGGCCGAATCGTGCAGGAAGATGTGATCGCTTATGCCGCCGGGCGCACCGATGCGGGGGTGCACGCGCTTGGCATGCGCGCGCATGTCGACATTGCTCGACCGATAACGCCGTTCCGGCTGATGGAGGGGATGAATGCGTTGCTGCGCCCGGCACCGATCGCCATATTGGCCTGCGAAATTGTGCCCGATGACTGGCACGCCCGCTTTTCCTGCACCGCGCGCCATTATGAATATCGCATCGCCAACCGCCGCGCGCCGCTGACGGTGGATCATGGGCTCGCCTGGCGCGTGCCCGCCGCGCTTGATGCAGATGCCATGGCGGCGGGGGCAGCGCGGCTGCTGGGGCGGCATGACTTCACGACGTTTCGATCAGCGCATTGCCAGGCGGACAGTCCGCTGCGCACGCTTGACCGGCTGGATGTGGCGCGCGACGGCGACATCATCCGCATTGTCGCATCGGCTCGGTCGTTCCTGCATCATCAGGTGCGATCGATGGTCGGCTGCCTGGCGCTGGTCGGCGAAGGGAAATGGTCGCCTGACGACATGGCGGCAGCGCTGGCGGCGCGTGATCGCGCAGCGCTAGGGTTTAACGCGCCGCCGGACGGGTTATTTTTTGTCCGGGCGGATTATGCTGGGGATTACGCTGGGGATTTCACCGCGAACGACTGAACTTAGCCGCCAATTCAATATGCGTTGACCAGCGAAACTGGCCGACGGGCTGGATCCAATCCAACGCATATCCGCCCTCACATATCGTCTTAGCATCGCAGCCAAATGTACTGGGATTGCACGAAACATAAGCCAGTATTGGAGACTTGCTGGCGGCCAGGCCATCTGCCTGCTCCTTTGCGCCCGCACGGGGCGGATCGAGGATGACGGCATCGAACCGGTCAAGCTCGGCGGCGGTAAGCGGTCGGCGATACAGATCGCGGTGGTCTGCAAAAACGGGCAGTTGCTTCAACCCAGCGGCCATTTTCAGCGCGAACACCGCATCGCGGCCAGCCTCTGCCGCATAAAGTTTTGCGGGCGACGCGACCGCCAGCGCAAATGTGCCCAGCCCGGCAAATAAATCAGCCACTGCGGTCGCGGGCCCAATCGCCTCGCGCACCGCCGCGACCAGCGCCGCTTCGCCCTCAGGCGTTGCTTGCAGGAACGAACCCGTCGGGAATGGCACCTCCACCCCGCCCAGCGTGATGGTGGCCCCAACCGGCTCCCAGCGTGTTTCTGGCCCCAGCCCGTTGTCGATCGACAACCGCGCAATGCCGAACTTCGCGCCAAAAGCCGAAATCGCCTCTGCAGCCTCCAGCCCTTCGGCGGCGATTCCGGTGATCAGCATGTCGACGCCCTGATCAATCACGGTCATTTGAATTTCGACGCGGCGCTTGGCGGTCATCAACCGGCCAAGCAGCACCCGCAGCGGCTTCAGCAGCGCGAACAGCACGGGATCAAGGATCCAGCATTCGCGCAGATCAACCAGATCATGGCTACCCGACTGGCTGAACCCCAGAATAATCTGCCCGCCCTTGCGCTCTGCATGAAACGCCGCCCGGCGGCGGCTGCGCGGCGGGGAAATGATCGGCGGGCGGATATCGGTCGACAGGCCCTGCGCGGCGAGTGCCCCGACGATCCGATCGACAATGAACTGGCCATAGCTTGCATCATCAAGATGCTGGAGCTGGCAGCCGCCACAGCGCGGGTAATGCGCGCAGGGTGCTGCCTGATGATGCGGGCCGGGCACCACTGCGCCGTCTGCCGTCAGCCAGTCCCCCGGCGCAGCCAGCGCAGCATGGCGGCCATCAGCGGTAACGCCCTCGCCGCGCCCGGCGACGCGGATGATCAGGTCTTCGGCCTCCGGCACTATTTGGCCCCTTTGCCGCGCACGGTGGCGGGTAAGCGATAGCGATCCTGGCCAATCGCCACCTCAATCTCGTTTTTGCCGATCACGCGCACGGTTGATGCTTCAGCGCCATCGGCAGCAATCACGCCGCGCCCGTCGGTCGCAATGCGAAAGCGCCGGAACCCGCCATCAGGATGCCTGATCGTCAGCAGGGCGCCATCTGCATCCTGTTGCCGCTCGACAATGCACGTCGTGCTGAACGGCGATCCCTTGCCAAGCGCGCAGGCCAGGCGCTCGACATCCCCGCCGGGCTGACCACCCACTGGCTGCGCGGGCGCGCCGGTGCCCGTTGGCGCGGCGATAGGCGTTGTGCCGTCGCAAGCGGCAAGGGCCAGCGGGACAATCAGGTAAAAGGGTGCGCGCATCGCCAAGCGCCTAGGACGCTTGCCCCGGCTGGGCAATGGCCGACAATATCGGGGCAATCACGCTGGCCCATTGCGCCACCCCGGCAGGTGTATCGATCAGGTTATTCCGCAGTTCGATTGCAAAGCTGGGAATACCATTGCCCTCGCCGTGTCGGTTCAGCGTCATGTTCAGCACGCGGCCCGAATAGGGCTGGTTATCGCCCGTTACCACGCCTGCTGCGGTAAATCGCTGGATCGCCTGGTGCGCGGCCCGCGCGTCACGATTGTAGAGGATACCGATTTCCCATGGGCGGGGCGCGCTGCCGCTTTCCAGCGCGGGCGTAAAACTGTGAATCGACACGAGCAATCGGGGCTGGTGGCGCGCGATCAACGCTGCCAGCGCGCAGTGATAGGGGATATGGAACCGGGCAAGGCGCGCTTCCCGGTCAGCACCGATATTGCCAGTGATGGCATGGCCATCGCTTGATTCGGGCACCAGCCCGGGATGATCGGGCGAACGGTGCAGATCAATCACCAGCCGCGACACCGTGGCGAGAATTGCCGGGGCACCCAGCATGGCCGACAATGCGCGCGTCACATCCGCCGCGCCAATATCGATGTTGATATGCTTGTCGAGCAAATTTGAGTCGATGCCCAGATCGATATCGGGCGGGACGGCTTTGGATGCGTGATCGCAGATCAGCAGGATCGGCCCGGTGCCGCTAATGACCTCAAAGGGGAGCATGAACGCCGGTTCGCGGTGCGGGGGAGGTGAAGGGCGGCGATACCATCGCCACCCTTCGACCCTGATGATGCCCGAGGGAGCGAGGACCATCCACGGACGCGCCGTGGTTATCGACGGACCCGCTTATGCCGGGGTTCAGCAAGAGCCGGGCCAACCGCGCATTTGCGCCATTTGCCGCCGCCGAGCCCCGCTGTCGTCCCGATGTGACGCAGATAACTGTCACGCGAGTGCCGATTCGAGACACCACCAACCAGGTTGCGCCGCGCGCACCAGCGCCGCTGCCCGCGCCCGATGTTCAGCTGAATCAAACAGCGCAAAGCACGTCGCCCCCGATCCTGACATGCGCGCCAGCAGCACCCCGGGCTGCACCTGAAGCAGCGCCACCACATCGCCGATCACCGGGGCCAGCGCGCGCGCGGGCGGCTCCAGATCGTTGCGGCCCGCCACCGCACGCGCGAGCAAATCCCCCGTACCAATCCCGCCGCGATCAACCCCATCCCACGCCCGGAACACTGGCCCGGTCGATACAGCAACGCCAGGATTGACCAGCAGCACCGGCGTATCGACCAATCCGGCAACCGGTTCCAATTGTTCACCCTTGCCGGTGCCAATCGCGCTGCGCCCCAGCAAACAGGCCGGCACATCGGCCCCAAGCGCCTCAGCGATCGCAAATAGCCCAGCGTCATCACCGGCGATGCCCTGCAACCGCGCCAGCGCCCGCAACGTCGCGGCAGCATCAGCCGATCCGCCGCCAATCCCCGATGCGATCGGCAAATGCTTGTCGAGGACAATATCGAGGGTGCCCGTTTCGCCAAAACGCTCACCAAATAGTCGCGCGGCGCGGGTGACCAGATTGTCGCCCTCCCCCGTCAACCCCTCAGCAAACGGCCCCGTCACCCGAAAAGATGGTGCCGTCGTGCGCGCGATGGAAATCGTGTCGCCAGCTTGCAAAAACGCGAACAGGGTTTCCAGTTCATGATACCCGTCCGCCCGCCGTCGCCGAACGTGGAGCGCAAGGTTGATCTTGGCAGGGGCAAGCTCGACGATCATCGGTGGATCAGCGCACGGCCGTGCCGTTGGCAATTTTTGCAGCGAGCCGTGGCGCATCATTCGCCTCAGCCACCAATGCAGCGGCGCGCCAGGCGTAACGCGCTTCATAACGGCGACCCAATTGCCAATAGGCATCACCCAGATGCTCATTAATCGTGCTGTTGGCGGGCTCGCCATTTGCCGCCATTTCCAGCAGCGGCAGCGCGCGGGCGACATCGCCTTGCAGAAAATAAGCCCAAGCGAGCGAATCAAGGATCGACAGATCCTTGGGGCGCAGGCTGCTGGCCCGCTCCAGCAGTTTGCGCGCCATGGCCCGATCACCGCGATTTTCGAGCAAGCCATAGCCCAGATAGTTCAACGCCACCGGCTGATCAGGCGCGAGCGCGACTGATTTTTCGAGCATTGGCCGCGCCTTTGCCCAGCGCCCGGCCCGATCGAGCGCACTGCCCAGTTGCAGATACACCACCCAGTCCGCAGCCGCCGGATCAACATCAATCGCGCGGCGATAGGCAGCGGCGGCGGCATCAAACTGCTCCGCTTCGGCAAGCAGATCGCCATACCGCTTGATGTCAGCGGGTTTGGCACCCGGTGCGGCCGCGATCCGCGCTGCTTCGGCCAGCGCGACCGCTACCCCCTCGCCGCGGGCAAGCAGCGCGACCCGCCGCTCATCGGCAAACGGGCGAAAGGGGCTGGCGAGCGCAATCTCTTCAAGCGCTCTCAGCGCTTGGGCCGGGCTACCATCGGCAGCCAGCGTGTACGCCAGCACCAGCCGGGCGCGATCATTGCCGGGATCAAGCCGCAACGCGGTGCGCACCATCACGATCAGCAACCGCCCCGATTGGCCATCATCCAGGTCAGACGCCAATCGCCCCAGCACATAGGAAATGCCGAACGCCGTGGTCGCGAGCTTGCCATTGCCAATCGACTGGCGTGCATTCACCAGCTCAGCCCCACTGCCGGCGAGCAGCGACGTGGCGAGGTCGCCCCGTCCGCGATCCGCCAGCAATTGCGCGGCGGCAAGGCGCAGATCAATGCTCGCGCGGTCCGCACTCAGCAGAACACGCACCAGATCAGCACCCTGCTCGATCTTTCCCGACGCGATCAGCAGCAGCGCGCGGCTTTCCTGGCCATAGCGTCGCTCGATGGGGTTGGTGCCGGCTGTATCCAGCGCGGCAAGCGCGGCCACAGGATCACCAATGGCTGCCCAGGCGCGAAAAGCGGGTGCCAGAAAATCAAGCGGCCCGGCCTTTACCCGGTCAATCGCCGCGCGGATCGCCACCGCATCCTTATCCCGCACCGCCTCCGCCAGTGCGAGCAACGCCGCGTCCGCCGGGGCCAGATTGGCGCGTTCCAGCACCAGCCGCGCGCGCGTCAACACCGCAAAATCGCCTGCGGTGATCGCCGCGCGATAGGCCCGCAGCGCGATCACGGCGTTGTCAGGCTCCGTTGCCAACGCCGCCGCATAGCCATTTGTCGCCACGGCCGCATTGCCATCAGCATCGGCGGCGCGCGCGCGAACATATGCCGACAAATCGTCAGGATTGGCCTCGGCATAAGCGGGCGCGCACGGCACCAGCAGCGATGCCGCCAGCAGTGCGAACCGCTTGCCGATCAGTCGATCACATATTGGGATAGGTTGGCCCTCCGCCGCCTTCGGGCACCACCCAGTTGATGTTCTGGGTAGGATCCTTGATGTCACATGTCTTGCAGTGGACGCAATTCTGCGCGTTGATGACGAACTTGGGATCGCCTGTATCCTCGCCCACCACTTCGTACACGCCAGCCGGGCAATAACGCTGCGCCGGTTCATCATACATGGGCAGGTTGAACGCGATGGGGACGCTTGGGTCCTTGAGTTGCAGATGGATCGGCTGATCCTCCGCATGGTTGGTATTCGACAGGAATACCGACGACAGGCGATCAAACGACAAGACGCCGTCAGGCTTGGGATAATCGATTTTGGGCACCAGATCCTTGCGCCACATGTCTTCGTGGTTGGGGTGGTGGCCCAGAGTAAAGGGCATCTTGATCCGCAGCGTTTCCGCCCACATTGTTGCCGTTGCCAGCGCAGCCCCCGCCAGCATGCCGAATTTTTCGATCAGCGGCAGCGCGTTGCGGACAACCGACAGTTCTTTTTTCACCCAGCTTTTTTCAAACGCCGCGGGATACGCCGCCAGTTCGTCGCTGGAGCGGCCTTCGCTAACCGCGGCAAACGCAGCCTCAGCCGCCATCATGCCTGATTTCATGGCGGTGTGGCTGCCCTTGATGCGCGGCACGTTCAGGAAGCCCGCAGAACAGCCGATCAGCGCGCCACCGGGAAATACCAGCTTCGGAATTGATTGAAGCCCGCCATCGCTAATCGCGCGCGCGCCATAGGAAACGCGCTTGCCGCCCTTCAGGATGGCAGCGATTGAGGGGTGGGTTTTCCAGCGCTGCATTTCATTGAACGGCGACAGATGGGGGTTCGAATAGCTGAGCCATGTCACCAGCCCCAGTGCCACCTGGCCATTGGCCTGATGATATAGGAACGCCCCGCCATTGGCATTGTCGTTCAACGGCCAGCCTTGGGTATGGATCACCCGGCCCGGCACGTGATTTTCGGGCGCAATGTCCCATAACTCCTTGATGCCGATGCCGTAAACCTGTGGCTCGCTGTCCTTTGCCAAATCAAATTGGCGAATCAGCTGCTTCGACAGATGACCGCGCACCCCTTCGGCAAAGAATGTATATTTCGCGTGAAGCTCAAGCCCCGGCTGATAATCGTCGCGGTGGGTGCCATCGCGCGCAACGCCCATGTCGCCGGTTGCAACGCCCTTTACCGAACCATCATCATTGAACAGCACTTCGGCCGCAGCGAAACCGGGGAAAATCTCTACCCCCATCCCCTCTGCCTGTTCGGCCAGCCAGCGGCACAGGCTGCCCAGACTGCCTGTATAGGTGCCGTGATTGTTCAGAAAGGGCGGCAACAGGAAGTGCGGCAGTGCGCGGTGCCCCGTCCTGCTCATAATCCAGTGGTGATTCTCCGTCACGGGTGTTTCGGCCATCGGGCAGCCCATGGTGCGCCAATCAGGCAGCAGTTCATCAAGACCGATGGGATCAACCACCGCGCCAGACAGGATATGCGCGCCGACCTCCGCACCCTTTTCGAGCACGCAAACCGAAAGTTCGCTGCCCTGTTCGCTTGCCAGCTGTTTCAATCGGATTGCAGCAGACAGGCCGGCTGGGCCCGCCCCCACAATCACAACATCATACGGCATTGACTCGCGTTCGCTCATGATCGTCTCCACTTGCAGACGTTACTGGGGCACGGCACCGGGGCTGACCCCAAGCCTGTCCCAAAGGCTGTCCCAAAGTCCGTCGTCGCGTTCCGGCAACGTCTTGTCCAATCACGCGTGCCCGCGAATTGACCGCCACGTCAACCGGGACTTTAGATGATGGCCATGGGGGCAGATCAAAATTTCGACTGGGCGGCCAGCGTCACCAGCATGATGGACTGGTGGAAAGAGGCTGGGCTGGACGTTGCGATCGCCGAAGAACCGCGCAACTGGTTGCAGGCCGAAGCGGAAAAACCCGCGCCTGAAGCCGATTCAACCGCACCATCAGACCGCGATGCCACACCGCCACCGCGTGCCCGTGCGGCGCCCGCAGCGCCTGCGGCGCCGGCTCGCCCAATCGCGCCAATGCCAGCCGATATCGCTGCATTTGAGGCCTGGCGCCTCAGCGATGATGCCCCCGATTCGGGCTGGGCCGGCCCGCGCATCGGTGCGCAAGGGGCGGCGCAGTCGCCGCTGATGGTCATCATCGAAATGCCGGAACGCGATGACGGCGCCGCGGGCAGCCTGTTGAGTGGCCCAACCGGGGCTTTGTTCGATCGTATGCTTGCCGCCATCGGTCGGACGCGCGACTCGATCTATCTGGTGCCAATGTGCGTCGTACGCCCCAGCACGGGCAGCATCCCGCCCGAATTCATGCCCGCATTGGATGCAGCGCTACGCCATCAGGTGATGCTTGCTGGGCCGCGACGCGTGCTCGTGATCGGCAATGCGGCGAGCCGTGCGCTGCTTGGGGCAGACATCGCCGATATGCGTGGCGCTTTACGCCCAATTAACCGAAACAATACACAACAAGTCCCGCCGATCGAAGCAGTTGCGAGTTTCCACCCGCGCTTCTTGCTCGAAAGACCGGCCGCCAAGGCGGAAGCCTGGAAGGACTTGTTGTTGCTTGCCCAGGGGATTGATGCGTGAAAAGACTGTTGCTTATCGCCGCGACGATCGGTCTTTTGCCCGCTGTTCCTGCACTGGCGGGCGAGATTCCGGCTGCTGCCCAGCCCGAAACCATTCCAGCACAGCTCGATGCGGAACAGCGGGCCGGATACCGCATCGTGTTCAGCGCCATCCGCGACAAGAAATGGGTCGATGCCCGTTTGCAGTTGGCGACGATGAAGCCGGGGCCGCTGCACACAATTGCCACGGCAGCTTTGGTCGTCGCGCCGGGTTCGCCAAAGGCAACCGCGGAAGAATTGGCCAAATTGGTTTTCGAAGCGCCCGAATTACCCCAGGCCGAACAACTTGCGCGAATGGCCAAAGCACGCGGCGCAAGCGAATTGCCGACACTGCCCTATACGCAAGCGCTCAGCTGGATCGGCGGCGCCCCCATCCGCGCCCGCGCCAAGAGTTTGAAAAGCGACCAGATCGCTGCCCAGCTTGCAATCAAAATGCAGCCGTTCATCAAAGAGGATCGCGGTTCGGACGCCCAACAATTGCTGGAAAGCACGCCGGGACTGACGCCCGAAGCGCAATCGGAATGGCAGCAAAAAATCGCCTGGGTGTATTTTGTATCAGGCGATGATGTGAACGCGCGGCTGATGGCAGCAAAGGCGCGTCAGGGATCTGGCGAATGGGCGATTCAGGCCGATTGGGTATCGGGGCTGGCCGCCTGGCGGCAACAGGATTGCGCTGGTGCAAGCGATGCTTTTGCCAGCGTCGCCACCAGATCAACCGATATCGAGCTGCGATCCGCCGGCCTGTATTGGGCATCGCGCGCCGATATGGCGTGCGGGCGTGCGGACCGTATTGAAGCGCGGCTGAAGGGCGCCGCGCAATATGATGAGACATTTTACGGCCTGCTCGCGCGCCAGACGCTGGGCATTCGCACGCCGGTTGATCGCGCCAACGATATTCGCATCGCCGCCGATTGGCAGACGCTTGGTCGCCGACCCAATCTGCGCGTTGCCGCCGCACTCGTCGAAATTGATGAAGATGTTTTGGCTGACGAAGTCTTCAAGCGGCAGGCGCGGATCGGCGATCCGGCTGACTATGCCGCGCTGCTGCGGGTAGCGGGTGCACTTAACTTGCCCTCAACGCAGATCTGGCTGTCGCACAATGCCCCGGCGGGTGCCTCGCCCGGCCTTGCGGCGCGCTACCCCGCGCCCAATTGGACACCTGATGGCGGGTGGCGGGTCGATAAGGCGCTGGTTTATGCGCACACGCTGCAGGAATCGAAGTTTCGCACCGATGTCGTCAGTGCAGCGGGGGCTTACGGCCTGATGCAGGTCCGCCCCGGTGCTGCCAGCGACATGAGCCGCACGCGCGGCATGCGCGCAGATCGCGCCGCACTGACCCGGCCATCGACCAACATCGAAATCGGCCAAAGCTATCTCGAATGGTTGCGCGATCAGCCCGCCACCGGTGGCCTGCTGCCCAAGGTGATTGCGGCGTATAACGCCGGTTCAGTGCCGGTTGAGGCGTGGAACACCATCGTCAAGGATGGCGGTGATCCGCTGCTCTACATCGAATCGATCCCCTATTGGGAAACGCGTGGCTATGTGGTGACGGTGCTGCGTAATTACTGGGTATATGAACGCGAGAGCGGCAAGGCCGTATCCCCCAGCCGCGCGGCATTATCGCAAGGGCTATGGCCGCGCTTTCCCGGCCTGCCTGGCGCACCATCTGTCCGCATCACCAACAAGATTAAGCCAGTGATGACCGCCAGTGCCCATTGACGAGAATGCGGTTTTTCTGCCGGTTCGCATCGCCGTCCTTACTGTTTCAGACACCCGCGGCCTGACCGATGACCGCTCCGGCGACACGCTGGTCGCGCGATTGACGGCGGCGGGGCATGTGCTCGCTGATCGCGCCATTGTGCGCGATGATGTGCCGGTGATCGTCGAAACGCTGAACGGCTGGATCGCCGATCCGCTGGTGGACTGCATCATCACCACCGGCGGCACCGGCGTTACCGGGCGCGATGTGACGCCTGAGGCCATTGAGCAGGTTCAGGACAAGGCGATACCCGGTTTTGGCGAGCTGTTTCGCTGGCTCAGCTTTCAGACCATTGGCACATCAACCATCCAGTCCCGCGCCTGCGCTGCGGTGGCACGCGGCACCTATATCTTTGCGCTGCCCGGATCGACGGGCGCGGTGAAGGACGGGTGGGACGGTATTCTTGCCACCCAACTCGACAGCCGCCACCGGCCCTGCAATTTCGTGGAACTGATGCCGCGTTTGATGGAACGCTGATTGCCCACCGCTCCCACCGCCAGGGCGCGACGATGGCTGCCGGTACGGCCGCGATCAACCAGCCCTATCTGCGGCTGAAACGGCAAGTTCATGGCCGTCGGGATCGATGAAGTGAAAGCGCCTGCCGCCCGGAAAGGCGAAAATCGGTACCTTGATCGTCCCACCCGCCGCAACCACCGCGGCGAGCGCTGATTCCAGATCATCGGTGTCGATCACCGGCAGCGGCGCCTTCACCTGCGTCTCCGCATCTGAATCAAGGCCGATATCGGTATCGCCCGTCATGGTGGCCGAATAGCTTGGCCCGAATTGGGTAAAGCTCCAGCCAAACGCCTCCCCATAAAACGCTGCCGACCGCGCCGAATCCGCCACGGGTAATTCGAGATAATATAGTCGCGCCATTGCCACCCTCCTTCAGCATTTTGTTCTATCTATGTTCTAACCGCCGCACTATGATGGGTCAATGCCCAAGCGATCACGCCCTGCGCGCGGCGCCACCCTGAACACGACCAGCGATCGGTTCAACCTGCCGTGCACAGAAGCCGATGGCGACTGGCTTGATTGGCGCGATCTGCTGGATGGTGCACCGCCGCCAATCCGCACTAGCGTTACCGTTGAGACCGCGCGCACGATCATCTCGCGCAACCAGTCGCCCGATGTGCCGTTCGATCGATCGATCAACCCCTATCGCGGGTGCGAACATGGCTGCATCTATTGTTTCGCCCGGCCAACCCATGCGTTCCTTGATCTCTCGCCGGGGCTGGATTTTGAAACCAAGCTGTTCGCCAAGCCTGATGCGCCAAGCCTCCTCCGCGCCGAACTCGCCAAACGTGGCTACACCCCTGCCCCAATCGCCTTTGGCACCAACACCGATGCCTATCAGCCGATCGAGCGGGAGTGGCGCATCATGCGCGGCTGCCTGGAGGTGTTGGCGGCGTGCGATCATCCGCTGACAATCACCACCAAATCAGACCGCGTGGTGCGCGATATCGACGTGCTGGCCCCAATGGCGGCAAAAGGCCTTGTCTCGGTGATGATATCAATCACCACACTCGACCCGCGCACGGCGATGACGATGGAACCGCGCGCGCCAGGCCCGGCCAACCGCCTGGCAGCAATGCGCGCGCTAGCAGCGGCGGGAATACCCGTTCACGTATCGATTTCGCCCGTCATCCCCGCCATCACCGATCACGAAATCGATCATATTTTGGCCGCGGCAGCAGCAGCGGGCGCACAGTCAGCCTCATATATCCCGGTCCGGCTGCCATTCGAAGTTGCGCCGCTGTTCAGGGCGTGGCTGGCGGCGCACTTCCCCGATCGCGCAAGCAAGGTGATGGCGATCATCCAATCGTTGCGCGGCGGGCGCGATAACGACCCTGATTTCGGCACCCGGATGCGGGGATCAGGGCCATGGGCCGACCTGACGCACACGCGTTTCACGATCGCTTACCGCAAGCTGGGGCTGAACCGCGACCGCACTGTGCTGCGCAGCGATCTGTTCAGGCCGCCCGCCGGGCCGCAGGGGGAGTTGTTCGGGTAAGACCCGAATTCACGTCAGGCAGCACTTGCCAGCCGGTGGTCCTTATACTGTGCGCGCAAGGCCGTTTTCAGCAGTTTGCCGGTGGCGGTGTGGGGCAGATCGTCGACGAACAGGATTTCGTCGGGCAGCCACCATTTCGC
>MSXR01000006.1:53482-303324 GCA_002083655.1 Proteobacteria bacterium ST_bin14 | reverse complement strand
AGCAGCAGCGGGCGTTCGTCCCATTTAGGGTGATAAATGCCAATCGCGGCGGCCTCTGCCACGCCGGGGCAACCAACCGCTGCATTTTCCAGCTCTACCGAGCTGATCCATTCGCCGCCTGATTTGATCACGTCCTTGGCGCGATCGGTGATCTGCATCGTGCCATCGGGGTGCAGCACCGCGACGTCGCCGGTATCAAACCAGTTATCGGCATCCACACAGTCCGCTTCGGCCTTGAAATAGCGTTTGATCACCCAAGGCCCACGAATTTGCAGCCGACCCGAGCTCGCGCCGTCACGCGGCTGGACGACATCCTCGTCATCAATCACGCGCAGTTCCACGCCGAACGGAATTTGCCCCTGTTTGGAAATCATATCGAGCTGTTCGCCCAGGCTCATCTCATCCCAATGCGGCGGCGGTGCGCCCGCCGTGCCGATGGGGGAGGTTTCGGTCATCCCCCACAAATGCGCCACACGCGCGCCCATACCCATGATCCGCTCAATCATCGCGCGCGGGGCGGCTGATCCGCCAATCGTCACTTGCTGCAGGTAGTTTGGCGTCTCACCCGTGGCATCCATATGCTGGAACATCGACAGCCAAACCGTTGGCACACCAGCAGAATGCGTCACGCGCTCCTGGTTCATCAACCGGCACAACACGGCGGGATCATTCACACAGGCATAAACGAATTTCGCGCCAGACAGCGCGCCCGCAAAGGGCAGCCCCCATGCGGCGGCATGGAACATCGGCACCACAGGCAGCACCACCGCCTGGCTGGACATGTTGAGCAGCCACGGCGCCACTCCCGCCATGGCATGGATCATGGTCGACCGATGCTCGTACAATACGCCCTTGGGATTGCCGGTGGTGCCGCTGGTATAGCAGAGCATGCACGGATCACGCTCTGGCCCCTCATGCCAGGTAAAATCACCGTCGTGCAGCGCGAGGATGCCTTCAAAACTGTCCGGCCCTTCGCCGTCGAAGCAGATATACCGCTCAATGCTGGTCCATTGCGATTTCAGACGATCGACGATCGGCTGAAACTGCTTGTCATACAGCAGCACCCGGTCATCGGCATGATTGCCGATATAGACGAGCTGTTCGTCGAACAGACGCGGGTTAATGGTGTGGATAACCCCGCCCATCCCGATCACACCGTACCAGGTCGCGAGGTGACGGCTATGGTTCATGGCCAGGGTGGCGATCCGATCACCGGGGTACATGCCCATGGAAACAAGCGCTTGCGCTAGTTTCTTCGCATCACGCGCGATACCGGCCCAATTGGTCCGCGTCTCATGCCCATCAGCCCAATAGGTGACGATTTCTCGTGCGCCATGTTCGCGCGCGGCATGATCAATCAGCCGCGGCACCCGCAATTCGAAATCCTGCATTCCACCGAGCATAGTCATCCTCCCCCCATCCCGCGCCGTTCAGCGTCGGGATTAACCCACGAGCGCCAGCCGCTTTGTCTCAGCAGTTTTCAGCGCGACACCTATGACACCTTGTATCGACTCTATCCGGCCTGCAAGTTCACCGTCGAGCAGGAAATCGCGGCCCAGCAGCACCAGCGCCTCACCGCCGTCCGGCAGCGCGGCGCACACATACACCTCGCCCCGCGCGCCGCGCGCCTCGGCGATCAACGCGCCAATCTCGCCAATGGCACGCGCCTGATCAACGCTGATTTCCATCACCATCCGCGCGCTGTTTGCCAGTTCTTCAAATAATTGCAGCCGCTTGATCGTGACCCGAGGGGTTTCCTCGCCCGGTCGCCGGTCAAGCTCGACTGTTGCGATGCCGCAGCCGCCGGTGCGTGCCGCATCTTCCAGATGCGCCGCAACGGCATCATCAAAACAGGTCGCGATGAACTGGCCCGATGCATCCGATAATGTCGCCATCAGATAGCGGCGCCCCTTGGCCGACGTGCGCCATTTTGCCTCTTCAACCAGCACCGCCATGGTCGCGCCCCCGCGCGTGCCATCATCAGGGATATTGAGTTCCCCCAGCCCGACATAACTGCGCGCGCCGTACATTTTTGCCAGATGTCGGTGCCGATCAACCGGGTGGGCGGAAAAGTAGAAACCGAACGCCTCTTTTTCCTGATCCATGCGCTGCGCCAGCGTCCACCGCGCCGACAGGGGCAGCTGGATTGACGCGCCCGATGATGGCTCGCTCTCGCCGAACAGCCCGCCCTGCCCGCTGGTGCGCTGATCATGCAGCCGCGCGGCGACCGCCAGCACGGTTTCCGCTGCGGCAAAAATGCCCGCGCGATTGGGGTCTATGGCATCGAATGCGCCCGCCGCTGCCAGCGTTTCCAACTGGCGCTTGTTCAGCAGGCGCGGATCGACCCGCGTCGCAAGATCATCGAGCGAGCCGAACGCGCCATTCTCCTCGCGCTCAATCACCAGCCGCTCCATCGCGCCCTCGCCCACCGATTTCAGCGCGGCAAGCGCATAGCGCACCGCCAGCCCATCGGGCGTTTCCTCAACGGCAAACTCGGCGGCGCTGGCGTTGATGCATGGCGGCAAAATGGCGACGCCCATGCGCCGCATATCATCAGTGAAAATGCCCAGCTTGTCCGTCAGGGTCATGTCGAAACACATTGAGGCAGCGAAGAAATCTTCCGGGTAATGCGCCTTCAGCCACGCGGTTTGATAGGCGAGCAGCGCATAGGCGGCGGCATGGGATTTGTTGAAGCCATAGCCTGCGAATTTGTCGATCAAATCGAACAGCTCATTGGCTTTGGCAGGCGCAATGTTGTTCACGCTCTGGCAGCCCTCAACAAAGGTGGCGCGCTGCGCGTCCATCTCCGCCTGGTTCTTCTTGCCCATTGCACGCCGCAACAGATCTGCGCCGCCCAGCGAGTAACCGGCCAGCACCTGTGCGGCCTGCATCACCTGTTCCTGATAGACGAAGATGCCGTATGTCTCGGACAGGATATTTTCGAGCAGCGGATGGGGGTAATCGATCGCCTCAGTGCCGTTTTTACGCCGACCAAAGCTGGGAATATTGTCCATCGGCCCCGGCCGATACAGCGAAACGAGCGCGATGATGTCACCGAAATTGGACGGGCGGACGGCAGACAGCGTGCGCCGCATCCCCTCCGATTCCAGCTGGAACACGCCCACCGTGTCGCCCTTTTGCAGCAGTTTATAGACCGCCTCGTCATCCCATTCGAGCACATCGAGATCGACGATGATGCCGCGCGCCGCCAGCATCTGTTGCGCTTTCTTCAGCACGGACAGCGTTTTCAGGCCGAGGAAATCGAACTTCACCAGCCCCGCCGCCTCGACATATTTCATATCGAACTGCGTGACGGGCATATCGGATCGGGGGTCGCGGTATAGCGGCACCAGCGCCGCCAGCGGTCGATCCCCAATCACCACGCCAGCGGCATGGGTGGACGAATGGCGCGGCAACCCCTCCAGCTTCATCGCCAGATCCAGCAGGTGTTTGACCCCGCTGTCGGTGCGATATTCCGCCGCCAGTTCGGAAACGCCGTTCAGCGCGCGATCAAGCGTCCACGGATCGGTCGGGTGGTTGGGCACCAGCTTGGCGAGCCGATCAATATGCCCATAGCTCATCTGGAGCACCCGCCCGGTATCCTTCAACACCGCGCGCGCCTTTAGCCGCCCAAAGGTAATGATCTGCGCGACATGATCCACGCCATATTTGGCCTGAACATAGCGGATCACTTCTTCGCGCCGTGTTTCGCAGAAATCGATGTCGAAATCGGGCATAGACACGCGTTCGGGATTCAAAAACCGTTCGAACAGCAGCCCCAGCTTCATCGGATCAAGATCAGTGATCGTCAACGACCACGCGACCACCGAACCGGCACCCGATCCACGGCCCGGCCCCACCGGAATATCATTGTCCTTGGCCCATTTGATGAAATCGGCGACGATCAGGAAATATCCGGGGAAACCCATCTGAATGATGACATCGAGCTCAAATTCGAGCCGCTCGCGATAGGGGGTTGTCCAATCAACCCCTGGCCCATTCTCCAAACCGTTTTTGTCGAGCCCTTCGACTGGCTGGCAAGTCAGCCGCTCAGAACGCGGGACGAACGGGAGTTTTTGAAGGGCTGCAATCCGTTCCAGCCGCCGTTCCAGCCCCGCACGCGCATCAACGCGCAGCGCTTCGGATTCGGCATCACGGTCCCCCGCCAGACTGGGGAGGATGGGTTTGCGCTTGGGAGCCGCAATGGCGCAGCGCTGCGCGACCACCAGCGTATTGGCAATCGCCTCAGGCAGGTCATCGAACAACTGGCGCATGTCCTTGGCGGGCTTCATCCACGCATCAGGGCTGCTTTTGGGGCGATCGTCGCTGGCGATGTAGGTCGAATTGGCAATGCACAGCATGGCATCATGCGCCGCGCCAAAGCTTTGTTCAGCATAGCAGCACGGGTTGGTCGCCACGATCGGCACGTCACGATCATAGGCCAAATCGAGCAACGCCGATTCCGCCCGCCCCTCAACCTCATCAAGCCGTCGGGTGAGTTCGATATACAGCCGGTCAGGGAACAGCGCCTGCAACCGATCAGCATAGGCCAGCGCGGCTTCTGGCTGATCTTCGGCAAACAGCCGGGCCAACGCCCCCTCACGCCCCGCTGTCAGCGCGATCAGGCCGTCAGCATGCGCTGCCAGCGTCGTAAAATCGACATGCGGGGCAAGTTCAAGCGGGCGCGCCAGATGCGCTGCCGACACCAGCGCGCATAAATTCTGATAGCCGTTTTCATCCTGCGCATAGAGCGCCAGCCAGTCGAGCGGCGTCGCAACCCCGTCCGGCATATCCGGCCGCGCAACGCCGAGCATCGCGCCAATAATCGGCTGAACCCCCGCCGCCCGGGCCGCCTCCGCATAGGCCATTGCGGCATACAGCCCGTTACGATCCGTTAGCGCCGCCGCCGGAAAGCCCAGCTCCTGCGCGCGTTTTGCAATGGCTTTTGGCTCAATCGCGCCATCGAGCATCGTGAACGACGAGAAAATGCGTAACGGGACGAAACCGGAATGGGCCATGCGCGCGACTATGCGGATTGGGGGACGCAGTGTGAAGGCATTGTGACAAAAAATGCTGTGGATGGGTGAGCGCGGACGTTGAACGGGTTCGCGCAGCGGCTGGCCGGGAAGGGATTTCGGTAAGCGATGTTGAACGGCAAACCGAGCGGCCACATGCCGTCACCCCGCAGCAAGTCTGGGGAAACGTGTATATTGGGGTTATCACAAGCCGGTTGAGATGCCCCAGCCGCTAAGCCCGTTAAGCCGCCAGCAGTTTCTCAATATCCTTGGCGATTTCTGCGGGCGTGGTCTGTGGGCCGTACCGCGTTACCTTTTCGCCGGTGCGATCCACCAGGAACTTTGTGAAGTTCCACTTAATGCCGCGCGATCCCATCAGGCCTGGTGCTGCATCCTTCAACCGATCAAACAGCGGGTCGGCGCCCGATCCGTTGACCTCAATCTTGGCAAACATTGGGAAGGTCACGTCGTAATTAATCGTGCAAAATGTCGCGATCTCTTCGGCGTCGCCCGGCTCTTGCGATCCGAACTGGTTGCAGGGAAAGCCCAGCACTTCAAATCCTTGCGTCGCATAGTCGCGGTGCAGTGCCTCCAGCCCCTCATACTGCGGGGTGAATCCGCATTTGGATGCGGTGTTGACGATCAGCAGCACTTTGCCGGCATAGCTGGACAGATCGACGGGCTTGCCATCGGCACCTTTGACCTGAAAATCGGTGATTGCGGTCATCTTCCCCCCTCATGGCGTTGTAACAGATAGTGTAAATTGGTCTTCACGCCCGCCCATTCGCTGGCAATGATCGAATAGACGACCAGATCGCGGATGCGGCCATCCATGGTTTGGTGGTTGCGCAATACGCCGTCTCTTTTGGCACCCAGCCGTTCAATCGCCGTCTGCGATTTCTTGTTGAACCAATCGGTTCGGATTTGGACGACATTGCAGTCCATCGCCTCAAAAGCGTGCGTGAGCAGGAGCAACTTTGCTTCGGTATTGACGCCCGATCGCTGGACGGAGCGTGCATAAAAAGTACCGCCAATTTCAAGCCGGCGGTGCGCCGCATTCATCCGCATATACCGCGTCATCCCGACGAGCTTCCCGTCAGGGGTTTCAACGGCAAAGGGCATTGCCCGCCCGAAATCGCGCTCCACAAATATTGCCGCCATATAGGCATCGGGATCGCGCAGATTTGCCACATTGGTGAAGAACAATTCGGTAATCGCCCCATCTGCCGCAGCGGCGACCAGCGCGTCGCGGTCGTCCATCACCAGCGGGCGCAGCGTGGCGTGCCTGCCGGTCAATATTGGCTGATCGGTCCAGGCGTTTGGCGCCGCCGTCACACCAGCCGCCCTTGATCGAGCCGCACCACACGGTCCATTTGGGCCGCCAGCCGCTCGTTATGCGTGGCGATCAGCGCCGAAGAGCCTTCGTCGCGCACCAGCCGCAACAATTCGGCGAGCACGATACCGGCTGTTGCCTCGTCCAAATTGCCGGTCGGCTCATCCGCCAGCACCAGCGCGGGTTTGTTGGCCAGCGCGCGCGCCACCGCCACCCGTTGCTGCTCGCCGCCCGATAGCTGGCTTGGCCGATGGGTGAGCCGGTGACCAAGGCCGAGGGTAGTGAGCAGCGACCTTGCCCGCTCTTCTGCTTCTGGCCGAGTGCTGCCGTGGATCAGCAGCGGTAGCACCACGTTTTCGGTCGCGCTAAAATCCGGCAGTAAATGATGGAATTGATACACAAATCCCAGATAATCACGGCGGATAAGCGTGCGGCCGTGGCTGTTGAGCTGCGCAGCCTCTGTGCCCGCAATCCGAATTGACCCGCCGAACCCGCCCTCCAGCAAACCAACCGCTTGGAGCAATGTCGATTTGCCCGACCCAGACGGCCCGAGCAGACCGACAATCTCACCCTTGCCAATCGTCAGGTCAACGCCGCGCAGCACATGGATGGTGTCCTCACCCTGCACGAAGCTGCGCGTCAGCCCGCTAACGGCAAGAACTGTCGTGCCCTCGGACGCGGTAAAGCCGCGCGCCGCTGTGCTTGCATCATTCATAGCGCAGCACCTGCACCGGATCGGTATTCGCCGCCTTGAACGCGGGGTAGAGCGTCGCGAGGAAGCTGAGCACCAGCGCCATGACGGCGATCACCACAATCTCCACCGGATTGGGCTTTGACGGCAATTCGGTGAGGAACCGGATCGATGGGTCCCACAGATTTTGCCCGGTAACGAGCTGGATGAAGTTCACCACGCTCTGGCGATAGAACAAGAAGATAAAGCCAAGCACCAACCCCGCAATCATCCCCAGCGCCCCGATGGTGGTGCCCACCACCATGAAAATCTTGATCAGCCCGCCCCGCGTTGCCCCCATGGTCCGTAAAATCGCGATGTCGCGGGTCTTGGCGCGCACCAGCATGATCAGCGATGACAAGATGTTGAACACCGCCACCAGAATGATGATCGACAGGACGGTGAACATCGCGATCCGCTCAACCTCCAGCGCTTCAAACAATTGTGCATTGAGCTGCCGCCAATCGGCAACCACGCCGCGACTGCCAATCTTTGCGGCCAAAGGCGATACGATCCCGGCGACCTGATCAGCATTCACCGTGTTCAGCTCCACCACGCCCACCGCGTCGCCCATCAGCAACAAAGTCTGCGCATCCTCCAGCGGCATCACCACATAGGCTTTGTCGTAATCATACACGCCAATCTCAAAGATCGCGCCAACGGTGTAGGATACAATGCGCGGCACGGTGCCGAACGGCGTGGTCTGTCCTTGCGGGCTGAGCAGCGAAACCTGGCTGCCGACCTGCGCCCCCAGCGCCTCCGCCAGCCGCGATCCGATGCCAATCCTGCCGCTGCCCATAGTCAGGCTCGCAAGCGATCCACTAAGCTCCTTGCCCTTAAGCGTGGGGTTGCTGCGGATATCGGCGATGCGCATACCCCGCACCAGTACAGCCTCTACCCGGCCGTTATAGCTCGACATTAGCGGCTGTTCGATCAGGGGAGTCGCTTCGGTAATGCCCGGCGTGGCGCGTGCTTCAGCCACAATATCACGCCAATCGGGCAAGCGCCCGCCATAGCCCTGGATCACGGCATGGCCATTCAAGCCGACGATCTTGTCGAACAGCTCGGCGCGAAAGCCGTTCATCACGCTCATGACAATCACCAGCGCGGCGACCCCGAGCATGACTGCCGCCAGGCTGATGCCGGCGACCAGAAAGATGAAGCCCTCACCCCTGCCCGGCAGCAGGTAACGGCGCGCGATCATCCGTTCATAGCGCGAAAGGAGCATAGAATTCGGTCCCAGGCCCCCGCCCGGAATTGGGCCAACCACCCTCTACGGCCCTGCAGCGCCGCATGCAACCGCGACACAAGCTGTTGCGGATTCGCCACAGGGCCGCACCAATAGTGCGATTAATGCACGATTTACCGATGACAATTCCGCTACGCAGACCTAGCAATTGCGCACTGACACACAGGCAATGGCCGTGGTTCGGGGATGCTGGATGCCTTAAGCGCGAACAGGGGCGCATGCTGAGGCGGAAGGCAATTAGGGGGCTGACGAGCGATCGTCACGCAGGCGCCCGGGCTGGCAACGGCCCGGGCGTTTGCTGTTTTACCGCTAGAAGCGCGTTGAAATCGTGCCGCCAAAGGTGCGGGGATCCCCCGGCTGGCCAACGACCAAGCCTGTGTTACCTGCTTGTAATGCAAGCAGCTCGAAATAATTTTGCCCAAATGCGTTGCGCACCCAACCGAACACATTCCATTTATTCCGCGCCTTCACCCCAATGCGGAAGTTGCTTATCGAATATCCCGCTACATCGGTGAATATTGACCGAGCGGGATTAGATAAGAAGCGCGACCGGTAGCTGCCATCATAGCCGATATAAAATTGGCTGTCAGTGGCCGCGATGCGGATCGGCACGTTATACTCTGCGCCGTAAGAAAATGCCCATTTGGAAACACCGGGCAGACGTTGGCCGGAAATGTCACAATTGGCCGGGCTGAACCCACCGGGCGTTGCCGCCGGACTGGCGGGGTTAAGCGCCGTCGCCGCCGGGCCGCCAGCCAGTTCTGGCGGACACGGGGCATCAACAAAGCGGATATAACGGGCATCCGTAAACGCGCCATTGGCGTAAAGACTGAGGCGTGACGTTGGGCGAAACGCCGAATCGATCTCTATCCCCCGCGTCCTCAAGCAGCAACATGGGCAGATAGGCGAGCATGATTTCCCCTTCGTCAGATGAATGAACATCGAGTCGCCGATATAAATCCCATCAAATCAGTAGGAATTGACGCCATGCAAAACTATCCCCCTCAAAAGCCCTGCTTTATGACGGCAAATTTCTATCATTGCGGGTCTTGACGCGGCGACGACACGCCCCAGATCAGCGACCGTGCGGTGCCAATCGGGCCGCACAACAAGCGGCGTCGCGCAGATGCGGGCGCTGAATTGGACGTTCAACTTGCTCAATGGAGAAATTGAAAATGCGTCAGTTTGATTTGACCCCCTATCGCCGCTCGGCAATCGGTTTTGACCGGCTGTTCGACATGCTGGAAACCAGCGCACGCCAGGCGCCGACGGAAAACTATCCGCCGTTCAACCTCGAACGCCTTGCCGAAGACCGTTACCGGATCACGCTCGCGGTCGCCGGTTTCGCGCGGGACGATATCGAGATTACGGCGCAGCAGAATCTGTTGCTGGTAAAGGGCAAGAAGGATGAAGCGACCGGCTCGACAAGCGCGTTCCTGCACCTGGGCATTGCCAATCGGGGCTTTGAACGCCGCTTCGAACTCGCCGATTTCGTCCGCGTTGACGATGCGCGATTGAACGATGGGCTGCTGACGATCGATCTGGTGCGTGAAGTGCCAGAGGCGATGAAGCCCAAAACGATTGCGATCAAAACCGGCGCACCGCTCGCCGCAATACCGGTGAACGAGACAGACGAAGCGCGGGCCGCTTAAGGCTTGCACTGCATTGATGCGGGGCATCCGGGGGCAACCCCGGATGCCCTTTTGTCATTCGGTATCAAGCTCGACCGGTTCGGGCCGGTCGACCACCCAACTGTGATCCTCCACAATGACGGTGGGCACTGGTTTTCCCGCCGAATTGCGCCGGGGCTTGAATCGGAATCGTTCGGTGATCAACCGGCATGTCGCCGCATCAAGCTCGGCATTGCCACTCGACCGGGTTACCGCGCAATCAGTTACGCGGCCGCGGGCACCCACTATGTAGCGAACGAATAACGTGCCGCCGATCCCGGCTTCATAGGGCCCGCGCGGATAGTCTCGCCCGGTGATCCGTCCACCCGTCTTGCGCAGTGGCGCACCGCCGCCGCCAGCCCCATCGCCCGCGCCGCCGCTGCCGGAACCGTCACCCTGCCCGCCGCTGCCCGTGCCAGGACCAGCAACCGGTGCTGCCCCAGATGCAACGGCACGGCCTTCGTCAGCCTTGAGGGTGACCACCATGTTTGGGGGTGGCGGAACCACGATCACGGGAACGGGCGCAACAACCGGCGTTGCGATGGCCCGCAAATTGGGGGGAGACGCTGCACCTTGTGGCCTGAACAGGGCTTTGCGCGGCGGGACGACCGGTTTGACGACCGGCGGCGGTGGCGGGGGCGATGCCGCGAACAGCATCATCGCTTCAGGCAGTATTCTGGGGAAATTGACGGCGAAGCCAGCGATCAGCGCATAGCCAAATGCCACCTGCACAATCACCGCCGCCGCGCCTGCACGCACGCGATCTGTTGTGGACGACGTTGTAAAGCTCATGGCGGCGGGCATTTCTAACGGCAGGATCAACGCGCCGACATTAGACGCATGGCCCTGAACGCCGCCTTGCGCACCCCTGTTCCCGAACCGGTGCCCTAAACCAGCCGACTCTGCTTTACCGCTGCCTCGATAAAGCTCGCGAACAGCGGGTGCGGATCGAATGGCTTGCTCTTCAGCTCAGGATGAAATTGCACCCCGACGAACCACGGATGATCAGGCCGCTCCACGATTTCCGGCAGCATCCCGTCGGGCGACATGCCCGAAAACACCAGTCCGCCCTTTTCCAGCACGTCGCGGTAGCCGGTGTTCACTTCATAACGGTGCCGGTGGCGCTCGCTGATCTCTGAGGCGCCGTAGATCGACGAAACAACGCTGTTGCCGTCAAGCTTGGCGGGATAAGCGCCGAGCCGCATCGTACCGCCCAGATCACCGCCCTCTTCGCGCTTCTGGATGCCGTCTGCCGTCATCCATTCGGTAATCATGCCGACCACGGGTTCGCTGGTCGGGCCAAATTCGGTCGAACTGGCCCCCGCAATGCCGCCTAGATTGCGAGCGCCCTCCACACAGGCCATCTGCATGCCGAAACAAATCCCGAAATAAGGGATTTCGCGTTCACGCGCAAAGCGGACGCTGGCAATTTTGCCCTCAGCCCCGCGCTCGCCGAATGCGCCGGGCACCAGAATGGCATGTAACGGCTCCAGCCGCGCCGCGACGTCGCTATCAGGCTGTTCGAACAGCTCTGCATCGATCCACTCGATGTTTACCTTCACCCGGTTGGCGATGCCGCCGTGCACCAGTGCTTCGTTCAAGGACTTATACGCATCCTGAAGCCCGACATATTTGCCGACCACGCCCACCGTCACTTCGCCCTCAGTTTTCGTCAGGCGATCAACGATATCGGTCCAGCGCGACAAATCAGGCACGCCGACGGGTTCGATGCCAAAGGCACGCAGCACCTCTGAATCAAGCCCCTCTGCATGATATTGCATCGGCACGGCATAGATGCTGGCCGCATCCAGCGCCGGGATCACAGCTTCCTTGCGGACATTGCAGAATAGCGCGATTTTTGCCCGGTCGCTTTCGGGCAACGGATGTTCGCAGCGGCATACCAGCACGTCGGGTTGGACGCCCAAAGCGGCAAGCTCTCGCACCGAATGCTGGGTGGGCTTGGTTTTCAATTCCCCCGCAGCGGCAATATAGGGCACCAGGGTGACATGGATGCTAACCGATTGGCCGCGCCCCAGATCATTGCGCAACTGCCGGATCGCCTCAATAAACGGCAGCGACTCGATGTCACCCACCGTCCCGCCAATTTCACACAGCACGAAATCGACATCATCCGTCTGCGCCTGGGCAAAAGCCTTAATGGCATCGGTGACGTGCGGAATCACCTGCACGGTCGCCCCCAGATAATCACCGCGCCGTTCGCGCTGGATGATGGTCTGGTAAATCCGGCCCGACGTCACATTGTCTGATTGGCGGCTGGGGACGCCGGTGAACCGTTCATAATGGCCAAGGTCGAGGTCGGTTTCGGCACCGTCGTCGGTCACATAGACTTCACCGTGCTGATACGGAGACATCGTTCCGGGATCGACGTTCAGATACGGATCGAATTTACGAATTCGTACCGAATAACCGCGCGCCTGCAGCAATGCTGCCAGGCTTGCGGCCATGAGACCCTTGCCAAGCGACGATACCACGCCGCCGGTAATAAAAATGAACCGCGCCATGGGAGAAAACGCCTAGCGTTGAATTACCATTGCCGACAAGCGCGCGAATCTGTTTCGCGCGCAAAAAACCGACAAGCCACCGAAATAGAACGGAAATTATTGCTCCAGCGGAACGGCGCTGTTGCCGCCCGGCAAGGTGACCGTTGGCGCAGGCGCCGAACTGTTGCCATTTGCCGCCGCCGCAGCCACGGCGGCTGCCGATGGCGCTTCGCCAAGTGTTGGTGCCGGTGCGCCGGGCGCGCGCAACGGCGCTGTTGGCTTGCGGGCCAGTGATGCATCAACCGCCTGTGTCTGGCGCGACGCCGCCATGAACGCGAGCAGGATGCTCATCCCGATGAACGCGGTCGCCAAGATGGACGTTGCACGGGTGAGGAAATCAGCGGTGCCGCGCGCAGACATCAATCCACCAGGGCTGCCACCCATGCCCAGCCCGCCGCCTTCTGATCGCTGCATCAGGATTACGCCAACAAGCGAGGCCGCCACCAGGGCGTGAACGACAAGAAGAAAGGTGAAGAACATAAGCGGGCTGAATTTTCCGAGAGGAGAAGCAATGCGGCGCACATAGGCGACCAATGCCCTGCGATCAACCAGCGGCCCGCCACGCAGGGCACAATTCGTAACCGAGTCGAAACCAGTCACGTATCCATGCGTTGAACCCAGACCATCCATTTTTACAAGCCGAACCGCATCATGTCCTTCATAACTCTTCCCGCCCGCACGACGCCCATTCGCACCGAACTTGACGGCCTTTCCGGCTGGATGGCGACCTTGATCGAATATGTTCGATCCGGCGAACCCGATCTAACCAACCGACAAATGGCGCTTTTGCTGATGGTTTACCTGCAATCGGGCCCGCATACCGTGCGCGGACTGGCGAGCGGATTAAAAGTTTCGAAGCCTGTTATCACTCGCGCCTTGAACAGACTTGGCAGCCTCGGCTATCTCCGCCGCCAGCGAGACGAAAGCGATAAGCGCAACATCTATGTCGTGCGCACCGCCGAAGGGGCAGAATTTCTTGAACAGTTCGAACATTTCATCGGGTCACAAGCAGCCACCGATCAACGAAGTCGCGTCGCGTAAGAGTTTTGCGCTGGAGGGGCCCTCCGTCGCCATTGATCCTCGCACCCAGGCCGTACGGCCCGATCTTGCCGATATTCGGCTGTCAGATCAGGTGTTCGCGCCGCATTATGCAGCACCAATGACAATGGTGGTCCAGCAACCAACCACACTGTATTTTACAGGCGCGAGCAACGCAGAGATGTTAGCAGAATTGCCCAAAGGCACGGTTTTTGAAGCGCTGGATTTCGCTGGCAAATCGGCGTGGGGCATCGCGGTGGCGCTGGGGCTGGTGGGGTATGTTGATCGTCATGCCATTGCGCCTGCGCAGGACTGATCCAGCGCCATGACCATCAACGTCTTCATCGACGGGGCGGCCGGCACAACCGGGCTGGAGATTGCCGAGCGTCTGGCAACCCGGCGTGATCTGGCGCTGATTGCGCTCGACGAATCAGCGCGCAAAGATATCGATGCCCGCCGCCAGGCATTGAACGATGCCGATTTCGTCATTCTGTGCCTGCCCGATGATGCCGCGCGCGACGCTGTGGCGTTGATCGATAATCCACGCACGCGCGTCATTGACGCGTCCACCGCCTTTCGCACGGCAGAAGGCTGGACATATGGCTTGCCTGAAATCGAACCCGGCCAGGCCGCAGCGATTGCCGATGCGGCGCGCGTCAGCAATCCGGGCTGTTACCCCACCGGTTTTCTTTGCCTGGTCAGGCCGCTAATCCGCGCCGGGCTGGTGCCAGCCGATTGGGCGTTGAGCGTCAACGCAGCATCCGGCTATTCCGGCGGTGGCAAAGCGATGATCGCCGAATTCGAAAGCGGCACAGAAACCAGCGTGCTGCGTAATTACGCGCTGGGCCTTGCCCATAAACATGTGCCTGAAATGCAAAAACATGCGCGGCTCGCCCACCCGCCCATCTTCATGCCCTCGGTCGCCAACACCTATCGCGGCATGATTGTTGAGGTGCCGTTACCGCTCCACGCCTTCCCCCGTCACCCGACAATCGCAACGTGCGAAACCGTGCTGCGGGAAGCCTATCGCGACAGCCCAGTTGTGCGGGTCGCTGACAGCGATGATGGGACTGCACTGGTGCGCATAGAAGATGACGCGGGCACCGACCGGCTTACACTGCGCGTGCTGGGCAACAGCGAAACCGGACAGGCACGGCTGATCGCCACGCTCGACAATCTGGGTAAGGGAGCATCGGGTGCGGCGGTGCAAAATCTGAACGTCATGGCCGGATTAGACCCTGTTCTTGGCCTGATTCTGTAAGGAGCCCCCCGATGAATCGCCAACCCGCATGACCCGCCAGCCCGTTGCCAAATTGCTGCTGTTCGGCGCTACCGGCGATCTTGCCCAGCGTATGTTGCTGCCGTCGCTCTACGGGCTTCATGCAGACGGGCTGTTGCCTGAAGGGCTGACGATCACCGGGACCGCGCGATCTGATCTGGAAGACGCCGCATATCGTGATTTCACCGCGACAGCGCTGAACCGCTTCCTGCCCGCAGACCGCAAGGACGATGCCGCCATTGCGGCGTTTCTGCAGCGCGTATTCTATCAATCGCTTGATGCGTCGTCGCTGGACGGCTTTGGCGCGCTGGCCGACAAAATTGGTGATACATCGGGCGGGCTCGCCATTTTCCTGTCGACCGCGCCGTCGCTGTTCCGCCCGACGATCAAGGGCCTGGAATCAGCCGGCCTTGCCGGGCCAAATGTTCGGATCGGCCTTGAAAAGCCGCTGGGGCATGACCTTGCGTCCAGCCGTGAGATCAACGATGCCGTGGCGGAGGTTTTCCCTGAGGATCGTACGTTCCGGATCGATCATTATCTGGGCAAGGAAACCGTCCAGAACATTCTTGCGCTGCGGTTTGGCAATACCTTGTTCGAGCCGATCTGGAATGCGCGCGGGATCGACAATATCCAGATCACCATATCGGAGACAGTCGGGCTGGAAGGACGCGCGGGCTATTATGATGGCTCTGGCGCGATGCGCGATATGGTGCAGAACCATATGCTGCAATTGCTCGCGCTGATCGCGATGGAGCCGCCTGCACGGTTTGATGGCACGGCAATCCGCGATGAAAAGGTAAAGGTGCTGCGATCGCTGCGACCAATCAGCCTCGCCGATGCCCCCGCACTCACCGTGACCGGCCAATATACCGGCGGCGCGGTAAACGGCGAGATTGTGCGCGGTTATTCCGAAGAACTTGAACGCCCATCGACCACCGAAACCTTTGTCGCGATCAAGGCCAATGTCGATAACTGGCGCTGGCAGGGCATCCCCTTTTATCTGCGCACCGGCAAGCGCATGCCGACCCGCCAATCCGAGATTGCGATTGAGTTCAAACCCGTGCCGCACTCCATGTTTGCAGCGCGCGGTGGCAAATTGCAGCCCAATACGCTGATTATCCGGCTTCAGCCTGAAGAATATGTCCGCCTGCTGGTAATGGCCAAGGAGCCGGGGCTGGACCGCGACGGCGTTCGCTTGCGTGAAGTGCCGCTCGACTTAAGCCTCGACACCGAATTTGCGGGCACCCGGCGGCGGATTGCCTATGAAAGACTGCTGCTTGATCTGATCGAGGGCGACCCGACATTGTTCGTTCGCCGTGATGAGGTGGAGGCGCAGTGGGAATGGATTGACGGCATTCGTGCTGGCTGGACCGCCAACGACATGAAGCCAAAAGCCTATCCGGCGGGAAGCTGGGGGCCATCTGCTGCGGTTGCGCTTACCGAGCGCGACGGCACGACCTGGCACGACGGCTAACGCTTAGGCCAAAGCATCACCCCGGCCCCCTTTTTCCGGGACCCAATTTAGAACCGACGGAGCGTTTATGACCGAGATAGAGTGGTGGGATTATGACAGCGCGGATGAGATGGCCGATGCCGTCGCTGGCGACGCCGCATTCATCATCGAAAGTGCGCTGGATGCGCGCGGCCAAGCGGTAATCGCGCTGCCCGGCGGCACGACCCCACTGCCGATCTATGAAAAGCTCGCCAAGGCCAAGCTCGACTGGAAGCGGGTGACGATCCTGCCAACCGACGACCGGCTGGTGCCCATGGGGGACGCGCTATCAAACATCACGGCCATCGCCAAGATTTTCCTGCCCAAGGGCGTGCGCGTGCTGCCAATCACCAGTGAAGCAGCAGCGGATTACAAGGCCGCCGGGCGCGCTGCCGATGCGCGGTTGCAGGATGTGCACTGGCCGCTTGATCTATGCGTGCTCGGCGTGGGGGCTGATGGGCATACCGCGTCGATCTTCTCCGGCCCCGATTTCGATGAAGCCGTGGCTGGCCCCAAGGAACGCCGCGCCGTGGGCGTGATGCCAGGCGACCTGCCCAAGGACGCGCCGGTCGCGCGCGTTACCCTGACGCGCGAGGCGATTATTGCATCGCGCGCGCTGCTGATCGCGGTGACGGGGCAGGCGAAACGCGATATCATCGAACGCGCAATCAAGGACGGCCCAATGTCCCCCTACCCCATTGGCCGCGTGCTCGCCGATGTCGAACTGCCCGTGGATATTCACTGGAGCGCTTAAAAAAATGTCCCTTCACCCCGCAATCGCTGCCGTTACCGATCGGATTATTGAGCGATCAAAGCCGACGCGCGATGCCTATCTGGCGCTGATCCGGCGGGAACGTGAAGGCGGGGTCGACCGGCCAATCCTGGGCTGTGCGAACCTGGCGCATGGCTATGCCGGTACCGAGGAGGATCGCGATATGATGCGCGGTGGCCGTGCGATGAACATCGGCATCGTCACCGCGTATAATGACATGTTGTCAGCCCATGCGACCTATTACCGCTACCCTGAACAGATGAAGATCTGGGCGCGCGAAGCAGGGGCCACGGCGCAGGTGGCAGGCGGCGTGCCGGCAATGTGCGACGGGGTCACACAGGGGTTTCCCGGCATGGAATTGTCGCTGTTCAGCCGTGACACCATCGCGCTCAGCACCGCCATCGCGCTGAGCCACGGCATGTTTGAAGGCGCGGCATTGCTGGGCATTTGCGACAAGATCGTCCCCGGCCTGCTGATGGGCGCGCTGCGCTTTGGCCATTTGCCGATGATCCTGATTCCCGGCGGCCCGATGCGATCCGGCCTGCCCAACAAGGAAAAAGCAGCGATCCGCGAGCAATATGCGGAAGGCAAGGCAACGCGCGAAGAACTGCTCGATGCCGAAATCGCCGCTTATCATTCCAAGGGCACCTGCACCTTTTACGGCACCGCCAATTCCAACCAGATGATGATGGAAATGATGGGCCTGCACATGCCCGGCGCGGCTTTTGCCAACCCCGGCACCAAATTGCGGCAGGAATTGAGCCGGGGTGCCGTTCACCGGCTTACCAAGATCGGCTGGAATGGCGACGATTATCGCCCGCTGGGCGAATGCGTGGACGAAAAGGCGATCGTCAACGCCGCCATCGGCTTGCTGGCGACGGGCGGATCGACCAATCACCTCATCCATTTACCGGCAATTGCCGCCGCAGCGGGGATCGTCATCGACTGGGAGGATTTTGACCGGCTGTCCCCCGTCATCCCGCTGATCACCCGTGTCTATCCGAATGGATCGGCCGATGTGAACGGGTTTGAAGATGCGGGCGGCATGCCGTTTGTCATCCGCGAGCTGCTCGACGCCGGTTTGCTCCACCGCGATATCCGCACGGTGGCGGGCGATGACTTGACCGCTTATGGCAAAAAGCCAGTGGTGGAGGGCGACGGTCTTGCCTGGATTGATCCCGGCGCGAGCGGGGACGAAACCATCGCCCGCCCGGTCAGCAATCCGTTTTCAGCGGAGGGCGGCTTTCGAATCCTGACCGGCAATCTGGGCCGCGCCTGCATCAAGGTGAGTGCGGTTGCGCGGGATCGTTGGACGATCGAGGCACCAGCGCGGGTGTTTGACGATCAGGCCGGTGTGCAGGCGGCGTTCAAGGCGGGTGAGCTTGATCGTGACGTGGTGGTCGTGGTGCGCTTTCAGGGGCCGCGCGCCAATGGCATGCCTGAACTCCACAAGCTAACCCCGCCGCTGGGCGTGCTCCAAAACCGGGGCTTTCGCGTTGCACTGGTCACCGATGGTCGCATGTCAGGCGCAAGCGGCAAGGTGCCCTGCGCGATTCACGCCAGCCCTGAAGCGCTGGGCGACGGACCGCTTTCGCGGTTACGGGACGGCGATATGATCCGCGTTTGCGCTGAAATGGGCGTGCTGCAGGCGCTGGTGGACGATGCGGAATGGGCCGCGCGCGTGCCTGTGCAAGCACCCGCCTGGGCCAGCGGCACCGGGCGCGAGCTATTCGCGATGTTCCGCCACGGCGCAAACGAAGCCGAAAAGGGCGCCAGCGCGATGCTGGCGGCGATGGGGGCATGATTGTCCGTTCGGCAACTGCACTCGCCCACTCCCCTGAAGGGGGGAGGAATTAAATGATGCAACTGGTCTCGGTCGATATCGGCGGCACGCATGCCCGTTTCGCGCTGGCTCAGGTGGCGGACGGTCGTGTGCACACGCTCGGCGAGCCCGTTACGCTGAAGACCGCTGAATATGCCAGCCTGCAAACCGCGTGGCAGGCATTTGGCGAAACGTTGCGCCACCCGCTGCCCCGCGCCGCCGCCATTGCCGTGGCCTCACCCATTGGCGGCGAGATCATCAAGCTGACCAACAATCCGTGGATCATCCGCCCGGCGCTGGTGAAGGAACGCTTCGACGTTGATGATTTCATCCTGATCAACGATTTTGGCGCCATTGGCCATGCCGCAGCGCAGCTGGGGCCAGAAGATTTTCTGCATCTCTGTGGCCCGGACGCGCCCTTTCCCGACCACGGATCAATCACCATCTGCGGGCCAGGCACCGGGCTGGGCGTTGCACAGGTGCTGCGCGTCGATGGCGGTTATCACGTGATCGAGACCGAGGGCGGTCATACGGATTTCGCCCCGCTAGACGAGTTGGAGGACGCGATCCTGAAGCGGTTGCGCAAGGCGTTTACCCGCGTTTCGGTGGAGCGCATCTGCTCGGGCCCCGGCATTGTCGCCATTTATGAAACGCTGGCCGAGATTGAGGGGCGCGCGGTGCAGCGGCTGGACGACAAGACGATCTGGAGCATGGCGCTGGACGGCAGCGACAGCCTGGCGCTGGCGGCACTTGACCGGTTCTGCCTCGCGCTGGGCGCCGTGGCGGGCGATCTGGCCCTGGCGCACGGCCCGCACGGTGTGGTGATCGCAGGCGGGCTTGGGCTGCGGTTGAAGGATCATCTCGTCAATTCGGGGTTCGAACAGCGCTTTACCGCTAAGGGACGCTTCCAGAATTTGATGCGCTCCATCCCCGTTAAGCTGATCACCCATCCGCAGCCGGGCCTGTTTGGCGCGGCAGCCGCTTTTGCGCAGAGGCATTCCCAATGACCGACAACGCGACCGCTAACCCGACCATCAGCGAAATCATGCGCACCAGCGCCGTCATCCCGGTGCTGGTGATCGACGATGCCGCCACCGCCGCACCGCTGGCCGAAGCGCTGGTCGCAGGCGGGTTGCGCGTGCTGGAGGTAACGATGCGCACCCCGGCAGCACTCGACGCGATCCGCGAGATGAAACGCGTGCCCGGCGCAATCGTCGGCGCGGGCACCGTGGTCAACGCGGCGCAATTTGCCCAAGTGATGGATGCAGGCGCCGAGTTTATCGTGTCCCCCGGCCTGACCGAGCGGCTCGCCGGCCCGATTATCGATAGCGGCGTGCCGTTCTTGCCCGGCATCGCCAATGCAGCAGACATTATGACCGGGCTCGACCTCGGCCTCACCCACTTCAAATTCTTCCCCGCTGAGGCGAATGGCGGCCTGAAAGCGCTAAAGGCACTCGCCGCGCCTTTCTATCAGTGCAGTTTCTGCCCCACCGGCGGGATCACCGAGGCTAGCGCCCCCGAATGGCTGGCGTTCGGCCCAGTACTGTGCGTCGGCGGCAGCTGGGTCACGCCGAAGGGCGCAAGCATGCCGGAGGTGGAGGCGCTAGCGAGTGCAGCAAGCTCCTTGAAGAGCCAGTAGCATCAAAACTTACCTTCCCGCACCAAGTGTCCAAGAGTCATCCCTACGCAGCCGGCCAAAATATACGAAACCTCAAGAGCGCTCCACGTGATGGGCTTCTCAAAAAAACATGCAGAACCGTATTTGAGTGCTATCGACAGAAAAATAGCAATCACCAAGGACGTCGGCAAGCTTAGCTGTTGAGTAAACCATCGGCCCATCGACCTTGCCTCGCTGTAGTTGGCATTAGCTGACACGGTAACTATATTTTTGGTCACCGTCTCACCAAAAATCATACGATCAAGCTAATGGTTTTTACACTAGCCGCGGCCGTGCGTAACCATCTCATTGCGTCAATAAATGCATCGAAGCCCTACCGCTCGCCCCGCGCCTTCCGAATCGCATACCATTTCTGCACATTGGCGTTGTGCTGTTCCAGCGTGTCGGCAAACACGTGCCCGCCCGTGCCATCCGCGACGAAATACAACGCCGAAGATTGCGCGGGATCAAGCACAGCGTCGATGCTCGCCCGCCCCGGATTGGCGATTGGCCCTGCTGGCAAACCGGTCATGGCATAGGTATTATAAGCATTTACGGCCTGAACTTCAGATCGCAAGATACGTCTGCCCAGCGGCCGCCCCTTGGTAATCGGGTAGATAATCGTCGGGTCAGCCTGCAGCATCATGCCGCGCTTCAACCGGTTCGAATACACCGCCGCGACCAGCCGCCGCTCGCTTGCCTTGCCGGTTTCCTTCTCAACGATTGAGGCGAGGATCAGCGCCTCACGCGGGGTGGATACCGCGATGCCGGGCTTGCGATTATCCCACGCCGCGGCGAGATATTTCAGCATCGCACGCTGCATCCGGTCGAGCACACTTTGCCGGGTATCATCGCGCTGAAAGCTATAGCTGTCGGGCAGAACGGTGCCCTCAATCGGCACATCAATCGTGCCGACCAGCCCCTTTGCCGCCATCAGCCTGTCCTTCACCACAACGGCGGGCAGCCCTTCGGCAATCGTTACAAAGCGCTGCAACGTCTTGCCGCCCTGGAGCATTTTCAGAATGTCAGCGGGGCTGAGGTGCGCGGGAATACGGTATTCGCCCGCCTTGATTGGCGTATCCGAACCGAACACCCTGGCGAGCAGCTTGAACCGCGCCGCCGAGGGGATAGCGCCCGCTTTTTCAAGTCGATCCGCCGTGCCGGAAAGGCTCGCGCCTTCGGCAACCTCAAACGTCATGTTGCGCGGTGCGGGGCCGCGCCCGCCCCAATCCTGCACCAGCACGAAAAGCCCGCCAAATGCCGCCAGGACGATCAGGAGACCAAGACAACCCAGTTTGCGCACGATCCCCGCCCCCCTGTTAGAACCCATGCCACAACTCACTTTAACGCCAATCGCGCCAAGCTCTAAACTCTACACGCGTCACCCCGGACTTGATCCGGGGTCCCGCTTCTTTCCCGGCAGAAAGGCAGCTAGACCCCGGGTCAAGCCCGGGGTGGCGGGACTATGTGATTGCAACGTCCAAAATCCGCCTCAAATCGCCTTCATCACCAGGCTGGCATTGGTCCCGCCAAAGCCGAAGCTGTTGTTCAGCACCGCTTTTACCGCCCGTTCCTTCGGTTTGTGCGGCACCAAATCCACGCCCTCACACCCTTCGCTGGGATCATCCAGGTTGAGCGTTGGCGGCACAATCTGGTCGCGCATGGCAAGGATGCAGAAAATGCTCTCCACCGCGCCCGCGCCGCCCAGCAGATGGCCGATCGCCGATTTGGTCGAGCTCATCGACAGCGTGCCGATGGCATTGCCGAACAGGCGGCGAACCGCACCCAATTCGAGCTCGTCGCCCAGCGGGGTCGAGGTGCCGTGCGCATTGATATAATCGATATCGCCCAACGAAAGCCCCGAACGCTTCATCGCCATTTGCATTGATCGGAACGCGCCCGCGCCTTCGGGGTGTGGTGCCGTGACGTGATAGGCGTCGCCCGACATGCCGTAACCAACGATTTCGGCATAGATTTTTGCGCCGCGCGCCTTGGCGTGCTCATATTCCTCCAGGCAAACCACGCCGGCGCCTTCGCCCATCACAAAGCCGTCGCGGCCCTTATCATAGGGGCGGCTGCCTTTTTCAGGGCAATCGTTGAAGCCGCTCGAAAGCGCGCGCGCCTGCGAGAAGCCGGCAATACCGATTGGACAAATCGCGCCTTCAGCGCCGCCCGCCAGCATCACATCGGCATCGTCGAGCATGATCATCCGCGCGGCATCGCCAATCGAGTGCGCGCCTGTCGAACAAGCGGTGACGACCGCGTGGTTTGGCCCCATCAGGCCATATTTGATTTGCACCTGCCCCGAAATCAGGCTGATCAGTCGACCGTGCACGAAGTGCGGCGACACGCGGCGCGGCCCCTTTTCGTGCAAGACAATCGATTCGCTGGCGATGCCCGGCAAGCCACCAATGCCCGAACCGATGGAGCAGCCCGCACGCAGCCGCTGTTCCTCGGTCATGTCGGTCAGCCCGGCGTCTTCGAGCGCCTGGCCAGCGGCATCGATGCCAAAGATGATAAACGGATCAACCTGGCGCTGTACCTTATGGTCAACGCGCTTGGTGGGATCAAAGCCATATGCGTGATCAGCAGGCTTCACTTCGCAGGCATAGCGGCAGACATAATCAGTCGCATCAAAGCGCGTGATCATTCCTGCGCCAGACTTGGAGGCCAGAATATTGGCCCAGGCCGTCTCAACGTCCGCGCCCAGCGGGGTGACGAGCCCAAGCCCGGTGACGACAACACGGCGCATGGCAATCTCCGTTCTACTTCAAATACCAAAGCGGCCCCCCAACCCCGGAAAAACCGGGACGAGGAGCCGCTCAGTCGTTTCTGCCCCATAAGGCAAGCTGGCTGGACGGGCGTCTCGCTCGCGCGATACGGCCCCGGATAATCAGCCCTTGTGCTCGTCGATATAGGTGATTGCATCCTTGACGGTGCCGATTTTTTCAGCCGCATCGTCGGGGATTTCGACGCCGAATTCTTCTTCGAACGCCATCACCAGCTCAACGATATCAAGGCTGTCTGCGCCCAGATCATCGATAAAGCTTGCATCTTCGGTGACCTTTTCGGTCTCCACGCCAAGATGCTCAACGACGATCTTCTTCACGCGATCGGCGGTCTCGCTCATGCTCTCTTCCCTCTCGTAGCATTGGGTGTTCGTATTCCTCACCGCACCTAGAACGCGGGGCCTGCCCTTGCAAGGGGGCAGCCACCACAGCGGTGCGGCCTGCGTGGTTCTGAACGGCCTAAATCGCCGCCAATACCTGTTAAATCATCGCCATACCGCCATTTACATGGATGGTCTGGCCCGTGACATAGCCTGCTTCCCGGCTGGCCAGATACGCCACGGCCGCGCCAATATCCGCTCCGTCGCCCATATGGCCGGCCGGAATCCGGGCATTCAGCGCCTCTTTTTGCGCGTCGGGCAGACCATCAGTCATCGCGGACCGAATAAAGCCGGGCGCGACGCAATTCACGGTAATGCCCCGGCTCGCCAATTCCTGCGCCATCGCCTTTGACATCGCGGTCAGCCCGCCCTTTGAGGCGGCATAATTGGCCTGGCCGGGATTACCCGTGGTGCCAACAACGGACGTGATTGAGATAATTCGGCCATGCCGCGCCTTCATCATCGGTCGCGCGGCAGCGCGCGCCAGCCGGAATGCGGCCTCCAGGTTGACGCGGATCACCTGGTCCCATTCGTCGTCCTTCATCCGCATCACCAGATTGTCGCGGGTAACACCGGCATTGTTCACCAGAATATCCAGCTTGCCCCCCAGTGCCTCCACCGCCCGCCCGACAAGCGCGTCAACCGCCGCCCCGTCTGACAAATCGCACGGCAGCGCCACATGATCGCCCTCCAGCGTGGCCAGAAACGCCGAAAGCTTGTCCACATTCGACCCAGACACGGCCAATCGCGCGCCCTGCGCGGCAAGCGCCTGCGCAATCGCAGAGCCAATCCCCCCCGAAGCGCCAGTTACAAGTGCGGTCATGCCAGTAAGGTCGAACATCAGTCTCTCCTTGGATTTTGGTTCATGCGGAGGCGACAAACGTTAAATCGCCTTCGCCAAAGCCTCAATGTCGTCCATGGTCACAACGCTGCGGGTTTCAGCGTTTTCCACCGTGCGTTTTGCCATCGGGCCGAGGACTTTGGCACCGAATTCGACATAGTCGACCACGCCCGCTGCCTGCATCGCCAGCATCGTTTCGCGCCAGCGCACCACGCCCGTTACCTGATCAACCAGCCGGGCCCGGATTTCGTCGGGCACGGTGATCGGCGCGGCGAGGACATTGGCGACCAGCGCGACCAGCGGGGTATCGATCCGCGCCGCCTTCAGCGCATGCAGCATCACTTCGGCGGCGGGTTGCATCAATGCACAATGAAACGGTGCTGATACCGACAGCATCATGCCGCGTTTCGCGCCCATGTCCTTCGCCATCGCCACCGCACGCTCAATCGCGCCAATATGGCCGGAAAGCACAACCTGCCCGGCGGCATTATCGTTGGCGACGGTACACACCTCGCCCTGGCCCGCTGCATCGGCAATTGCCTGGGCCTGTTCCAGCGTCGCGCCCAGCAACGCCGCCATCCCGCCAACACCAACCGGCACCGCATTCTGCATCGCCCGCCCGCGAATCTTCAGCAATCGCGCGGCCAGCGGCAACGCAATCGCGCCTGCGGCACATAGCGCTGTATATTCACCCAGCGAATGCCCGGCGACGAACAGCGCTTTTTCCGAAATGCGGATGCCCCCTTCGCGCTCCAGCACCCGCAATGTGGCGATGGCGTTTGCCATGATGGCGGGCTGGGCATTTTCGGTCAGGGTCAGTTCGTCATCGGGCCCTTCGGTCATCAGCTTGAACAGATTTTGACCAATTGCCTCGTCGACTTCCTGGAAGACTTCGCGGGCGACGGGGCTGGCATCGGCGAGCGCACGGCCCATGCCGACGGCTTGGCTGCCCTGTCCGGGGAAGAGAAAAGCGCGGATGATCCTGGCTCCTAATTGCCGCTGGAAGCGGTCCCGTTAGGAGCGCGCGACGACGCTGGCAAGCATTCGCGCCACCAAACGGTTCAGCGCGGCGTGCGGACCAGCACAACCGTTTCACTGGGCGCAAACATGCGGCGGTGCAGCACGGCGGGCACAAATTTACGCAATCCGGTGCCATCGATCAGCGCGCCAAGCCGCGTCGGCGGCGAGGGATATTGCGCCAAAATCTTTCCCGCCGGTGCCCGGCCCAACGGGGTGACCAGCAACCCGCCTGCCATGGCGGGAGCGTATCGAATGTTGGCGCGACCGGCAAAACGCATCGGCTGGCTCGCGCGGCGCACCATCACCGGATCGCCGCTGATCATTTCGGCCGGGTGGGTGCGACTCGCCTCGATCAGCACCTCCATTTCCCAGCGCGGATGAGCGTTGCCCACGCTCAACATCAACAGGTTGATCACCAGCAGCCCCGCCAGAACCGGCCAGCGCCATCTGCCCGGCAACCTGCTGAGCCACAGCGCGGAAACCACCACCGCCAAAATGGCTGGCAGCATGAAATAGCGGGGGTTAAGCACTAGTTTTTCGGTCAACACCGCCACCAGCACAAAATCAGCCAGCGCCATTGCTGCCAGCACAAGCAGCGGCCCCGGACGCGCAATCCCCCAGCCGCGGCGAAGCGCGACCACAGCCCCCAGCCCCGCCACCCAGAACAACAGCCCAAAATCATCATTGATCAGCAGCACCAGCAGCGGATCAATTGCCGGGTGAATCAACAGATTGCCCTCATGATTGGCCGCACGATCAATGTGAGAATCATGGTTGAAGGCGATTGCATAGCGGCGCAGCGGATCACCGGTCAGCGCCCATTGGAACAACGCTTCCCCGCCCAGCACGAGCACAAGGCCAACCCCCGCCGCGACCATCGCCGGTCGGCTGACGGGTCGCCCGATCAGGAACAGCGGCCCCATCGCCACCAGCGACAACAACGATGTCTCACGGCAGATGATCGCGGTGCCAAAACACACGCCCGCCGCCAGCCCGCGCAACGCAGCGGCGCGGCGATCACCGCCCTCCCCCAGCAACCAGGCCCCGCCCAGCAGCAGCGATGTTTCGAGCAGATCGACGCCCACCGTGGTCGCATTGGCAACAATCACCGGCAACGTGGCAGCGATCATGGCAGCAATCCACCCGGTCCGCCCACCGCCGATGCGCGCCGCAAACAAGCCAACCAGCGCAATCAGCACGCCGTACCAAAGCAAGGCAGTCGCCGCAAAGGCCACGAAACCGCGCCCGAATACCAGCAGCATCGCCGCAAAGCTCCACAGCAGCGGAAACCGCGTGGTCCAGTGGTTATCCCCGGCAAAGGGCGGATCGCGCAGCCAATGTTCAGCCCCCACAAAATACAGCGAATCGTCTGACGCCATGAAGCCGGTCCAGCCGATCGAGACGGCCAAACCCATCGCCAGCACCAGCGCCAGCGCGGCGACAAGGCTGTGCGACCGCCAAAACGGCAGGGCTGATGACGGGGAGGTTGATTGCGCGCTTTCCACATGACAGGATTAGCAAAATAGGGTGGAAGCTTGCTTAACGGGCAAAAATGGCGCGAAAAATGACGTCATTGCGTCATATGCTCGCTTATCGCCGTCCATGCTGTTATGACGAAGCGTAACCAAAGGGAAATGGCCATGTTGCGGATCAGCTTTGTTGCGGCGCTGTTTATCTCCTCGCTAGCGCTCGTGTCCGCCCCCGCTGCGGCGCGACCCTCCGATGATGCGTCCGCAAACCGGGCCGATGGCCTGCCAGACAATTTCCACGGCAAAGTCAGCTATTTTGGCAATCACAGCGGCGAGCTGATTGCCGCGCGCACGGGCGACGCGCATAAGCCGTCCCGCGACTGCGTGCGCCCCGGTCAGCGCTGCCCGGTCCGGGTCGGCGGCAGCTTGCAGGTTGATCTTGAATTTGACGGCGTCGTCGTCCGCGGCACCTTTCGGGGGTCTGGCGGGTTGCGGGACAGCGGACTGATTGGTCGGCGTCAGGGTTCGCAGTGCCGCTTGTTCGATCTTACCGACGGATCGGTATGGTCAGGCCAGTGCAACCGTGAAGGATTTGTTGGCACCGTCAAAAGCGTTGGCGGCGCGGCAAACCAGCTCACGCTCAGCTTTGAAACGGTCGCAACGAAAACGAACGACTATGCAGAGCGTGCGCGCCAGCGCCTTGCCGCCCTGCAAACGGCGCGGCGCATTGAGTTTTTGCGATCGGTGATCGCGAGCACTGATTCGGTTGATGATCGGGTGCTCGCCTCCGTCGAACTCGATTCCTATGGCTGGACCTATGATCGGCTGCGGCCCGAAACCTTGACGATCACCCGCCGCACAAAATTGCGCCGTGGCACATACCAGGTTGAGGTGGAATTTGATCTGTTGGGCGGCAAAAAAGGCTGGGCAATTGCGCGAATCGCCCGCGATATCATCGTTTGCATCGAATTCTGGGATTATCCGGGCAAATGCCGCGCGGTAAAGCTGCCCACCCCGCCGGCCGTGCCGCGCGATGATGGCCCCGAGGGCGAAGACGGCGAGCATTCTTCCTTCATAATGCCACCACCACTGGCCATTCCCCGGGCGGCTTACGGCGCGTAAAGGCAAATGGGGCGGGCGAGGTCCGCCGCACAAAGCCTTGCCAATCACTCCAAATTCGTTATGGCAGCAGCATCGCTGGGGTGAGGGCTGGGGTGAGGAGTGCGTCTCTTCGCCCCGCTTTGCATTTTAGACGATGCTAATTGAGACGACAGCCGGAGGGGCCTTCGCATGGTGCGGATGGTCAGCAATCGGCCAAGATGAAGGACAAGACATGGCTCTTTACGAGCACGTGTTCCTTGCGCGCCAGGATCTGGCACAGGCGCAGGTGGATGCACTGGCGGAAAACGCCACCAAGATCATCGAAGACAATAAGGGCAAGGTTACCAAGACCGAGTCATGGGGCCTGCGTTCGATCGCTTACCGGATCGCAAAGAACCGCAAGGCGCATTACGTGATGCTCGAAATCGACGCACCAGCAGGCGTTGTTGCCGAACTGGAGCGCCAGACCCAGATCAACGAAGACATCATCCGCTATATGACCGTAAAGGTTGACGCGCTGGAAGCCGGCCCGTCGGCAATGATGCGCAAGGGTGATCGCGACCGTGACAGCCGCCGTGGCGGTGAGCGCGGCGACCGCCCAGATCGTGGTGATCGTGATGGACCTCGGGGCGACCGTGGTGATCGCGGTGACCGCCCCCGTCGTGACTTCGACGGCGAATAAGGAGTTTATAGACAATGGCACGCCCATTTTTCCGCCGTCGTAAAAGCTGCCCCTTCTCCGCGAAGGACGCGCCCCGGATCGACTATAAGGACGTTCGTTTGCTGCAGGGCTTTGTGTCCGAACGTGGCAAGATCGTTCCGTCGCGCATCACTTCGGTGAGCGCGAAAAAGCAGCGTGAGCTCGCCCAGGCGATCAAGCGCGCCCGTCATCTGGGCCTGCTGCCCTATATCGTTAAGTAAGGAGCGGCTGACATGGAAGTCATTCTGCTGGAACGCGTCGAAAAGCTCGGCGCCATCGGCGACGTCGTCACGGTGAAGGACGGGTTCGCCCGCAATTTCCTTCTCCCCAACAAAAAAGCGCTGCGGTCGAACGCTGCCAACCGCAAGGTGTTCGAATCAAATCGTGAGCGGATCGTGGCTGAAAATGCCGCGCGCCGTTCGGTTGCGCAGGAAGAGGCAAAGTCGGTCGACGGTGTTACCGTCACGATGATCCGCCAGTCTTCGAACACGGGCCAGCTCTATGGTTCAGTCGCAGTACGCGATCTGGTCGAGGCGCTGGAAGCCGAAGGTCACAAGGTGCCAAAGAACGCGATCGTGCTGAACAAGCCGATCAAGGCAATCGGCATTTATGACGTGAAGGTATCGCTTCACCCTGAAGTGTCCGTCGCGATCAAGGTGAACATCGCGCGTTCGCCTGAAGAGGCCGAAATGCAGGCCAAGGGCGTCAACGTGATGGAGGCAATGTTCGAAAAGGACGAAGCTGGCTTCACCGAGGATTATGATCCCAACGCCGAACCCGGTGAGATCGCTGGCGATGCGCCAGTGGCCGATGCCGGACCGGCAGCCGACGACACCGTCTAAGGCTTATCGCGTAGCACAACATGAAAAAGGGCCGCCCGGCGCAATCCGGGCGGCCCTTTTTTGTTGCGTAATCCCGAGGCGGACCACGACGCGCGGCGCGGTGATCGTGGCATGTTTATTGGTGCCTCGACTTCGCTCAGCCCGAACGGGAGGGGTGTTTTGGCTTAACCAAAATCGGCTCTGCGCGACCACGGCTTACGAAGCGGGTGCCAGCCCATTATCGGGTGCAACCATTCGGGCCACGCCGAGTGCGATCATCGTCTGCCCGCCAAAATATAGCGGCCACACCAGCAAATCGGGAATGATCGATCCCGCCAACGGCCCCAGCCGCGCAAAGATCAGCAAATCGCTGACGGCAAACAACAACGCGCCAAATGAAACCAGATTGCGCGGGAACCGGCTGAGCCAGGCGATTGCCGCCATCGCCGCCAGCCCGGTGGCGTATAGCGCAATGCCCGGTGCCGCCACGCGATCAGCGGGAAAGCTGAACGCGAGCAGCGGAATGATCAGCAACCGCCCCACCGCAATCGGCCCGTCCGCCGCCCAGGTGATCGGCCGCAGGTTGCGCGCATACAGCGCCACCGCAACCAGATGCCCGGCCAGAAACGCGCACGCCCCCACCGTCAGCCCCGCCACCTCCAGCAGCACATCCCCCGCCGCGCCCAGCGCCAGCACCGCCACCAGCAGCCACCCGTCCACCGATCGCGCGGCCATTGCGGCCCAAACTGCCAGCAAGGCAACGCCAGCGCCTTTCCACACCACCAGCGCCGCGCCATCGGCGAGCAGCCACGACCCCGGCAGATAGGTGGCACCCGCCAGCAACGCTGCCCCCAAGATCATTCGTCGCAACATTATTGGCCGGCCCCCTTTGGCCGTAATCGCTGCCAGACATTGCGCCCTTTGTCATCGACGCATTGGCCCGCTATCAGCCGCGCATGACACATGACGTTCACATCATCGGCGGCGGACTGGCGGGATCGGAGGCTGCGTGGCAGCTCGCCGAGGCGGGTTTTCGCGTAAAGCTATCCGAAATGCGTGGTTCAGGAGCGATGACGCCCGCGCACCAGACCGATGGCCTCGCCGAGCTCGTCTGTTCCAACAGCTTCCGCTCGGATGATGCAGAGGCGAATGCGGTTGGACTGCTCCATGCCGAAATGCGTGATCTGGGGTCATTGATCTTGCGCGAGGGCGACAAGCACCGGGTGCCCGCCGGCTCTGCGCTGGCGGTTGACCGCGATGATTTTTCGGCAGGCGTCACCACCGCGCTGATGGCGCACCCCAATGTCACCATTGTACGCGAACGGGTGGACGCCCTGCCCGCTCACGGCCCCACCATTATCGCCACCGGGCCGCTGACCGCACCGGGCCTTGCCGACAGCATCGGTGATGCAACGGGCAAAGACGCGCTGGCGTTCTTCGATGCACTGGCCCCCATCGTCCATCATGACAGCATCGATATGTCCGTCGCGTGGATGCAATCGCGCTGGGATAAGGGGGAAACGGCGGATTACATCAACTGCGCGATGAACAAGGAACAGTATCTGGCCTTTCACCAGGGGCTGATCGACGGCGAAAAAACCGAGTTCAAACAATGGGAAGACGTGCCCTATTTTGAAGGCTGTATGCCGATTGAGGTGATGGCCGCGCGCGGGGTTGATACGCTGCGTTATGGCCCGATGAAGCCCGTCGGGCTGGATGATCCGCGCACCGGGCGTTGGCCCTATGCCGTGGTGCAGTTGCGGCAGGATAATGCTTCGGGGACGCTTTGGAACATTGTGGGGTTTCAAACCAAGCTGAAACACGCTGAACAGGTGCGACTGTTCCGCACGATTCCGGCGCTGGAAAATGCCGAATTCGCGCGGCTGGGTGGCTTGCACCACAACACGTTTATCCGATCGCCAGAATTGCTCGATCCCACGTTACGGCTGAAATCGCGCCCGCATATCCGCTTTGCCGGACAGATCACCGGGTGTGAGGGCTATATCGAAAGTGCGGCCATCGGCCTGATCGCGGGCCGCTTTGCCGCAGCGGAACTGGCCGGGCGCGCGCTGACCCCGCCGCCGGTTGAAACGGCGCTGGGGGCGCTGCTGCACCACATTACCGGCGCGGCGGTGGCCGATACCTATCAGCCGATGAACGTCAATTTCGGACTGTTTCCGCCGATCGAAGGCCGCACCAAAAAGGCGGATCGCAAGCGGATGTACACTGGCCGCGCCCGCACCGCGCTGGCGGCATGGATGGCGGCTTAGAACATCATGCTTGAAATATGAATCGTCATTGCGAGCGCAGCGAAGCAATCCAGCGGCGTGCTCGCGGATAGGCTGGATTGCTTCGCTGCGCTCGCAATGACGGGTGATCCGGAATTACGGAACCATGCTCTAACCCTCTTCATCTCCGGCCACAGGTGGGGCCGGGCAAACGCATTTCGGCGTTGCTTTGGCTCGCCGTTTCGGCGCGGTGGTGGCAAATTCAGCGGGGTTCATCGCGCCGTTTTTGTCCGCATCAGCCGCCAAAAACCGCCCGGTGGTTTTCACAGACCATTCGTCAAACGATAGCTGGCCGTCGCCATTTGTGTCGAGCCGCGCATAGGCCTTTCGCCGCGACGCCAGATATTCGGCGCGGGTGATCGCCCCGTCCTTGTCTTTGTCATACCGGCCAAAACGCTTTTCCTCGCGGGTTTTGGCAGATGCCTCGGGTGCGCCATCGGGCAATCCGCCGTCTTGCCCCGTCATCCCCGCCAATGCCGGGGCACCGGGCAGCCCGGATCGGGGCGATGCGCCACCGGTGACGAACATATAGCCCACCACGATCAGCATCAGCCCGCCAATCCCCGCCGCCAGATATCGCCACATCGCCGCACTCTCCCCCCATCTTCATCAGGAATAACGCGTTGCGGCGGCTGGCGAAACCCTATCGTCCGGTCGCGCGGTGGCGCAGCATCCGCAACACGCGCGCTGGAGACCCCTGCTGCGGCAAGGGCAGCGTCCCGGCACGCGCATCCATCATGGCCAGCCGCGCCAGCATGCCCATCGGCCGAACCACGCGGTGCCACCGCACCGCCATCGCCTTATCCAGCAGCGGCACGGCCAGCGCCAGCGCGCGCGCTGCCAGTGCAGGATCACCGCTGTGCCGCGCCAGATCAACCAGCGCCCAGCCCTGCCCCGCCAACCGAACCGGATCGCGGGCACTGCCCAGCATCACCCCCGCCGCCGCAAACAGCCCGCCACCGCGCGCATCGGCATAATCGACCAGCGCGTCATCGGGAATCGGATCGGGATCGACCAGCACTTCCCAGCCCTCAATCATCGCCGCCAGCGCCGCCCCGGTCACGCCGCTGGGCAGCACGGCGCTGGCAAGCTGCGTCAGCAACGGCTGGGCCGGTGGCGGTGCCTGATCAAGCCGGCACAGCGCGTCATGCCACCAGGTAAGCCGCAGCTGCGACACCATCGGATCACGCCCGCTGCGCAATATCGCGCCCAGCATTTCATCGAGCGCCCATAACGCCGCCAGCCCGGCCCGGCCCTCGCGCGGCACATAGCTGAGCGCCAGCGCCCGTTCCGGATCGGCAATGATGGTTTCCGCCATTTTCACTCCCTCGCTTGAGAGCCGGTTAGTGCTGCGGGGAACATTGATGTCGCTCGTCAAATTCCAATCGGGATCGGTGCGCCATCATGTCGACCACAAGCCAGCGGCAGCCACATGCAGCACCCCGGCGCTGGGGATCGTTGACGCCGGTCACCGCTACGCGCGGTTTTCTGGGCAGGCTGGCCCGCGACGTGCGCGGCAACACCCTTGCCATTGCTGGCGCGGCGCTGATTCCCCTTGCGGGCATGGTGGGGGGCGGCATCGACATGAGTCGGCTCTACATCACCAAGACACGGCTGCAACATGCGTGTGATGCGGGCGCGCTTGCCGGGCGCAAGGCGATGGGCGGCGGCATCTGGTCGCAAAGGAGCTTTGCCCCGCGCACCGCTGCAAACGGGCTGTTCGATGCGAATTTTCAGGACGGTGCCTATGGCTCCAGCAGCCTTACCCGCAGCTTTACAGAGGCCGGTGGACGAGTAACCGGGGTTGCATCGGCAACCGTCCCAATGACGCTGACCCGCGTGATTGGCCGCACCAGCGAGACATTAACCGTCACCTGCGATGCCGCGATGAGCCTGCCCAATACCGACATCATGTTCGTGCTGGATACCACCGGTTCCATGGGCAACAAGGCAGTATCAACCGACACCAAGACCAAGATGGAAGCGCTGAAGGGTGCGGTGAAGTGCTTCTACGAATCGGTTGCCCAGCGAAATACATCTGAAACCTGCACATCGGGCGCGCCGACCGGCGGCGTTACGGCGGTTCAGGTGCGCTTTGGCTTTGTACCCTATGCCACCAATGTGAATGTCGGGCGGCTGCTGCCGCCTGCCTATTTCGCCAATAGCTGGAACTACCAAACCCGCCGCGCGAACATGCGACCGCCGGGCACTTATGCCAACGGCCCCTATTGGGAGGATTATCCCAATGGCAGCATTTCAAGAGCCAACTGCCTGAGATATATGGATAACACGAGCTTCAACGGCTTTACCCCATCAGCGACAACGTCTGGAGGGCCTGCTCCCGCCTCAACCGTATCGGTCGCCTTCAACAGCGACGGCGCGGCAACGTCTGGCACCAATGACGGCGAATGGGGCTGGATTGGCGCGTCTGACACGGGGGGCAACTCGCGCAGTTGCCGTCGCCTGCGGACAGACACGACAACCACCTATGTCGATACGCTGCGTGACTGGACCTATGGCAGTTTGCCCGTCGACATCACCGGGCTGAAGAACGGCAGCAGCTGGAACCCCAGCTTCACCCGTCCGATTGGGGCAGGCGCAAGCGATGTAACGCTCAACTGGGAAGGCTGTATTGAAGAACGCGCAACCGTGCGCGCCGCCAGCTATACTCCCATCCCCAGCGGGGCGAAGGACCTTGATATCGATCTGATCCCCAGCGCAGGCGATGCCAGCACTTTATGGGCACCCGCAGTGCCCGGGCTAATCTATACCCGAAACCAATTGTCGGGCGGCGGCAGTTGGAACCTGGCGCAAACCACCACCACCGATGAGTATGTCAACGGATCGCAATATTTCTGCCCAACCGAGGCGAAGAAACTTGCAGAGTGGAATGATCCCACCGCGTTCGAAGCCTATGTCGACAGCCTGACGCCAGAGGGCAATACCTATCACGATATCGGCATGGTGTGGGGCGCGCGACTAATGTCGCCGACCGGCATTTTTGCCAGCGAAAACGCGCTGACCCCCAATGGCGGCGAAATTGAACGGCACCTGATCTTCATGACCGATGGTGAGGCGTGCACAGGCACTGGCAATTACAACGCTTACGGCGTTGGCTGGTTCGATCGCCGCCAGACCGCCGCCAACACCGCCCCCACCGATGGCTGCGGCACCAACGGCACCTTGACGGAGCAGGTAAATGCCCGGCTGGCGGGGCTGTGTGAGGCGGTGAAGAACAAGAACATCACTTTATGGGTGATCTGGTTCGGCGTGTCGAACACCACCATCGAAAATGCGTTGCGCAGTTGTTCGACGACGGGGCGCTTTTATTCAGCCCGCAATTCCGCTGATCTCGATACGGTGTTCGGGTCAATCGCGTCTGAGATCTCGCAGTTGCGATTGACGCGATGATTGCCCGGATCGCCACCCCGCCCCGCCCGAGCGGTTTAGGCAAAATTAGCCATTGTTGGCCCATAGCTGCGCGCTGGAACAAAGCTCGGGCACGTAAGGCAGCGCAATGGCGGATCAATCAACAGTCTCAGCAAGCGGGCCAATCGGCTTTCTGCGCCGCCTTGGCCGTGACGTTCGCGGCAATACACTCGCCATCATGGCCGCTGCGCTTATCCCGCTGGCCGGGCTGGTCGGCGGCGGCGTTGACATGAGCCGCCTGTACATCACCAAAACACGGCTGCAGCACGCCTGCGACGCCGGTGCGCTGGCAGGGCGCAAGGCAATGGGCGGCGGCATCTGGACGCACACCAACAACGCGCCGCGCGCCGCCGCAGAACGCTTTTTCGACGCGAACTTCCAAACGGGTGCCTATGGATCAACTACGCTGACGCGCAGTTTCACCGAATTGAACGGCAAGGTGACCGGCACGGTATCGGCAGTGGTGCCGATGACGTTGACCCGCGTGATTGGCCGCACCACCGAAACGCTGACCGTCACCTGCGATGCCGCGATGAGCCTGCCCAATACCGACATCATGTTCGTGCTCGATACGACGGGTTCGATGGGCAACAAGGCGGTGTCGAGCGACACTAAGACCAAAATTCAGGCGCTGCGCGGCGCGGTGAAGTGCTTTTACGAATCGGTGGCGCAACGCAACACCAGCGAATCCTGCAATCTGGGTGCCCCAACGGGCGGGGTTACTGCGGTGCAGGTGCGGTTTGGCTTTGTGCCCTACGCCACGAACGTGAACGTCGGAAAGTTGTTGCCATCGTCGTTTTTTGCCGACGATTGGACCTACCAATCGAGAGAGCCTATCTCCATTCCGGGAATGGCTGCTGGTTGGACCCAGGTTGGCAATCCCGTCGTCAAAACGTCGGGTGCCAACTTCAATCGAACGCCAAGCGCACAGTGCAACGATACAGCACTTGCTTCAAAGGGATCATCATCCGACGTTGTGACGGGCACGACACGCGTCAACACGACGATCGTATTTACGCGTCGGTCGTGGAGCAGTGCATCGGGTGGCCTGTGCAAAACCCGAAAAACCACAACGACAACGACCTATACCGGTACCGCTGGCACGCCGCCGTCAAACACCTGGCATTACGGGCCGATCTCGCACGACGTGTCTGCGCTGAAAAACGGCATGGGTTGGAACAACAGCTTCGTGCTGCCAATCGGAACCGGTTTCACCAACAAGACAATCACGTGGGACGGATGCATTGAGGAGCGTGAGACGGTTCGTGAGACGGATTACGATCCCATTCCCGCCGATGCCAATGATCTGAACATCGATCTGGTGCCCAACAGTGGCGACGAAGAGACCCTGTGGGCGCCATTGCTGCCGGGGCTGATCTACACCCGGCAGGATACAGCCGGCAACGGCAGCAACTGGAACCTTGCCGATATCACCACCACGACCGAATATGGCAATGGATCAGATTATTTCTGCCCCGTCGCAGCACGCAAACTTGTTGAGTGGAATGATCCGACGGCGTTCGAAAACTATGTCGACAGCCTGACGCCACAGGGCAATACGTACCACGATATCGGCATGATTTGGGGCGCGCGACTGATGTCGCCCACCGGCATCTTCGCCAGCGAAAACGCGCTGACGCCCAGCGGCGGCGAAATTGAGCGGCACCTGATTTTCATGACCGACGGTGAGGCCTGCACCGACTCGGGCAACTATACCGCCTATGGCGTGGCCTGGTTTGATCGCCGACAGACGGATGCCAACACCGTGCCAACCGGAGGTTGCGGCACCAGCGGCACGCTTACTCAACAGGTAAATGCGCGGCTTGCGGGCATTTGTAGCGCGGTGAAGAACAAGAACATCACGCTGTGGGTGATCTGGTTCGGCGTGTCGAACACCACCATCGAAAACTCATTGCGCAGCTGCTCCACCACCGGACGCTTTTATTCCGCGCGTAATTCTGCCGATCTGGACACCGTGTTCGGCTCAATCGCGTCGGAAATCTCCCAGCTTCGGTTGACACGATGATCCGCAAATCACCTCGATTCCTCCACCGGTTCGCCCGCGATGAACGAGGGGCGACCATAGTTGAGTTCGGCTTTGTCGCGCCCGTGCTGGTGCTAACACTGCTGGGCGCGTTTGATGTGGCGCACACGCTGTATATGCGATCGGTGCTGCAGGGCGTGGTGCAAAAGGTTGGCCGCGATTCATCGCTAGAGGGCAATGACGAAACGTCAGCGCAGACCGCGATTGACGATAAGGTCCGCGCGCAGGTGCGGGCACTGGCCAACAACGCCACGATCTCGATTACCCGGCGCTTCTACAAAACCTTCTCCACAGCGGCGGCGGCGCAGGCCGAAACCTGGGCGGATACTAATGGCAACGGCACGTGCGATGGCCCCAATGGCTCCACGCCCGGCGAACCCTATCAGGATGCCAATAACAACAGCACCTGGGACCGCGATGGCGGCAATAGCGGCCAGGGCGGCGCGAAGGACGCGACGCTGTACACCGTGACGGTCAGCTATCGGCGGATGTTCCCGCTCTATAATTTGATCAACGCTGGCAACACCACCACGGTGAGGGCCGCAACGATCCTGAAGAACCAGCCCTATGATGATCAGGCAACATATGGTGCACCGGTGGCAAGGAACTGTACATGACGCGCGCGCTCGCCCCGTTTCGCTTTCTCGCGCGGCTGCACGCTGACACCAGCGGTCTGGCGCTGCTCGAATTCGCGTTTGCGCTGCCGATCCTGCTGGTGATGAGCCTGTCGGGCGCGGAAATGACCAATTACATCACCACCAAAATGCGGATGAGCCAGGTCGCGCTCCATCTGGCGGACAATGCTGCCCGGATCGGTACCGGCAGTCAGCTCGTCGCCAAAACAATTACAGAGGCTGACATCAACGATCTGTTCGTCGGCGCCAACCTACAGGGTGGCGAGCTGAACCTGCAGGCCAATGGCCGCATCATCGTCACCAGCCTGGAACCAACGGCAAACCCCAACACGGCGGGCACATACAAGATTGGCTGGCGGCGCTGTTACGGCGCAAAGACCACCTATGCCCGCCAATATCCCAGCGGCAGCGGCACCACAGGGCTAACCGGCCTTGGCCCCACGGGCCGCCAGGTGACCGCGCCCGATAACGGGGCGACGATGTTTATCGAGCTTTACTATGAGTATAAGCCGATCTTGCAGACCAGCCTGTCGCCCGCCACATCAATGACCGAAATCGCATCGATGATCGTGCGTGACAGGCGGGATCTGACCCAAGTTTATGCCGTGGCGGGGGTTACTGCGTCCACTTGCTGATCAACCCCGGTGGCAAACCTTTTTCGCCGCCGCCACCACACCGGCCACATTCACCAGCGCCAGTTTTTCCAGATTGGCGGCATAGGGCATTGGCACATCCTCATTCGTCACGCGCAGCACCGGCGCGTCGAGATCGTCAAAGCCGTCTTCCATCGCAATGGCGATAATCTCGCTGGCGATCGAACAGGTTGGCCAGCCTTCCTCCACCACAATCATGCGATTGGTTTTCTTCAAACTGTCCAGCACCGCCTGCCGATCGAGCGGGCGAATGGTGCGCAGGTCGATTACCTCGGCATCAATCCCCTCACCCGCCAATATCTCTGCGGCTTCCAGCGAAAGCCCAACGGCGATTGAATAGCTGACGATGGTAATGTCGGTGCCGCTGCGCATCGTGCGCGCCTTGCCAATCGGCACCACATGGTCGTCCCCTACGGGCACCTCAAACGACCGACCGTATAGCAGCTCGTTTTCCAGAAACACGACGGGGTCTTCGCTGCGGATCGCGGCCTTCAGCAATCCCTTGGCGTCGGCGGCGTCATAAGGCGCGATCACGATCAGGCCCGGCACGCTGGCATACCAGGGCGCGTAATTTTGCGAATGCTGCGCGCCCACCCGGCTCGCCGCGCCGTTGGGGCCGCGAAACACAATCGGGCACCGCATCTGGCCGCCGGACATATAATTGGTCTTGGCCGCCGAATTGATGATGTGATCAATCGCCTGCATCGCAAAGTTGAACGTCATGAACTCGACGATCGGGCGCAATCCGCCCATCGCCGCGCCCGATCCGATGCCGGCAAAGCCATATTCGGTAATCGGCGTATCAATGACCCGCTTGTCACCAAATTCGTCGAGCAGCCCTTGCGTAACCTTATACGCCCCTTGGTATTGCGCGACTTCCTCGCCCATCACGAACACCCGGTCGTCGGCGCGCATTTCCTCGGCCATCGCATCGCGCAATGCCTCACGCAGCGTTACCTTCACCATCTCGGTGCCAGCGGGAAGCGCCGTTGCGACTGGCTGGGACTTTACAGCCACCGGCGGCTGTGCAGCCACAATGGGCGCGGGCGCGGCAGGTTCTGCCTTGGCGGGCGCTGGTGCAGGCGCTGCGGGCGCAGCCGCCTCATCATCACCGATCAGCGTGGCGATGACGGTGCCGACCTTCACATTATCGGTCCCTTCGGCGACCAGAATCTCGCTTATGGTCCCTTCATCGACCGCTTCGAATTCCATCGTCGCCTTGTCGGTCTCAATCTCCGCCATGATGTCGCCCGACTTCACGACATCGCCTGCCTTGACGAGCCATTTGGCGAGCGTGCCCTCCTCCATGGTCGGTGAAAGCGCGGGCATCTTGATTTCGATTGCCATCAGTAACGCTCCACCAGCACGTCGGTATAAAGTTCGGCCGGATCGGGCTCCGGCGCGGTTTCGGCGAAGTCAGCGGCCTCATTCACCACGCGGCGAATCTCCTGCTCGATCGCCTTCAGATCGGCCTCCGTCACGCCCACGGCCTCCAGCTCTTTCTTGCAGTGATCGATCGGATCAGAATTGTCGCGCATCGCCTGCACTTCATCGCGGGACCGGTATTTGGCGGGATCGGACATTGAATGCCCCCGATAGCGGTAGGTTTTCATCTCCAGGATGATCGGCCCCTTGCCCGCGCGCACCCAGGCCAGCGCCGCTTCCGCCGCGCCCCGGCAGGCAAGCACATCCATGCCATCCACCTGAATACCGGGGATGCGAAAACTCTCGCCGCGCCGGAACAACTGATCCTCGGCAGACGACCGGTTTACGCTGGTGCCCATTGCGTACTGATTGTTTTCGATGACGTAGATCACCGGCAGCTTCCACAGCTCCGCCATGTTGAAGCTTTCATACACCTGGCCCTGGTTCGACGCGCCATCGCCGAAATAGGCCAGGCACACACCGCCATCGCCGCGATATTTATGGGCAAAGCCCAGCCCCGTGCCCAGCGACACCTGCGCGCCGACAATGCCGTGGCCGCCATAAAATTTATGTTCAACGCTGAACATGTGCATCGAACCGCCCTTGCCCCGCGAAATGCCGGCCGCGCGACCGGTCAGCTCAGCCATCACGTCCTTGGGGGGAATGCCGCACAACAGCATATGGCCATGGTCCCGATATCCGGTGATGACGCTGTCATTCTTGGTCAGCGCTGATTGCAGGCCAACCGCCACCGCTTCCTGCCCGATATACAAATGGCAGAACCCGCCAATCAGCCCCAGGCCATAAAGTTGCCCGGCCTTTTCCTCAAACCGGCGGATCATCAGCATCTGCTTATAGAAATCCAGCAGCTGCTCCTTGTTGGCCGCAAAGCGTGTTGGCTCGTCGGGACGTTCGCGGTTCGGCACGGGCGGCTCACTCTTGCGAGCGGATGCGGGAGATTTGGACGCGGGAGATTTTGCCACGGTCGATCAGACCTCTTCTTCCTGGGGAGTGGTGGCTATAAGCGCAGTCGCACGGCCCATGCAATCACCTGGCGTCACGTCGCACGGTGATGACATTAATTGAGCGGAACGATCACCTCATCGGGATGCGCCAGCTTCAGCTGCTTGCGCACCAGTTCTTCGACCATATCGGGGTTGGCGTGGCGCGGATCGAGCAGCGCGACCCGGTTTTTCAGGACGGCGCGCTGCTTGTCCAGCGCGACATAGCTTGCCGTTCGGGCCGCCAATTCGCGCTTATAATCGCCATAGGCCAAGATTCCGTTCTGGCCGACGACCGCATAGCCGCCGAAAAACGCCATCACGATCAGCGCGAGCGCTGGCGGGCCAGCGCGGCGCAGGATGACACGAACCATGGATGAGCCTGACATTCCATGATTCTGTCGCACCCGGCGCTGCCAATCAAGCCCTAAAGTGACAAATTACTTTTTGCGCAGAATGCTTCGCCCGGCATAGCGGCCCATATCACCAAGTTCCTCCTCAATCCGGATCAGCTGGTTATATTTGGCGAGCCGGTCGCTGCGCGCCAGGCTGCCGGTCTTGATCTGTCCACAATTGGTCGCAACCGCCAGATCGGCAATCGTCGCATCCTCTGTCTCGCCCGATCGGTGCGACATCACCGCTGTATAGCCCGCCCGGTTCGCCATCGACACCGCCGCCAGCGTTTCCGTAAGTGTGCCGATCTGGTTGACCTTTACCAGCAGCGAATTGGCCAGCCCCATATCGATGCCCATCGCCAGCCGCGCCGGATTGGTGACGAACAGGTCATCGCCCACCAATTGAACCTTGTCGCCCACCATATCGGTCAGCGCTTTCCAGCCCTCAAAATCATCTTCACTCATCCCGTCTTCGATTGAAAAAATCGGGTAGCGGGCAGCCAGATCGGCCAGATAGCCCGCCATTTCATGCGGGCTCAGCACCTTGCCCTCGCCGCTGATATGGTAAGCGCCGTCCTTGAAAAATTCGGTCGCCGCGCAATCGAGCGCCAGCATCACATCATCGCCGGGCGTATAGCCCGCCGCCTCAATCGATCCCATGATGAAATCGAGCGCGTCGGTGGTGCTGGCAATGTTGGGGGCAAAGCCACCCTCGTCCCCCACCGCCGTCGCCAGCCCCTTTTCATGCAGCCGCTTTTTCAGCGTGTGGAAAATTTCCGAGCCGCAACGCACCGCATCAAAGATCGAATCCGCCCCCACCGGCAAGATCATGAATTCCTGAAAATCAATCGGGTTATCCGCATGTTCGCCGCCATTGATGATGTTCATCATCGGCACTGGCAGCAAATGAGCCGAAACCCCGCCGACATAGCGGTATAGTGGCATGCCGCGCGCATCCGCCGCCGCCTTTGCCACCGCCAGGCTGACGCCCAGAATCGCGTTTGCGCCCAACCGGGCCTTATTGGGCGTGCCGTCCAGCTCGATCATGATCTGATCGATTTCGCGCTGATCCTCCGCATCAATACCCAGCACAGCCTCGGCGATGTCAACATTTACGGCATCCACCGCGCCCTGCACACCCTTGCCGAGCCATTGATCCTTGTCGCCGTCGCGCCGCTCAACCGCCTCATACGCGCCTGTCGACGCGCCCGAAGGCACTGCCGCGCGGCCAAAGCTGCCATCCTCCAGCATCACATCAACCTCTACCGTCGGGTTGCCGCGGCTATCGACAATCTGGCGGGCATGGATGTCGATGATTGCGGTCATGAAATGATGCTCCTAATGCTAATCTACGTAAGCCCTGCGGGCGCTGGCGCGGCTCTATCCGCTTCAGATGCGCGGGGCAAATTGCTGGCGCAACGGGAACGCATTTTGCTGGCGACCGTTGTTGAAACTGGAACGCGAAAGGGCTTTCATCATGGCCGAAGACACAAACGGAACGACCCCAAAGCCAGCACGCAAGCGGCCTGTGCCGCAGGCCCCGATCAAGGACGGTCCTGGCAGTGCTGGCGTCACTGTGCTTGCAGCGGAACCGGCAACCGATCATGTCGCCGGCACCAGTGCCGCGCCCGGCAACGCAACCCAGTCGATCAAGGATGGTGCCGCCAAGCTTGCGCGTCAGGCGACAGACAAAGCCCGCGACTATGTGGCGGAAGGTAAAACCCGCGCTGGCGGTGCGCTCGATGAAATGTCGCGGTTGATGGGCGATGCGGCGGACACCGTCGATGAAAAAATCGGCGCGCAATATGGCCAATATGCCCGCTCCGCGGCGGAAGGCATCTCGGGTTTTTCCGAAAGCCTGAAGGCCAAGGAAATCGAAGACCTGATGGCCGATGCCACCGCTTTCGTCCGCAAAAGCCCCGCCGTCGCGATTGGCATTGCCGCAGCGCTTGGCTTTGTGGTTGCGCGGCTGGTGAAGGCCGGGCTTGATGCGGCTGATAGCGCCGCTGACGGCGACGGCCCGCCCCCTTCGTCAACAATCTGACGCGCGGCGGCCGGGGGAATGGATGAGACGATAGCGGGGGCCGATGGCCCGACCGACATTCCCCCTATGCGCCCAGAAATGATCGAAGAAGCCCCGCCCCTGCCGCTGAAGACCGCCGCTGACGACAGTATCGTCGCGCTGTTCACCCGGCTGGTGGATGACGCGGAAACATTTGTCCGTGCCGAAATACGCCTGTACCGCGCCAATGTTTTCAGCCGCCTGAGCGAGGCGCGCACGGCAATCATCATGCTGCTGACCAGCTTCCTGATTGCCCAGTCGGCGATCATCGCGCTGCTCGTGGGGCTGGTGGTGATCCTGCGGCCAGCATTTGGGGCAGTTGGTGCCACCGCGACGGTGGTGATTGGCGGGGTTAGCGTCGCCGGGCTGCTTGCATGGCTGGCGATCAACAAAATCCGCCAGTTAACCGACATCAAGGGCAAGCCACCAAAGGGCGATCGGCCGTGAACGACGACCACGACGATGCGCCCCGCAGCACCGCCGCAGTCGATGCGGCGCAAGCGCGCGCGCAACTGACGGCGACACTTGTTGATGTTCAGGCGCGCCTTCACCCCCGCGCATTGCTGCGCGATGCCGTGGCGGAACTCCGCGAAACTGGCGTGGAGATCGCGCAGGGTGCGCTGGCGGCGGCGCGCAAAAATCCGGGGCCATTGATTGGCATCGGCGCCACGCTGGTGGCGATTTTTGCACGCGACTGGCTGGTTGATGCCTTTGCGAAGCACGACGATGCTGCAACCACCTCGCCAGCGCCGCGTTCAGCCGCTATCGATGATGGAGATGGGGTCGTCGCACCCCGGGAAGGGAAAACAGATGACTGACCAACCAACCCAACGAACCCCGCTCACCGGCGCGAACACCACAGGATCGAACACCGTGCTCGGCAGTGCCAGCCAGGTGGCAACCAGCGCGATCGACAGCGTGATCGACACAGCTCAGGCCGCCGCGCGGCGCACCGCGCAGGGGATTGAGGGCAATCCGCTTGCCGTATTGGCCGGTAGCATCGCCGCTGGCGTACTGGCTGGCGCGCTGCTGCCCCGCACGGAACGCGAGACCGAATTACTCGGCCCGGTCGGCAAGCGCCTGACCGAAGGCGCGACAGCGGCTGCCCGTGCCGCGCGCGACGCCGGCACCGCAGAACTGATCGCCGCCGGCATCAGCCGCGACGCTGCCCGTGCGCAAGTCGGCAAGCTGATCGACGGGGTAATGACCGCGGTAAAAACCGCAGGCGACGCCGCCGCCACCGCAACCAAAGCGGCGCCGGACAAAGACTAGACTTTTACCCCCGCCCGCGCCGCGTTAAGCGGAGTTTTTTCTGGGCAAAGGCCAAGCGCATATGAGCAAACTCCATCTCGTGTTCGGGGGTCGCGTCGCCGATCCGATGACGCTGGATTTCAACGATCTGGAATCAATCCACATCGTCGGCATCTTCCCCGATTACAAAAGCGCCGAAAAAGCCTGGCGCGCCGCCGCCCAGCGCACCGTCGACGATGCAGAAATGAAATATGTCGTCGTCCACCTCCACCGCCTCGTCCAGCCAGACCTGATGGCCCCGGGACCTGGGGCTGGGGCTGAATAGGGTTACGTCAAAGGGTGGCCGCAGATTGACGGGAAGCATCGTGACGCGGCTCAATCACCGCACCCCTACCGCTCAAGCCCCGCGATAGCGCCACAACAACAACGGTCGTGCCAGTAACAGCCCCGCCGCAAAGCCGCCGATGTGTGCGCCAATGGCGACGGCGCTGCTGCCGCCACCCGATGCAAGGCCGGTCATGAGCTGGATCACGATCCACGCACTGGCCAGCCACACCACGCGCACGACGCGGGACGGGATTGGGCCCATCGCGGGCACGGGGCGTTCGGCGAACAGCATGGCATAGGCGGCCAGAATGGCAGAAATTGCGCCGCTCGCGCCAATCATCGGCGCGGTGGACATGGGTTCAAATGCCCAATGCCCGGCGGCGCCAGCATAGGCGCCGACCAGGTACAGCGTCACGATGGCGCGCCAGCCCAGCGCGCGTTCCAGCATCCGCCCGCAATAAACCATCATCACCATGTTCAGGCCAAGGTGCAGGAAACCGCCATGCACCAATGTGGCCGTCAACGGCGTCAGCCAGAATGGCAGCAGGATCATGCCGTGCGGCGCGGTGAGCGTGACGGACAGGCTGGCCGGAATGAAACCGCCGCCAATCGCGGCATAGGCCTCCACCGCCAACAGCGTGATCAACGCCGAAACAGCGATGGTCAGCCCGGCGATGATGATGGTGGCCGGAGTCTCATCTAGCGCAGAGCGTGTCAGATGAATTCGACCTTCGACACGAGGTAATAACGATCACCCGACGGCACCGTCACCTCCACCTCATCATCAACCTTGCGGCCAATCAGCGCCCGACCCAGCGGCGAGTTGTATGAAATGCGCCCGACATTGGCGTCAGCCTCCGTCTGGCCGACGATCTGGTAGCGGATCGGCTTGTCATCCTCATCAAGCAACGTCACCGTCGCGCCGAACACCACCTTGTCGCCCGACATTTCCTTGGGATCGATAATCTGGGCACGGCTCAGCTTGTCCTCGATATCGCTCAGCGAGGCTTCGATTTGGCCCTGGCGTTCCTTGGCGGCATGATATTCGGCGTTTTCAGAAAGGTCGCCATGCGCGCGTGCTTCCTCAATCGCGTCAACGATCAGCGGTCGTTCGGCCTTCAGCCGCTTCAGTTCCACCGAAAGCTTGTCATAGCCTTCCTGCAGCATCGGCATCTTTTCGACCGTCGCCATTGCTTACGTCCTTCGTTCAAATCCCCGTTTTCGAGTGAACCATTTAGGTCCACCCGCGCGCATGCAACAATGTAGAGGGTCAACTATGCGAATGGGAATAATAGGATTGCAAGGGGCGTACTTCAAGGCTTTGCGTGGAAAGGGCTGCAATTGCCTTTGCCGCCTCCAGGCTGGCGGGCGCTGTGGTGAAATATGGAATGCGCTGGGCAAGCGCGCAGGCGCGGATTGGCTGCGAATCCTTCAGCGATTGCCAGCCTTCGGTGGTGTTGAAAATCAACGCGATACCGCCGTCCTTGATCCGGTCGACAATATGCGGCCGCCCCTGCGCCACCTTGTTCACCCGCTCAATCGGCACGCCGTGGTCGGTCAGATAATCAGCGGTGCCGCTGGTCGCGACAATTTTGAACCCCTGCGCCACCAATATGCGCGCGGCGGGCAGCACGACGGGCTTGTCGCCGTCCTTTACGCTGATGAACACCGTGCCCGATTTCGGCAAAATGGTGCCCGCGCCCAGCTCTGCCTTGGCAAAGGCGAGCGTGAAATCAGGGTCGATCCCCATCACTTCACCGGTTGATTTCATTTCAGGCGACAGCACCGGATCAACCCCGGGGAAGCGCCCGAACGGGAACACCGCCTCCTTCACCGCATAATAATCAATATGGCGGTTCACCGGGGGCAGGTTGGCCAGCAGCTCGCCTGCCATCACCCGCGCGGCAATTTTGGCAATCGGCGCGCCAATGGCCTTGGCGACGAACGGCACGGTGCGGCTGGCGCGCGGGTTTACCTCGATCAGATAAACAAGCCCGTCTTTGACCGCGAACTGGATATTCATCAGCCCCTTGACCGACAATGCCGCCCCCAGCGCGGTCGTCTGGCGCTCAATCTCGGCAATGATGTCCGCGCTCAGCGAATAGGGCGGGATGGAACAGGCGCTATCGCCCGAATGCACGCCAGCCTCCTCAATATGCTGGAGCACACCGGCCACGCACACATCAGTACCGTCACAAATCGCGTCGACATCAACCTCAATCGCGTCGCGCAGATATTGGTCGATCAGCACCGGCGAGTCCCCGGATACCAGCACCGCTGTCTGTATATAATTGTCGAGCTGTTCGGGGCCGTCGACAATTTCCATCGCGCGCCCACCGAGCACGTAGCTGGGTCGCATCAGCACCGGATAGCCAATCCGCTGCGCGACCGCGATTGCCTCATCCCGGCTGCGGGCGATGCCGTTGGCAGGCTGGAGCAACCCCAGCTTGGTGATCAGCGCAGCGAAGCGCTCACGGTCTTCTGCCAGGTCGATGGCATCGGGTGTTGTTCCCAGGATCGGAATGCCGGCATTTTCCAGCGCTTTTGCCAAATTTAGCGGCGTTTGCCCGCCAAACTGGACAATGACGCCCACTAATGTGCCATTTTGCTGCTCAACATGGAGAATTTCGAGCACATCTTCGGCCGTTAACGGCTCAAAATACAACCGGTCGGATGTGTCATAATCGGTGCTGACGGTCTCTGGATTGCAGTTGACCATGATCGTTTCATAGCCCGCATCATGCAGGGCAAAACAGGCATGGCAGCAGCAATAATCAAACTCAATCCCCTGCCCGATCCGGTTCGGTCCACCGCCCAGAATGACGATTTTCCGCGCATTGCTGGGCTGGCTCTCGCATTCGGGGTCGCCGAAACTGGGGGCCTCATATGTCGAATACATATAGGGCGTTTTGGCGTCGAATTCGGCCGCGCAGGTGTCGATCCGCTTGAACACGGGGCGCACGCCCAATTTGTGCCGCAGCGCGCGCACTTCGCCTTCAGTCACGGCACCCGCCATCGCCTTGGCAATGTCACCAATCAGCCCGGAACTGCGCGCCATCGCTTCAGAGCCTTGGCGCATATTTACTGACTTTAGCGCAAGATAGGCGAGTCTTTTATCTGAAAAGCCCATCGATTTCAGGCGACGCATCCCCTGCGCATCGCGCGGCAGGCCGTGGGTGCAGACCTCTTCTTCTGCCCCGATAATCTCGGCGATCCGCTCCAAAAACCAGGGGTCGTATTTGGCAATGGCGTGAACTTCGGCAACGGTGAACCCTTCACGCAGCGCCTGTGCCGCCACCAGCAGCCGGTCAGGCGTCGGGCGGGCTAGCTCTGCCTCAATGGCCGCACGAGGGGCACCCGCCAGCGCATCAACCTGATTAAAGCCGCTCAACCCCGTTTCCAGCCCGCGCAGCGCCTTTTGCAGCGATTCATGGATGTTGCGGCCAATCGCCATCACTTCACCGACCGATTTCATCGCGGTGTTGAGCAAGGGTTCGGCACCCTTGAACTTCTCAAAGGCGAAGCGCGGGATTTTGGTGACGACATAATCGATCGTCGGTTCAAACGCCGCCGGCGTCGCGCCGGTGATGTCGTTCATAATCTCATCAAGCGTATAGCCAACCGCCAGCTTCGCCGCGACCTTGGCAATCGGGAAACCCGTCGCCTTGGATGCCAGCGCCGACGACCGCGACACGCGCGGATTCATCTCGATCACGATCAGGCGACCGTCCTTCGGGTTCACCGCGAACTGGACGTTGGAGCCGCCCGTCTCCACGCCAATCTCACGCAGGCAAGCGATGCTCGCGTTGCGCATGATCTGATATTCCTTGTCGGTCAGCGTCAGCGCCGGGGCGACGGTGATGCTGTCGCCGGTATGGACGCCCATCGGATCGATATTCTCAATCGAGCAAATGATGATGGCGTTGTCGTTTTTGTCGCGCACCACCTCCATCTCATATTCTTTCCACCCCAGCAGCGATTCCTCGATCAGCACTTCGGTGGTGGGCGACGCATCGAGGCCTGAGCGGACAATGACCTCAAACTCTTCGCGATTATACGCAATGCCGCCGCCAGTGCCGCCCATCGTGAAGCTGGGCCGGATGATCGAGGGCAAACCGGTGCGCTCCAACACGGCAAACGCCTCATCCAGCGTATGGGCGATGCCCGAGCGCGCGCTTTCCAGGCCAATCTTGGTCATCGCGTCGCGAAATTTCTGGCGGTCCTCAGCCTTGTCGATGGCTTCTGCATCTGCGCCGATCATCTCGACGCCGAATTCGGCGAGCGTGCCATCGTTGAACAACGCCAGCGCCGTGTTCAGCGCGGTCTGCCCGCCCATCGTCGGCAGCACCGCATCGGGGCGCTCCTTGATGATGATTTTCCGCACGATTTCGGGCGTGATCGGCTCGACATAGGTCGCGTCGGCCAGTTCGGGATCGGTCATGATCGTGGCGGGGTTCGAATTGACCAAGATGATGCGATAGCCATCCTCCTTCAACGCCTTGATCGCCTGCGTGCCCGAATAATCGAACTCGCACGCCTGCCCGATGACGATGGGCCCCGCGCCAATGACGAGGATGGACTGGATATCTGTGCGTTTGGGCATTGGAGTTCAGGCCGCCATAATAGCCCTCTCCCTTGAGGGAGAGGGTTGGGTGAGGGTGATCCGCCGATGGTTGCGAAGAGACTGACGCCCACCGCGCGCAGACTGCGCCGAACGATGACCGACGCCGAACGCCGACTGTGGGCGCGCATCCGCAACCGTCAGATCGAGGGGGCGAAGTTTGTCGCGCAATTCCCGATTGGCCCGCATGTGGCCGACTTCGCTTGCCGCGAGGCAAGGCTGGTGATCGAGCTCGACGGTGGCCAGCACGCCGAAAGCCTGACGGACGCGGCGCGGACAGCGCTGATCGAAGCGCATGGCTACACGGTTATCCGCTTCTGGAACAACGATGTGCTGGCGAACACCGAAGGGGTGCTGGAGGAAATCAGGCAAGCGTTGCTGATCGCGCGAAACCGCTAACCTAATTCTAAAGCCCTCTCCCTTGAGGGAGAGGGTTGGGTGAGGGTGTCCGACGCCAGCGATGTGCCCCAAACCAGCCCCCACGCGCGCAAGAGCGCGCTCCCCCTCACCCCAGCCCTCTCCCCGCCGGGGAGAGGGAGGCGTGTTGTTACTGACGGCGGGGATGTCGGTGGGTTCGGGCATTATTTGTCCTCTGGCCGGTCGAGCCACGACCAGAACTTGCCATCTGCGTCGTGAGCGGCTCGCAAAGCAGTCGTAAGCATCGCTGTCCGATCAAGCGGAAGCAAAGACTGAACTTTCCTGAAATACAGGCGCTGGATTGGATCTGAAGGTTCATCAGGTTGCGACGCAAGCTGCCAGCCATTTTGATTCATAAGCGATTGGGCGGATGATGCTCGATCATTCGGTACGTCTATTCGCACCTCGATCAGTCGATCCTGACTAGGGTCGTCTTTGTCGTCGCCCGGATAGTTCCAGTAGAGTCCCTCTGGATCGAGAACGCGGGCCAAGCTCGCTTCGAAGCTCATTCCATCATCCCCACAAACCGCTCAAACAGATACAAACTATCCTGCGGTCCCGGGCTCGCTTCCGGGTGATATTGCACCGAAAACGCCCGCCCGCCTTCCAACTCGATCCCCGCGTTGCTGCCATCAAACAGCGAAACATGCGTTTCGCGCACCCCCGCCGGCAGCGAGTCCCGTTCCACCGCAAAGCCGTGGTTCATGCTGGTGATCTCGACCGCGCCATCCGACAGCCGCTTGACCGGGTGGTTGGCGCCGCGGTGGCCCTGGAACATCTTGGTGGTCTGCCCGCCGACCGCGAGCGCGAGGAGTTGATGGCCCAGACAAATGCCAAATAGCGGCAGGTTTGTTTCCAGCAGCTGGCGGATGACGGGGACGGCGTATGCGCCGGTCGCGGCGGGGTCGCCTGGGCCGTTTGACAGGAAGATGCCATCGGGGCTCAGCGCCATGACCTGATCAAACGTCGCATTTGCGGGGAGCACGCTCACCCGCGCGCCGGCGGCGGTGAGATTGCGGTAGATGTTGCGTTTTGCGCCGTAATCGATGGCGACGACATGGGGGCGGTTTTGCTGGGCACGCCCCTCGACTGCGCTCGGGACGAACGGAGGATTAAGGACGCCCTCATTAGCAGGACCGTTCGTGCCGAGCGCAGTCGAGGCACGTGCCCCAGGCGCTGGCCCCTCATACCCTGCCCCCAGCCGCCACACGCCGCCTTCCCAGCCGAAATGCGTCTGCGTGGTCACATCAACCGCCAGGTCCATGCCCTCCAGCCCCGGCCAGCCCTGCGCCAGCGCCAACAGCGAGGGGATATCGAACACGCCGTCCGCCGCATGCGCGATGACGCCGTTGGGCGCGCCGCCACCACGGATGCGCCGCGTCAACGCCCGCGTGTCGATTCCCGACAGGCCGATGCGCGCGTGCTTTTTCATCCAGTCGTCGAGCCGCTCCACGCTGCGGAAATTGCTGGGGTTTGTCACATCCTCGCGCACGATCATGCCCAGCGCGTGGGGATCATCCGCTTCGATATCGTCCGGGTTCGCGCCGACATTGCCGATATGCGGGAAGGTGAAGGTGATGATCTGCCCGGCAAAGCTGGGGTCGGTCATGATTTCCTGATAGCCGGTCATGGCGGTGTGGAAGCACACCTCGCCAACCGCTGCGCCTTCCGCGCCGAAGCCCCTGCCCCATGCCACGTCACCATTGGCGAGGACCAGAACGCCGGTTGCGCCGTCCGGTTTTGCGGTGGGCGCTTTTGCACCGGGCAGGGGCATGGGTTTGGCGTCGGCCATTGCGCGGGGCGTTCCTTGGGTCATCGATGTCGCTAAGGCTCGGGAGCTATAGGCCATTGGCCCAAGCGTCAATCTGTTAAAAACCGTCGCGAGGCGCTAGGGGTGAGGATTACCGAAAAGGACTTCGACCATGATTCGCGACACCATCAAAACCGCGCTCATCACCGCAATGAAGGGCGGCGACAAGGCGGGAACGGCCACGCTGCGGCTGGTGCAATCGGCGATCAAAAACCGCGACATCGAGGCCCGCGCGCCGCAATCGCGTGAGGGCAAGGCGCCTGATGATGACGATGTGCTGGTGGTCGAAGTGCTGCAGAAAATGATCAAACAGCGCCGCGAATCGATTGAAATGTACGTAAAAGGCGCGCGTTTGGAGCTTGCGGACGCAGAAAGTGCCGAAATTGCCGTGATTGAACAGTTTTTGCCGCAACAAATGAGCGATGCGGACACCACCGCCGCGATCGAAGCGATTAAGGCAGAGCTTGGCGCAGGCGGCATGAAAGACATGGGCCGCGTGATGGCCGAACTGAAAGCGCGCCACGCGACCACGCTGGACATGAGCAAGGCGAGCGGACTGGTGAAGGCGGCTTTGGCTGGGTGATTGGGATGCGCAGACCCCGGCAGCCCGACCCCCTCCCCGTTGGTCCCGAGCGAAGTCGAGGGGCGTGCCAAGCAATGCTGCAACCCGCGAAATGACGTTCTGGGCCTATATCCTGCGATTTGCCGATGATAGTTTCTACACTGGCCACACTGACGATCTCGATCGCAGGATTGCCGAACATCTGGTGGGCCGTGGCTGTGACTACACCGCGCGCCGCCAGCCAGTCGCTTTGGCTTGGAGCCAAGATTTTCCCTCACGACTGGAGGCCCTTGAGGCCGAGCGTCAAATCAAGCCGTGGTCGCGCAAGAAGAAGGAAGCGCTGATAGCGGGCGACTGGGTTGCGCTGTCCCATTGGGCGTTACCGCCTGGGGAACGCCCCTCGATGTCTCGGCCTTGCTCGACAGAGCCTTCGCTCGGGACAAACGGGTTAGGTAGTTCGAGCCAATCGGAGGGGCGCAGGTGACCCTTACCCCGCAATTCCTCGACGAACTCCGGTCGCGCACCCTGTTGTCGGCACTCGTCGGCAAGACGGTGAAGCTCACCAAGGCGGGCCGCGAGTTTCGGGGGTGCTGCCCGTTCCACAACGAGAAGACGCCCAGCTTTTACGTCAATGACGACAAGGCATTCTACCACTGCTTCGGGTGCAGCGCGCACGGCGATGCCATCCGCTGGATGACCGACCAGCGCGGGCTGCCCTTTATCGATGCGGTAAAGGAACTCGCGCAGACGGCGGGGATGGACATGCCCGCGATGGACCCGCGCGCCGCCGAAAAGGCCGAAGCCGCCAAGGGCCTGTATGAAGCGATGGACGACGCCGCGCGCTGGTTCACCGAGCAATTGATGGGGATTGCCGGGGGCGAGGCACGTACGGTGCTGGAGCGGCGTGGGATCACGCCTGAGACGGCCCGGGCATTCGGCATGGGCTTTTCGCCCGATTCACGCAGCAAGCTGAAGGCGCAATTGAAGGAATATGGCGACCCGCTGCTGGTAGAGGCCGGGTTGCTGATCAAGGTTGATGACAAGGAGCCCTATGACCGGTTCCGGGGTCGGCTGATGATCCCGATCCGCGATCCGCGCGGTCGCGTTATCGCCTTTGGCGGGCGCGTGATTGGCGATGGCGAACCGAAATATCTCAACTCGCCCGACACGCCGTTGTTCGACAAGGGTCGCACGCTCTACAATCTTGATCGCGCCGCCGCCGCCGCCCGCAAATCGGGCCGGGTGATTGTCGTCGAAGGCTATATGGACGTCATTGCCCTGGCGCAGGCGGGGTTTGGCGAGGCGGTCGCGCCGCTGGGCACCGCGCTGACCGAAGCGCAGTTGGAGCGGCTGTGGCGGCTCAGCGATGTGCCGATCCTCTGCTTTGATGGCGACAATGCCGGCCAGAAAGCCGCGATCCGCGCGGCACACCGCGCGCTGCCGATGCTCGCGCCGGGCCGCAGCCTGGCCTTTGCAACGCTGCCGCCGGGGCAAGACCCGGATGATCTGGTCCGTGCCAAGGGGCCGCAGGCGTTTGAGGCGCTGCTTGGCGAAACGCAGCCGCTGGTCCAGCGGCTCTGGTCCGATGAGCTTGCCAGCGGCCCGCTCGGCACGCCAGAGGAACGCGCCGGGCTGAAAAAACGCCTTGGCGACCTGGCGCAGACGATTGCTGATCCCAGTGTTCGGCAGGAATATATCACCGATTTCCGGCGGCGTTTCGATGCGCATTTCGCGACCGCGCCGCGTGTATGGAACCCACAGCGCCCCACCACTGCACAAAAAGGCGGCAAATGGCGCCCTGCCCCACCCACCGGGGGCGATCACCCCCATGCGCAGGGCGTAAAGGCGAGCGGCATCGACCCGATTTTGGCCAAAGCGGTGCTGGCCGGGCTGATCCGCCACCCGGCAGAAATTGCGCGCCATGTTGAAATGCTCGGATCGCTGCGATTCGCAGGCGGGGCGCTTGGGCGGCTGTTTGAAGCGGTGATTGATGTGGCGTTGGAAGGCGGGATTGAGCTTGGGGCGCTTGATAGCGCGCGGTTGCGCACCATATTGGCGAAATCCGGGTTTGATCAAATGGCGACAGATTTGCTTCGTGCGGACGCGACACCATATAGCTTTACCCAGAAAAATGCAGAACCAGCACGCGTAAGTGCTGATCTGCGCGAGGCAATTTCGATTTTGGTCGCGCGCCCGGAAGTGGATGGGGCGCTGGCCGATGCAACAGCGGCGCTATCCATGCGTTTCTCCGACGAGGCCTTTGAACGGCAGGTCTCGCTGGTTAAGGAACGCCACGCATTAGAAGCGCGGCTTGCAAATCTGTGCCAAGCAAACGAAGACGCACGAACTCTTGATACCGAGGGCAATTGATGGCGAAGGCGACTATGGCGGACGTGACCGACACAACAGAATCCGGTGACGCACCGCTGATCGACTTGAACGACGCATCGATCAAGAAGCTGGTCACCCGCGCCAAAAAGCGCGGCTACATCACCTATGACCAGCTCAACGAGGGGCTGCCGCAGGACATGACCTCCGATCAGATCGAAGACATCACTTCGACGCTGAGCGAGATGGGCATCAACATCGTCGAAAATGAAGAGGCCGGCGACGAAGCCGACAATGAGGAAGCCGCCGAGGAGGAGGTCGAATCAGTCGACGCCGCCGGCGACAGCGCGCCTGCGCTGGAGAAGAAAAAAGAAATTATCGACCGCACTGATGATCCCGTGCGGATGTATCTGCGCGAAATGGGCGCGGTTGAGCTGCTGAGCCGTGAGGGCGAAATCGCCATCGCCAAGCGGATTGAGGCGGGGCGCGACACGATGATCCTGGGGCTGTGCGAAAGCCCGATCACGTTCAACGCGATTATCGATTGGTCGACTGCGCTGAACGAAGGCACGATGCAGCTGCGCGAGATTATCGATCTTGATGCGATGCTTTCCAAAGACCCCGCACCTGAATCACTGACCGAGGATGGCGAAGAGGGCGATGGTGAGATTTCTGAGAAAAACGCCGGCCCTTCGTTCAAGGAAGAGGCTGAGCCAGAAGAAGCGCCCGCCGACGAGGAAGAAGATTCAATGACCGAACGGCGCACCCCACGCCCGTCGGACGATGAAGAAGAAGACAACACGCTGTCGCTCGCCCAGATGGAAGAGCAGCTAAAGCCGCAGGCGCTGGAAAAATTCGCCAATATTACAGCGCTGTATAAGAAGTTTTCCAAGATGCAGAGCGGCAGGCTCGACGCCATGGCCGCTGGCGGCGAACTGACCAATGCAGAAGAACGCAAATACCAAAAGCTGCGCGAAGAACTGACCGCCGAAGTTGAAAGCGTGCAGTTTCACAACGCCAAGATCGAATATCTGGTCGATCAGCTTTACGCCTTTAACCGCCGCCTGACCGCGCTGGGCGGTCAAATGCTGCGCCTGGCCGAGCGCCACAAGGTGCCGCGCAAGGACTTCCTCGATCGCTATATCGGCAATGAGCTGGATGAGGGCTTTCTGGGCAGCGTCGTCAAGCTCGACAAAAAATGGGCCGCTTTCGTCACCAATGAGGGTGAAGCGGTTGACCGCGTTCGCATCGAGATTTCGGAAATCAGCCAGGCAACCGGCATGTCGCTGGGTGAATTCCGCCGCATCGTCAACATGGTGCAAAAGGGCGAGCGCGAGGCACGCATCGCCAAGAAGGAAATGGTTGAGGCGAACCTGCGCCTCGTCATCTCCATCGCCAAGAAATACACTAATCGCGGGCTGCAGTTTCTGGATTTGATTCAGGAGGGCAATATTGGCCTGATGAAGGCGGTCGATAAGTTTGAATATCGCCGCGGCTACAAATTCAGCACCTATGCGACGTGGTGGATCCGGCAGGCGATTACGCGCTCCATCGCTGATCAGGCGCGGACGATCCGCATTCCCGTGCACATGATCGAAACGATCAACAAGCTGGTCCGCACGAGCCGCCAGTTCCTGCACGAACAGGGCCGCGAGCCGACGCCGGAGGAAATGGCAGAGCGGCTGAGCATGCCGCTCGAAAAAGTGCGCAAGGTGATGAAAATCGCCAAGGAGCCAATCTCCCTGGAAACGCCGATTGGCGATGAGGAAGATTCGCATCTGGGCGACTTTATTGAGGACAAGAACGCGGTCATCCCGGTCGATGCGGCCATTCAGGCAAATCTGAAGGAAACCGTGACGCGCGTGCTGGCAAGCCTGACCCCGCGTGAAGAACGCGTGCTGCGGATGCGGTTTGGCATCGGCATGAACACCGATCACACGCTGGAAGAAGTCGGCCAGCAGTTCAGCGTGACGCGCGAACGCATCCGCCAGATTGAGGCAAAGGCGCTGCGGAAGTTGAAGCACCCAAGCCGCAGCCGGAAAATGCGGAGTTTTCTGGATCAATAGGCGTTGGGGTGGACGGTTAGGGCATAGGTTCATAAAGGCGGCTGGTCGGCTACCGCCCCAGATGTCGTCGTTCCCGGCAGCGGGGAGCTTGCGCCAATCCTGACACTCGTTCAGGTTCGGGCGTCAGTCAGAGGTGCCTATGTTACTGCTCGAAGAAAATACTGAAATCCTTGCCAGAATGCAGAGAGACGGAAGCGACCTCGGCCCGTCTCGTCCAGTCGATTTTTCGCATGTCTTCCCCGATCAAGCCTCGGCGGAAGCGTTCGCTAAGGAGTGCGGTAGCGATGGCTTCGAGATCGACCTCGTGGAAACCGAGCGCGAAGAAGACCCATGGGATGTCACGGTGTCGGCAGAGATGGAGCCGTCGGCCGTGAATGTTACGTCGTGGGAGGAGCGCTTCGATGCACGCGCTCGGACTTACGGTGGCCGGTCAGACGGCTGGGGGTTCTTTCGCGTCTGACGGGCTGCTTCCGCCCAATTGCTGTCGTTGACGTTGTGCTCCCGCGAAGGCGGGAGCCCAGACTGGGTCCCCGCCTTCGCGGGGACACAACCGAAGTTGAAGTGACCGCTTCCCACCCAATGTCGGCCATTCAGCCTTCTTTTCAAAACCGGCCGTTGATGGGTTCACGGCCTGAAGCATTGGACTGTAATTCAGGATCACCGTCATTGCGAGCGCAGCGAAGCAATCCAGCTGCGCCGCTTGAGGATAGGCTGTATTTCTTCGCTGCGCTCGCAATGACGGTTCATATTTCAACTATATGATTTCGGTGAGTTTTCCTTGACCGTTCGTTTCGAGCGCAGTCGAGAAACATGTACCAACTGCCGCGCAGAGTGTATCGCCTTCGCTCAAGACGAACGGGTCAGTATAGAGTCATCTTTGCTCTACCCACCCGCCCGGCACCACAGCTCGATCCGCACCGCCGCCTTGTCGAATGTCAGGCGGGAGCAAGCGGCCATTGTTGCGCGCGGAATCGACAGCGTGAAATAGGGGCGCGGTCCTTTTTTCTTGGCTGAGACAAGGATTTCCGACGGATCTTCGGTGCCGTCAGGAATTGGGTCGCCCCGCCCTGCCCCGTCGATCCGGTCGCGGACGCGCACTGCGATCTGCTTGATGGATAGCGGACCAATCACCAACGGGCGTTCCAACGTCATCAACCGCACCGGGCGCATCACGCCAAGCAGGATGTTGATATCCCAGCTTGCCCCGCTCAGCGTCCCACCATAAGCCCGAGCAATCGCTGCACCGGCGGCGGCCGACGCAACCGGATAAGCGCCATTGTCGTCAAGGTCGAAATTGATAATGACGCCAAAACTCGCCTCTTTATAGGTGGTTACGCTCTGCGAACTGATGCTGCCGAACAACGGAAAATCGTGTCGCTGGCTGGTGATATCTGTATCCCCAAATTGCAGCGTAACGCGCGCGTGCGGCAGCGCCCAGGGGCCAATACTTCCGTCGCCGGCCACAGCAGGTGCATCGGCAATCCAAATCGCCCGGCCCTTTTGCGCCATACCGCCAATCACGAAGTCCAGCGGGCGGTTCTTAAACTTAAACGCCCGCCTGCCAGCAATGTTCAGGCTGCCGTTGCCCATAAGGAAGGCAGGCTTGATGCCCGAGCGGGCAACGTAATCTGCGTTGAGAAACAGCCGATCCGCCTCCCCTGAAACCACCCGCAGCCGCGCGGGCGCGCCCTCAATCGTTGCTGCCACCAATTCACCTGGCCTGGCGACCAATTCAGTGGCGGCGGGGGCATTATTCGTCGGTCCATTCCCCAGCAAGGCAAGTGCGAAAACTGTGTAAAATACAGTTCTTGCACTTTTCCGCGCCGACATTTGCGTTCCTGAACCAGCGATAGGCTTAGCGTGAAGCATTGATAATGAACCCTACCGAAGAAGCGGCCTTTTCCATATAACAGCTACATCCAAAATGGTGCAATCCAGTTGCGCATCATGTGCGGCAATGGCGATATATTCGCATGAAGCTCCCCAATTTAGCCGGGCCATTAAATGGCACCAATGTCGTCACCGCGTCTGATCTCGTCCGGCGTTTCGGGCTGTGGCAGGAGCGGGCGGGCCGCGAGCCGGTATATGTTCTCCACCGTGGGCGCCCCCGCTTTGTGCTGACATCAATCGAAATAATGCAGGCACTGTGCGCGCCGCATGAAGCGCCGCTCGGGCAAGCCTCTGCGCCTGCGTTGGGCATGGAAACGCTGCTCGATCTGACGCGCGATCTGATCTTGATTGTTGATCGCAATCTGGTGCTGATTGCCGCGAGCAGGGCAGCACGCGGCTATTTTGGTGATGCTGCACGGCCGGGCACGCCGCTGCCCGATCTGGTGCGCACGCCAAGTGCAGGTTGGCTGATGGAGGCTGTTCTTCGCGTGGTGGCGTCGGGCTTGCACGAAGAAATCGAAATCGGCGCGCCGTTTGCCGGGCGCTCTGTATCCGTTGCGATTGATCCGGTGGGCGCAGGCGCCTGCCTGCGGTTTCGCGATATAACGATTGTTGAAGAGCTTTCAGCGATGCGGGCGGCACGGGCGGCGGATACCGATGCACTGGCGGCAACCGGTCTTGCAGCGATTGGCCGCATCAATTTACGGGGCTATCTTGAAGCCCCGTTTGGCGCGATCGCGGCGATGGCGCATGTTGACGCAGCATCACTTGCCGGAACGCGGTTTGTGGGATTGATCGATTTAGGCACCCGGGTGGCCGTCGGTCGGGCGCTCGAAACCGCGATCAGCGCCCGCACACCGGTGCAGGTTGATGCCATCCTGTTTGCCGCTGGTTCGGTTGCAAAGCCGGTGCGTATTGGTTTCAGCCCCATCGTCGACGGATCATTGGTCGACGCTGTCAGCGTGGTGATTGTTGCCCGTTAACATCACGCCATAAGCATTGAGACAGACTTAAGCGCCTGTAAACCGTGTCTTTACGTGCTTCGGTATATGACTTGCCCCGATAGCCGGATTCGCCGGCGCGTCCGGTTTCATTTTCGGGGATCAAGACAGACCAATGGCTATCGATCCGGTACCCCCTATTGCGCTGGCTGCCCGGCTGGCGACACCGTTGCCCACGGGCAGGAGCATCGTCGCGGCGCTGATCGATGCTGATGGCAGCCACAAGCATCCATTCAGTCACCGACTCGCTTCGCCGCACGTGCCGGTGCGCGACCTGGCAGATGCCATCCATGCGCTGTGCATGCTGCACGGTCGCCAGCCGGGCATTCTTGATCATGCCCTGGCGCGCAACCGCCAGCCGGGGATTCAGGGCTGGCTGGAAGTATCGCTTGACGGGTTTGCAACCGAACGCGCGCTGCTCGCCAAGCTGGCCTCTGCAGCAGGGCCGCTGCCGTCCACGCCGGGGCAGGCCGAATCGGAAAGCGCCGTTGTCGGCCAGCGCCATGCGCTTGACATGCTCGCCCAATCAGACCGTACCGGATGCGCGATCGGCGCCGCCATCGCCCTGGTGATCGATTGGGCGGCGATGCGCCGGGTGCTGGATGTGTCTGCGCATCGTTTTGGGTTTACGCCGCCCGCTTACGCGCTGCCGCTTCCTGAAGAGACCGATACCATTGTTGCCGCCGCCGCCGAAGCACCCGCAGTCGAACGCGCAATGGCGTTCGGTGTGCAGCAAGTGCTGGCCCAGCATCGCGGCCTGTGGGATTTACTCGAAGCCCGCGCGAGCGCCCGCGACCGCGCCTGAACACGTCCCTGGAAGGAACCATGCTCAGCCCGGCTTGCGCGGATGGGCGAAAACCCTCTATCCCCGAACCCGATATTCGAATCTTTCGGGGATGGTGGAATGAAGCGTTTCGAAGGCACCCAAAGCTATGTTGCAACCGACGACCTGAAGGTCGCCGTTAACGCCGCCGTCACGCTGCGTCGTCCCTTGCTGGTGAAGGGTGAACCCGGCACCGGCAAGACCGTACTCGCCTATGAAATCGCCAAGGCGGTTGATGCCGAACTGATCGAATGGAACATCAAATCCACCACCAAGGCCCAGCAGGGCCTGTATGAATATGATGCCGTCGCCCGGCTGCGCGACGGCCAGCTTGGCGATGAGCGGGTGCACGACATCGCCAACTATATCCGGAAAGGAAAATTGTGGGAGGCGTTCACCCGCGAAAAGCCGCCGGTGCTGCTGATCGACGAGATCGACAAGGCCGATATCGAATTCCCCAACGATCTGCTGCAAGAGCTCGATCGCATGGAATTCCATGTTTACGAAACCAAGGAAACCGTCCGCGCCGTTGAACGGCCGATTGTGGTGATCACTAGCAACAATGAAAAGGAACTGCCCGACGCGTTCCTGCGCCGGTGCTTTTTCCATTACATCAAATTTCCTGATCGCGGCACGATGCAGGCAATTATCGACGTCCATTTCCCCGGCATTCAGAAAATCCTGGTCAACAAGGCGATGGACATTTTTTATGATGTTCGCGAAGTGCCTGGCCTGAAGAAAAAGCCCAGCACGAGCGAGCTGCTCGACTGGCTGAAGCTGTTGCTCCACGAAGACATGCCGCTGGAAGTGCTCCAAAACCGCGACCCAACCAAGGCTATCCCCCCGCTCCACGGCGCGCTGTTGAAGAACGAACAGGATGTCATGCTGTTCGAACGGCTGGCCTTCATGGCAAAGCGGCAGCAGAATAAATGAGCGAAGGCGCCGGCTGCCTTTGCGGTCAGGTGCGCGTGGCGATCACTGGCATGCCGCTCCGCGTGCGGACGTGCTGGTGCCGCGACTGCCAATATTGGGGGTCGGGCAACGGCACGACCAATGCCGCCTATCGTTCAAGCGACCTTGCGGTGACCGGCAATCTGCAATGGTATGAAAGCGTCGCGGATAGCGGCAACGCGATGCGGCGCGGCTTTTGCCCGGCATGCGGCACGCCAATGTTCACCGGGATGACCGATTATCAAGACATCATTGCTATCCGCGTCGGCGCTCTCGACGATCCGGCCAGCGTGCGCCCTACCGAGTTGATCTGGACGGCCTCGGCGCCCAGTTGGGCCTGTTTCGACCCTGACTTGAACCAGGTCGAGCGCCAGCCCCCGCCGATTGGCTGACCCGATCGCCCCTAGCGGCGCAACGCGTTTTGCGCGCGTTCGCGTCCGGCTGGAAGCGTGCACGCCCTCGCCTGGCTGGCCTGCCTGGACGTATGAATTTTTGCTGTTCGGTTTCAAGCAAGGCTGGGCATGCCTGTTTGGCGGGCTGATGCTGGCGATGCTGATCTCGACCTATCTGTTTTATCCCGCCGACGCGCCGCTCGCCCGCTATGATTTTCTGACGATCGGTGCCGTGGCGATCCAGCTCGGGATGATCGCCTTCCGACTGGAGCCGCTTCGCGAAGCCAAGGTCATTCTGGCCTTCCATTTCGTCGGCACGGTAATGGAAATATTTAAAACGGCACACGGATCATGGCTCTATCCCGAGCCCAGCCTGCTCCGGATCGGTGGTGTGCCGCTCTTCTCCGGCTTCATGTATGCCGCTGTCGGCAGCTACATCGCGCGTGTCTGGCGGATTTTCGATTTCCGGTTTCATCACTATCCCCCGCGCTGGACCACGATTGCGCTGGCCGTGGCGATTTATGCGAATTTCTTCACCCACCACTGGCTTCCCGATATCCGGCTGTTGCTGTTTGCCGCGACGGCGATACTTTTTTGGCGGACGCCGGTGTGGTTCACGCCGTTTCGCACTCCCCGCGCCATGCCGCTTTTGCTTGGCTGGCTTCTGGTTGCGCTGTTCATCTGGGGTGCCGAGAATATCGGCACCTTCTCGCGTGCCTGGCTCTATCCAGGCCAGCGCGATGGCTGGCAGCTGGTATCGCCTGAAAAGCTGGGTGCGTGGTATTTGCTGATGATCATCTCGTTCGTGCTGGTGTCGCTGCTCCACCACCCCAAGCACCGCTTCTCCCCCGCCGCCCGATAGGCTATCCTGGCCCCAAAGCTGAAAAAAGCGGGAGAGCACAGATGACCAAGCCGATGCATGAAGATGCCAGCCTATCGCGCCGCGCGTTGATGGCGGGCAGTGTTGGGCTGGCGGCAGCGGTGCTCTCGCCCGCACCAGCTTTGGGCGCTGCAAAGCCAACCAAGCCACTGCCCAAGGGGTTCCTGTGGGGCACCGCGACGGCGGCGCACCAGATTGAGGGCAACAACACGAATTCAGACTTCTGGCTGGCCGAAAACGTCAAGCCCACACTGTTTCAGGAAGCATCGCTTGATGCATGCGACAGCTATCATCGTTATGCTGAAGATATCACGCTGGCGGCAAAATTGGGCTTTAATGCGCACCGTTTTGGCATTGAATGGGCACGGATAGAGCCCGAACCCGGCAAGTTCAGTGAGGCGGAACTCGACCATTATCTGCGCGTGCTGGAGGAATGCCACAAACATGGCCTGGCCCCGGTGGTTACCTATAGCCACTGGACCGTCCCGCGCTGGTTTGCGGCCAAGGGCGGTTTTGAACATCCCGATAGCCCCCAGATTTTCGCGCGCTTTGCCGAACGGGCGACGGCGAAACTGGGGCCGTTAATGGCAGCCGCGTCCACCTTCAACGAAGCCAATATCGCGCGCCTCATCCAGGCGCGGCCTGAAGTGAAAGCCATCGAACCACTCGTCAAGGCAATGCTGGCGGCGTGCGCCAAGGCCAGCGGATCAGACCGGTTCGCCTCTGTGCTGTTTGCTGATCTGGCGAAGAGCGAAGCCAATCAGGTTCGCGCGCATGAACTGGCGTTTGACGCGATCAAATCGGGCCCCGGTGATTTCCCGGTCGGTGTGACGATCAGCATGCAGGACGTGCAGGGTGTGGGGCCTGGCAACAAGGCAACCGAATTCGAAGACCTGATCTATGGCCCCTGGATAGCCCAGGCCGCCAAGGCTGATTTTGTCGGCGTGCAAACCTATACCCGCATTCTGGTGGATGCGAGCGGCGTGATGCCACCCGCCAAAGAGGCTGAGAAGACGGCGGCGGGGTATGAGTTTTATCCCGAAGGGCTAGGCGGCACGATCCGCTATGCCGCGCGCAAAACCGGCAAGCCAATCTATGTCACCGAAAACGGGATCGGCACCGATGATGATACGCGCCGTATCGCCTATACTGATCGAGCGCTGGCATCAGTGCGCGCGTGCATGGACGAGGGGATCGACGTGCGTGGGTACATCCACTGGTCGCTGCTCGATAATTTCGAATGGGTTTATGGGTATAGGCAGCAGTTCGGGCTGGTGTCGGTTGACCGCACCACCTTCAAGCGCACGCCAAAACCCAGCGCCTGTCACCTCGGGGCGCGCGCAAAGGCGAACCGCATCTGAATTTTAGCGAAAGCGAGCGGTACGGGTGCCCGGTCAGGGGCCACCGGAACAGCCTGTTTACCATGTTGGCCAACGCTTCTTCCACGCTTGATCGTGCAAAGAATGGGCATGCGTGCGATTGTCCCCCTGTTGTCCCTTTGTGCAGCGCTGGTCGCTGCCCCTGCCCCGGCATCGCTGCTCGATTATGTGGGTGAATGCGTGCCGTTTGCGCGCGCTGCATCGGGCATTCAGATTTACGGCGATGCCTGGACATGGTGGGATAAGGCAGCGGGAAAATACCGCCGGGGTTATGTGCCACGCGAAGGGGCGGTCATCGTTTTTGCGCAATCGGCGCGCCTGCCACTGGGCCATGTTGCCGTGATCAGCCGGGTGATTGACGAGCGCGTGGTGATGGTCACGCACGCCAACTGGTCGCGGATTGATGGCGTTCGCGGGCATGTTGAACAGGATGTGACGTTGACCGATGTGTCCTATCAGGGCGATTGGAGCGCGGTGAAGGTTTGGTATCGCGGTTCCGCGGGACTGGGATCGACCAGCTATCCGGTTAATGGCTTCATCTATGGCGGGCGCGAGGCGCCGGAGTTGACCAACCGCAACCCGGATTATGTCGCTGCGCTGATCGACGTCTACGCGCGCTAGGCCGCGTCGCGCAGTTCCATCGCGCGAAACTTTGCAATGGTGGCGTCAAGATCTGCCGGAGACAAAAGCTCTGCCGTCGCTGACATCGCGTCGACATACGCATATTCATAATTGCCCCAACGCCTGCCGTTGAAGCGCAGCGGCACAAACACGCTCTTCACCGGCAAAAACCCGCCATCGCCCAGCGTCATGCGGTAGCAATTGAGCATAAACGCCGATTCATTCGCCACGGCGCGCCGGGTGCAATCATCCATCAGGTTGCGGCGGTTGCGACACCAGGTGCTATTCCATGCAGGGTCATTTCCCTGCGGTTGCGACCGCAACGTCAGGTGGGTTGGCAAATAGCCGTTGATATCGGTGATGACAGAACCAATCGCCTGCTGCCCCTCACGCTTCATCCGGTCGAGGATGGGTCGGATATGCTGATCGGCAAAATCGTTGAACCGCGTGTCAAACTGCTGTGGGTTGGTGCCGATAATGGGCCGATAGTTGAAATCGAACACGTCGGCTTCGGAGACTTTTCCCCGGCGCAGCGCAGCTTCAATCAGGGCCGTAATTTCAGCGGCGACACGCATGGCGGTTTCAATCTTGTCGCTGTCGTCGGTGCGAACACCGCTGCCGGCAAGCTGATCAAGCATCACATTGGCGGCGACTTCCAGTTTTTCGATGCGGCCATGGATGTCGTTTAAACTGCGGCCGGTGACGCGCGTCGATTCCGCAGCCGCTGCCATTTCCTGCTGAACGGCGGCGATGCTGTGTTCCATTTGAACGGCGCTGCGGGCAATGCCATCCGACTGGTGGTCAACCAGCGAAACGATCGACCCGATATCGATCACGGTGCGTTCGATCGCCTCGAACTTGGCGGTTGCCTTCCTGCTTTGCTCCACACCACCGGCAATTTCCTTGCCAAAGGCGGTTGCCTCGTCCGAAAGTGCCGCGACGGTGCCGTTGATCCGCTGCGTCGCCTCACGGGTGTGCTGAGCGAGTTTCTTCACCTCTGTGGCGACGACGGCAAAGGCGCTGCCGGATTCGCCGGCGCGCGCGGCCTCAATTGCGGCATTCAACGCGAGCATGTTGGTTTGTTGCGCGATGCCGCCAATCAGGTGCGAAACATCCTGCACATGGGCCAGGGCATCAACCATGCGGTCCACTCGATCGCTCAGCCGCAACACCAGATCGGTCAGGTCGGTGAAACCGGACACAGAATTGAGAATTGCCGATCGGCCATGGGTGAGTTTTTCCTTCACTTCATGCGACAAATGCCGGGCCTGTTCGATTGCGGCGGCAACACTTTCCTGGTCACGCGCAAGGGTCGCGGTTACCTGATCGATGCGGGAAAGCTCGCCAATCCGTTGGTTTTTGCGCTGGGCAATGGCCGCAACATGCCCGCCAACATCGGCGCATTCGACGACCAGCGTGCTGCAACTTCGCGCGACGCGGCGAACGACGTCCTTCACATCAACGGCGTCATCCATGGCACATGCATCTCCCCAAGCCAGTCGGATCATAGGGCAGATGTCCTAATGCGCGATTAACTTTGATTGGCGCGTGCGGTTGGCTAGGATGCCCCCGACCGGCTGGCCCGGCGGCAATGGATTGACGCAACAATGTTTCTGAATTTTCTTGATGAGCTGCGCGCGGCGGGCATTCCCGCGAGCATGAAGGAACATCTGATCCTGCTCGAAGCGCTGGACCGTGATGTGATCGACCGGACACCGGAAGATTTCTATTACCTGTCGCGCGCGGTGTACGTGAAGGACGAGGGACTGCTCGACAAGTTCGATCAGGTTTTTGCCAAGGTTTTTCGCGGCATCGCCACAAATTTTGGCGAAACGCACGCCGACATTCCGGCGGACTGGCTAAAGGCCGTGGCGGAGAAATACCTGTCGCCTGAAGAGATGGAGGCCATGAAGGCGCTTGGTTCCTGGGACGAGATTATGGAGACGCTGAAAAAGCGGCTCGAAGAACAACAGGGGCGGCATCAGGGCGGCAACAAATGGGTCGGCACCGGCGGCACCAGCCCTTACGGGAATAGCGGATTCAATCCTGAGGGCGTGCGAATTGGCGGCGAGAGCAAGCACAAGCGCGCACTGAAAGTGTGGGACCAGCGTGAGTTCCGCAACCTTGACAGCACCAAGGAGCTTGGCACCCGGAACATCAAGGTGGCGCTGCGCCGCTTGCGCAAATTCGCGCGGGAAGGTGCGCAGGACGAGCTTGATATCGACGCGACGATTGACGGCACCGCGCGGCAAGGCTGGCTCGACGTCGTCATGCGTGCCGAACGCCGCAATGCGGTGAAGCTGCTGTTGTTCCTTGATGTCGGCGGATCGATGGACCCGTGGGTAAAGCTGTGTGAGGAGTTGTTCTCCGCCGCGACCACCGAGTTCAAGAATCTCGAATTCTTCTACTTCCACAATTGCCCCTATGAAGGCGTGTGGAAGGATAACCGCCGCCGCTTTTCCGAACGCACGCCGATGTGGGACGTGCTTCACAAATTCGGCCATGATTACAAATTGGTGTTCGTCGGCGATGCGTCAATGAGCCCCTATGAAATCACCCATCCGGGCGGCTCGGTGGAACATTTCAACGAGGAATCAGGCGCGGTATGGCTCCACCGGATGACGACGACCTATCCGGCCGCCGTGTGGCTGAACCCGGTGCCCGAGGAGCAATGGGGTTATTCGCAAAGCGTGCGGATCATCAAGGAGCTGATGACAGATCGCATGTATCCGCTGACGCTCGCCGGGCTGGATGATGGCATGCGGGAACTGACGCGGAAGCGGTGATGCGGGGCGGTCGCGAACAAAAGTTTGACGTGTGTCAAAGCATGGCAGCTTTCAGGCAATGATAGTGCCCTCATCATCAATGAGGGACAATCGTCATGCCTGCCATCGACCAAGTTTGGTTCATCTACCTCGTCATCATCGCCATGAGCGCATTCGCCTTCAGCCTGGGGCTGGTGAGCATCTTAGATCGCGATCCAACGCCACCAATATCCTGATCCCAGCGGTCAGGATCGAGCGATTGGCCCGCTATGACATTGACGGGCTAGGCGATATCAGAACAGGGCAATCATCGGCGTTCCGCTGAGGCGTGACGCTTGACGCCGACTAAAGAGCTGTAGTATTTGATTAATACACTGGCTCGGGGGGATCATCATGCGTTCTGTGCTGACTGTTGGCGTGTTGGCCACGCTGGCAATGGCTTCTCCCGCTTATGCAGGCGACCTGACCGTCACGGTAACGGGCGTGAAGGCCAAGGGCGGCAGCCTGATTGTCGCGGTCTATGACAAGACGACGCTTTTTCGCGCACAACCGCCATTCTTCAGCGCCACCAAGGTAGCCGGAGCAGGCGACTCGACCGTGACGATCAAAAACGTCGCGCCGGGCGACTATGTCGTGTCGGTCCTTCATGACGCCAACGACGATGAAAAGATGACGTTGGGTCCCGATGGGCGGTTCGGTGAAGGCACCGCGCTGACCAACGCCGAACAGCTCCGTGGGCCCCCGACGTTTGAAGTCAACAAGATCACGATCCCCGCGACTGGTGCCAGCGTGGCAATCGCAATGAGTTATCCCGAAGACCGGTCGGGCTGGTAAGATCCAGCGGCCAATAACTCAGTAGATCAGATTCGGTTTGCGGGTGGCGACCCAAGCCGCTTCATCAGGCGATGTCATGGCTTCAAGATCGCCTGGCCTCGCCGCCGCATCATCCACCCATTCGCGCAGACCCGGCCCGCCGTTGATCACATCAATCGCCAGTTTGCCGAATTCATACTCATAGGGAAAATCCCGCCACAGATCATAATCGGGATTGAGCGCGCGGATCGCCTTGAAGCCGAGCGCCTGCACCCGCCATGGCTGGAATGCAGGGTGATTGTAGAACGCGCCTTCCGCGTGAATGTGCACGCCGTTGCACAACTGCCCGACATGTTTGTGGAAAGTCGGCTGAAACCAGATGTCGCGCAGTGTGCACCCGTGCAGCCATTCGGGCGCAATCGCGTGCATTTTGGCAATGACCGCCTTTGCATCAATATCTGGTGCGCCAAACAACTCGAGCGGGCGAGTGGTGCCCCGCCCCTCGCTCAAATTCGTGCCCTCCAGCATCACGGTGCCGGGATAGGCGCGGGCCATGTTCAGGTTGGGCGCATTGGGGCTGGGGTTGATCCAGATGCGATCCAACGGCCAGCCATATCCGGGCGCAGCATCGGGCGCCCAGCCCGCCATTTCAATCACGCGGTAATCGACGTCGATCTTGTAATGGGCGATGAACCAGTGGCCCAATTCGCCCAACGTCATCCCGTGCCGCATCGGCATCGGCCCGGCCCCGACGAAACTTTCCCAGCCGGGCAGCAAGGTCAGCCCCTCAACCGGGCGACCGATCGGGTTGGGGCGATCGAGCACCCACACTGATTTGCCGTGCTCGGCCGCAGCTTCAAGCACGTACAACAGCGTCGTCACGAAGGTGTAGATGCGTGTACCAAGATCCTGCATGTCAACGAGGATCACGTCGAAGGTGCCCATTGATTGCCCGGTCGGTCGCCGCACCTCGCCATATAGGCTGAAGACGGGGATGTTGTAGGTCGGGTCGGTGAAGTCGGGCGACTCCATCATGTTATCCTGCAAATCCCCCCGCACGCCGTGCTGCGGCCCGAATACCGCCGATACGTTCAGGCCGCTCGCGATAAGGGCGTCGAGGCTGTGGGTAAGGTCTTCAGTGACCGAAGCGGGGTGCGCGAGCAGGGCCACGCGCTTGCCCTCCAATGGCTTGCGCAAGAGCGGGTCAGCGAGCAGGCGATCGATACCGAATTTCATGGTGTGTTTGGTGCCGGGAGGGTCGCGATAAAGCAATCGGAATTGTGGAAATCGGGCGGCCCCGGCGCATGGGCGAGCGCCCAGTAGGATTTGGTGCCGTCGAGCTCTTCGATGACAGCGGAGAGGTTCATGTTCAGCGACCCCGGCGGAATGCTGGTCAGGTCGAGGTCAACTTCGATGACGAAGTCTTCGCCAGCTTCGATCCCTCGTTCAACATGCGGGTCGATAGGCAAATGGACGTTGCGCATATTATGGCGATAGCTGTCGAATTTATAGGCCGCCCACTGGCTTGACGGCGAAAAATTGAATTCGAAATACTGCTGCGTCCCGGCAGGATTCAAGAACATCTCAAAGCAAGTTGCTTTCCAAAGATTGTCCGCGCGGGTTGGCGTTTGCCAATCGGGAATCGCAAGGTTCTCCGCTCCGTCGACCTTGACAGTCAGCAGGATTTCATCGGCATCGCCGGTCAACTCGATTTGCACCGCGCGGATCGATACTGGTGGCGTATCAGGATGGGGTATCAGATCAAACATCGGCCCCTTGTACCCCCGCGAAGCCGGGGGTCCAGTCTGGGTTCCCGCCTTCGCGGGAACACAAAGGGCAATCACATCGAAATTAGTGCAAACTCCACACCCATCACCGTATAAATCGCCAGCCAATAGCCGCTATCGATCAGGAACAGCTTCAGCGATTGGCGCGAAAACAGGTAATTCACCCCGATCGCCGGAATGATGAACCCCAGCGCAACGCCGGATGCGATCATCACCTTTGTCGCGAAATCGAGCCCGGGATAGGTTGCCAGCGTGTGATCCAGGATAAACGCTGCGACCAGGTTCAGCACAAATGTCAGCCCAAAGATCATCGGCATGTTGCCATTCTTCATCGCATCGTCAGATAGCCCCCGCTCCGCTTGCCACGCTTTGCCGAACAGCGGCCCATACCAGATGCCGCCGATCATAAAGCCGCTCGCAGCCGCCACCAATATTGCGATCCAGTGAATTTGCGTTCCCATCACGATCCTCCCCAACGTCGTCGCAGTTGCTTCATGCTAAGCTGAAAATCGCGATGCGCAAAGGCCACCGGCGCGCTCTGTTCAAAACGCGTGAAAATCTCTATGTGCCCGGCCTCTCATGGCAACTATCCTCCCCTCCCCGCCGAAAATCGGCATGGTCTCGCTCGGCTGTCCCAAGAATTTGGTCGATAGCGAACGCATCCTTACCAAGCTGCGCAGCGATGGTTATGCGATGTCGGCTGATTATGCGGGCGCAGATGTGGTGCTGGTCAACACCTGCGGCTTCCTTGATTCCGCCAAGGAGGAATCGCTGGAGGCAATTGGCGAGGCAATTGCCGAAAATGGCCGCGTGATCGTTACCGGATGCATGGGAAAAGAAGCGGAGATGATCCGCGCCAAATTTCCCAACGTGCTCGCCGTTACGGGTGCGCATCAGTATGAGGAAGTGGTGGGCGCGGTGCATGAGGCAGCGCCGATGCCGCCAAGCGCGTTTCTCAATCTGGTGCCCGAAAGCGGGCTTAAGCTCACCCCGCGCCACTATAGCTATTTGAAGATCTCCGAAGGCTGCAACCATCGCTGCGCCTTCTGCATCATCCCCAGCCTGCGCGGTGATCTGGTCAGCCGCCGCCCCGATGCGATCCTGCGCGAGGCGGAAAAGCTGGTCGCGGCGGGTACGCGCGAATTGCTGGTGATAAGCCAGGACACCTCGGCTTATGGTCTTGATATCCGCCACCAGCCCCGCGAATGGCATGGCCGCGAGGTGCGCGCGCACATGACCGATCTGGCGCGCGAACTGGGGTCATTGGGGGCGTGGGTCAGGCTCCATTATGTCTACCCCTACCCCCATGTCGATCAGGTGATCCCGCTGATGGCGGAAGGGTTGGTGACGCCCTATCTCGACATTCCCTTCCAACATGCCAGCCCCAGCGTGCTGAAGCGGATGAAGCGCCCGGCCAACGACGCCAAGGTGCTGGAGCGGATCAAGAGCTGGCGCAGCATCGCGCCTGATATTGCGATCCGGTCCACCTTCGTGGTCGGCTTTCCGGGCGAGACCGAGGATGATTTCGCCTATCTGATGCGCTGGCTGGAAGAAGCGCAGCTCGACCGCGTGGGCGCATTCCGCTTCGAACCCGTTGAGGGCGCAAGCGCCAACGCCCTGCCCGATCAGGTGCCAGAGCCGGTGAAAGAAGAACGTTACGCCCGGTTGATGGAGCTAACCGCGCGGATTTCGGCGGAGAAGTTGCAGGCCAAGGTCGGTCGCACGCTCGACGTGATCATCGATGCCGTGGATGACGAAACCGGCGGTGCCACCGGTCGCTCGCAAGCCGATGCGCCGGAAATCGACGGCGAGGTTCACCTGCGTGATGCCGGACATCTGGCGCAGGGCGATATCGTGCCCGTCATCATCGAGGATGCCGACGAGCACGACCTTTACGGGGTGCCCGCCTAGGCCAACCCACCCGCCCTGCGACGCAGCAGATTCAAGATCTGGGTCCGGGAATCGCCAACGTGCGACATTCGCCTCGCCAACGGCTGCCGATCGGTGATAGGCACCCGAATGCCGGAAATGTGCCGCTTCGGTCGCGAGTACTGCCCTTGTCCGACCCCCAGCCCGCCATCCCGACGGAAACCGATGCACCGAAGACGGGCCTGAAAGGCTTCCTCGCCCGGCTTGGTCCCGGGCTGATTACCGGGGCCGCCGATGATGATCCCAGCGGCATTGGCACGCACAGCCAGGTTGGGGCGCAATTCGGCTTTGGCCTGTCATGGACGTTCGTGCTCACCTTTCCGCTGATGGTCGCGATTCAGCAGGTTGCGGCTGAGATCGGCCGGGTGACGGGTGCAGGAATCGCGCGCAACCTGCGGCGCCATTATCCCCGGCCTGTGCTGTGGGGCGTGGTGTCGCTGTTGCTGGTCGCCAACATCATCAATCTGGGCGCGGATTTAAGCGCGATGGGCGCCGCGTTGCAGTTGCTGACCGGGGGCAATGCCGGGCTGTATACATTGATGTTCGGCATCATCTGCATCGTGCTGGAGGTGGCGCTCAGCTATCCGCGTTATGCCGCTGTCCTGAAATGGACGACGCTGTCGCTGTTCACCTATGTGGCTGTGGTGGTGGTCGCGGGTGTGCCCTGGGGGCGTGCGCTGCGATCCCTGGTGGTGCCCGAAATTCAGTGGAACGCCGCCTATGCCACCGCCTTTGTCGCCATTTTGGGCACCACGATCAGCCCCTATCTGTTTTTCTGGCAGGCCGGTCAGGAAGTTGAGGAAGAACGACGGCGGCACGTGAAGCCGTTGTGCATTACCCCGCGAGACGCAGGGCCAGAACTTGCCCGCATCCGGCTCGACACGCTGACCGGGATGGCGTTCAGCACGATAGTGTCGCTGGCGATTGTTTTTGCGACCGCGGCAACGCTGAACGCGAACGGCATCACCGATATCACCACGTCATCCCAGGCAGCAGAAGCGCTGCGCCCGATCGCGGGGCAGTTTGCCTTTGCCATGTTTGCGCTGGGCATCATCGGCACCGGGCTGCTCGCCGTACCGGTGCTGGCAGGCTCTGCGGCCTATGCGGTGACAGAGATGCTGGGCGTGCCCGGCAGCCTTGATGCCAAGCCACTCGACGCGCGCGTTTTCTATGCGACAATTGCGGTGACGACGCTGGCGGGATCTTCGCTGAATGTGGTGGGAATAGATCCTGTCCGCGCGCTTTATTGGGCGGCGGTGGTGAATGGCGTTCTGGCCGTGCCATCAATGATCGTGATGATGCTGATCGTGCGCAATCGGCGCGCAATGGGGCGGCTGACGCTGCCGCTGGGGCCGACGCTGCTTGGCTGGGGCGCGACTGCCGTGATGGCGGCGGCAACCGCGATATTCTTTGCCTTTACGTTATGAAACGAAGCCGCCCGGCCGCTCGCTGCGATAATAGCTGAACGTCAGGAAAATCGATGTCGCGCCTAGCAGGTGCCACACGGCATGGCCCTGCAACAGGCTGGTCGGCGCGCAGACGATGCCGTTCTGATCAAGGTTCCAGATCGTGAAGGCGATCGCTTTGGTGACGATTCCGGCAAGATACAAACCCACCACAACCCCCGTCCGGCGCGGCCGCGCAAACCCCATTTCGATAATGATGGCGCTCACCAGCAATACCAGGAACAGCCAGCGACGTACCTCTGGTTCAATGATCAACGCGGTGGTGAGCGCGGCGCACAGCGCCACATAGAGCAGGATCGCCCGGCCATCGGGGATCCGCAGCCAGCGTGTCAGCGCGCTGACCAGCATGAACGATCCGACCAGATACATGCCCAGCACATCGAAAAACTGGCCCCATAATGTCAGCGTGGCGTGGAGCAGCACTGAACCCAACCCAACCGAAATCGCGGTGATGCCAAACATCGTCGCTGCATTGCGGGGCATGGCGGACGTCCATCGGCGGCCATGCGCGAGCACGATCATCAGAAAACCGGCAAAAACATAACCATAGGATGACCAACTGTTCGCCGGCTGCACGATCAGCGCGCCAACGCGCGGCATTTCACAAAAGCAGCGCGTCGTGGTGCAGGTGGCCGGGGCATATTGCGCCCAGTTCGGGCCGAGGACGCTAAGGATCGCAACGATGCCCAGCGCAGAGGCTGCCGCCAATATCAGCGCCGTGGTGATTTGGCGCACGCTAACTGGCTGCATCGGTGGTTCCCCATATCGCGCACCCGGTGTTCGGGATCGCCGCGGCCAACGTAGCGGCCAATGCCAATTGGGCAAGCGCACCCTCTGGCGTCGCGCGACATGATCTGTAAGGTCGCCGCCTCACACCGTCACGAAAGCTTCATTCCATGCGCCTTCGTTTTGCCCTTCCCATCGCGTCAATGATGGCAATCGCCATGCCCGGTGCGCTGGCCGCACAAGTGATCACACCAGCAGAATCCGCCAAGATCGACGCCATCGTTGCGCAGAGCCTGTCGCGCACCGGCGTCCCTTCGGCCTCCATCGCAATTGTGCGGGGCGGCGAGATTGTGTTCGCCAAGGCTTATGGCAAGCAATCAGAGGTCATCCACACACCGCGTGTCGATGCGCCCTATCAAATCGCATCCGTTTCAAAACAATTTACTGGCGCTGCGCTGTTGCTGCTGGAGGATCAAGGCAAGCTGAGCCTGGACGACAAGGTTTCGCAATATATTCCCGGCATCAGCGATGGCGACAAGATCACGCTGCGCCAATTGCTGAACCACACATCGGGCCTGCAGGATTATTGGCCGCAGGATTACAGCTTTGCCGCGATGGCCAAGCCCACCACGCCGCAGGGCATCGTCGATCGCTGGGCCAAAAAGCCGCTCGATTACGTGCCCGGCACCCAGTGGCAATATTCAAACACCGGCTATGTCGTGGCGGGTATGATCGTGGAAAAAGTGGCAGGAATGCCGCTGCTTTCGTTCCTCCAAAAACATGTGTTCAAGCCGCTGGGCATGAAGGCAATCAGCCAGGATGATGCGATTGGGCCCAACTATCCGCAAGGCTATCAACGGTTTGCGCTGGGTCCGGTGCGCGTGGAAAAGCCCGCAGCCGCAGGCTGGCTGTTTGCGGCAGGGGAGCTTTCCATGTCAGCAACCGATCTCGCCAAATGGGATATCGCGCGGATGAACCGCACGCTTCTGCCCGCCGATGATTGGGCGGCGCAGGAAAACCCTACCCTGTTGGCTGATGGCACCGCGACCAATTACGGCCTGGGCGTTTCGGTGGGCGTGGCAAATGGCCACCGTTTCGTCGAACATAGCGGCGAGGCGGTGGGGTTCCTGTCTGAAAACATCGTGTTTCCGGATGAGAAGGTTGCGGTGATCGTGCTGGTGAACAGCGATTTCAGCAACGCCTTTACCAGCATCGCGGGCCAGATCACCGATATGATCCTGCCGCCGCCGCCAAAGCCAGCCGCCGACGCGGTTGAAGCAGCCAAGACGGCAGCGGCGCACAAATTATTTGATATGCTGCGCACCGGCACGCTTGATCGCACCCTGATGACCGAAAACGCCAATTACTATTTCACCGATGTCGCGCTGGGCGATTACCGTGCATCGTTGAGCGCGCTGGGCGAGCCAAAATCGTTTGAGGCCGTTCGAAAACCCCGCGCGCGGGGCGGCTTCATCAATCGCAACTACAAGGTTGTGTATGAAGGCCAAACGCTGAACATCATAACCTATAGCGAGCCGGGCGATACGGGCCGGTTCGAGCAATTTCTGGTGATGCCAACGCAATGACCGATTTTTCGAGCCTGCTCCAGCCCGATCGGGGCCAGCCCGCGCGCCTGATTGAAGTCGTGCATCCTGATGCATTTACCGACTGGCTTACAAAACAGCCGCCCCGCATCCGCAACATGGTGGCGGCGCACAAAATCACCGGCAAGCCAGGCAATCGCGCGCTGCTGCCGGGCGACGGGGCGGATGATTGGCACGCGCTGCTGATCTGTAATGAAGCCGAAAACTCGCCGTGGCGCATCGCGTCACAAGGTGATGTTCTGCCAGAGGGGACATACCGGCTGAAGGATGGGCCGGTCGGCGCTGCGGGGCTTGGCTGGATGCTCGCTCAGCACCATTTTGATCGGTATCGCAAACCAGAACCAGCGTTGGCACGGGTGCTGTTAACCAGCGACCCTGCGCGAATTGACGAAACCGTGCGGCTGGCCATTGCCACCGCCAAGGTGCGCGATCTGGTGAACACCGGCGCGTCCGATCTGGGGCCAGCGGAGTTGGAGGCTGAAGCGGAAGCACTGGCAGCGCAATATGGGGCGACAATTACCGTGACGCGCGGCGATGCGCTGGCACAGGGATTTCCGATGATCCACATCGTTGGCCAGGCCGCCAGCCGCGACCGTGCGCCGCGCCTTATTGAGCTCGAATGGGGCGACCCCGCGCACCCCCGGCTCGCGGTTATCGGCAAGGGCGTGTGTTTTGATTCGGGCGGGCTGGATATCAAGCCATCATCCGGCATGCGGCTGATGAAAAAGGATATGGGTGGGGCCGCGCATGCGCTGGCGCTGGCCGGGTTGATCATGGCGAGCCGGCTAAAGGTGCGGCTGCATCTGCTGATCCCGGCGGTGGAAAATGCGATTGCGGGCAATGCCTTTCGCCCCGGTGATATCCTGCCCACCCGCGCCGGGTTGACGGTGGAAAATACCAATACCGATGCCGAGGGTCGGCTGATCCTGGGCGATGCGCTGACGCTGGCGGGCGAGCATAAGCCCGATCTGATCATTGATTTTGCAACGTTGACCGGCGCGGCGCGCGTGGCGCTTGGCCCTGACCTGCCCGCCACCTTTGCCAATGACGATGCGCTGGGCGATGCAATGCTGGCCGCCGGGCGCGAGGTGATTGATCCGCTATGGCGATTGCCGCTCTGGGACGGGTATGATGATATGCTGAAATCCGACATTGCCGACATGGTCAATGCGCCCGATGGCGGTTTTGCCGGATCAATCACCGCGGCGCTGTTCCTGCGCCGGTTCGTGCCTGCGGGCATCCCATGGGTTCACCTGGACACTTTTGCGTGGCGGCCGGTGGCCAAGCCGGGCCGACCAAAGGGCGGCGAAGCGCTGGGGTTGCGGGCAAGCTGGGCAATGCTGAAGGCGCGCTATTCGGCGTAACCCGTTGCCATCGGGCCCGGACGCGGAACGCTTGGGTCGATTGCGGGTTAGTCCTTCATGCCCTGAGCCCGGCGACACCGCCAGGCAGCCTGAAGGAATAATGACATGATGTGGACCCTGGTACTGATCCTGATCATCCTGTGGGCGCTTGGCCTTGGTTTCCATGTTGCCGGCGGCTTGATCCACCTGTTGCTCGTCGTGGCTGTGGTGGTGATCGCGTTTCGCCTGATCACCGGGCGGCGTGCGCTTTAAGCGGGTCCAGCCCCGGCGGCGATGATGGGGATAAACCCCGCCGCCGTCAGGCTTGCGCCACCCACCAAAGCGCCGTCGACATTGGCCGTCGCAAGCAAGCAAGCGGCATTGGCGGCGGTGACTGAGCCGCCGTATAACAGCCGGAAATCGCCCGCCTGCGCCCCGGCCAGTGCCTGAAGCTTTGCACGAATGGCGGCATGCATCGCTGCAACCTCTGCAACACTTGCCACCTTGCCAGTGCCGATTGCCCAAATCGGCTCATAGGCGATGGCGAGGTTGGCGGGCGACACACCAGGGGGCAGCGACTGTGCCAGTTGCTCCGCCACCACAGCCTCGGCATGGCCAGCATCACGCACCGCCAGCGTTTCGCCAACGCACAGGATGACGTGCAGTCCGGCGGCCATGCCGGCAACCGCCTTGGCACACACATCGGCATTGGTTTCACCCTGCATCTGGCGGCGTTCGCTATGGCCGACAATCGTCAGCACCGCCCCCGCCTCGCGCACCATATCGGCCGACAGCGATCCCGTGAACGCGCCCGATGCCTGCGCATGCACGTCCTGCGCCCCAATCATCAGCGATGCGCCATGTTCCGTCCCGGCAGCGATAAGCGTAGCAGGCAATGCGAGCCCGACATCAACGCCGGGATAACCAGCAGCAGCCCGGCTGATCGCCGCGACTTCGGCCATTGATGCCATGCTGCCATTCATTTTCCAGTTACCGACAACCAGTTTGCGCATATCGCCCCTTTTTGCCGCCGACCCTTTGTCCAAACCGGCAACGGTATTTCTGTTTTGCCGATGCGATAACGCGAATGTCGCAACGCACAAGCTTGATGCTGCCCGCAACGCTGCGTAAAGCGATGCCACTTCACCACGAACCAGGATCGGTTTCCCCCGCGCATGCTTAGCTTTTTTCGCCGGTTCATCAATTCACGGTTGGGGATCATCGTCACCTTTGCCTTCCTGGCGGTTATCGCGCTCGCGTTTGCGGCAAGCGACATTACCGGATTGAGCAACGGCAGCCCGGCCACCACTGGCAGTTCGGTTGCGCGCGTTGGCAAGGCGGATGTGAGCGTGGAGGAACTGAAGCGGCGCGTGCAGGACGACATGCAGAATTTCCGCCAGCGCCAACCGACACTCGACATGGCTCAATTTATCAACGGCGGCGGTTTTGAAGCCACGCTGGAACGGCTGATCAGCGGCACTGCGCTCGCCCAGTTCGGCAGCAAGGTCAACATGGTGGTCAGCAAGCGCGCTGTGGATGGCCAAATCGCTAGCGTGCCTGATCTTCAGGGGCTGGACGGCAAGTTCAGCCAATCGAAATATGAGCTGCTGCTGAGCCAGCGCCGGATTACCGACGCGCAGATTCGTGATGATATCGCGCGCGGCACGCTGGGCCAGCAACTCACCAGCCCAACCGAAGGCGCAGGCCAGGTGCCGTTCAATCTTGCCGCGCCCTATGCCGCCCTGTTGCTGGAAAAGCGTGCAGGGGTGATTGGATTTGTGCCCACCAACGCCGTGGGTGTTGGCGAGCGGCCAACCGAGGCGGAAGTCGCCACCTATTACAAGCGCAATGCAGCACGCTACACCATCCCGCAGCGGCGTGTGATCCGCTATGCATTGGTGACGCCGGATCAGGTCAAGGCTGCGGCCACGCCGACCGAAGCGGACATTAGCAGCGCCTATAAAGAACAAGCGGCGCGGTTTGCCGCCAGCGAAACGCGCTCGCTATCGCAAATCGTTATTGGCGACCGGGCTGGTGCGGATGCGCTTGTTGCCAAGATCAAGGGCGGCACCGCGATTGATGCTGCAGCGCGCACAGCAGGGCTGGAAGCAGCGACCCTGACAAGCGTTGATAAGAAAGCCTATGCGACCCAGACATCCGCCGAGATCGCCAATATGGTTTTTGCCGCCGAACGCGGCAGCATTGTTGGGCCCATTAAAGCGCCGCTGGGCTGGGCAATCGTCCGCGTGGAAACTGTGCAGAAAGTCCCCGCCAAATCACTCGACCAGGCACGGGCCGATTTAACGCGTGAAGTTGCCGCTCAAAAGCTTGCCGCTGCGCTAACCGGGCTGCGCGACAAGATTGACGATGCCATCGCCGACAACGCGACTTTTGCCGAAATCGTCAGCGATAACAAATTGCAGGCGCTATCGACTGTGCCGGTCGTGGCCGATGGGCGTGATCCCGAAAACAGCACCGTCACCCCCGATCCACGGCTCGCTCAGGTGGTCGCCGCCGGGTTTATCGCTGAGCCTGGCGATGATCCGCAACTGGCGCCGGTTGGGCAGGATGGCAGCTTTGCCATCGTCTCCCTCGACCGAATCGTGCCCAGTGCGCCGCCGCCGCTGGCAAAAATCTCAAACCTGGTGGTGCGGGATTTCGCGATTGCCCGTGCGTTGAAACAGGCACGCGCAATCGCGGTCGACATTGTGGCCAAGGCGAACAAAGGCGTGCCGCTGGCGCAGGCGCTGTCGCAATCGCCGGTCAAGCTGCCCGCTGCCCGGCCCATCGCATCCTCACGCGCGCAGCTATCCAGCGATCCCAAGGGAGCGCCGGCACCGCTGGTGTTGATGTTCAGCATGGCCAACAAAACCGCCAAACTGCTCGAAGCGCCGAACAAAACCGGTTATTATGTGATCTATCTTGACGAGATCGAGCGCGCAGGCGCGGTGAATAATCCACAGTTGCTCCAGGCAATGCGCGGCGATCTCAGCAAGGTCGTGGGCCGTGAACTCGTCAGTCAGTTTGTTGAGGCTGCACGCAACGAAGTTGGCGTCAAAAAGAATGACGCGCTGATTGCCCAGGCCCGCAAGGATCTGTTGGGCGAGCGCTGAGCCGGTCGATGGAGTTAGGCGCGAGCGTTCAGGGAATCGAGCAGGCGCAGGCCGCGCTAACGGCGGGCAAGCCCGCTTTGCTGTGGCGGAGCCAAGTGGCGGACACCGAGACACCGGTTGCCGCCGCGCTGAAGCTGATTGAGCCCGGGCGCGGGGATTTCCTGCTCGAATCGGTGGAGGGCGGCGCCATCCGGGGACGGCACAGCCTGATCGGGCTTGCCCCTGATCTGGTGTTCCGCGCGCATGGCAATGAAGCGGCGATCAACCCGCATTGGCAAACTGACCGGACAGCCTTTTCGGCCTGCGATCAGCCAACACTGGCGGCGCTGCGCACATTGGTAAGCCAGTGCCTGATGGACGTGCCGCCTGAACTGCCCCGCGCGCTGGCCTGCCTGGTCGGGTATTTCGGGTATGAAACCGTGGGCCTGGTTGAAAAACTCGATCGCCCCGATGAAGACGCGCTTGGCCTGCCCGATATGATGTTCGTCAGGCCGACCATGATCCTGATCTTTGACCGGCTGGCCGATGCATTGTTTTTGGTCGCCCCGGTGTGGCCCGATGCGAATCGACCCGCTGACATGTTGATTGCCCAGGCAGTCGACCGGATTGATGCCACCGCATCGCGGCTCGCCAGCGCGCCGCTTCCTCCGGCTGTTCGCGCGGTGCCAAACGATGTTTCGCTCACCCCGGTTTTACCGCCGGGTCGTTATGCCGAAATGGTCGCAGCGGCGAAGGACTATATTGTTGCAGGCGATATCTTTCAGGTCGTGCTCGCCCAGCGCTTCACCCTGCCATTCGCCTTGCCCGCGTTTGAGCTGTACCGGTCACTTCGGCGAATCAACCCTTCGCCTTTCCTGTATCACCTTGATTTACCCGGGTTCTCGCTGACGGGGTCAAGCCCCGAAATCCTGGTCCGCGTGCGCGATGGAGAAATCACAATCCGCCCCATTGCTGGCACCCGCCCGCGCGGCAAAACCGCCGCTGAGGATGAGGCCAACCGCGCCAGCCTGCTCGCCGACCCCAAGGAACGCGCCGAACATTTGATGCTGCTCGACTTGGGCCGCAACGACACCGGGCGCGTGGCTCAAGCTGGAAGCGTTCGCGTAACCGACAGTTATACCGTCGAATTTTACAGCCATGTGATGCACATCGTCTCCAACGTCGTCGGTCGACTGGATGCAAAGCACGACGCGATCGACGCCCTGTTCGCCGGTTTCCCGGCTGGGACCGTATCCGGCGCGCCAAAAGTGCGCGCGTGCCAGATCATCGCAGAACTGGAGTCCGAAGTGCGCGGTGCCTATGCGGGCGGCGTCGGCTATTTCTCGCCCGATGGATCAATGGACAGCTGTATCGTCCTGCGCACAGCGATCGTGAAGGATGGAACGATGCATGTGCAGGCAGGCGCAGGGATCGTCGCCGATAGCAACCCAACCTATGAACAGCGCGAATGCGAGGCCAAGGCCGGCGCGCTGCTGGCTGCCGCGCGTGAGGCAATCGCCAGAGCCGCTACGCCCGATTTCGGGCAATAGTGCACCTTGCCTTGTATGTGTCGCTTAGATCGTCGCGCTCTATTTCTCCAAAACTGACGTCATTGCGAGCGCAGCGAAGCAATCCAGCCTATCCGCGAGCACGCCGCTGGATTGCTTCGCTGCGCTCGTGGGTGACGATTCAGATTTTACGCTGGCAGTTCTAGCGCGGTTCGCGGCGGTCCTGCTGGGCTTCGCGACGCTCTGCGGACCAGCGCTGGATGAGTTGCTGGGTGCATCCGGTTGAGCCGCCCGTGCCCGTATTTGAGCAACTGTTGGGCAGGCCACTTGCCTCGCCGACGGCATCGTCAATTCCTGCAACGCGGCTCGCCCATGTGCGATTTGCGGCGACGGGCGCAGACTGACGAAGTGCCTTGGGGATCCGATAAGGCTCGTCAATTGTCTGGCAGACCACGATTTCACCATTGGTCGATTCCGGACATTTATCGCCTGGCGTGAGCGTAATGCTGCGAATCTTTGCAGGCGGCGTTCCCGCAATCGGCGCATCCTGCGCGATTGCAACGCTTGGCGGGAGCAACAGGACGCAAAGGGCGATCAGGCGACGCATATTACTCACTCCCTCGTGGCGCCGATCTGTTTCGAGCCATTTCCACCTGCCTACTATAGTCGGGCTAGATGTCTACAATATTGCGAGAATCGGACTAGTTGGTTGCGCTGGCGATTCCATCGGGTACAAGCGCGCCGCATGATCCTGGTCATCGACAATTATGACAGCTTTACCTGGAACCTGGTCCATTATCTGATGGAGCTGGGCAGCGAAGTGCGCGTGGTGCGCAACGATGCGCTGACCGCCGCAGAAGCAATTGCCAGCAATGCCCATGCGTTTTTGATCTCGCCCGGCCCCAAAACGCCGACCGAGGCCGGGATATCGCTCGATCTGGTCGCGGCCTGCGCCAGCGCGGGCAAACCGCTGCTCGGTGTGTGCCTGGGCCATCAGGCGATCGGCCAGCATTTTGGCGGGCAGGTGGTGCGCGGCGGGCTGATGCATGGCAAGACATCGCCTGTTTCGCATGACGGGACCGGGCTGTTTGCCGGGCTGCCCTCACCCTTCACCGCCACGCGCTATCACTCGCTGATTGTTGAAGATATTCCCGCCGATCTGATCATCAACGCCACTGCCGATGACGGCTCGGTCATGGGCTTTCGCCACGCCTCGCTGCCTATCCACGGTGTGCAGTTCCACCCCGAAAGCATTGCGACGGAACATGGCCATGCAATGCTCGCCAATTTCATGACGCTGGCGGGGCTTCATCCAAAGGCGATGGCGTGACGGCGCTGGTGTGCTTGCCCGATCCCGCTGCGCCGTTATCGCGCGATGATGCGGCCCAGGCCTTTGCCGACATTCTCGATGCCCGCACCTCTGAACAGGCAGTTGCCGATTTTCTGGTCGCGCTGAGCGAACGTGGCGAGACGAGCCTGGAGATTGCGGAGGCCGCACGCGCGCTACGGGCAAGGCTGATCCCCATCGACGCCCCAGCAGGCGCGATTGATGTGTGCGGCACCGGCGGGGATGGCCACCACACGCTGAACGTATCAACCGCCGTGTCGCTGGTGGTGGCCGCCACGGGCGTGCCCGTGGCCAAGCACGGCAACCGGGCAGCATCAAGCAAGGCCGGTGCTGCCGACACATTGGAGGCGCTGGGCCTCGACATGGACCGGGCCGGAAGGCTGGCAGAGGCAAGCCTTCGCGATCTGGGCATCGCATTCCTGTTTGCGGCCAATCACCATCCGGCGATGAAGCGCATCACCCCCATTCGCCGCCAGATCGGCAAGCGCACGATCTTTAACCTGATGGGACCGCTCGCCAATCCGGCTGGCGTGTCGCGGCAGCTGATCGGGATTGCCCGGCCCGATTATGTGCCCGTCTATGCTGAAGCGCTAAGCCAGTTGCATACCGATGCGGCGTTGGTTGTATCCGGCGAAGAAGGGCTTGATGAGCTGTCAGGCGCTGGCCCCAGCGTCGTCGAAAGCATTGGCGCAATCACCCTGCCCCAGCGTGTGTTGCCTGAAGATGCCGGCCTGCCCCGCCACCCGATAGCGGCACTGCGCGGCGGTGATCCGGCGCATAATGCCGCAGCACTTCGCCGCTTGCTGCTGGGCGAGAAAGGCGCATATCGCGATGCCGTATTGCTCAACGCTGCGGCTGCGCTGATGGTAGCGGGGCGTGTTGATTCGTTGAGCGACGGCGCTGAGGAGGCCCGCGAAGTGTTAGACAACGGCCTGGCCAACACGCTGCTCGATTGCTCGATCGCCTATTCATGACGACGATTCTCAACCGTATCCTTGAGACCAAACGGGCCGATGTTGCTGCGCGCAAAGCGTGTATCTCCATGGCCGATCTTGATGCGATGATTGCAGAGCAAACCGCGCCGCGCGGTTTTCGTGCCGCGCTTGATGCGCGCGCGGAACATGGCCCCGCGCTGATCGCCGAGATCAAGAAAGCCAGCCCCTCAAAAGGCCTGATCCGCGAGAATTTTGATCCGCCCGCGCATGCCATTGCCTATCAGGCAGGCGGTGCAGCATGCCTGTCGGTACTGACCGATGAACATTGGTTCCAGGGCGCTGACGCCTATCTGGCGGACGCACGCAATGTCGTCAGCCTGCCGGTGATCCGCAAAGATTTCATGATCGATGCCTGGCAAGTGCCCGAATCGCGCGCTTTGGGGGCTGATGCCATCCTGCTGATCATGGCGGCGCTGGATGATGAGGCATTGGCCGAGATTGAAGCCGCCGCCATCGATTGCGGCATGGATGTGCTGGTCGAAGTGCATGATGCCAAGGAACTGGAGCGGGCGATGAAGCTCAAATCCCGGTTGATCGGCGTCAATAACCGCAATTTGCACGATTTCTCGGTCGATTTTTCGCACACCTATAATCTGATCGCGCGGGCCCCCGCTGGCTGCACCTTTGTCGCGGAAAGTGGCCTTTCGACCCGTGCCGATCTGGATGCGATGACCGACAAGGGCGTGCGGTGCTTTCTGGTGGGTGAGGCGCTGATGCGCGCCAACGATATAGCGGCGGCAACGCGGGCATTGATCGGGGGATGACCGGGCTGACGCATCTCGACGCAAATGGTGCCGCGCATATGGTTGATGTCGGCAGCAAGGCCGATACCGCGCGCGAAGCGGTCGCCAGCGGCCGGATTACCATGTCGGCGCAGGCGGCAACCGCCATCCACCAGGGTGCGGCGAAAAAGGGGGATGTGATCGCCGTGGCGCGCGTGGCGGGCATTATGGCTGCCAAGCGCACCAGCGATCTAATACCACTGTGCCACCCATTACCGCTCACCCGCGTCGTAATTGATCTGCAACCGGACGATAACGGGGTCACCGTCACCGCCACCTGCGCCACCACCGGCAAGACGGGCGTAGAGATGGAGGCGATCACGGCAGTATCGGTCGCATTGCTGACGATTTACGACATGGCCAAGGCGATTGATCGTGGCATGATCATTGGCGATGTGCGGTTGCTGGAGAAGCGCGGCGGTAAATCAGGCGAATGGCTGGCACCGGCGCTGACACCGGATAAGGCAATTTAGCACTGGTGCTGCACTGCAATATCGCGCACCCTTGGGCCTGGGGCGATATCAAGGGATGTGGTTGCAATGGCGGATGCCGCTGAACATCAGGACGCGACGGCAGCGGCGACATTGCCCGGCGCGCTTAGGATGGGCAAATCAAAGAAAATCCAGATCGTTGTGGTCGGCGGTGGTGCCGGCGGACTGGGCCTGGTGGCGCGGCTGGGCAAGAAATTTGGCCGCAAGAAATTCGACATCATTCTGATTGATCGCAACCAGACGCATATCTGGAAGCCATTGCTCCACGAAGTCGCGGCGGGATCGCTTGACGCCAATCTGGATGAGGTTGGATATCGCAGCCACGCCTATCGCTGGAATTACCGGTTTTTCGACGGATCACTGGAATCGGTTGATCGCGACGCGCGGCAGGTGGTGATTGCGCCCATTGTTGATGAAACCGGGCGTGAAATCGTGGCGCGGCACCGCATCCGCTATGATTATCTGGTGGTTTCGGTTGGGTCGGTTTCCAATGATTTCGGCACGCCGGGCGTGCGCGAAAACGCGATTTATCTTGATGATCGCACCCAGGCCGACCGGTTCCGCAAGCGCCTGCTCAATCAGTGCCTTCGCGTATCGCGCGCGATGAACGCTGATCCGGCCAGCGATGCGCGGGTGCGGGTGGCGATTGTTGGTGGCGGCGCGACCGGCGTTGAGCTGGCAGCCGAGTTGTTCAATGCGGCCAAGGGGTTGGCCTATTATGGGCTGGAGGTGTTTGACGAATCGCGGCTCGACGTGACCTTGCTGGAGGCTGGCCCGCGCATCCTGCCTGCACTGCCCGAAGATTTGTCGCAGGCCGCCACTGAAGAGCTTCAGGCGATTGGCGTCCATGTTCTAACCCGCCGACAAGTGACCGAAATCACGGATGAAGGCATCGCCACATCTGACGGTACATTCATCCCCGCCGATCTGCGCGTTTGGGCAGCGGGCGTGAAGGGCCCGGATTTTCTGCAAGGCATTGGCGGGCTGGAGACAACGCCTGGCAATCAATTGGTGGTAACCAGCACCATGCAAACCACGCGGGATGCGCGCATCTTTGCGATTGGCGATTGCGCACGGTTCGTGCCCGATGGTGCCGATCGCCCCATCCCGCCGCGCGCGCAAGCGGCGCACCAGATGGCGAGCACCACCTATCACAATTTGTGCGCGTTGATTGCCGGCCGCAAGCTGCGGGGCTTTGTGTATCAGGACAAGGGATCGTTGGTATCCCTGTCCCGCTTTTCGACCGTTGGCAGCCTGATGGGCAATCTGGTCGGCGGGCGAATGGCGGTGGAGGGCCGGATTGCGCGGATCATCTATGTATCGCTGTACGGCATGCACCTGGTGGCGATTCACGGTTGGCTAAAGGGTGTGGCATTGGTTGCGATGGGTCGGATCAATCAGGTGATCCGCCCGCGCCTGAAACTCCACTAGGGGCGTAAGAGCAACAACATGGCCGCTTTGCTCCCCGTTGAAGAAGCGCAGCAGCGGCTGTTCGCGCTGGGCACGCCCGTGGCCGCCGAAACGGTGGAACTGGCGGCGGCAGCAGGCCGCTGGGCCGCGTGTGATATCGCCGCCCTGCGATCCCAACCCGCGCAGGATTTGTCGGCGATGGATGGCTATGCCATCCGATTTGCTGACTTGCCCGGCCCCTTCAGCCTGATCGGCGAGAGTGCAGCCGGGCACGGCTTTGCCGGGGCCGTCGGAACCGACGAAACCGTCCGCATTTTCACCGGCGCAGCGATGCCCGCCGGGGCCGATACCGTGCTGGTGCAAGAAGAAGCGAGCCGCGAGGGCACCCGCGTCATTTTGGCGGGTGATGGCCCGTCTGCACCCGGCCGCAACGTCCGCCACAAGGGGCTTGATTTCACCGATGGCGATCTGCTGGTCACGCGGGGCGAGCGGCTAACCCCGGCGCGCATCGCCCTGGCCGCGATTGCCGGTCTCGGCTCATTGTTGGTCAATCGGCGCGTGCGGGTCGCAATCCTGACGACGGGCGATGAACTGGTGCCACCGGGCGCGCCCGTTGGCGCCGGGCAGGTGCCAGAGGCGAATGGCGTGATGCTGGCCGCGCATCTTGGCGACTTGCCGGTAGACCGGTCCCTGCCCGCCATCCTGCCTGACCAGCTTGATCTGATCAGCGGCGCAATTGCGGCAATAGACGCAGACATTATCGTGACGATCGGCGGTGCTTCGGTGGGCGATCATGACCTGATCCGCCCGGCAATCGAAGCGGCGGGGGGCACCATCGATTTCTGGCGGATTGCCCTACGCCCCGGCAAACCCATGCTCGCGGGTAGAATTGGCAGCACGGTGATCCTTGGCCTGCCCGGCAATCCGGTATCGGCATTTGTCACAGCGCATCTGTTTCTTCGGCCATTGATCGCAACCCTGGCCGGGGCCGCAAATCCGCTGCCACGAACCACAACGGCGATACTCGGCGAGCCGCTGCCCGCCAATGATCAGCGCCAGGATTATCTGCGTGCACGCTGGGCGGCGGGCCGAGTCATCAGTGCCGCCAAACAGGACAGTTCATTGCTGCAAACGCTTGCTCAGGCCGATTGCCTGATCGTGCGTCCGCCCTTTGCATCAGCGGCCGAACCGGGCGAGATGGTGCCGATTTTGCCGCTCGCTTGACTTGGTGAATATCGTTGCCTAAACGTTCGTCGTCTGTTCTGGACGGAGGAACGAAATGCTCACGCGTAAACAGCACGAGTTGATCTGCTTCATCAATGATCGGCTTGCCGATACCGGCGTTTCGCCGTCATTTGAGGAGATGAAGGAGGCGCTTGACCTGAAATCCAAGTCAGGCGTCCACCGGCTGATCAGCGCGCTGGAGGAACGCCAGTTCATCCGCCGCCTGCCGAACCGCGCCCGCGCGCTGGAAGTGCTGCGGATGCCCGACAGGCCCGAAAACGTCCAAACGGCTAAAGCTGGTGCATCCGCCACGGTGCCAGCCAATCTGCGGGCGATGCCGCAGCCAGCCAATGACGTGATCGAAATCCCGTTGCATGGCCGGATTGCCGCTGGTGTCCCGATTGAAGCATTTGAGGGGCATTCGATGCTGTCTGTGCCCGCGGCATTGCTTGGGGGCGGCGAACATTACGCGCTTGAAGTGGCCGGCGATTCAATGGTCGATGCGGGCATTCTTGATGGCGATTATGCGCTAATCCGCCGCACGGAAGTGGCCCGCGACGGAGAAATCGTGGTCGCGCTGATCGAGGAGAGCGAGGCAACGCTGAAATATTTCCGGCGTGAAGGCGCGATGATCCGGCTTGATCCCGCCAACCGCGCCTATGATCCCCAACGCTATGATCCACGCCAGGTGCGCGTGCAGGGTAAATTGGCGGGGTTGCTGCGCCGGTACGACTGATCGGTCAGCGCTATCGCTATGGCCGCGCTGTTTCGGCCCCAGACCTTCCAGAATACCGTACAGAAAACCGTCCAGAAAACCGGCCGGAGACCTGAGAAGCGATCGGGAATGCGCGATTGGCGTTGGGCAACCAGGGGTGGCGGTCTCCCATCTGAAACACCGTGCGGACGCTGCCCGATGATAGCGTAACGGATACCCCGCCGGTTCGCTGGAGCACCGGCCGATCAAGCCGCAACCATCGCGGCGTGCACCGGCGGGGCAACCGCCGTTCGCTGATGACAATATCTGCGGTGCGGCAGGCGCTTATCAGTTCGGCGATGGACACGCGGTAGGGGCTGCGGGTCGCCAATATCCGCCAGCGACGGCCATCGACCACGCGGTCTGCAATGCAAATATCACGGCTGCACCGCGCGCCCGGCTGTTCGGATAACAACAGCGGTTCGCCATCCACACCACTCGCCTCTGCAAGCATCGCGCGGGTGTAATCCCCTGCCCGGTCCCGCAACATCGCGACATTCCCGCCGTCCGTCCGCAGCGCAACATGCCGCCCGTCCCCTGTCATCAGCACATCCGGCGCGGGCGTCAGCACCGCCCATGCCGCACCAATCACAAGTGGCACTGCCCCGGCCCGGCGCAATCGCGTGCGCCACAATGCCATCCATAGGCCGCCGATTACCATCAAGCCGAACGCCCAGCCCGGCATGCTGGGCAATGCCGCCACCGCGCCCGGCGCTTTTGCCACCGCATGCGCGATGCCCAGCAACAGCCGCAGCGCCTGTTCCACCAGCCACCAGGCCGGGGCGCCAATCCCCAGCAGGTCCAATGCCAGCGCCAGCGCCTCCAGCGGCATCACAACAAAGGTGGTCAGCGGGATGGCGATGATGTTGGCCAGCGACCCGTAAAGGCCGGCCTTGTGAAAATGATAGAGCGCAATCGGGGATAGCGCCGCTTCCACCACAACCCCAGTCAGCAACAGCGACGCCATCTGGCGGAGCAACCAGCGTCCCCGCCCCTCTTCCTCGCGCGGGGCGAACCACGCCCTGACTTTGGGGTGTTCGTGCAGCGCAACAATCGCTGTAATCGCGGCAAAGGATAGCTGAAAGCTCGGCCCCGCCAGCGCTTCGGGCCATAGCACCAGCACGATCACAGCACCGGTCGCCACCAATCGCAGCGTCATCGCTTCACGTCCCAGCGCAATCGCCAGCAATACCATCAGCGCCGCGACGCACGATCGGATCGTCGGCACTTCCGATCCAGTCAACACGGTATAGCCAATCGCCGCCAGCGCTGCCGTCGCCGCCGCAATCAGCGGCAGCCGCAGGTGCAGCGCCGACCAGGGGCTGAGCGCCAACAGCCGCATCATCACCAGCATCACCGCGCCAACAACGGCGGTGATGTGCAGCCCGCTGACCGACAATAAATGCGCAAGGCCGGCGCGGCGCATCGCCTCTGCATCCTCCAGCGGAATCGCCCCCTGATCACCCGTTGCCAGCGCCGCTGCAATCCCGCCCGGCGCAGGCGACAATTTCGTCCGGATATGCGCCGACAAGCTGGCGCGCAGCCCGCCCGCCTCTGCATCGCCGGGGGACAAAACGGCGATCGGCCCGAACCCCCTGCCCGTTGCCCCAATCTGGTCAAACCACGCGACGCGCGCGAAATCATAGGCACCCGGCACCGACGGTGGCGGTGGCGGCATCAGCCGCGCGCCCAGCCGGATCACCGCGCCGCGCGAAAGCCCTGCCGGCATATCATCGGTCGCGATATTGACGCGGATATGCAGCGGCAGCGCGGTTACGGTCGATCTCCCCAGCGTTTCAACCACGGCCAACGGTGCCAATCGCAATCGCACCAGCCCGCGCGGCGGGAGTGGATCGACCCGCTCAACCCGTGCATCGAAGCGAACGATCATGGTGCGCGCCAGCGGCGGTTGGGCGACGCGCTCTGCCCGGACCCAGATGAGCGCGAGCCCCACCACCATTGCCGCACTGCCAATCGCGATGATGCGCGCGGCGCGCCCGCCCCGCCCCACCGACAGCGCAAGCAGGGCTACGCCGCCAAAAGCCGCCACCGCCATCGCCCAACTGGCCGGATCAGGCAGCAGCAACCAAAGCGATGCGCCCAGGCCCAGCATGACCGGCAGCCAGAGCGGCAATTGATCACGCTCCGCCTCGAGCCAATACTCAATTGAACCGGTTATTCCCGCCACGCGCCGCCACACCGCAATTTGAAGCGGGGCGATCACCGTGCTAGGGGCGCGCGAGGCTGTGTTGGCCATCGTTTTTGAAGTCTGGGAGAAGCCGCAACGTGGCGCAAGTTATGAAATTTTCGCAGCCATGATTGCGCCCGTCGCTCAGCCGCCGGTGGTTACCCGGTTTGCGCCCTCCCCTACCGGATTTCTGCACATTGGTGGCGCGCGCACCGCGCTGTTCAACTGGCTGTTCGCCCGCGCGCACGGCGGCAAATTTCTGCTGCGGATCGAAGATACGGATCGCGCGCGCTCCACCCAGCCTGCGATTGACGCAATTCTCGACGGCATGCGCTGGCTGGGCCTTGATTGGGACGGCGATACCGTGTTCCAGTTTGCGCGCGCAGAACGCCATGCCGCTGTGGCGTATCAGCTGCTCGCCGCAGGCCATGCCTATAAATGCTTTGCGACGCCTGAAGAGCTGACAGCGATGCGTGCTGCCCAGCAGGCCGCCAAACAGCCGGCACGCTATGATGGCCGCTGGCGCGATCGTGATCCCGCCGAAGCACCGGCAGGCGCACCCTTCGTCGTTCGCCTAAAGGCCCCGCATGAAGGCGCGACAACGATCAGCGACCGGGTACAGGGCGATGTGACTGTGCAGAATGCCGAAATCGATGATTTTGTGCTGCTCCGGTCAGATGGCACGCCAACGTATATGCTGGCGGTCGTCGTCGATGATCATGATATGGGCGTCACGCATGTGATCCGCGGCGATGACCATTTGAACAATGCATTCCGCCAATTGCCGATCATGCACGCGATGGACGCGATAGAGGGTGGCTGGCCTATCCCCGTTTACGCCCATATTCCGCTGATTCACGGCACTGACGGTGCCAAAATGTCCAAGCGGCACGGCGCGGTGGGGGTAGATGCCTATCGCGACGAACTCGGCATTCTGCCAGAGGCGTTGGGCAACTACCTGCTACGGCTTGGCTGGGGCCACGGCGATGACGAAATTATCAGTCGTGAACAGGCGACCGAGTGGTTTGATTTGGGCGGGGTCGGAAAATCACCATCCAGGTTCGATTTAAAGAAGCTGGAGAACCTGAACGGTCATTATATTCGGATCGCGGATGATGCCCGGCTGGCTGATCTGGTGGCCCAGCGGATCGGGGACGAGATCGGCACGGCGGGGCACGATCTGTTGCGACGCAGCATGGCCGTTTTGAAGCCGCGCGCCGCCAATTTGCTGGAACTTGCGGACGGGGCCGGATTTTTGTTTCGCACGCGGCCGCTGCCGCTGGATGATGCCGCCCAGGCCTTGCTGACGGGCGAAGCACGCGATCTGCTGGTTCGGGTGCACGCCGCGCTTGACGCGGTGAATGACTGGGATACGGAAGTGCTGGAGACTGCTGTGAAGCAGGTTGCCGATGATGCCGGGGTAAAACTGGGCGCCGTTGCGCAGCCATTGCGGGCAGCATTAACGGGACGAAAGACATCGCCGGGGATTTTTGACGTGCTTGTCCTGCTGGGCCGCGCAGAAAGCCTGGGAAGAATTGGCGACCAGATGGCCGGGGCTGAGGCCAGCGGTGTTTGATTGTGATGTGTAACCGTTCGGGGCGTATGAATTCAGGCAAGAAGAGGGACCTATGACTGATAACGCAAAACTCACCGTTGCTGGGGCTGATCACGAATTCAAAGTGGTGTCAGGCAGCGTTGGTCCACAAGTCATCGATATTCGAAAGCTGTATGCGCAAACCGGCAAGTTTACTTTCGACCCCGGTTTCACCTCCACCGCGAGCTGCGAATCCGGGCTTACCTATATCGATGGTGATGAAGGGGTGCTGCTGCACCGCGGATACCCCATCGGTCAGCTTGCTGAACAATCCAGCTTCATGGAAGTATCCTACCTGCTGCTGAACGGTGAACTGCCGAGCAGTGATGAGCTGGATAAGTTTACCTATACGATTTCGCGCCACACGATGCTGCACGAACAGCTGATGACCTTTTACCGGGGTTTCCGCCGCGATGCGCATCCGATGGCAATCATGTGCGGCGTGGTGGGCGCGCTCAGCGCTTTCTATCACGATTCCACCGATATCACCGATCCGTACCAGCGCATGGTCGCCAGCCACCGGCTGATCGCCAAGATGCCGACGATTGCGGCCGCGGCGTATAAATATTCGGTCGGTCAGCCGTTCGTCTACCCCAAGAACTCGCTCAGCTACACCGGCAACTTCCTGCGGATGACCTTTGGCGTTCCGGCTGAGGAATATGTCGTCAACCCGATCGTTGAAAAGGCGCTGGACCGGATTTTCATCCTGCATGCCGATCACGAGCAGAACGCGTCAACCTCCACCGTTCGTCTGGCCGGATCATCGGGCGCAAATCCGTTCGCGTGCATTGCCGCGGGCATCGCGTGTCTGTGGGGCCCGGCGCATGGCGGGGCGAACGAAGCCGCGCTGAACATGCTCCGCGAAATCGGCACGCCAGACCGGATTCCCCATTATATTGAGCGCGCGAAGGACAAGAATGATCCGTTCCGCCTGATGGGTTTTGGCCACCGCGTGTACAAGAATTACGATCCGCGCGCGACGGTGATGCAGCAAACGGTGCGCGAAGTGCTGGGCGCCCTGGGCGTAACCGATCCGATTTTTGACGTGGCCTTGCAGCTTGAAGAAATGGCGCTGAACGACCCTTATTTCATCGAAAAGAAGCTGTTCCCGAACGTCGATTTCTATTCGGGCGTTATCCTGTCGGCGATTGGCTTCCCAACCACGATGTTTACCGCATTGTTTGCGCTTGCCCGCACCGTGGGCTGGGTGGCGCAGTGGAATGAGATGATCGCAGACCCCGAACAGAAGATCGGTCGTCCGCGCCAGCTCTATACCGGCCCCACCGTTCGCGATTATCCAGCGCTCAGCGCGCGCTGATCACCCAATTGCCGCGACCTGATCGGCTTGGGCGCTCCCCGAGCTGATCAGTCGCCGCGATAGGGCAGCGTGAACACAAATCGCGCGCCCTGGCCGGGGGCACTATCGACCGTCACGTCGCCGCCCATCGCGCGCGCCAGCCGCCGGGCGATGTACAGCCCCAGCCCGCTACCGCCGGGTTCAGACACATCGATGCGTTCAAACTTCTCAAAGATGCGGGCCTGATCGGCCACGGCAATCCCCTTGCCCTGATCGGCGACCACAACGGCGGCCATGTTGCCGTCGCGCTCGGCGCGGATCCACACCATGCCGTCAGGCGGCGAATAGCGCACGGCATTGCCGATCAAGTTGACGAGCACCTGCAAAACGCGCCGGAACTCGCCCGTTGCCGGCAGAAATTCCTGTGTGCTTGGCCGATCAATCCGAACATTACCTGCGGCAGCTCGCACCCCCAGCAACCCGGCGGCGCGACGCGCAATGTCTGCCAGATCGATTGGTTCGTGCGCCACGACAAAATCGGGGCGCTCAATGGCTTGCAAATCGACCAAATCGTCGACCAATCCCAGCAAATGCCGCCCTGCTGTGGCAATATCGGCGGCATAATCAGCATAATCCTGCCGCAACGGTCCTTCCGACTGGGCATTGATGCTGTCGGCATTGGCGATGATCCGCCCCAGCGGCGCGCGTAATGCCTTGTCCAACCGGGTGCTGAAGGCAGCAGGCAAGCCCTGTTCGGTGGTTTGCGGCACAATGGGCGCTGGCGGGCGCGGTGTTTCAACCATCTGCGTGGCCCCGGCAAAGCCCGCAAAAACGCCCGCCGAATCAGACCGGGCGGCGGCCGATAGCAACACCGGGCGACCAGTGGCGCGAATTTGTGCGGGCTGATCGTCAAATCGCTGCCGCATCGCCAATGCCCCAAGGATGGGGAACATACCGCTGGCGTCCTCTGCCAGGATGAACAAACGCGTCAGCGGTTGGCCGAGCAGCGGCCCGGCGTCAAAACCGTGCCGCGCGCCGGCATTGGCAGAAACATAGGTAAGCCGCAGCGCGGAATCGGTTTCCCACAACCAGTTGGCGGCGCTGCGGACGAAATCGCGCTCACGCGCATTGGCATCGGTCACGGGTTGCCAGGGCTGGCGCGCTTTCCACCCTGTAATCGACAGGCGCACTCCGCCACTGTCCGGATCAGGATCAGCGCGCACCCACATATCAATATCGTCATCGCCATCAGCAGCGACCACCGCGCGCGACACCAATATGCGCAGCCGCTGCACCAGCCTGACCAGCGCTGCCAGTTGCGGCACGGCGAGCGGCGCGCCAATCGCCCCGCCAGCGCGCGCATTCAAATCATGCAGCCGCGAATCCGCGTCAACCAACCGGCCGGCAGCATCGACCAGGCCACGCACGGGCGGCAACCGGGAATCGATCGCATTCATCGCGGCTGGCCCTTTGCGAGCAACAAGATGGCCTCGCGAAAATCGGGGTGGAGGCTAAGCGACGCCAGCGCCGTGCGGGCAGCATCAGGGGAAACTGCCAAAATCGAATCGAGTTGATCGGCAAAGCCTTCCACATCGCGGCGCGGATCTGCCTCGCAAAGCGCCAGCCCGATTGCGGCGACGGCGGCGCGATCTAGCCCCAGGGCGCGAAGCACCAGCCACAGCCGATCAGCAACGGGATCAAGAACGATGTCACGCGCGAGACCATAGCTGAATCCCATCGCCTGCGCGAGCAATGCGACAAACAGTGCAACCCGCCGGTCGCCCAGCGATTCGATCAGAAATCCGGGCAATTCATGCGGCTGCGCGCCCAGCGCTGATGCCAGCCGCATCGCCGCAGCCTCCAGCCGGTCACCTTCGTCATGCGCGGCCAGGCTGCGCAAGGCGGCCTCGGTCAGCGCCCGGTCAAGCGCCGGGGATGGCGGCATCGCCAGCCGAATGGCCGCAGTCGCCCACCAGACGAGCCGGTGATGCAATTCAGCGGGCAAATCACTGCGTGGCACAGCGCCCGGCTCTATCCCAGCGCGGCGACGCGCGTCGGCGGCGAGCAGCGCAGTGGCGGCGGTGGCGGTGACGCCATCAGGATCGCCGACCAGCCGGGCGACAAAACTGGGCGTATCAGGATCGTCCGGCGCAACCGGGGCCAGCGCCTCGCCCAATATCTCCTGCCGCACCCGCGCGAGCAACTCGCGCATCAACTCGCCGTCGCGCAGCAACCCGGCGCGGCTGAGCGCGCGGTGAACGCAGGGCGGATCGCTGATCACCCGGTTGGCAAGTTCAGGATCATCCCGTCCCACCAGCAAGCGCCCAGCATATTGGCGTAATTCTGCTTCGATCACGCCGGTTAGCCCGGTTAGTGCCTCGCCCAACGCCGCGCGGACACGGTCATCCAGACGGGCCTGATCATCGACGAAAAAGTCGTCAATCGCCGCCACGATCCGGCGATCGGCGCACACGTCATCAGCCGCTCCGCGCGCGAGCAGCTGGCTGGCACCATGATCAGTGCCATCGTTTGTGTCGGAAGGGTCGATCGACATGGTTCCCGACGTAAGCATGTAGCGTTAAATTCAGGCTAAGGCTTTTCGCGCAAAGCCTCAATAACCGCAGCAAGTGACAATGCGGCGTAGCCTGCAGCCATCGCCAGCCCGGTTTGGGGATAACCCCAAAGATAAAAGGGCAGCAACACCAATGGATAGGCCGCCGGGCTGCCCCACCATCGGCGGCGAATGCGGTCATTGGCACCGCGTTCGGCCAATCCGGCGGCCACACACAGCGCCGCCGCCAGCGCCAGGCCGGTCCCTGTTCCTTCCGCCATGCTATTGGCGAACCCCAGCAGCATGGCGGTTGCCGCCGCCCCTCCGGCTATTGCACCCCGCAGCAGCCGGGCCTGAAACGCATCATCCCGCATCCACGCCAACACGGCGCCGATTGACAGGCCAAGCATCGACGGCAGCACCGCCAGCAACCCCAAAAACGGCCAGCCCCAGCCGATCAGCCCCAGACCGGCTGTCAGCACCGCGGCGGACACCCCGCCAACCGCCAATGCCGGGGTCGCGCGCGCAATCAACGGCCGCAGCGCGCGGCGTGCGATTGGCGCGATCACATAGCGGTCAACCCAGGCAATGCGGTTTGAAACAAAGGCGGCGACGACGCTGTCGTTACGCAATTGCAGTCGGGCAGCATCGCGCTCTATGCCGTGCCCGTCACGCGTTTCACCGCTGGGCAGCAACAGATGATCAGCACCGGCCTGCGCCGTCACTCGCAACAAGGTTGATTCAAAATCATAATCGCGCGGCAAAGCGGCGACGTCGGCAATCCGCTGCGCCTCTACTCGCGCCAAACCGGCCCAGATTGCATTGGCGCCCACCCGCTCAAGCCCCGGCAGCGCATCGGCATCGGTGGTCACCAGCAGCGTATCACTCCCCTCCCCGCTCAACAGCGCGATCACCGGTTCAGTTGTCACCAACCCGTCTGCGACCACCAGCACACGGGCGAGTGGATGGAGTTTTTCCTCCGCCTCTCGCGCGGATCGCACGACATCAACGCCAATGCCGCGCCGCTTCATTCGCGCCACTGCACCAACCAGTTCGGGGCTTAACCGGGTAACAACGATGATAAGCTGCCCAGCCCCGGCCCCAATCAGCAACCGCGCCTGGAACTCAATCAGCGTCGCGCCGCCAAAGGGCAGCGTTGCCGCCAGCATATCGGGCCGGTCATTGGCGTCGTCGGTTGCGAAAATCAGCCCTGCAAGCATCCGGGGCGCTTACGGCCTCTGACGCGGCTTGGCAAAGGGGCTAAATGCGTTCCACGGCGCGGCGCACGCGTTGCAGCATCTGGGGGGCATGCGGCAGGCTTTCGCTCGCCTCGGTCGCGATGGCGAGCAGGCGCACCGCGCCGAAACTCGCCGCCAGCCCTTTAAGGCGCAGTGCTGCTGCGCGCCAATCGCTGGGCGCAACCGATGATTCCATTGATTTCACAGCACGATAGGCGCTGTCGACAAACGCCTCCCGCAGTTCAGCAATCAAGGCAGGCTCGTCACCCACCGCTGCCGCCAAGGTCGCATCAATTGCACCGGGATCATAAGCCATAGCCTTAAAGATAGGCCTCAACCCTTAAGGCAAGGTTTATGCAATTTACTTTGCGCGACGCAAAATCATGGTAAACGAGGGGGATGAATGTGGGTTCGCGGATCATCGACTTGCGGTTGAACGTTGCCGGTGCAGCGTCAGATAGGGATATCGTGGTGACCAATGTATCGCCCGAACCATTGCTTCCCCCCACGCCGTCAGCAGCCCAGCCGGTGACATCGCCCACAGCGGCGCCCACTGGGGCGCCCGACGCGGAACGGGATGCGCCTGATGCCGAAGCGCCGCCGACGGGGGTATTTGCGCGCATATTGGGGCCAGCGATGGCCATTGTGGCGATCGTCGGCTGGCTGGCATCAATGCTGTGGCTCAGTTGGCCACGGCTGGAATTGGGCCTGGCGCCCATCGAACTGGTCCAGTTTGTCGCGAGCTTGTGCGTCCCCCCTGCCCTGGTTGGTATTTTGTGGCTGCTGGCGATGCGATCAAGCACTGCCGAAGCGCATCGCTTTGGCGCAACCGCCCGGCAAATGCGGTCTGAAGCGGCAGCGCTGGAACGCACCATCGCCATCGTATCCCGCCAGATTGACGCTAATCGCGATGCGCTGGCCCGCCAGACCAATGATTTGATGAAGATGGGCGACGGCGCCAGCGAACGGCTGGTCGCGATCAGCAACGGCATGGGGCATGAGATCGCAACGGCTGATGATCAGGCCCGCAAGCTGACCGACGCGATCACCATCGCCCAAAATAATCTGTCCACGTTGCTCGCGTCGCTGCCCAAGGCGCACGGCGAAACCGCCGGCATGGCGAAAACGCTGGAGGCAACGGCACTGGTAGCGAGCGAGCATACCGCTGCGCTTGATGCCCAGATGGGGGCGCTGCAGGAACGGGCCCGCGAAGCCAATGCAATGGCCGGAATGGCCGCACAAAAACTTGCCTCCCACATCACCCGCATGGAAACCACCAGCGAAACCGCCGGTGCCCGGCTGGAAAGCGTTACCGCTGAAATGTCTGGCGCGGTCGACGGACTGCTGTCGCGCACCGCCGATGCCGTTGACGAGGCGCGCAAGGGTATTGCCGCGCAGGGCGATGCAATGCTCGCAATGGTCGAGGTAAATCAGGCATCGCTGCATAATGCGGGGAAAGAAGCGGTTGAGGCGCTTTCAGGCCGCATCAGCGCGATCGAAACGATGATCGACCGGATCGCCGCGCGGCTGGACGAACAACGTATCGCCAGCGAGGCGCTGGTCAGCAACGCCGATGCCGGTTTCACCCAGGTCGAACAAAAGGTCGCCGCCTTCCACAGTAAGGGAATTGAACGCACCCAGATGCTCGCCGCATCGATCAGCGCGCTCGGGGGATCAACCGAAGCGATGACCGAAACGCTGCGAGTCGGCGACGATATGGCAATGAAGGTAATCGGCACGGCCGAAGACCTGCTTACCGCCATGGACGCAGCCGCCCGCGAGATTGATGAGACCTTGCCAGAGGCGCTCGCCCGCCTTGATGCGCGTATCGCGAGCAGCCGCAATGTGGTGGCCGGTGCCAAGCCCGAACTGCTTTCATTGGTGACGGCGGCAGAAAGCACGCATGACGCGATTGAAGCGATCGCCCAGGTCATCCAAACGCAGCGCCACACGCTGGATCAGCTATCGGGCCTGTTGCTCCAGACGCTTGAAGACGGTCGCGACAAGGCCGGGGCGATTGGCGGCACGCTGGATGAAGCAATCAGCCGCACGCATGACTTTGCCGAACAGGCCGCCCCTCGCCTGATTGAAGCGTTGATCCGCGTTCGTGATACCGCCAGCACCGCTGCAGACCGCGCACGCGAAACACTGTCGACGGTAATCCCCGAGGCTGCCCGTTCGCTTGAACTCGCCAGCGCACAGGCCATGCAACGCGCGGTGGGCAATGCGGTGGAACGCCAGGTCAACGCCATCGCCGAAGCCGCCGACAATGCGGTCACCGCCGCCGGGCGCGCATCTGAACGATTGACACGCCAGATGCTGACGATTGCAGAAACGACATCGCTGGTGGAAAACCGGATCGAGGATGCCCGCGCCGAACGCGAAAAGGCCGAAAGCGACAGCTTTGCAAGGCGCGCGTCGCTATTAATCGAGTCGCTCAATTCCGGCGCGATCGACATCGCCAAAAGCTTTTCCACCGAAGTATCCGACAGCGCCTGGTCTGCTTATCTCAAGGGCGATCGCGGCGTGTTCACCCGCCGTGCCGTCCGCCTGCTCGATACGGGCGAAGCGCGCGATGTGGCGCGACTATATGATGATGACGGGCCTTTCCGCGAGCAGGTAAACCGCTACATCCACGACTTTGAAGCCATGCTCCGCACCGTTCTTGCCCAGCGCGATGGCGCACCAATGGGGGTGACATTGCTGTCATCGGACATGGGCAAGCTTTACGTCGCGCTGGCACAGGCAATTGAGCGCCTGCGGGCTTGATTGGGCGGGTGCGCGGGGCTGGGTGCTTCCGAAACACGATGCCACCCACCAAAACGCAGAGGAAATCAGCGCGGATGAAACGCGGGTTCGCGGGCGCGCTGGCGCTGGTGGCGCTGGGGTCAAACACGGCAGCGATGGCGATGGACCCGCCGGGGTATACCGCGCCATTTGGCGAGACGTTGGAGACGATCAACTTTCCCTTGCTCGCAATGCTGCGCATTGCGCCGGGCTGGGCAATTGCCCTTCGCCTTGACCCGGCGTTGAAGGCAATGGCGGCGCAGCGCAACGCGCGCATTGCCGCAGCATCAACATGTCTGCCAAGGCCATCGTGCCTCGCCGATCCATGGTTATGGACCCCGAATGAGATTGCATCGGTCGAAACAGCCCTGCGCCGGATAGCCGATACAAAGGGAATGACGGTGGCGCTGGTGGGTCGCCACATGCGGGCCTCACAACGCTTTGCCGCTCATGCAGCACTTGATGATGGCGCGATGCTGTCAGCAGCGTGGCGCGACACAGCAGCCGCCATGAACCGCGTGATCACCGTTTACGCAAAGGGAGAGCCACCGCGTTATCCGCAAATCGACGCAATCATCTTTGATACCGCGCGACCGGAATTCTCCGGCGTGCTCGACGCGCACAACAAGGCTATTTCTGCGATGGCCCGGCCAGACGACCTGATCTTCGACGGACCAAGCCGCTATGCCGTCAACGTGCTCCGCATGAATGAACGCACGGACGCATCTGCTTTTCGCCCTTTGTTGAGCGGCGAAAATCGTGACACCGTCGCGAAAATCCGCAGGTTCGGGTGGCGTGGCCGCCGCTATTCAGCAATTCTTGTTTTCGGGCATGGGCCGGATGATCCGCAATCGCGTACCGGGGTGCTGGGCTATATTCGCATGGCAATGGCGGCGGAACTCTATGCGCGGGGCGTTGCTCCCTTCATCATCGTCAGCGGCGGCAATGTTCATCCAAATCGCACCTCGTTTAATGAAGCGGTAGAGATGAAGAAGGTGATGATTGCGCAATATGCTGTGCCCGCTGATCGCATCCTGATCGAACCACACGCACGACATACGACAACCAATCAGCGCAATTGCGCTCGGCTCTTGTTTGCCGCAGGCTTCCCGACTGACCGCCCTGCGGTGATCGTTACCGATCCCATGACGGCAAATTATCTCGGCAGCGATCAGTTACGGCAACGAAACGTCGCCGAAATGGGGGTTAATCCCGGTCGGATAACGCCGGGGAAATTTCCGTTCAGCTTCGAATTTCAGCCCAACGCCGTGGCATTTCATGTGGACGCGACTGACCCGCTCGATCCGTGACAACAGCCTTGCCGCAAAGCAGCGGCAATGCGCACCCTCCGCGAATGGCCGGGCCAGTGCGGGTATCCGCGCCGCTCCCCTAAGGCCCTGTCAGGTTACGGGCTTCATCCCGCCGAAAAAGTCGAACGTCTCTGCGCGCACCCAGCCAAATTCGTAGTTCAGCAGGAACAGCACGAACATCGTGGTCGCGACAATCGTGGTGCGCAGCGCGATACGGCCAAAGCTGAACTGATGCGGCGCGCTTTCGGCCTGGCCGGGGATGCGCTCCACCCCCGCCTCGTCTGCCGTGCGCACGCCGAATGGCAGGACGAGGAAGATCGAAAACGCCCACATCAGGAAGTAAATGGCGAGCATTGAGGTGATCTGCATCGCCCTATGCCTCGATCATCAACACATCGACAATTGGCTTTTTACCCGTCCAGCGTGAAGCAACGCGCCGCACGGCAAGACGCACCTGTTCGCGGGTCTTGTTACGGTCCTTGCCGCCATCGCGCACGGCCTTGGCGGCAGCATCGCTTGCCTCGTCCAGAAACGGATCGCGATCTTCCTCTACGGGAACGCCCTGAATTTTGAGCTGCGGCTGGCCCATCAGCGCGCCATTCTTGCCCACCGCGACCGCGACTGAAATCTGCCCGTTCAGCGCCAATTTGCGGCGTTCGTTGATCGTGGTGCCATCGGCGGGCAGGATAACATCACCGTCAAGCACCAGCCGCCCGACCGGCGCATTGCCGATCTTGACCGGCGCACCAGGCGCAAGCCGCACAATATCACCATCGGACTGCACCAGCGCACGTGGCACGCCCTGGGAAAGGCCGAACCGCGCATGTTCCATCATATGCCGCATCTCCCCGTGAACCGGCATCAGCAGTTCGGGCCGAATCCAGCCATACATCGTCGCGAGTTCAGGTCGACCGGGATGGCCAGACACATGCACATGCGCCTGACGATCCGTGATCATGATCACGCCCTTGGCCGCCAGCGCATTCTGGATGCGCCCAATCGCGACTTCATTGCCGGGGATCTGCTTTGAGGAGAATATCACGGTATCGCCCGCATCCAGCGCAATCGTGTGCGATCCAAACGCCACGCGCGCCAGCGCCGCGCGTTCTTCACCCTGCCCGCCGGTGGCGACGATCAGCACCTTGTCGCGCGGCATCCGCATCGCGGTGTCCCAATCCACGGACTCTGGGAAATCGGTGAGGTACCCCGTCGCCTGCGCGACCTTCAGAATGCGGTCGAGCGAACGCCCGGCCACGCAAATGGCGCGGTCAGTATCGCGTGCAACCTCGCCTAGGGTTTTCAGCCGCGCGGCGTTGGAGGCAAAGGTGGTGACGAGCACGCGGCCCTTGGCGGCGGTAACAACATCATACAGCCCCTGCCGCACGCTGCTTTCAGAGCCGGACGCTTCAGGATTGAACACATTGGTCGAATCGCACACCAGCGCGAGCACACCCTCGTCGCCAATCGCCGTCATCACCTCTGCACTGGCGGGCGCGCCGATGACGGGGCTGTCATCCAGTTTCCAATCGCCCGTATGGAACACCTTGCCGTAAGGCGTGGTGATCAGCAGCGCATTACCTTCCGGAATCGAATGCGCCACGGGCACAAATCGGAATCCAAATGGCCCGAGCTGGAAATCCTTACCAGCCTTGACGATGTTCAGCTTTACCCGGTCGGCAATGCCTTCTTCGTCCAGCTTGCCGCGGATAAGGCCGGCGGTGAAGGGCGATGCGAACAATGGCACGCCCAGATCCTCCGCCAGATAGGGCAACGCACCGATATGGTCCTCATGCCCATGCGTCAGCACGATGCCGAGCAGATCGTCGATCCGTTCTTCGATAAATGCCAGATCGGGCAGGATCACGTCGACGCCGGGGTAATTGGGATCGGCAAAAGTAATGCCGCAATCCACCATCACCCATTTGCCATCACAGCCATAAAGATTGACGTTCATGCCGATTTCGCCCGACCCGCCAAGGGCCAGGAACAGGAGTTCTTTCTTAGGGACAGTCACTAAATTCTTGTTCTTTCAATTGCGGCCACCCGCACCTGCGGACGGCCATGGTGTGCGCGGTTACGCGCGTTAATCTTGCCGAGAATGGAATAGCGGCGCGGCCCGCACGGGGGCGCCGCTGCAAAACTCTATTGCGCTATATGGGCGCGATCCCACAACATCGCCAGCCCCTGAATGGTCAGATCGGGTTCGACGGAATCGAAAACATCGGTCTGTTTTTCAAACAATATGGCAAGGCCGCCAGTAGCGATCACCTTTACCGGGCGACCAACCTCTGCCTTCATGCGAGCGACCAGCCCCTCCATCATCGCGATATAGCCCCAGTAAATGCCGATATGCATCTGGCTGACGGTATCGCGCCCAATCACGCTCATATCCGCAGGCGCCTCAATCGCGATCCGCGGCAGCTTGGCGGCGGCGGTTACCAGCGCATCCAGCGACAGGTTGATGCCGGGGCAGATGATGCCGCCCTTATACGCCCCAGTGTAATCGACCAGATCAAATGTCGTCGCGGTGCCGAAATCGATGACGATCAGGTCGCCGGGATACAGCGCATGCGCCGCCACGGTGTTGACCGCGCGGTCCGCCCCCAGCGATCCGGGTTCCTTTACGTCAATCTCAATTCCCCATTCCACCGGCGGCTGGCCAGCGATCAGGGGTTCGCCGCCAAAATATTTGCGGGCCAGCGTTTGCAGATTGTGGAGCGCGCGCGGCACGACAGTCGCAATAATCACGCCGCCAATCTCCGCGCGGTCATGCCCCTCCAGCTGAAGCAACTGACTGAGCCAGACCGCATATTCATCCGCAGTACGGCGCGGATCGGTGGCGATACGCCAGCGCGCAATGATCGCGCGGTCCTTCACCAGCGCAAACACGACATTGGTATTCCCGGCGTCAATCGCGAGCAGCATTATGGACTCCATCCGAACTTTATCCGTTCACCCACCCGCCATTCGCCCAAAGCGAAGTCGAAGGGTAAATCCCCGCACCACGCTCGCCCTTCCACTTCGCACAGGGCGAACGGGGTTGCTATCAAATCAAAAATACATCGCCTGCGTGAATGACACGCGCGGTGCCGTCCGCCAAGCGCAGGATGAGCGCGCCGTCGTTATCGAGCCGTTCGAAAATGCCATCCAGCGCGCTGCCATCAGGCAATCGTGCCGTCAGTGCCGTACCGCTTGGGTGCGCGCGCAGCGTCCAGCGATCCCGCACCGGGCCAAGCCCCTCGCCGCGCCAACGGCCCACCCAACGGGCTACCGCTTCGCCCAGCGTGGCGACAAAATCATCGGGGTCGGGCGTTACGCCGTGCGCGGCCAGGTTGGTCGCGGGGCGATCCAGATCAACCGGATGATGCGCCAGATTGACGCCGAACCCGATCACGATCGCGTCACCGGAGCGTTCGAGCAAAATGCCGGACAGCTTTGCCCCGCCAAGCAACAGATCATTAGGCCATTTCAGCCGCGCGGCCTGGTGCCCCAGATACGCCGACACCACTTCTTCCAGCGCCACGGCGGCGACCAGCGCCAGCGTGGCAGGCGGCGGATCTTCCGGCCGCAGCCGGACGAGCGTGCTGGCATAAAGATTACCCGGCGGCGATTGCCAGGCCCGGCCTTGCCGACCGCGCCCCGCTGTCTGGCGTTCGGCGCGCAGCCACATCCCTTCCTCGGCCCCCGAGGCAGCAAGCGCGATCATGTCGGCATTGGTCGATCCGGTTTCGGCGACCGTCCGGACTGTTACGATGGGAACAATACCCTGGCCGCCGCCATGCTCCACACGCCCATCGCGGGGATGGCGAGATAGCCCAGCGGCGACAGGAACGCCGCCGATGCCAAGATCAGCCCGCCCTCAATCCCGCTCTGCATCGGCGCAAAGCCTGCGCTGTCTGGTTCATCGAAATACATCGTCTTGACGACGCGGAGGTAGTAATAGGCCCCGATGACCGATGCGGCGATGCCGATGGCGGCAAAGGCGAACAGCCCGGCCTGCACAGCGGCCCAGAACACCGCGAACTTGGCATAAAAGCCGAATAACGGCGGAATGCCTGCCAGTGAAAACATCATGATCGCCAGCGCCAGCGCAAGGCGCGGCTGGGTCCGCGAAAGCCCGGCCAGGCTGTCCAGCGTCTCAACCGGCTGCCCGTCCAGCCCGCGCATCTGCAAAACGATCAAAAAGCTGCCCAGCGTCATCACCACATAGATCGCCAGATAGACGAGCACTGCTGCCACGCCTTCTGTCGATCCCGCTGCCAGGCCAACGAGCGCAAAGCCGACATTGTTGATGGACGAATAGGCCAGCAGGCGCTTGATATTGGTCTGCCCAATTGCCCCTGCAGCGCCCAACACGATTGACGCGAGCGATGCAAAGATCACAATTTGTCGCCATTCAAGTACCGCAGGCCCCATCGCTTCCACCGCGACCCGCACGGTGAGCGCAATCGCCGCAACCTTGGGTGCGCTGCCGAAAAAGGCGGTGACAGGGGTTGGTGCGCCTTCATATACGTCGGGCGTCCACATGTGGAACGGCACCGCGCTCATCTTAAAGGCGAGCCCTGCGAACACGAACACCAGCCCGAACGTCAGTCCCTTGGAATGGCCATCGACATACGCTGTGGCGATTGAACTGAATAAGGTGGTGCCCGAAAAACCATAAACCAGCGACATGCCGTACAACAAAATGCCGCTGGCCAGCGCGCCAAGCACGAAATATTTCAGGCCCGCCTCTGCCGAACGCGCATCCTGCCGCATAAAGCTGGCCAGAACATAGGCGGCAAGGCTTTGGAGTTCGAGGCCGACATACAGCGTCAGCAAATCCCCTGCCGACACCATCATCCCCATGCCAATCGCCGAAAGCAGGATCAGCACCGGATATTCAGGCCGCAGATTATCCCCGCCGGTCGAATCAAAAAAGCGTGGCGCGATGATGATCGCCACCGCCGCTGCGCCGTAAATCAGCACCTTGCAGAACGCCGCAAAGGCATCGGCCTTGTACAGTCCGTAAAATGCTGAACCGCCGTTCGATGCCGGGCCGATCAGGGCAATGCCGGCGCCTATCAATACGGCCACCGCCGCCCATGAAATCGCCCGCGACGCCGCCTGCCCGCCCCATGCCGCGACCAGCATCAACGCGAGCGCGCCGAGCGACAGCACAATCTCGGGCAAGGTCATCACCAGATTGGCGGTGTAATCCATCAGTGCGCCTCCGCATGGGGCACGTCGGCCATTGGTTGGGCCGCAACCTTGCCCGGCGTTGGCAGCGAATCCCCCGCTGGCGTGGCGCGCGATACACGCGCGACCAGCGTGGTGGCATCATCACGCATCGGCGCCAGAAAGCTTTCGGGATATACCCCCATCCACAACACAGCCGCCGCAATCGGCACCAGCAGCGCCAGTTCGCGCATCGACAGATCGGGCATGGCGCGCACATCTTCATGCACAATCTCGCCAAAGGCGACCCGGCGATACAGGTACAGCATATAGGCCGCCCCCAGAATGATCCCCGTGGTGCAGAGCAAGGTGGCGGTGGTCGATACCTGATAGGTGCCCGCCAGGCTTAGGAACTCGCCGACAAAGCCGCTCGTGCCCGGCAGGCCAACCGACGCCATCGTGAACAGCAAAAACAGCACGGCATAACGCGGCATGTTGATGCTCAGGCCACCATAACGGCTGATCTCGCGCGTGTGGAGCCGATCATAAATCACGCCAACGCACAGGAACAGCGCGGCGGAGACCAGCCCATGGCTGAGCATCACGATCATCGCGCCCTCAATCCCCTGTTGGTTGAACGCGAACAGGCCGATTGTCACAATCGCCATATGGGCAACGCTGGAATAGGCGATCAGCTTTTTCATGTCGGACTGCACCAGCGCGACCAGCGACGTATAAATAACCGCCACCGCTGACAGCCCCAGGATCAGCCAGGTCAGCTGCGCCGATGCTTCCGGGAACATCGGGACGGAAAAACGCAGAAAGCCATATCCGCCCAGCTTCAGCAGCACGCCCGCCAAAATCACCGATCCCGCCGTGGGGGCCTGCACATGGGCGTCAGGCAGCCAGGTATGGACCGGCCACATCGGCATCTTCACAGCAAATGATGCGAAAAACGCCAGCCACAGCCATGTTTGGGCATAATCGGGGAAATCGGTGTTCAGCAGCGTCGGGATATCGGTGGTGCCCGCATATTGCGCCATCCACAGCATCGCGATCAGCATCAGCACCGATCCCAGCAGCGTATAGAGGAAGAATTTATAGCTCGCGTAAATGCGGTTCGCGCCGCCCCAGATGCCGATGATCAGGTACATCGGGATCAGGCCTGCTTCAAAAAACACGTAAAACAGGAACATATCCTGCGCCGCGAATGTGCCGATCATCAGCATTTCGGTAACAAGGAAAGCCGCCATATATTCTGGCACACGCTTTTGAATATTGTCCCAGCTTGCACCGATGCAAATCGGCATCAGGAACACGCTGAGCATGATCAGCATCAGGGCAAACCCATCAATTCCCAGCGCCCAGCCAAACCGGCCGAACAGCGGCAATTGGGCATGTTCAACGAACTGCCACTGCGGCCCGCCAATGTCGAAATGCGCCCAAAGGTAGCAGCCGAGCGCAAAATCGATCAGCGTCGCCGCCAACGCCAGCCACCGCGCGCCGCTGGCGTTCAGGAACAGGCACAGCACCGCCGCAATGGCGGGCACAGCGATCATCAGGGTTAGGATGGGAAGGCCAGTCATCGCCATCAGCTCGCAATCGCCCAGGTGACGACCGCGGTCAGCCCGATCAGCATCACAAATGCATAGGTATAAATATATCCGGTCTGCAACCGCCCGGCCATCCGCGCACCAGAAGCGACAATGAACGCCGCCCCATTTGGCCCGAATCGGTCGATCGTCTGCTCATCACCCCGGTGCCAGAACAGGCGGCCGATGGCGAACGCGGGCTTCACGAACAGCAGATCGTACAGCTCATCAAAATACCATTTGTGCAGCAGGAAATCATACACAATGCTGAAGCTGCGCGCGGTCTGCCCCGGCAATGTGGGCCGCACGATATAGGCGTAATAAGCCCCGCCCAGCCCCAGCAACATCGCGATGCTTGCGCTCAGTTTCACGAACAACGGCACTTCGTGCGCGGCGTGCATCAAATGCTCGCGAAACGCGATGCTGCCCTTCCAGAACTCGTCGCCCGCCGCCGGTTCAATGAACGCCCCGTGGAAAACATAGCCCGCCGCAATCGCGCCCACCGACAGCAACAGCAACGGCAAGCGCATCGACCAAGGGCTTTCATGCGGATGATAGCCCGCCGTGCCGTCATCCGCCGCGTGCGCGTGATCATGATGGTCATCATGGCCGTGATCATCATGACCATGCGCGTGCCCCTGCGCGTGCCCATGTGCGTGCCCATGCGCGTGCACTGCGTGCTGGATATGCTCGGATTCTGCCCAGCGCGGCTTGCCGTAAAAGGTCAGGTACATCAGCCGCCACGAATAAAAGCTGGTCAGCAACGCCACGATCATCCCGACAATCGACGCGCCCGATTGGCCCGATGCCCAGGCGCTTTCGATGATCGCGTCCTTTGAATGGAACCCGGCAAAGCCAATCGCGGGCAACCCATCAATCACACCGGGAATGCCGACCCCGGTGATCGCCAGCGTGCCCATCATCATCACCCAGAAGGTGACGGGAATGGATTTCCGCAGTCCGCCATAGAAGCGCATATCCTGTTCATGGTGCATCGCGTGAATCACGCTGCCTGCGCCCAGGAACAGCAGCGCCTTGAAAAAGGCGTGCGTGAACAGGTGGAACATCGCCGCGCCATAAGCGCCAACACCGGCTGCAAAAAACATATAGCCAAGCTGAGAACAGGTTGAATAGGCGATCACCCGCTTGATGTCGGTTTGCACCAGGCCAATTGTCGCGGCGAACAGGCAGGTGGCGGCACCCACCGTCGTCACCACCGTCAGCGCGAACGGGCTCGTCTCAAACATCGGTGACAGGCGGCACACCATGAAAACGCCGGCCGTCACCATCGTGGCGGCATGGATCAGGGCGGAAACCGGCGTCGGCCCCTCCATCGCATCGGGCAGCCAGGTGTGGAGGCCAAGCTGCGCCGATTTGCCCATCGCGCCCACAAACAGCAACAGGCACAGCACCGTCATCGTATCAGCACGGAACCACAGGAAACCGATGGTCGACCCCGACATGCCGGGCGCGAGCCGCAAAATCTCGTCAATCTGCACCGTGTTGAACACCAGATAGGTGCCGAAAATGCCGAGCATAAAGCCCAGATCACCCACGCGGTTGACGACGAATGCCTTGATCGCGGCGGCGTTGGCGCTGGGTTTGCGGAACCAGAAACCGATCAGCAGATAACTGGCGAGGCCAACGCCTTCCCAGCCGAAAAACATCTGCACGATGTTATCGGCGGTAACGAGCATCAGCATCGCAAAGGTGAACAGCGAGAGATAGGCGAAGAAGCGCGGCTGATCCGGGTCTTCCTCCATATAGCCCCAGCTATACAGGTGGACGAGCGCCGACACGCTGGTGATGACAACCAGCATCACCGCCGTCAGTGCATCAACGCGCAGTGCCCAAGTGATGTCGAGCGAGCCGGAGCGTATCCAGTCGAACACGGGCGTCACGCTCGCGCTGGCGGTGCCTGCCACAAAGCTCAGGAAAATGGGCCATGATAGCGCGCACGATGCGAACAGTGCCGCTGTCGCCACGATCTTGGCCGGCACATTGCCGATGGCGCGGTTGCCCAGCCCGGCGATAACAGCCGCGAGCAACGGCAGGAAAACAATGAGTTGGATCACCGAATGATTACCCCTTCATCCGGTTGATATCGTCGACCGCAATCGTGCCGCGGCCACGGAAGTAAATGACGAGAATGGCCAGCCCGATCGCGGCTTCACCCGCCGCCACCGTCAACACGAACATCGCGAAAACCTGGCCCACCAGATCGCCGAGATAGGCCGAAAAGGCGACGAAGTTGATGTTCACCGCCAGCAGGATCAGCTCAATCGCCATCAGGATGACGATCACGTTCTTGCGATTCAGGAAGATGCCGAGCACCCCCATCGTGAACAAGATCGCCGCGACGACGAGATAATGGACCAGGCCGATCACAGCTTCACCCCCTCGCCCACCGGTGCATCTACGTTGCGGGTTGCATCCCGCGGACGGCGCGCGACCTGGCTCGCGATGTTCTGCGGTTTCACCCCGCCGCGCTGGCGGTGGGTGAGGACAATCGCCCCAATCATCGCGACCAACAGCACCAGCCCAGCAGCTTCAAAAATATACAGATAGCGGCTGTAGAGCAGGTTCCCGATGGCTTCGATATTGGGCACATCGCCGGTCATCGGCGCAATGCGCCGACCCAGGGCGATTCCACCCGATTTCCATGCGCCAAGGGCGACAAACAACTCGGCTGCCAACGCAACGGCCAGCGCGAAACCCGGCCAAAGATAGCGGACATATCCCTGCCGAAGTTCAGCAAAGTCGATGTTCAGCATCATCACGACGAACAGGAACAACACAGAGACCGCGCCGACATAGACGATGACCAGCAGCATCGCGATAAACTCTGCCCCCACCAGCAACATCAGTCCAGCGGCGTTGAAAAAGGCGAATATCAGCCACAGCACCGAATGCACGGGGTTACGCGACGCAATCGTCATCGCGCCCGATATCAGCACGATTGAGGCGAACAGATAAAAGGCAAAAACCTGGATCATGACCCGCCAATCCCAGCCGACGGATCGACTGAGGCCGCTGCGAACGCCAATGCCCTGCTGCCGGGTTCATCGCGGCAAATCAGCTGGGTTCGCGCGTTCGTGGGAATGACGGGCGTCTGGTGAATCATGATGGTCCCTGAAGTCACAGGCCGCTTAACGGTACGGGGCATCGGCGGCAAGGTTCGCCGCGATTACGCGTTCCCAACGGTCGCCATTATCGAGCAATTTCGCCTTGTCGTAGATCAGTTCCTCACGCGTTTCGGTCGCAAATTCGAAATTCGGCCCTTCCACCACCGCATCGACCGGACACGCCTCTGCGCAGAGGCCGCAGTAAATGCACTTGGTCATGTCGATGTCGTAGCGCGTCGTGCGGCGCGATCCGTCATCACGCGGTTCAGCCTCGATCGTGATTGCCTGTGCCGGGCACACCGCTTCACACAGCTTGCACGCGATGCAGCGCTCTTCGCCATTGGGGTAACGACGCAACGCATGCTCGCCGCGAAAGCGCGGGGAAATGGGGTTCTTTTCGTAGGGATAGTTGATCGTCGCCTTGGCCTTGAAGAAATACTTCAGGGTCAGTGCGTGGGCACGAACGAACTCCCACAGCGTGAAGGCCTTGATCGTTTGGCCGATATTCATGCCGGAACTCCCACGCGAACGAGCATCAGATAGCCGCTCACCAAAAACACCCAGATAAGCGACAGCGGCAGGAACACCTTCCACCCGAGCCGCATCAGCTGATCATAGCGGTAGCGCGGCACAGTCGCCTTCACCCAGCTGAACAGGAAGAAGAACACGCACATTTTGATAAACAGCCAGACGATGCCGGGCACATAGTATAGCGGCGCCCAGTCAACCGGCGGCAGATAGCCACCCCAGAAGAGCGTCGCGTTCAGCACGCACATCAGGATCACATTGGCATATTCGCCCAGCCAGTAGAGCGCGAACGCCATGCTCGAATATTCGGTCTGATAGCCCGCGACAAGCTCGCTCTCCGCCTCGGTCAGATCAAACGGCGCCCTTTGCGTCTCGGCGAGCGACGAGATGAAGAACACCACCGCCATCGGGAACAGCAGCGGGTTAAACGCGAACCCGTTGACCGGCAGCAGCGCAAAACCCCAGACATTCTTCTGCGCCTCAACAATCGCCGCCAGATTGAAGCTGCCCGTCCACAGCACCACCGAAATCAGCACGAAACCGATCGCGACTTCATAACTCACCATCTGCGCCGCTGCGCGAATCGCCGAAAAGAACGGGTATTTCGAGTTGGATGACCACCCCGCCAGGATGATGCCGTACACCCCGAGCGAACTTGCCGCGAGCACATAAAGCAACCCGACATTGATGTTCGACAGGATCAGATCAGCCTGGAACGGCACCACCGCCCATACGATTAGCGCGACCGTAAAGGTGATGATTGGCGCGAGCAGAAACAGGCCCTTGTTCGCGCTCGACGGGATGATCGTTTCCTGAAGAAACACCTTCAATCCGTCAGCGAAGGACTGCAGAATGCCGAACGGCCCGACCACGTTGGGCCCACGCCGCAGCGCCATTGACGCCCAGATCTTGCGATCGGCATAAATGATCAGCGCGACCGCGAGCATCACCGGCAACGCGATGAGCAGGATGTCGATCAGCGTGGCCAGGAACCACGCGCCCTCAAAAGGCATGCCGAGATAAGTGAACCACCAGGTCATTGGTGTGACGTCCCAAGGCCCATCGCCAGCGAAGCGGCGATATTGGGGTTAGCAGGATTGACCGTAACAGTCTGGCGGCTTGGACTGATGACCAAATCCATATCTTCCATCGGTATCGCGCCAAGCAACGCCTGATCACCAAGCACCAGCGCACCGACGAGGCACTGCCGGTTGGCGAATCGGATTCGAATCGGACCTACATAATCGACGGTTTGCGTGCGGCCATCGGCGACGGTGACTTCGCGACGATCCTGCACGTCCAATTCAAGTTGGGTCGCGACATGCTGCGGGATGCACAGGTGCACCGCCCCACTATCAACCAAGGCGTTGACCGTCATCGACAAAAGGTCGTCCCGCCTGGCATTTGTCAGCTCAATATCTGCGTGGATCAGGCCCATCTTTATTCCGCCGCCTCCGCAAAGCTTTGGCCGTGCACCAGTTCGGCCGAGCAACGTTGCATCGTCGGGCTTGCACGGCAAATGGCGTTGGTGAGGTAGAAATCCTTGATGGGATAGGTGATCTCGCCCTCGCCCTTGGCGTCGAGTTTGGGCGGTGCCCAGTCGAACGTCACCAGCCCCAATTGGCCGAGCGCAGGCACCTCGCGCGCCATTTCAGCGCGCAACTGATCGAGCGTATCGAACGGCAGCGTCTGGCCCATCACCGCCGAAAGCGCGCGCAGGATCGTCCAGTCATCGCGCGCATCGCCGGGGGCGAATACTGCCTGCTCACCGCGCTGCACACGCCCCTCCAGGTTAACCCAGGTGCCCGATTTCTCAGCATAGCTCGCGCCCGGCAGCACGACATCGGCATGCGCCGCGCCCTTGTCACCATGGTGGCCGATATACACCTTGAAGCTCTTGGCGAAGTCCCAAAAATCCACCTCGTCCGCGCCAAGGAAAAACACCAGCTTGGGCTTAGCCGCGACGATATCGGCAATCCCGCCGGGTTGAGCATAGCCGAGCATCAGCCCGCCCATCCGGGCCGCCGCCATGTGAACGACGTTAAAGCCATTCCACGCGCTGCCATCCTCCAGCGTGCGCACCAATTTGTGCTTCTTGGCAAAGGCCAGCGCCGCGCCGTGCCCCGATTTCAGCGCCGCACCACCAACGATGATCATCGGCCGCTGCGCATTTTTGAATGCCTCTGCCGCCGCATCGGGCAGCTTGCCCAGCGCCGACAGGCCGTTGCCCAGCCACTCCACCTTATAGGTCAGGTCCGTTTCCGGCCCGATCGCGAACACCTTCGCGCCGCGCTTGATGGCCTTGCGCACCCGCGTGTTCACAAGCGGCGCTTCCCAGCGCAAATTGGTGCCGACCAGCAGGATCACGTCAGCCCGTTCGGTGCCCGCAATGCTGGTGTTGAAATTCACCGCCGCCAGCGATGTGGCGTCATAGGCCATGCCGGTCTGCCGGCCCTCCAGCATCGTTGAGCCCATTTTGGCGATCAGCGCCTTGGCCGCATACATCGTCTCGCAATCGACCAGGTCGCCCGCAATCGCGGCCACGCTGCTGCCGGCCTTTACCGCCGCAATCGCTGCGAAAGCCTCATCCCAACTCGCCTCAACCAGCTTACCGCCCTTGCGCACGAATGGCCGGTCAAGCCGCTTGCGGACCAACCCGTCAATCGCGTGGCGCGTCTTGTCGGTTGCCCATTCCTCGTTCACGTCCTCGTTGATCCGCGGCAGGCAGCGCAGCACTTGCCGCCCCCGGCTGTCGAGGCGGATATTGGTGCCAACCGCGTCCATCACATCGATCGTCAGCGTCTTTTTCAGCTCCCAGGGTCGCGCCTCGAACGCATAGGGCTTCGAGGTGAGTGCCCCCACTGGGCAAAGATCAACCACATTGCCGCTCAACTCGCTCGTGACGGCATGTTCGAGATAGCTGGTGATCTGCATATTCTCACCGCGCCCGATCGCGCCGATTTCCTCAACGCCCGCCACTTCCTCGGCAAAGCGCACGCAGCGTGTGCACTGGATACAGCGCGTCATCACCGTCTTGACGATGGGGCCCATATATTTCTCGGTCACCGCGCGCTTATTCTCGTCGTACCGGCTCGATCCGCGGCCATAAGCGACCGACTGATCCTGCAAATCGCACTCGCCGCCCTGATCGCAAATCGGGCAATCGAGCGGGTGGTTGATCAGCAGAAACTCCATCACCCCTTCGCGCGCATTCTTGACCATCGGCGAATTGGTGAACACTTCCTGATTCTCGGCGGCCGGCAGCGCGCAGCTCGCCTGCGGTTTGGGCGGGCCGGGCTTCACCTCAACCAGGCACATCCGGCAATTGCCCGCGATGCTGAGGCGTTCGTGATAGCAGAAACGCGGGATTTCCTTGCCGGCGAGCTCGCACGCCTGGAGCACAGTGGCACCAGCGGGGACTTCGATTTCGATGCCGTCGACTTTGAGTTTAGGCATTCATCAGGCTCCGGGTAACGCGACAAGCCGACTATAAAGCGAGGCGGCGACGAGCAATCTTATCTGGAAGGGCTTGAGGTGAACCTCGGCATTCTCAGGGACACACGCCTGCAACGCAGGGGCCATTTCCCGAAAAGCGGCACCCTCATCGACACTACCGGGCTGGGCCAGCACCATAGTTGCCGCTTGCGCCGGGGCGGCGTCGACCACACATCGAAATAGTGTTGCGTCGTTCAACGCCTCGCTCTTGCCAAACGTGACCCTCTTTGGCGTGGTCGGCGATAGCGCACGGGCACGTACCAACGACGCACCTTCGTCTTCCCTCAGAAAGCCTTCGGCCAGGACACCGCGCATGTCGTTGACGCGAATTGTCAGCGATGTCGCTTGGGCCTTCAAGCAGGTTGCCAGCGCTGGATTGATCCGCGCAGCGGCCTTTTTGAAGTTTGGGGTAGCAGGATCAGTCTGCGCCACGGCCATGGCACCGGTACGGTCTCGCTTCATAACGCAAACGGCAATAACGCGAGTAGCATCGACGCGCGACATGCCATCATATGCATCGATCGGACCAGCCACGCCGCCAGCCAACAACAGCGATGCCAAAGTAACCACAATCATTCTGCCGCCTCCAACATCGCGTCGCCAGCGTCACCGCGCTTTTCGGCAATGCGCCGCTCCATCTCGGGGCGGAAATGCCTGACCAGCCCCTGGATCGGCCACGCCGCCGCATCGCCGAGCGCGCAGATGGTGTGGCCTTCGACTTGTTTGGTCACCGAGGACATCATCAATGCTCCGTATCCATCAGGCCGAGGCGCTTTTCGATGCGATCGACGCGCATCTTCAAATCAGCGATGTCAGACTGAATGCCATAGATCGTCCCGACGAGGCCGCGAATATGATCTTCGAGCGCCAGCAAACGGATGCCCTGCGACACCTGTTCGCGCTTGATCGCGGCGACATCGCTCTGGATGCCTTTCAGAATCTCCAGCATCAGATCGGCGCGATCGTCGGTCATTCCGCGGCCTCCAGCATCGGCTCGCCCGCGTCGCCGCGCTTCTCCGCAATCCGCCGCTCCATCTCCGGGCGGAAATGCTTGATCAGACCTTGGATTGGCCACGCCGCCGCGTCGCCCAACGCGCAGATGGTGTGGCCTTCGACCTGCTTGGTCACCTGATACAGCGTATCGATTTCGGAAATGTCTGCATCGCCAGTGCGCATGCGTTCCATCACGCGCCACATCCAGCCAGTGCCTTCGCGGCACGGGGTGCACTGGCCGCAGCTTTCGTGCTTGTAGAAATAGCTGAGGCGGCTGATCGCGCGGACGATATCGGTCGATTTGTCCATCACGATGACGGCGGCGGTGCCAAGGCCGCTGCCCAGCGCCTTCAGCCCGTCAAAATCCATCGGCGCATCCATAATCTCGGCAGCGGGCACCAGCGGTACCGATGACCCGCCGGGGATCACAGCAAGCAGATTATCCCACCCGCCGCGAATGCCGCCGCAATGCACCTCAATCAGCTCACGAAAGCTGATGCTCATCGCTTCCTCAACCACGCAGGGGCGGTTCACATGGCCGCTGATCTGGAACAGCTTGGTACCGCGGTTATTCTCGCGTCCGAAGCTGGCGAACCATTCGGGGCTGCGGCGCAGGATCGTCGGCGCGACCGCAATTGATTCGACATTGTTGACCGTCGTCGGGCAGCCATAAAGCCCCGCGCCCGCCGGAAAGGGCGGCTTCAGGCGCGGCTGACCCTTTTTGCCCTCCAGGCTTTCGAGCATCGCGGTTTCTTCACCGCAGATATAGGCGCCTGCACCCCGGTGGCAGAACACGTCGAAATCATAGCCCGATCCGCACGCATTCTTGCCGATCAGCCCCTTATCATACGCCTCGGCAATGGCCGCAAACAGCGTTTCCGCCTCACGGATATACTCGCCGCGGATGTAAATATAGGCGGCGCGCGCGCGCATCGCGAAGCCGGCCACCAGCGCGCCCTCAATCAGCTTGTGCGGATCGTGGCGGATAATCTCGCGGTCCTTGCAGCTACCCGGCTCGCTCTCATCAGCATTGATGACGAGGAAGTTCGGGCGATCAGGCTTGGGCTCCTTGGGCATGAAGCTCCATTTGGTGCCGGTCGGAAAGCCCGCCCCGCCCCGCCCGCGCAGGCCGCTCGCCTTGATCAGGTCGATAATGGTATCCGGCCCCAGCGCCAGCAACGCGCGAGTATTATCCCAATCGCCACGCTTCAGCGCCGCCTCCAGCTTCCAGGACTGGAAGCCGTAGACGTTGGTAAAAATGCGGTCCTTGTCGGCAAGCATTATCGCCCCTGCCCGATCAGTTTTTCCATGAAGAAATAGGCAGCCACGCCGGTGCCAAGCACCAGCGCGAGGACGATCAGCCCGAAGGCAAGCTTCACCAGCGCGACCAGCAGGAACAGCGCGAGCAGGGCAAAACCAATTGCGATCAAGATGTTCATGTCACTTCTCCACCCGTCGATGCCGCCAGATTTTCCGCGATATCTGTTCAATGTGATCGCCGACAAAATCATGCTGCCCCATCGAGGCGGCCGCAGAGTTCACAAGCCGCGACTCGTCGCCGCGTTGCTCAGTCATCATATAGAGAACTTTCCAAATCGCACAGACGGCGCTGAACGCACTCGATCCGCGACAAGCGCAGAATTGCGCAGAAACAGATAATTGTGCCGCATAATGTCGTTCGGCTCCGGCGAAACGGTCCGGGTGTCTGGATCATACCAATGTTCAACAAAGCCGACGGCCTCAATCATCGTTCGGACGCTCTCGCTCAACGTTTCGATCTCGATCGCAACCAGTTGCGGTTCGGCCAGCAGCGTACCGGCGGCGGAAAACACCAGATCCTCCGCGCCCTCGACATCGATTTTCATCGCCACTACATTGCGCCCGGCAAGTTGTGCATCCGCTGTATCGACCACCACCTCAACCGCTGCGTCCTGCTGATCGTCGGAAAAATGGTTCATCGTGTCATGGCCACTGGTGAATCTGGCGGTCCCGGCTGTGCCGCCCAGCGCGATCTGTTGGATGGTGACGCGGTCTGCCACTTCGTTCAGAGCAACGTTTTCCGCCAGCACGGCCGCTGTCACCTCAAGCGGTTCGAAGGCAATCACGGTCGCGCCTGCGATCTTTGCCGCCAGAATCGTATAGCTGCCGATATTCGCGCCGATATCGGCAAAGACATCCCCCTTTCGAAGGAAATGGACAAAAAATGCCATATCAGCATATTCGTGAAGGCCAAAATAGAGGTTGCCTGTGGCCCCCGTTTGACCGTGCTTGACGATCAGGCGCGCGTCATTGACCCATGGCGAGATCAGCGATCCTCGCGCTGCCCGACTCCGCAACTGCCAGCTAATGATCCGCCAATAGGTTCCCAACAGGTCCCGTTTTCCCAGCGGATGAGATCGGGGATTGACGACAAAGGAATTCCAAGCACTGGCGAGCGCGCCCATCACCATTCCCCGCGATAATCGTGGTTCTCGGTAACCATATCCTTCAGGCTGGTCGGGCCGCCCGCCGGACAGCTCGTCTGCCGCCCGATCTGCGATCCCGGTGTTGGCGCCTCTCCCCGCGCCAGTGCTTCGAGCACCTTTGTCATGCGATCATAGTCGAGATCTTCGAAATTGTCGTCGTTGATTTGCACCATTGGCGCATTGGCGCAGGTGCCCAGGCATTCAACCTCGGTCAGGGTAAACAGGCCGTCGGGTGTCGTCTTGCCCTTGATCAGCCCGTGGTTCTGGCACGCGGAAAACACATCGTCCGAACCTGCGAGCATGCACGGCGTCGTCCCGCAAACCTGCACATGATAGCGGCCGACGGGGGCCAGATTGAACATCGTGTAGAAGGTCGCGACCTCGTAGACCCGCATATAGGGCATGCCGAGCTCACGCGCGACGAATTCAATCACGGGCACGGGCAGCCAGCCTTGCGTCTGCGTCGCCGCGCCCACCTGTCGCTGGGCAAGATCGAGGAACGGGATCGACGCGGATTGCTGCCGACCCGGCGGATAGCGACCGACGATTTCCTTCGCCTTGGCGGCGTTCTCCGGCGTCCAGGCAAAATCGCCCCAGCGCGCGCGGGTTTCGGTTTCGTCGGGGATGTGGGCGTGGTCAGCCATCAGTGCGTATCCAGCAGATCGAGACGACGCTCGATGCGTTCTACCCGGTCGGCCAAACGATCGAGCCTATGGTTGATCCCGGAAACCGACATAACCAACGTGGCAAGGTGTTCCTCGTTTGCCGTCATGCACAGACGCATATCTGACATATCGGCCTTCATTTCGGACATATCCGACTGGAGGCGCTTTAGAATTTCAAGCATGATTGACGATTCAGCTTCAGTCATCAGATCACCTCCAGCGTCGCGCGCGTCAGTGCTGATGGATTGATGCCCGTATTCGGCTCGCCCTCGCGGTCCATCAGCAGGATATGCGCTTCGGCATCGGCAAAGGGCTTGTGCTCGGTGCCCTTGGGCACGACGACCAGCTCGCCGGGGCCATAATGGCGGATGCCATCGCGGAATTCGATGCCGAGCTCGCCCGCGATCACGAGGAACAGCTCATCGGTATCGGCATGCGCGTGCCAGCTGAACTCGCCCTGCACCTTCGCCACGCGGATTTCATTGCCGTTATAATGGCCGATGATGCGCGGGTTCCAGTGATCGGCGAATAGCGCGAGCTTGTCGGCGATGTTGAGGGTGGCGGGGGTGTTAGTCATCTAGCCGTGCCCGTTCTTGCAGTCGGCCTTCAAGCGCATTGATCCTCAGGCGCCCAACGATCGTTAATGCATAGGCGGCCGTGAGCGGAACAAGAATTGGCCAACCCTCCAACCCCCTGGTCCACATCACATAAACGAGAGCGATGAAGATCGGGACCCTTATGGCCATTAAGATCAACCGAAATCGAACAAGGTCGCTCACCGGTCACACTCCCCAAACACGATATGCATCGCGCCCAGAATCGCCGATCCACACTCACTTTCGTCACCCCGGACTTGATCCGGGGTCCCGCTGCCTTTGGACGCGGCAGCGAAGAAGAAGCGGGATGCCGGATCAAGTCCGGCATGACGGCACGAGGAGACCGCGAACGCTCCCGAGCGTGCGCGGGCCTCGACCTCGCCGAAAATTTTAGGGGCTTCAGCCATTGGTTTTCGCCAAGCTGCCTTGCATAGGCACGGCAGCTATTTGACGCGCCTCAAAAACCTTACCGTTAAGTACATTGAACTGGAACGCCACAGACGTTGCAATGAGACCGTCGGTACTTTTTATATCACATTGCAACATGAATTTGTTCACACCATCAGAATCATGAAGCATTCCAAACACTGATCCGGTCATGTAACTATACCGCTCGTCCTTTTTGTTTTTAATTAATTTTCCAACTTCTGAATTCGAAACAAGATTGCAAAAACTTAAATTCCGACCGCTTAAGTCGTAGGCCGCAGAATTGATAAGCCGATTCATTGCCTCACAATCCAGCTTTCTATCTAAAATGGCACTCGGGATAATGTTAGTTAACAAAATATATCGAAACTGAGAGAACGCTTTCCAATCTCGAACTTCGTTAGCTTCATTTTGATCCCTTATAGGGAGTTTTCCGTCAGCTTGTGATTTTACTTTTTCGATTAAAGTCTTGGCGGCAAGCAAATCAAAATTAGCGGCGGGGTCAAGCACCAGTAAGAGCGCGGCAAGAGTGATCACCGGTCACACTCCCCAAACACGATATCCAGCGCACCCAAAATCGCCGTCGTATCGGCCAGCATGTGCCCCCGGCTCATGAAGTCCATCGCCTGCAGGTGCGAAAACGCGGTCGGGCGGATCTTGCAGCGATACGGCTTGTTGGTCCCGTCGCTCACCAGATAGACGCCGAATTCACCCTTGGGGCTTTCGGTCGCGACATAGACTTCGCCGGCGGGCACGTGAAAGCCCTCGGTATAGAGCTTGAAGTGGTGGATCAGCGCTTCCATCGATCGCTTCATCTCGGCGCGCTTGGGCGGCACGACCTTGCGATCGAGCGAGGCGATCGGCCCCTCGGGCATCTCGTTCAGGCACTGCTTCATAATCCGCACCGACTGGCGGACCTCCTCCACGCGCACCATGAACCGGTCATAGCAATCGCCGCGCGTGCCGACCGGGATTTCGAACTTCATCCGGTCATACACGTCATAGGGCTGCGACTTGCGCAGATCCCACGCGATGCCTGCGCCCCGGATCATCGGACCGGAAAAGCCCCATTTGATCGCGTCTTCACGGCTGACGATGGCGATATCGACGTTGCGCTGCTTGAAGATGCGGTTGTCGGCGACCAGCGAAATCGCATCCTCGAACAGGCGCGGCAGGCGGGTGTCGAGCCAGTCGGCGATGTCGCTGAGCAGCTTCAGCGGCACATCCTGATGCACGCCGCCCGGCCGGAAATAGGCCGAATGCATCCGCGCGCCCGACACGCGCTCAAAAAAGTTCAGGCAATCCTCGCGGATTTCGAACAGCCACAGGTTCGGCGTCATCGCGCCGACATCCATCATATGGCTGCCGAGATTGAGCATGTGATTGGAAATGCGTGTCAATTCGGCAAAAAATACCCGCAGATATTGCGCGCGCAGCGGCACTTCCAGATCGAGCAATTTCTCAATCGCGAGCACATAACTATGCTCCATACACAGCGGCGAGCAGTAATCGAGCCGGTCGAAATAGGGCAATGCCTGCAGGTACGTCTTGTGCTCAATCAGCTTTTCGGTGCCGCGGTGGAGCAGGCCGATATGCGGATCAAGCCGCTCGACGATTTCACCGTCCAGTTCCATCACCAGCCGCAACACGCCGTGTGCCGCGGGATGCTGCGGCCCGAAATTGATCGTGTAATTCTCAATCGCCACGTCACCCGTGGTGGGGTCAGCGGCGTCAGTGATCCCGGCAAGCTTTTCCATATGATCAGCCATGCGCGCCTCCAGAGCCAATCGCAGCTTCCCCGGCGAAGGCCGGGGCCCAGTTGAAACACCCGAAATTTTCAATCGCTCCGCCAGCCAAATCGCCGCTCGCGACTGGGGCCAGGCCTGCGCCGGGGAAGCAGGAAGGAAAGACGATCATTTCGGTGCCTTTGGCTTGCGGGCAGCCCGCGGCTTTTTCACCACATCCGGATCGGCAGGCTTGGGGCCAGCATCGGGACCGGGCTTGCCTGCGCCAGTCTGTGCGGTCGTTTCGCTCGTTTTTGGCGACGGCGGCGTTGCAGCGGGGACCGGGGCAGCAGGTGGCGGCGTGGGCGCTTTTTCGTCGCCCGGCAGGATATATTCTGCGCCCTCCCACGGGCTCATAAAATCGAAACTGCGAAAATCCTGCGCGAGCTTGACGGGCTCGTACACAACGCGCTTGGCCTCTTCCGAATAGCGCAGCTCGACATAGCCAGAGAGCGGAAAGTCCTTGCGCTGCGGGTGCCCGCGAAAACCGTAATCGGTCAGGATGCGGCGCAGATCGGTGTTCCCCTCAAACAGCACGCCGTACATGTCGTACACTTCGCGCTCCAGCCAGCCCGCGACCGGCCACATCACCGTCACCGATGGCACCGGCTTTTCCTCATCGGTCGTCACGCGCACGCGGATGCGGTGGTTCCGCGTCAGGCTAAGCAGGTGATAGCAAACGTCGAACCGCTCTGCGCGGTCAAGATAATCGACCCCGGCGATTTCCATCAGCTGCTGATATTCCAGCCCTGGCGTATCGCGCAGCAACACCATCGCGTCGATCAGGTGCAGGCGATCCACCGTCAGCGTTACTTCGCCATGTGCATCAAGCGTGTCGACGATCATCGCGCCGAGCACCGCGTGTGCAGCGTCGATCACACCGTCATTCGGGGCGTACGCGGGTGCGGGACTACGCATCAAATCCTCCCCGGCACGGGGAGGTGGCGCGCGCAGCGCGACGGAGGGGGGCTTCCCCAAACGTTGCGCTGCCGGCTCGCCCCCTCCACCATCCTGCGGATGGTCCCCCTCCCCGTGCCGGGGAGGATTTCGGTTGCGTGAGCCATCACCGTTCGATCGTCCCGACGCGGCGGATTTTGCGCTGCAGCTGCATGATGCCGTACAGCAATGCCTCGGCCGTTGGCGGGCAGCCCGGCACATAGATATCGACCGGCACAATACGGTCGCACCCGCGCACCACCGAATAGCTGTAATGATAATAGCCGCCGCCATTGGCGCAGCTACCCATTGAGATGACGTATTTCGGCTCGCTCATCTGATCATAGACGCGGCGCAGCGCGGGAGCCATTTTGTTACACAGCGTTCCCGCCACGATCATCACGTCTGACTGGCGGGGGGAGGCGCGCGGCGCGGCGCCAAAGCGCTCCAGATCATAACGCGGCATGTTGACATGGATCATCTCCACCGCGCAGCATGCCAGCCCGAACGTCATCCACCAGAGCGATCCGGTGCGCGCCCATTGAAACAGCTCTTCGGTGGAGGTGACGAGGAAACCCTTGTCACCCAGTTCACTGTTGATATCGTTGAGGAAAGCGACGTCTGGCAAGGTGCCAGCCGCAGGCGCTCGTTCGAGTTCTACTCCCAATCGAGCGCTCCCTTTTTCCACGCATAGGCCAGGCCCAGCGCGAGTTCGGCGATGAAGATCATCATCGAAAACCACGCCACCCAGCCCAGCTTGAACACCGAAACGGCCCAGGGATAAATGAACGCCGCTTCCAGATCGAAGATGATGAACAGGATGGCGACCAGATAAAACCGCACGTCGAATTGGCTGCGGCTATCCTCAAAAGCGGGAAAGCCGCATTCATATTCGGTCAGTTTCTCAGGCGTCGGCTTATGCGATCCCGTCAGCCGCGACACCGCCATCGGCGCGAACACGAACACGCCGGACAGCACGAGCGCAACCCCGATGAAAAGCAGGATCGGCAGATATTGTGACAGATCGACCAAAGGGCCCTCGCAACTGCGGAATCGATGGACCGGGCTTTAGGACGATGACTTGGAGGGGGCAAGGGCGCTGGGAAGCAATATCGCACCGGCCAGGTATCTGATCAGCCCCGCGCGTCCAACGCCAGCGTCATGAAGTGATTATGCGGGCTTTCGATATAATCGGCATAGGGGCCGCAATCGACGAAACCAAACCGGCGGTACAGCGCATGGGCGGGTGCGAATGAAGGGCTGGTCCCCGTTTCGAGATTGAGCCGGTGCCACCGCCGCGCTTTGGCTTGGGTGATGAGATGGCTGAGCAATGCTGCCGCCACGCCGCGCCGCAAGTGATCAGGGTGGGTGCGCATCGACTTTACCTCGCCCTCGCCTGCGCCAAGATCCTTCAGCGCAGCGCAGCCGAGCAGCGCCCGCCCTTCCCACAAGCTCCAAAGCGTCACATCGGGCGCGCGCAGCGCATCCAACCCCAAAGCGAACCGAAACTCCGCCGCCGTATCGGCTTGAACCGCCGCCAAGTGCAGCCCGATCAGTGTGGTGATTTCGGGGCCGGTCGCATCGTCCTGGATAATTATGAATTCGTGTTTGCCGCACTCAATCACAACGGCCACTCATCATGCGTGAAGCCGTTTGATCAATCGTGTCCACGTCCCCCCTGCACATCATTATCGCGGGATCGGAAGGGAAAGGATGCGGGTGGCATGCTGTGTCGGGCGATCCACCGACCTGGCAGGGTCATAGGCAACCCACTGCGCATCGGCGACGATCAATATGCGGTCTCCGGATACCGTAATCTGCGTCGGATCAGGAAAATCTGCGCCCCCCGCTAGCACTTGCAATGCCGTCATATGCTGGCCATCCGCCGCTAGTTTGAAGGCCAGAACGACGCCCGGCGACTGGCTATTCTGGATGCCAATGATCCAATCGCCCACGCGCGCCAGCCCATCGACCCCGCGCAGCGGGCGGCCATCTTCGCGCACAATTGGTGTCCGGACGCCCGTTTCGTCAATGCTCGCGATGCCTGCTCCATAATCGGCAACGAGCAACCGGCGGCCGTCATCGTATCGCACACTTGATTGCGCGCTGCGGCCCGCGCCGATGGGTACGACAACCTCAAGCGTGCGGCAGTCACCGCGACAGACATATACCGCGCCGTTCATCGAATCGCTAACGTGTACGGTCCCCCGATCGGCCGATACATCGCCAAAGTGAGTTTCGACGCCCGTCGGGTGCAGCCTTGCCTTTAGTTTGCCGCGTCGATCGATCGCGATCAGCCCGCCACCGCTGCAGGCGTCGCTGGCAATGATCCGGGGGCAATCGGTAGCGATCCAGATCCATTTACGGCTGGAATCGTACGCCAGCCCAAGCGGACGCGCCGTCTTGCGGGGCATCGGCAGCACCCGCACCAACTTCCCACTGCGCCACGCGAGAACCCGGCGATCGACCACACTGCTTAGCCAAATGGTTTGGCCATCGGTGGCAATTCCTTCGATCAGTCGATGCTTTGCAGGCACTTCCAAAACGATGGTCGGCTTGAGCGGCGCATCATCCTCCGATGGAGCGATGATCGCTAGTGCGATCGCCAGCCAGACAAAACTCCATGTCACCTAGCATTGCCCGGCACGGCGCGGCGCGCTTCAATTATGACCGATCGGGCGATCAAGGCAGTTGTTCGCCGCTATCGACGCCCCATAGCCGGTTCGCCTCGACATACCCCGCCCGCCCGCGCACATCGAACCAGCACCAGCCGCGCGCGCATTTGCTGATCCGCCCGACCACGCCAGGCGCTGCCCGCCACAATAATACGGCATTGAAACGCGGCGCTTCCAACAGATCGGCGGTGCTGCCCATGATGATGCCGGTGCGCGTTTCGCTCAGCAGATTGCCCTGCATCCACCCTTGCGTGCCATCAGGATCCTCAACCTTGCGCCATTCCTTGTAACTATCGACGATCTTGATGGGCAGATCGGCACGCTGATACAGCCAGCTGGCGGGAAAATTGCGCCCCGGCCCTGTCCTCATGCGCGCTTTCGATGCGGCAATCGACGCAAAATAGGGCGCTTTTCGCGTTTGCGACTGTGCCGAATCAGGGGCGATGCCAGCCAGCGCCAGCACTCCCGTCATCAGCATCACGCCAGCCCAGAATCGCATCGAACCCCCTTTTATTGGTAAATCATCGTTTACCTTGTTTACGCGACTTTCTTCAACACCGTTGACGGCGCAATCGAGAGCCGCCAATCGGGAGTAATGCCCGAAATGAGACGCCCCATGCCAAAGGTGCCCCATCCAAAAGTGGTCGTGACGCGCGAGCTGTCCGATCCCGTGATGGACCGAATGGAGCAACTGTTCGAAACAACCAACAATCGCGCCGATGCGCCAATGACGCGCGACCAGCTTGCCGCTGCCATGGCCGATTGCGATGTGCTGGTGCCGACCGTGACGGACGAAATTGATGCAGGCCTGATCGAAGCGGCGGGCGATCGGCTGCGCCTGATTGCCAATTTCGGCGCTGGCGTGAACCATATTGCGTTAAAGGCGGCGCGCGCGCGTGGCATTATCGTCACCAACACCCCCGGCGTGCTGACCGAAGATACCGCCGATATGACGATGGCGCTGATCGTATCCGTCCCGCGGCGGCTTGCAGAGGGCGAAAAGCTGGTCCGATCGGGCCAGTGGAAAGGGTGGAGCCCCGGCGGGATGCTGGGCCACCGCATCGGCGGCAAGGCGCTCGGCATCATCGGCATGGGCCGGATTGGCCAGGCGGTGGCGCAGCGCGCCCGCGCCTTTGGCCTGTCAATCCATTACCATAACCGCCACCGTCTGCCGCCAGTGCTGGAGGCGCAACTGGGCGCGACATGGCATGATTCGCTGGATGAAATGCTGGCAGCGATCGACATTTTGACGATCCACACGCCGCGTAATGCGCAAAGCGAAAATTTGCTCGACGCGCGCCGGATCGGCCTGATGCGCCCGCATGTGTTCCTGATCAACGCGGCGCGCGGTGGCATTGTTGACGAAGATGCGCTGGTTACCGCGCTGGAAGGCGGCAAACTTGCCGGGGCCGGGCTGGATGTGTGGCAGCACGAGCCGCAAATCGATCCCCGCCTGCTTGCGTTGCCAAATGTGGTCATGCTGCCGCATATGGGTTCAGCCACATATGAGGGGCGGCTGGCGACGGGTGACAAGGTGATCACCAATATCCGCGTCTGGGCAGACGGCCACCGCCCGCCCGATCAGGTGCTTGAGGGCTGGATTTAACCGCGCAACGGGTTTGCGCTATGCCGACGGGACGCGATATCCCGATACAACAACGTCCAGCGCCCCCCCCTCAATCCCCCGTCAAAATCCGATCAACGAGCTGCTTCACCGTCGGCACGAAGCCGTTCGAATAAAACGGGTCTTTCTTGAAATTATACGCGCCGTGCCCCGCGAACATCAAATTCTGGTCGGTATCGCCGCCATGGGCGATGTCCTGCAGCGTCTTTTGGATGCAGAAACTGCGCGGATCAGCCAGGCGGCCGGTCGAATTGGTGTCGCTGTCCATCCAGGATGAAAAGGCACAGTGGCTAAGGCACCCCATGCAATCCGACTGATCCTTGCGGATCGTCGCTTTCTCAGCCCCGGTTACGAACACCAACGTATTGTCTGGCGTCTTCAGCGCATCGGTGAACCCGGCGCCGAACCAGGCGCGGGCGCGCATCAGATCGCCCTTCGTCACCCAGAAATTCTTGCCGCGAACACCCACATCGAGCTGGAACTGATGATCGCCCGCCACTTCGGTCGAATAGGGTATCTGGCGCTCAGACCGGGCTTCAAGCATGCGCAGGAACGGATTGCGCACCGCGCTGGAGTAAAAACCGGTCGGCGAGAAGCGGTGGAGCAGCACCTCCCCCTCTTCGATATGCGTCAGCTTGTCTTTCCACCCCTGCGGGATCGGGCTTTCGCGGGTCAGCAGCGGGCGGGTGCCAAACTGGAACGCGATTGACCCCAATTCCGGGTTATCAATCCAGTTGCTCCAATCCCGCAAAAACCACACGCCGCCGGCCATAACGATCGGCACATCATCGGAAATGCCGCCCTCGCGCATCGTTTCGCGCAACGCCTTGACGCGAGGATAGGGGTCTTCGGGCTTGCGGGGGTCTTCGGCGTTCGACAGGCCATTATGCCCGCCTGCCAGCCACGGGTCTTCATACACGACCGCAGCAAGCCAATTAGAAGCCTTTGAATAAGCGCGTTTCCACAGCGCACGAAAGGCGCGGGCGGAACTGATGATCGGCAGATAGCTCACCTCGTAAGAAGCCGCGATCTCCGACAATTTATACGGCATGCCCGCACCGCAGGTGACGCCCGATACCATGCCGCGCGTCCGTTCCAGCACCCCGTGCAGGATGCGCTGCGCACCGCCCATTTCCCACAAGACGTTGATGTTGATGGCACCCTTGCCGCCGGCAATCTCTGCAGCACGGCGCACCTGCTCAACCGCACCGTCGATTGCGTACCGGATCAACTCTTCGTGGCGATCACGTCGGGTCAGCGCGCTGTACACCTGGGGAATGATCTTGCCCTCGGGATCATAGCTGTCGGCGTTCACCGCAGAGACGGTGCCGATGCCACCTGCGGCGGCCCATGCGCCCGCGCTGGCATGATTTGTGGCGGCCACGCCCTTGCCGCCTTCCACGAGTGGCCAAACCTCATGGCCACCATAGATGATCGGCTTCACGCCCTTGAACACGCCACTCTCTCCATCGCTTCGTCTCAACGTCAGAACATACCGTTATAGCGAAACCGTATCGGCAAGCGAGCAAATAGCGACTCAGGGTGCGCTTTCGGGAAGGATGCCCGGTTTGCCCATTGCGGCAGCATAGAGGCGGGCATAGGCGGCACCCATCACGTCTTCGCCATATTCTGCCACCGCCCGCGCTCGATTTGCAGCACCAACGGTGCGCCGAAGATCAGCATCATTGACAAGGGTTAGGATGGCATCCCGCAGGTAAACCTCTCCATAATTTGAACAAATCAGTGGCAAATTCGCATCGGACACCATGGTTGGCACATCGCCAACCGGCGGTGCGGCGATCGGCAACCCGGCTGCCATTGCTTCAACGACGGAGATCGGAAATTGTTCACTACGAGACGATAAAGCGAAGATATCGAACATACCGACAAAACGACTCGGATCGCGGAGAAACCCTGGCAGGTGCAACCGATCGGCAATTCCCATCGCCAGCGCCGCTTGCTGGATGTTCGCCCGCTCTGGCCCCTCGCCGACAATCACCAGCTGAAATTTGCCCGATAAGCCGCCCGCTGCACGCACCAGCATTGGCAGGTCTTTCACCGCCCGCAGGCCCGCCAGCGTTCCAATCACCACCTCGCCCGGTTTGCGGCGAAAGCCAGGAATGGCGCGGGGCTCTGGCTTGCGCGCATAAAGATCAACCGCAATGCCGTTAACAATGCGGTGCACGCGCGCCTTTGGTTGTTTCCACACGTCCAGCGCAATCGCTTCCAACGTGCGCGATGGCACCACCAGCGCATGCGCCGCGCCGAGCGCCAGGCGGCGATAGGCGTTTCGTTCGGGCTTTAGCCCACCCGCTTCATCTTCGTTAAAGCCGTCTTCGTGGTGGATCAGCGGCGGCACGTTCTTTCCGAACACACGCCGTGCCATCAACCCGTCAATCGCGCCCCAATTATAGGTCAGCACCAGATCGAACCGGCGCATATAGCGTGCAATCGCTTCATAGCGCGCAACAGAGGGGCGCCCGGTCAATGGTGGCGGATCTTGTGCGACTTCGTAGGGAACACCCGCTGCAATCGCATCGCACGCGCCCAGCGCCTCGGGCACGCCAGATACGATCGTGTGGCGCGCCTGATCCCCCCAGGCGTTCATCAGCCGAACCGCGCGCGTTTCCTTGCCCCCCAGATCAAAGCTGGAATGCAGGTGCAGGATATGCGGGCGCTGTGCCATCGGCCCCGTCTTAGCTCAGGCCAAGCGCCTTGCGAGCGACTTTCTCCAGCGCCGGGTCAATGGCGGGCGGGTCCATTGGCACGCTTGCCTCCAGCCGTTCGGCAATATGCGTCAGGGCAGCAATGCGCCCGGCCTTTTTGTTGTTGCCGTCAATCACTTTCCAGGGGCCCCAGCGGGTATCGGTGCGGCGAAACATCTCTGCCATCGCGTCCAGATATTCGTTGCGGCGTGCGCGGTTGCGATAATCGTCCAGCCCGGTCTTCCACCGTTTCCAGGGGTGATCGAGCCGTTCCTTCAGCCGCTCGTCCTGCGATGCCTGCGTCACATGGATGAACAGCTTGACAATCGTTGTGCCCGAATCGGCCTGCTGCGCCTCAAATTCGTTGATCTCGTCATAGCCGCGCCGCCAATCGGCCTCGCTGGCAAAGCCCTCAACCCGTTCAACGAGCACCCGGCCATACCAGCTGCGATCAAACACCGCGATATCGCCGTCACGCGGCAGCCGCTGCCAGAAACGCCACAGGAAATGCCGCGCTTTTTCATCGGCGCTGGGTGCAGCGATCGGCCAAACCTGAAAATAGCGCGGATCCCATTCCGCCGTCAGCCGCTGAATGATGCCGCCCTTCCCCGCTGCATCCCACCCTTCAAATATAATCGCCGCGCGCTTCTGGTGGCAGATATGCGCCGCCTGGATATGCGCCAGCCGCTCCTGCAGCTTTGCCAGATCGGCGTCGTAATCGCCGTCATACTTGGCGCCTGCTTCGAAATCGCTGAGGTTGATTGTCATACCGGGGTCGCCTTTCCAAGGTCCGGGACATGAACGTCCCAGGTGCCCCGGCGGCGCAACACCAGCAGATAATATAACCCCGACAACAGCACCTGTGCACCGGTCATCAGCAATCCCGGTCGCCCTTCCTCCACATCCAGCCAGTTGAGCCAGAAGATGTATCCCAGCGCCATCAGCGTCACGATGGGCATCAGCGGATAAAGCGGGCTTTTGAACGGCGCATCGGCAAGCATTCCACTGCGTCGGCCCTGGATCATCGCCAGCGCAATGCCGGCATAAATCACGACCAGCCCGGTGCCGCTCAACACCAGCAACAGCTCAAGCGACAGGAAACAACACGCAATCCCTGCCCCACCGGCGATCAATGTGCTGATCCACGGCGATCCAAAGCGCGGATGAATTGCGGTCAGCCAGATATCGAGCGGACGGCCCCAGCAGCGATCCCGCGCGGTGCCATAAAAGAATCGCGCGCAGGCCAGGATGCACGCGATAATTGCATTCACCACCGCCGTCGCCACACCAATCGACACCCAGCCAGCCGCTTCATCGCCCGCGCGCATCCGCACGAGCAGGCCGAACGGATCATCGCTGGCAAAAATCGCCTTCAAATCAGGCGCGCCGGCCAGAATAGCAAGCAACGGCATTACTTCGAGCAGCAACGTCAGCGCGACAGCCCAGAAAATCGCATGGGCAATCTTGCGCGGGGCCTCATGCATTTCTTCGCCGAAATACACAGCAGCACCATATCCGTTCAGCGCAAAAATGCCGATCGATGCGGCAAGCCCCATCGATGCGGCAGAGGCAGGCTCAAAACCCGTGCCACTCGCGGCCAGCATCACCGGGTTGGCGAGCATATCCGCCAGCGGGCGCACCGCATTGCCAAAGCCGAGCACCACCACCGCAACAACCGCCAGCACTTCCACCAGCAGGAAAACGCCCGTCACCCAGGCGTTGACGCGAATTTCCAGCACCGCGACCAGCATTGCGCCGGCAATCACCGCCACCGCCAGCGGCACGACGGGCATGCCCGGCAACACCATCCCCAAAATCGCCGCCAGCCCCAGCGCAAGCGCAGGCGGAAACAGGATATTGTTGAACACGTTGACGCCCAGCATCACAAACCCGGCCAATGGCCCCAGCGTGCGCGCCACCATCACATATTCGCCGCCCGCCACCGGCCATTTCGACGACAGCTCAGCATAGATATAGGCGGTGGCAACGCACACCAGCCCGGCGAGCAGCATCGCCCAGATCGCGCCAGTGCCCGCCGCCCGCAACATGCCCGGCACGATCACGAACAGCGATGATACGGGGCTGGTGAGCGACAGCGTCAGGAACAACACCCCCACCACACCCAGGCTACGAACAAGCGCAGGCGGGCTGGGTGGTTGCAACTGGTGGTCGAGCATTATTCCCCTTACCCTAAATGTCGGCCCCCGAAACCGATCAGCTATGCGGATGGCTTTGGCGCTGCAACCTCTACGGTACGGATATTAAGTTCTCGCAACTGTTTTGCCGTCGCCACATTGGGCGCGCCCATCATCAGGTCTTCGGCCTTCTGGTTCATCGGGAAGGTGATAACTTCACGGATATTGGGTTCGTCGGCCAGCAGCATGACGATGCGGTCGACGCCAGGAGCCGATCCACCATGCGGCGGCGCGCCGAATTTGAAGGCGTTGATCATGCCTGCAAAATCGCGGTCGACATCGGCCTGGCTATACCCGGCAATCTCAAAGGCTTTGTACATGATTTCAGGGCGATGGTTCCGGATCGCGCCCGATGACAGCTCAACGCCGTTGCAGACGATGTCATACTGGAACGCCAGAATATCGAGTGGGTTCATGCTCTCCAGCGCCGCCATTTCGCCCTGCGGCATGCTGAACGGATTGTGGCTGAAATCGATCTTCTTGGCGTCCTCATCATATTCGAACATCGGGAAATCGACGATCCAGCAGAATTCGAAGCGGCTATCGTCAATCAGCCCAAGCTCCTGCCCAATCCGGGTACGTGCCAGACCCGCGAGCTTGGCGGCTTGGGCTTCCTTGCCTGCTGCAAAGAAAATGCCGTCATCAGGGCCAAGGCCCAGCGCGTCGGCAATTGCCTTCATCCCGTCCTGGCCGTGATTATTGGCAATGGGGCCGCCGAATACGCCCTGCTTCTGCGTGGCATAGCCAAGGCCCGGAAAGCCTTCGCTCTGTGCCCAGCTGTTCATGTCATCAAAGAATTTGCGGCTCTTTTCCGCAGTGCCCGGTGCCGGAATGGCGCGGACGACGCTACCTTCGTCAACCATCGACGCGAAACGGCCAAAGCCGCTGCCCCGGAACTGCTCGGAAACGTCAGTGATCAGCAGCGGATTGCGCAGGTCCGGCTTGTCATTGCCATATTTCAGCATCGATTCCCGATACGGAATCCGGCGGAACGGCAGCGCGGACACGCTACGCCCCTTTCCTTGCCAGTCGGCGAACTCCTCAAACACCCCGTGCAGCACCGGCTCAATCGCGGCGAACACATCGTCCTGCGTGACAAAGCTCATCTCGAAATCGAGCTGGTAGAATTCGCCCGGCGACCGGTCTGCGCGCGCATCCTCATCGCGAAAACACGGCGCGATCTGAAAATAGCGGTCGAAACCCGCGACCATCAGCAACTGTTTGAACATTTGCGGTGCCTGCGGCAGCGCATAGAATTTGCCGGGATGCACGCGGCTGGGCACCAGATAATCGCGCGCGCCCTCCGGCGAGGATGCCGTCAGGATCGGCGTCTGGAATTCGGTGAAGCCTTGCGCATTCATCCGGTTGCGCAGCGACGTGATCACCTTTGATCGCAGCATGATGTTGGCGTGTAGCCGATCCCGCCGCAAATCGAGGAAGCGATAGCGCAGGCGGATATCCTCGGGATATTCCGCATCGCCCGCCACCGGCATTGGCAATTCCTGCGCATGGCTTTGCACAACGGCTTCCGTCGCGCGGATTTCGATCCCACCGGTCGCCAGATTGGGGTTCACCGCCTCTGCAGAGCGCGCCGTAACGGTGCCGGTGATCGTCACCACGCTTTCGCTCTTCAGCTTTTCGATCACGGCGAACACCGGGCCGCTCACATCGGTGACGATCTGGGTTATGCCGTAATGATCGCGCAAATCGATGAACACCAGATCACCGTGATCGCGCTTTTTATGTACCCAGCCCGACACGCGGACCTGCTGGCCAACATGGTCGGGGCGAAGTTCAGCGCAATTATGGGTACGATAGGCGTGCATGGCGTATGACTTCTCAATGGGGGTCTCAGGCAAGGGCGCGCCATTTACTGCGGCATACCGACTTTCGTCGACATTGCAGCTTTGGCGATGGCTGGCGCTTCCCCGCCAACCCCGGCTTTGTCAAGCCGGGCAACTCTCGTTATGACGTCATGGATGCACATTCACGACCTGATCGACGATTCCGCCGCGCTCGCCAATCTCTGCCACCGCCTTTCGCAATCGCCGTTTATCGCGGTCGATACCGAATTCATGCGTGAGAACAGCTATTGGCCGGAACTCTGCCTGATCCAGATCGCCGATGCGAACGAAGCCGCGGCGATTGATCCGATGGCACCGGGCATCGACTTGAAGCCGCTTCTCGACCTGCTGACCGAAAATGATGATGTGCTGAAGGTGTTTCATGCCGGCGGGCAGGACATTGAAATTGTGTATAACCTGACCGGCAAAACGCCCTTTCCCATGTTCGACAGTCAGGTTGCGGCAATGGCGCTGGGGCAAGGCGAACAGATTGGCTATTCCAATCTGGTCGAAAGCTATCTGGGGATCAGCGTCGACAAGGGGGCACGCTTTACCGATTGGAGCCGCCGCCCGCTCGACAAGCGCCAGATCGAATATGCGATTGGCGACGTGACGCATTTATCGACGATCTTCCCCAAAATGCTTGATCGGCTGCGCAAAAACGGGCGCGGCGGGTGGCTTGACCAGGAAATGGAGCGGATCGGCAACCCCGCCAACTATGCCAATGATCCCGAAGAAGCGTGGCGCCGCGTGCGGATTGCCGGGCGCAAGCCTGAAGTGCTCGGGCGGCTAAAGGCGCTGGCGAAATGGCGCGAGCTGGAGGCGCAGGGGAAGGATTTGCCACGCGGGCGAATCATCAAGGATGAAACGCTGGCCGATCTGGCGGGCACCCCGCCCAAGAAACAGGCTGATCTGGCGCGGGTGCGCGGCCTTTCCCCCGCCTGGGCTAACAACGATATTGGCGCGCGGTTAATGGCGTCGCTGGAAGCCGCCAAGCCGATGAGCGCGGCGGAAATGCCCGCGCGTGATGATCGCAAACCGGGCAACGGCAAGGAAGGCGCGCTGGTCGCCGATCTGCTGAAGCTGCTGCTGAAAATCCGCGCGCGCGACATTGATGTGGCCGCAAAATTGCTGGCCCGCACCGAGGATCTGGAGGCGCTGGCAGCCGGCCAGCGCGAGGGGTTGGCGATTCTGGAAGGGTGGCGCTTCGAACAATTCGGCCGCGACGCGCTGGCGCTGGTTGAGGGGCGGCTCGCCTTTGCGGTGAAGAACGGCAAACTGAAAATGACGCGGGCAGAGGACGAGGAATAGGGACGCCCCTACCGCCGAACCACCACCTGCCGCCCCAGTGCATTGGCGAGCACCTTGTGCCGCCGCTCCACCGCTTCGCTGTACAGCGCCGCGTCGCCCGGGGCGAGCGTTAGCGCCACTGCCGTCCCGTCATCATCCAGCCGTGATCGCTGGAGGGGCCCTGCCAGCCCACCGCTCATCCGCTGCCCCAGCCGCATCGCAAGGCCCCACGCCGTAGCGCGTTTCAGCTCCTGCGGGCTGGCAAGTGCGGGGATCAGCGGCGACGGATCAGTGCCGCCCCCCAGCGACGTGAACAGCGCCTGTGCCAGCAACACCCGGCCATGCGCGTCAATCGCCACCCAATTGCCGTGCAGCGCGATCTCCACGCCGCGTTCGGCGCGAAATTCGGGGTTTGCCCGCCAACCCACATCGGCAAGCAGACAGGCGGCGTGGCGCAACCGCGCAACATGCGGCGGCTCGCCTGCAAATAATGGCGCGACCCAGCGATCAAGCAAATCGCCATGCTCAGCAAAACGGCCAAGCCGTCGCCCCTCATCACGCGCAGCCACGATCAGCGGGTCCTGCGCGCGTTCTTCCGCTGATAGCGCGCCGAACAACAGCCCCTCGCGCAAACCAAATGCGGACACGATCGTTGTCCGCGACCCCAGATGGCGCAGCAAGACGCCTAGCAGCGCATTGGCATCGCCCAAAGTCGGCACGCGCCCCGACGAAAGCGTCGGAATCGCCCGCAGCTTGCCCTTGGCGATGTGGCTCAATGTGCGCCCAATCCGGGTAATCGCGGCGGGTGCCATTTCATATTGATGCAGGACCGGCAGCGGCGCGCCAGTGACGTGCATGTCGAGCCGGGCAAGTGCCCGCCACGATCCACCGACCAAGTATAAGGGTAGCCCCTGCCCCTTGCCCGTCCAGCCCGCGTCATTAATCATCGCGGCAACCCGCCGATCAAATGAACGCAGCCCCTTGGCCCGCATTGCCCCCAGCCGCAGCACGCCGAGCGGAAACGACACCCGATCCTGCACGTCGCCGCCCGATACCCGCACCAGTTCAAGACTGCCGCCGCCCAGATCGCCGACAATGCCGTCAGCCAGCGGAATGGCGGAAAGAACACCCAGCCCCGCGCCCATCGCCTCTTGCTCGCCGCTCAGCAATTCCACCTCAAGCCCCAGCGCGCGGGCATCCGCCAGCAGCACGTCGCCATTGGTGGCGTCGCGCACCGCCGCTGTTGCCACGGTGCGCAGCCGCGTAACCTCCATCTCGCGCGCCATCGCTGCGAACCGGCCAAGCGCCCCGCGCGCGACGCGCAGCGCCTCTGCGTCAATTGCGCCGGTTTCGGCAAAGCCGCGCCCCAGCCCGGCCATCACCTTTTCGTTGAACAAAATGGCGGGCAGCCGCGCGGGGCCCTGGTACACGACCAAGCGGATCGAATTGGAGCCGATATCGATGATCGCGGTGCGCGGATCGGCGGCACCTTCAACCTTTGGTTTGCGGAAAAGCAGCGTGGCCATCAAATTAGAACGCGCGAGCGGGCATTAGTGCCGCCGCCGCAGCGACAATTTCGGCACCGAATCGCTGCCCTGCAATGCAGCACCACGCCCGGACAGCGACGGATTGGTCATGAAATAGCGGTGCAGGTTGAACGGCCGACTTCCCGGCGACACGCGCGTATAGCTGCCATCTGACTGTAATTCCCAGCTTTGTTCATTATCAATCAGGTTAGCGACCATCACCTGATCCAATATCTGATCATGCACCGTCGCGTTTTCAATCGGCAGCAAATACTCGACCCGGCGATCAAAATTGCGCGGCATCGCGTCAGCGGATGAGATGAACAGCTTTGCACCATCATTGGGCATCGCCTTGCCGTTGCCGAACGCCCAGATGCGGCTATGTTCCAGAAACCGTCCGATCACTGATTTGACGCGGATATGTTCTGACATATCCGGCACGCCGGGCTTCAGGCAGCAGATGCCCCGAATGACCAGGTCAATTTCCACCCCGGCATTGCTGGCTTCGTACAGTTTTTCGATGACGGCGGGGTCGACCAGCGAATTCATCTTGGCCCAGATGGCGCCCGGCTTGCCCGCGCGCGCAAACGCAATCTCAGCATCGATGCAATCGACCAGCCGCTTGCGCAGATCGCGCGGCGACAGGCTGACCAGGGCCATATTCTCTGGTTCGACATAGCCAGTGACGTAATTGAACATCTGCGCCGCATCACGCCCGATGCGAGGATCAGCGGTGAAGAAGCTGAGATCAGTGTATATTTTTGCCGTGATCGGGTGATAATTGCCGGTGCCGAAATGGCAGTAAGTGCGGTACTGCCCGCCCTCTCGCCGCACGACCATTGATACCTTGGCGTGGGTTTTCCATTCCATAAAACCATAGACCACCTGCACCCCGGCGCGTTCCAGCGCAGTCGCCCAGAGCAGATTCTGCTCCTCGTCAAAGCGCGCTTTCAGCTCAACAACCGCGGTGACCGACTTGCCAGCTTCTGCTGCCGCAATCAGTGCGTTGATGACGGCGGGCTGCTTGCCAGCGCGGTACAGCGTCTGCTTGATTGCCACCACATCGGGGTCACTCGCCGCCTGGCGCAGGAATGCCAGCACCACATCAAAGCTTTCATAGGGGTGGTGGACGACGATATCCTTGGCCCTGATGGCCGCAAAACAATCGCCGCTATATTCGCGAATCCGTTCGGGAAAGCGCGGGGAATAGGGCGGAAATTTCAGATCAGGCCGGTCTTCATCGACAATCGCTTCAAGGTCGCCAACGCCCAGAAACGCCGCCCCATCGGTAACGAACGCGTCTGCCCCGCCCAGTTCATCGCGCAGCGCGGTGCTCAATCCGTCCGGCATGCCCGATTCGAGTTCCAACCGAATCACGCGGCCGCGCCGCCGCCGCTTGATGGCATTGGCGAAGTACCGAACCAGATCCTCCGCCTCTTCCTCAATTTCGATATCGCTGTCTCGCAGCACGCGGAATTCGGCGGCGCCGATGACGCGGTAGCCGGGGAAAATCACCGACGAAAACCGCTTCACCAGCGATTCAACCGCAATGTACCGCGCCGCCTCCCCCGGCACGCGCACAAAACGCGGCATCGGCGCAGGCAGCATCACCAGTTCCTGAATCGGCTGATCATCCGACAGCCGCACCAGATCGAACATCACCGCCAGCCCCTTATTGGGCATGAACGGAAATGGATGCGCCGGATCAAGCGCTTGCGGCGTCAGGATGGGGAAAATCTGTTCGCGGAACTGGGTTTCCAGCCAATTGAGCTCGTCCGGCGACAGCGCCTCATCAATCATCCGCGATCCGAGCACGGCAATCCCGGTTTCGCCAAGCAAGCGGCGCAATTCACGCCACACATTGCGCTGGCTTTCGACAAGGGCATCGGCGCCTGCGACAATTGCGGTTAATTGTTGGCTGGAATTCAGGCCGTCAGCAGATAACCGGTCGACATCCTGAAGCTGCTGCCCCTTCAGCCCCGCCACACGCACCATGAAAAATTCGTCGAGGTTTGATCCCGAAATTGACAGGAACCGCAGCCGTTCAAGCAACGGGTGCGCGGGGTTGCACGCCTCCTCCAGCACACGCCGGTTGAACGCCAACCACGATAGTTCCCGGTTGAAATAGCGATCACCGGCACTGGTGCCGACGAACAGGTCATCATCATCGACTTCCGCGATATGGGCCGGGCGGTTCATGCAGCATCATTCCCTGTAACAAGATTTTCTGCACCTAGGGCGCGATCGACGATCAGGCCCAGCGGTGCCAATGTGCCCCGTGCGAGCGGAATCGACAAGCGTTTGCGGGTCTGCCCAACCTCCTGATCGAGCGAATCCACCGCCCGCACCAATGCCACATAGCTGCGTTCAACGCGCGCGATCAGCCATTGGATCAGTTCGGGCCGCGCATCCATGCTGCGGCGGGCAAATTCATGGATGAACAATGCCTCCATCAACGCATCATCGGGCGGGTTGATGGCCAAAACCGGCGTTGCGACCAATCGTGATCGCAAATCGGGCAATGCCACGTCCCAAGCGGGCGGCGGCGAATCGGCGATGATCAACAGCGGACGGCGGCTTGCCTGCGCCGCGTTCCAGGCGTGGAAAATGGTCGTTTCATTGGCGCGTTCGGCATCGTCGATGATGGTGCCGCCGCTTTGGGCAGCAAAAATCCGCGCGAGCAGGCTGCGGCCCGATTTGCGCGGCCCCACCAGCATCGCCGCCATTACGGGCCATGCACCCCACCGCTTCAGGGATTGGGCGGCCCGGCTGTTCGATTCGCTGATGATGAACGCGTCCTCACCGGTGGCGTCCGGATAGGGCAGCGGCAGAAAAAGCTGCTTCATCCCGCCGTCGCGTTTTCGGCCTGCACATTGGGCGCCGGCAACGGAGCGCGCCCGCGCTGGATGCGAATTGCCCCTGTTCCCACCGTCACTTGCCAGCCCTGCGCCTCCAGCGCAGCCTTCAGCGCAGAAATGTTACCGTCAAAGCTGACGCGCATCACCGAAATGCCGCCCAGCGCCAGGCTGGTGGTGACGGCTGATCGTACCCCCGGGATGCTCCGCAGCGCGCGTTCAGCCGATTCGACCGCAGCGGTGCCCGGCGTGTCAAACTGCACCGCCAAGCTGGCCCCGTCGGCAATCATCACCCCGTCGCCTGCAAGCGACTGATCGTCGATCACCTCGGCATCTTCTTCGGTGCCGGGCAGCGTATATTGCAGGCCGGGGTCAACCCGCAGCGCGCCTGCTGCCAGCGCACGTTGATAGGCCTGGTCAATCCGCTTGATCCCGGCATCCAACAGCGCGGACAGCGCATCGCCGCTGCCGACTCGCAGCGAAAAGCTGGTCAGCAGGCGGTTATCAGGGCCAAATCGGGCTTGAAACTGGCCGACAATCGGCCCGCCGGGATATTGCCGGAACAAATGCACGATCGGGATCAGCACATCCGACGCGCCATATTGCGCCAATATCATCCGCCACCAGCCGCGACTCGGGCGATTAATCTGCCCCGCGTTCAGCAAAAGCGAATCGGGGCCGGTGCCCGATGGGCGAACATAATCGATGGTGCTGTTGCCCGTGCGAAACCGCGCCCAAGCCTCTTGCCAATCGGTACGTTGTTCAAAGACGCGCGGCGCGCCGCCGGACCATTCAAGCGGCAACACCAGCATTGGCGGCGACCGCGTCAGGCTGCCCGCGACGCCCAATATCGATGCTGCCCGGCTACGATCAAACATAACGCCCAGCCGCGCGATATAGCGATTCGGGCCAAGCTGCTCATTTTCAACAACAATCCCCGAAACAATCGCATCAAGCGCCGAATCGGACAGCGTACCACCGCCGCCGCCCATGCGCCGCGACAGCATTTGCCAGCCCTTGCGCTGCGCCAGCCGCCACCCGGCGAGCCGCGCGGCATTTGCGGTTTTGCCCGATGTATCGACCTCCACACCGCCCACTTCAAAGCTGCCCGAACTGCTCGGTGCCACGCGGGCAGGCGCCTTGCGGATGGTGGGGCGTGCGGCGCTGGGTGCCAGGCTGGCAGCTTCAGGGGCGGCGGTGGCATTATCCTGCGCCACGCCGTTGCCACTCGCCAGCACCATCGCCACCACAGCGGCAATGGCGAGTGAGGTCGCGGGCAAACGGGATCGGTTGATGGGCATATCCGCGCCCTTTTGGCGAAGCAGGCGTGGAAATCCAAGCGCGTTATGGCTAGGCCGCTGCAATGGATGATACACAAGACGGTAAATCGGGTGCGGCAGGCGGCTATACCTACGCGCAGGCAGGTGTTTCGATCGCGGCTGGCAACGCACTGGTCCGCGCAATCGGCCCCATGGCAAAGGCGACGCGGCGCAAGGGCGCGGACGCTGATCTGGGCGGCTTTGGCGGGTTTTTCGATCTGAAGGCGGCCGGCTTTGTCGATCCGCTGCTCGTCGCCGCGAACGACGGCGTTGGCACCAAGCTGAAACTGGCAATCGAGCATGATGCGCATGACGGGGTTGGCATCGATCTGGTGGCGATGTGCGCGAATGACCTGATCGTCCAGGGGGCCGAGCCGCTATTCTTCCTTGATTATTATGCCACCGCCAAGCTGGTGCCCGCCGTGGCCGAGCGCGTTATCGCGTCCATCGCCGAGGGGTGTTTACAAGCAGGCTGCGCGCTGATCGGGGGCGAAACTGCCGAAATGCCCGGCATGTATGCCGATGGCGATTATGATCTGGCCGGGTTTTGCGTTGGCGCAGTGGAGCGGGATCGGGTGCTGACCGGCGCTGAAATCGCGCCAGGCGATGCGATCCTGGGGATTGCCTCATCCGGCGTCCATTCGAACGGATTTTCGCTGGTGCGCCGCCTTTCCGCTGATCGTGGCTGGCGGCTAGACCGCCCGGCGCTGTTCGATCAGCAAACCCTGTTGATCGACGCGCTGATGGCCCCGACGCGCATTTATGTGAAAAGCCTGCTGCCGTTACTGGCTGAGCAGCGCATTCACGGACTGGCGCATATCACCGGCGGCGGTTTGCTGGAAAATGTGCCGCGCGTCCTGCCAAAGGGCACCCATGCCATTATCAACGCGGCACACTGGCCACAGCCCCGGCTGATGGCGTTCCTGCAAGCGCAGGGGAATATCGAGCCCGAGGAAATGGCCCGCACGTTCAATTGCGGAATCGGCATGGTCGCCATCGTTGCCGCTGATCAGGCAGCAGCGGCTGCTAGCGCACTGACAGCGGCGGGCGAAACCGTCTTCACGATCGGTGAGATTATCGCCGGCGAACGCGGCTGCACGGTGCGCGGCCCGGATGATTGCTGGGGTTCGCGCGCAGACTGGTCCGCCACGCACCATGGCTGAGAAAGTCAGCGTTGCGAAAGTCAGGGTGGCGATCCTCCTCTCCGGGCGCGGATCGAACATGATGGCGCTGGTGGGTGCATCGCACGCCGATGATTGCCCTTATGCGGTGGTGATCGTGGCGTCTGACAAGCCCGATGCCCCCGGTCTCGCCTGGGCGGGCGAACAGGGCATTGCCTGTTGGTCACTCTCCCCCAAGGGCATCGGGAAGCCCGTTTATGAAGCCGCACTGGATGCAGCATTGCGCGATGCCAGCGTCGATATCATCGCGCTGGCCGGCTATATGCGGCTGCTGTCGGATGAATTCGTCGCACGCTGGCCACAGCAGATCATCAACATTCACCCCTCGCTGCTGCCCAAGTACAAGGGCCTCGACACGCACGCCCGCGCGATTGCGGCGGGCGATGCCTTTACGGGGTGTTCGGTCCATATCGTGACAGAGGAGCTTGATGGCGGCGCGGTGCTGGGCCAGGCCGAGGTGCCGATTGTGCCCGGCGACACCGCCGACACGTTGGCTGCGCGCGTGCTGATCGCCGAGCACCGTCTTTACCCGCAAATTCTGTCATCCTTTGCCGCACGATGAGCCCTGATCCCTCCATAGAGCTGGCGCGGGTGCGCGCGATCTGCCTGGCGCTGCCAGACGCGGACGAGCGACTGTCGCACGGATCACCGGGGTTTTTCATCGTGAAGGGCAAGTTTTTCGCCTATTTCTGGCACAACCATCACCGTGACGGAGAGACGATTGCCGTCGTCAAAACATCCGGCCTTGATGAACAGGCAATGCTGATCGAAAGCGATCCGGATTTCTATTATGCGCCGCCCTATCTTGGCCCATCCGGCTGGATCGCCATGCGCCTGGACGGCCTGGAGGTTGATTGGGAGCGCGTGGCCCACCGCATCGCAAACAGCTGGACGCTCGTCGCCCCCCGCCGCCTGCTGGAACAACAGCCATAAGCAGCATCAGCCGCGCACAGGATGAGGCAAGGGGCATTGCGGGTAACGCCGCGACGCGCTGAATATTGAACCACCCAGCGGTTCGAAAACGCCGTTCTGCCGGCGGCATCAAACCCGATCATCTCGGCAGCCGTCAACTTAGCTGCAAATCCAGAACCAGCGCGTGCCACGTTCACCAATAAGTCATTGCTGCGACGTCGAACAGACGTCGAGCGGTCGCAGGGGAGTCACTCCGCCAGTGCAGGGACGCGCCGTGCAGTCGTCCGGATCGACCACGAGCCGGGTAACGATGTGCAGGCCGTAAAACCAAAGGGCGATAGTTATGACGCGGAATTTGCTGGCTCTCATCGGGCTTTTGACAGTTATTTTTGCCGCAGGCTTTGCGGCCTATGCCAATAGAAACGCCTTCTATGACGATACGCCCAGGAAAATGGTCGTAAGTTTCGCAGGGCTGGACCTCTCCTCCGACCAGGGCCGCAACATGCTTGAGGCGCGGATCAAGCGCGCATTATCTGCCGTTTGCGGCAACGAGTGGGAAACCCGCATGTTGAAAGAAAAGGCGCAGATCAGTCAGTGCCGTCGCGATGCCTTGGCGGGCACGCGGCCACAGGTCGATCGCGCTGTGGAGGTGGCGATGCGTCGTCGCCGGGCGGCTGATATGGCCGATGCAGCCGTTATGGACCATGCTTCCGCCACCAATTAAGCTTTATGCCCCGTGACGGGGCGCTTGCCGACAGGCGTATTTGTGAGTCTATGACCTAACGCGGTGCCCCAACGAAAGTCGATTTCACTTCACCTAACTTGCCTGCGTTCGCTCTGAACGAAGTCGAAAGGCTCAGGGCGAACGGAGGTAGTTCACCTTAACCGAAATCAGCTCATCCCGTCCGCGCCATCACCGCCGTCGCTTCATAGGCGGCAATTGCCGCGTCGCTCGCCAGCGTCAGCGCGATTTCGTCGGTGCCGTGGAGCAGGCAATCGCGGCGGAACGCGTCCAGCGCAAACGCGAAACGATCCTGGAAGGGCGTCGTGACCGTCATCGTCGCCAGATCGACGGTGACCGGATCGGTCGCGGCAACCACCATCAACCGGTCGATCGCTTCTTGCGGCAATACCACTGTTACCATGCCGTTCTTGAAGGCGTTCCCGGCAAAAATGTCGGAAAAGGACGGCGCGATAACCGCGGTAATCCCGCGATCCATCAATGCCCATACGGCGTGCTCGCGGCTTGATCCGCACCCGAAATTGGCGCCCGCGATCAATATCGTCGCGCTCTGATGCGCCGGATCGTCGATCACATTGCCAGGCACTTTGCGCAGCGACGCAAGCGCGTGATCGCCCAGCCCGGCGCGCGTGATCGTTTTCAGATGCTCGGCTGCAATAATCACATCGGTATCGATATTGGCGAGGCCAAGCGGAATTGCCCTGCCCTCCACGCGCTCCACCGGCGTCATGCCATCATCTCCCGCACATCGCTAAGGTGGCCGTTGATCGCCGCCGCTGCCGCCATGGCGGGCGACACCAGATGCGTGCGCGCGCCCGGCCCCTGCCGCCCCATGAAATTGCGATTGGAGGTGGAAGCGCAGCGTTCGCCCGGCGGCACCTTGTCCGGGTTCATGCCAAGGCACATCGAGCAACCCGGCTCGCGCCAGTCAAAACCAGCCTCGATGAAGATGCGGTCGAGCCCTTCGGCCTCGGCCTGGCGCTTTACCAGCCCCGATCCGGGCACCACCAACGCCTGGCGAATACGCGGATGCACATGGCGACCGCGCAGCACAGCGGCGGCGGCGCGCAGGTCTTCAATCCGGCTGTTGGTGCAACTGCCGATGAAGATATGTTCGACCGCAATGTCCGTCATCGCCGTGCCAGCGGTTAAGCCCATATAATCGAGTGCCTTGATGGCGGCGGCACGTTTGGCGGGATCGGCAAAGCTTTCCGGGTCTGGCACCACGCCACCCACCGCGACCACATCGTCAGGGCTGGTGCCCCAGGTGATGCTGGGCGAAATGATGGCCGCATCAATCGTGATGCTTTTGTCAAACCGCGCACCCGGATCAGTGCGCAGCGTGCGCCAATACGCCACCATCTGCTCCCAATCCGTGCCCGTCGGGGCCATGGGGCGCCCGGCGAGATAGGCAAAAGTTGTTTCGTCGGGCGCGATCAGGCCAGACCGGGCACCCGCCTCAATCGACATGTTGCACACTGTCAACCGCGCCTCGATGCTCATGGCTTCAAACGTGGTGCCGCGATATTCGATCACATAGCCAGCACCACCAGCCGCGCCGATGATGCCGATGATCGTCAGGATCAGATCCTTGGCGGTAACGCCGGGGCCGAGTGCACCGTCAACGCGTACTTCCATGGTTTTTGATGGCGTTAGCTGCAATGTCTGCGTCGCGAGCACATGTTCAACCTCGCTGGTGCCGATGCCGAATGCGAGCGCGCCCAGCGCGCCATGAGCGGCGGTATGGCTGTCGCCGCACACCAGCGTCGTGCCCGGCAGGGTGAACCCCTGTTCAGGGCCGACAACATGAACAATCCCCTGTTCCGCTGCCGTGGCGGTGAAATAGGGGATGCCGAAATCGGCGACATTGGTCTCCAGCGCGGCAAGCTGCGCGGCACTGGCGGGGTCAGCAATCGGAATGCGCTTGCCGCCTGCATCCATGCGCGCGGTGGTGGGCACATTATGGTCCGGCACCGCCAGCGTCAGATCAGGTCGGCGAACCCGCCTGCCCGCCATCCGCAGCCCTTCAAACGCCTGGGGAGAGGTTACCTCATGCACCAGATGCCGATCAATATAGATCAGGCAGGTGCCATCGCCGCGCCGTTCCACAACATGCGCATCCCAGATTTTCTCGTAAAGGGTACGGGGATTACTAGTCATGCCGCCACCTGCACCGCGATTTTCAGGGCGGCGCGCACCGCATCACCAAATTCGCTGCACCGGGCCGTGCCGCCCAAATCGGCGGTCCGGATTCCGTCGAGCAGGGTCGCGCGCACCGCCGCGCGCAGAATTTCCGCTGCCCGCCCCTCGCCCAGCATATCCAGCATCATCGCCGCACTTTCCATCATGCCGGCCGGGTTGGCGCGGTCTTGCCCGGCAATGTCGGGGGCTGATCCGTGGATCGGTTCAAACAGGCCACCGCCGCCGCTGCCGGTGCTGGCCGAACCGAGCAAGCCAATCGAGCCCGGGATGACCGACAATTCGTCGGACAGGATATCGCCGAACAGGTTTTCGGTCAGGATCACGTCAAACCGCCGGGGGTTTTTGATCAGCTCCATCGCGGCGGCATCGACATAAAGATGGTCGAGCACGACATCGGGGTATCCCGCCGCCACCTCCATCACAACGCGCCGCCACAGCTTTGACGATGCCAGCACATTGGCCTTGTCCACCGACGTCACCCGACCCGAACGATTCCGCGCCAAACCGAACGCAACATGGGCAATTCGTTCAATTTCCGCGCGAGAATAGGCGCAAACGTCGCTTGCATGGTCATTTTCCAGCACATGTGCGCCAAAATACAGCCCACCTGTCAGCTCTCGCACCACCAAAATGTCGATTCCTGTGACCAGATCGGCCTTGAGCGGCGACAGATCCTCCATGCCGGGAATCATTCGCGCGGGCCGCAAATTGGCGAATAATCCCAGCTCCTTACGCAGCCGAAGCAGCCCCGTTTCCGGCGTCTGGGCAAGGCCAGCCCATTTCGGCCCGCCAATCGCGCCCATCAAAATCGCATCAGCGGCCCGCGCCGCCTCCAACGTTTCAGCGGGCAGCGGATCGCCATGCGCATCAATCGCCACCCCGCCAAAATCATAATCGGTAAAGCGTAACCCAAGGCCAAACGCATCAGACAAAATAACAAGACATTCAATGGCTTGCTGCGTCACTTCGGGGCCAATGCCGTCGCCGGGCAGCACCGCGATCCTGATCGGTCCGCTTGGGCTGGCAGGGCGTGCGTCCATTTTGATGGTATTCCTTTCGATCGAACGTGCTGAATATTGCGCAAGATGCTGGTTGGTGCGATGGAAAATTTCGTCTCAAGCCACGCAATGCGGTTCCCCTGCCCCACCCTTGAAAGCGATACAATGTCTGATTCCGTGCCCACCCCGCCTGCCCGCCCCTCCCGCCAACTGCTGGAGGGCGCAGCGCGCGCACCTGCCCGTGCGATGCTGCGCGCGGCAGGGATCGACGACGCGGCCATGGCAAAACCGATGGTGGCGATCGTCAACACCTGGTCAACGGTAACGCCGTGCAACATGCACCTGCGCGAACTGGCGGACCATGCCCGCGCGGGAATCATCGCTGCTGGCGGCACACCGGTAGATTTCAACACCATTGTGGTGACTGACGGTATTGCCATGGGCACGCCGGGCATGCGCGCATCGCTGATGAGCCGGGAATGCATCGCCGATTCAGCCGAACTCGCGGTCAGCGGGCATATGCTGGATGCCGTGCTGTTCCTCGTCGGATGCGATAAAACGATTCCGGGTGCCGCCATGGCCGCCGCGCGGCTCGATCTGCCATCGGTCATTTTGTACGGTGGCTCGATCATGCCCGGCAAGCTGGGCAGCAAGGCCTTGACGATTCAGGATGTTTTTGAAGCGGTTGGCGGGCACGGTGCGGGCACAGTCAACGACGCCGAACTGCTGTCCGTTGAGAAAGCCGCCTGCCCCGGTGCGGGCGCTTGCGGCGGGCAGTTCACTGCCAACACACTGGCGCTGGCGATGAGCTTTCTTGGCTTTTCACCGATTGGCTTGAACGATGTACCCGCCGTCCACCCGGATAAGGCAGGCGCCGCGCGCGAGGCTGGGCGTGTGCTGATGGATGCCGTCGCTGCGTGCCGCAACGCGCGGAGCCTGATCACTCCGGCCAGCCTGAAAAACGCCATCGTTGCGGGTACGGCTACCGCTGGCTCAACCAATCTGGTGCTGCATTTGCTGGCGATTGCGCGCGAGGCGGGAATCCCGGAAAGCGATTTCGCCATCGATTTGTTCGACGAAATATCCCGCACCACCCCAGTGATCGCAGATCTGAAGCCCGGCGGACGCTTTATGGCCCCTGATATGTCAGCGGCAGGCGGCACTGCCCTGCTTGGGCGGCGGCTGATGGAAGCCGGGCTGATCACCGATACGCCGACGGTGACGGGCAAAAGCCTTTTCGACCATTTCGGCGACGCCCCCGAAACGCCGGGGCAGGAAGTCATCCTGACCGCCGACAAACCGCTAAAACCACGCGGTGGCTATGGCATTCTTTACGGCAATATCGCGCCCGAAGGCTGTGTGGTGAAACTCGCCGGCCATGAACGGTTGAGCCATGACGGGCCAGCCAAGGTCTATGACGGCGAGGAAGCCGCTTTTGCCGCTGTTGCCGCGGGCGAGATTGAACCGGGCGATGTTGTCGTCATCCGTGGTGAAGGCCCGGTCGGCGGACCCGGCATGCGCGAAATGCTGGGCGTGACGGCGGCGATTCAAGGGCGCGGACTTGGCGACAGCGTGGCGCTCGTCACTGATGGGCGGTTTTCTGGCGCAACCTATGGCTTCATGGTCGGACATATCTCGCCAGAAATGGCGCGCGGTGGGCCAATCGGGCGACTGCGCACAGGTGACCGGATCGTGATTGATGTCGAGGGGCGCACGATTTCCACCGACGCCGATCTGGATTCGCGCACGGCAGCGCCCCCGCCAGTGCGGATCGTCACCGGTGCCTTTGCCAAATATGCCCGACTGGTCGGATCAGCATCGCAGGGGGCCGTAACGAGCGGCGCGTGATTAATGCGCGGCGGCGGCTTTCTTGTGGGGGATCAGGTGCAGCGCCCCCACAATCGCCCCGCCAATCACCAACCCGATTATCGCCGATCCCACCGCACCGATCAGCCATTCGATTAGCGGTCCAATCACCGGTACGGCCGCTGCGGCGTGGTGGGCAGTGTCGTGGATAAGGTGCGGAATGGTATCGACGTGGAACTCTTCCAGCCCGTGAACGATGATCCCGCCGCCAACCCACAGCATCGCCGCCGTGCCGATCGTCGCCAGCGTGCTCAACAAGATTGGCATCGCCAGCACCAGACCGCGCCCAAATGCCCGCACTGAACGGGGCTTCCGGCGGGACAGGTTCAGCCCGATATCATCCATTTTCACGATAAACGCGACGACGCCATAAACCGCCACCGTAATGCCCACCCCGATCAGCGCGAGCACAGCCGCTTGATTGGCCATCCCCATTGGCGGCAATCCAGCCAGTGAAATAGCCATAATCTCACCCGACAGGATCAGATCGGTGCGGATGGCACCGCTGACCTGGCGATCCTCAAGCTCCCGCGGATCGGTGATTCCGGTCACCTCTTCCCCGTGGTTCACGCCGGTCAACGCAGCGATGATTTTTTCGCCGCCCTCATAACAAAGATAGGCCCCGCCAATCATCAGGATCGGGGTGATTGCCCATGGCGCGAAATAACTGAGCGCGAGCGCAGCGGGGAGCAGGATGATCAGCTTGTTCTTCACTGATCCCCAGGCGATCTTGGCGATGATTGGCAACTCACGGTCAGGCGTCAGGCCCACGACATAGCTGGGCGTAACGGCGGTATCGTCAATCACCACGCCAGCGGCCTTTACCCCTGCTTTGCCAGCAGCGGCGGCGACATCATCGACAGAGGCAGCCGCCATTTTTGCGATTGCCGCAATATCGTCAAGCAACGCGACCAAGCCACCCGGCATGCCAATTCCCCCAAAGGCGCATCCGCGCTCCCCATCCTTAGCGTGATGCCTTGCGCAAACAAAAGCCCCTACGCATGGCGCGAAGGGTTTTGCGTGTGGCCGGGTTATAGGGTCAGCGGCCTGATCTGTGCCTGCGACCAATAGCCTGCGATTATAAGGGAGAATCCGATGCGTATGATGATATCGATCGCCGCCACTGCCATGCTCGGCGGTGTCGCCTTGGCCCAGAACGTTACGACGCCGATCAGCCCTGCCGCCACAACGGCACCGGCGGCGCCGTCTGCTGCCACCACCCCGCTCGCACGACCGGGTTTTTCCGCCAATCGCGGGGCGATGATGCAGGCGTGCCAGGCCGATTTTCAGAAGCTTTGCGCGGGGATGACGCCGGGCGATGGCAAGCTTGGCCCGTGCATCCGCGAAAATCGCGCAAAATTGTCGCCCAGCTGCCAGGGCGCGCTCCAAGCCCGCCATGGCGCTGGCGGTAGAGCGGGCATGCCGCCGATGCCGCCGATGCCGATGCAACCAAAGTAACGGGCCGGTGCTGCGCCGCTATTGCAGCACGGCCCGAGCCTGATCGAGCCGCGCGGCATAGGCGTTGATCACGCTGGCCGTGCGCCGGGCATATTCCGCCGCATCGGCAAAGCGCCGTTCCTCAATCGCTTCACGCACGCCGGGCAGTGTTTTGGCGCCGTAGCCGGTGAACCTGCCCGGCGCGTAGATCAAATTCTGGAACCAGGGACGGCCCGGCAGCCCGCGGCTATCAATCAGCAACTGATCAACCGTGGCCAGCAGCGCGTTCAATTTTTCGCGTGCTGCAGGGGCAAGGCTCGCGCCGTTGGCGGCATAGGCCTTGTCATACGCAGCCGCGCTGATCCCCAGCCGGTCAACCGCATCCTCGAGCACGGCGAGTTCAATATGCGGCGTTGGTTCCACCGCTGGGGGAGCAGCAACCGGATCGAGCGGATCGCTCGCCAGCGCAAACGCGCCAGCCTCGGTCAGCTTTTGCCGCTTTTCATCGCCCGCCCGCCGGTCTGCGGCCAGCTTTTTCACCTCGCCCAGATATCCCGCCACCGTTACGGCAAAATCACTGAAACGCTGCGGTGGTGTGTCCGCATCCGCCATACGCAGCACCAGCCGCCCGACGGTTTTCGACAGCACCGTCCCATATACCAGGCCCGGATCGTCAAAGGTCGTATAGTGGTGATAGCTATCATAAATGGAGTGATAGACGCCGTCGCTCTGATCCTCCCCGCCAAAACCGATGTTCAGCGCGGGCAGCCCCAGATGTTGCAGAAAGCCCGAATAATCTGATCCTGATCCAAGCGGCCCCATCCGCAGGTCGCCGCCCGCCTCTGCCCCTGCCAGTAATTCAGCCGGAAATGATCCCCCGGCAAAGGCATCCGCCTGAATGCCCTTTTGCAACCGCTCCAGCACATTACGCCCGGTCTGCGGATCAATCACGGTACGCGCAGCCTCACTCACCATATGCTGATAATCATGGCTGCCCTGCGCCGACAAAAACCCGCGCCCATTGCCATCGGTATTGATGTAAATCAGCGCCTTGACCTTGAGCTCGTCGGCATGGGCTTCCGCCCATTCAGTCGAACCGATCAGCCCCGGCTCCTCGGCATCCCAGCTTGCATAGATGATCGTGCGATCGGGCCGCCACCCGGTCTTCAGCAGCGCACCCATTGCCTTGGCTTCCGATAACATGGCGACATTGCCCGACAGCGGGTCCTGCGCGCCAAACACCCAGCCATCGTGGTGATTGCCGCGCACGATCCACTGATCGGGGTGTTTCGCGCCTTTCAGCGTCGCGATGACATTGTAAATCGGCTTTTGCGTCCATTCCGATTTGACGACCAAATGGACTTTCACAGCGCCGTTGCCGCCAAGATGATAGGTAAACGGCAAAGCGCCCCTGAAGTTGGCAGGCGCACGACGCCCGCCAATCTGGCTGAGCAATTTGGTCGCATCCCCATATGAAATCGGTAGCGTCGGGATTTTCATGATTGTCGTCGCCGCCTCCCGCGTCAGACGCGGAGCACCCTCGGTCGCGCCGATGCCGGGGGTCAGCGGATCGCCGGGGGCGACGACCAGATCAACCACCGATCCGCGTTGCACCCCGGTTGGCGGGCGCGTGCCGCCCTTGGGATAGGGATCACCAACGGCAAAACCATCCTGCGCCGGATCAGAATAGATCAGGCAGCCAATCGCGCCCTGTTCCTGAGCCAGCTTCGGCTTCAGGCCGCGCCAGCCCCCGCCGTAGCGCGCAATGACGATCTTACCTTTCACGCTGATGCCGCGTCGGGCCAACGCCTCATAATCCGCAGGCAGACCAAAATTCACATAAACCAGATCGGCGGTAACATCGCCGTCCCCCTGAAACGCGACATAGGGTGGCAGGGCATTGGCGATCACTGCAGAGCTGCTGTCTTGCGGGATGGTCGGCTCCTGCCCGCCCAGGTTCACCTTTTCGGGGGTAATCATCTCAAGCACCGTGGACAACGGCGTGGGATACAGCACATCGAAGCGCTCAATCCTGGCATCCCAGCCCCAGGCCTTGAACAGTGCCAGCGTTGCTTCTGCATTGGCCTTATTATGGGGCGCACCGACATGGTTTGGCTCGGCGGACATCCGCTTCAGCCATTCAAGCTGATCCTTCGCGCTGATCTGCGCATCAAATGCGGCTTCCAGCGCGGGGCCCTGCTTTGGCCCAGCCGCAAGCGATGGCGCGGCCATCAGGGCGATTGGTGCAGCCAGCGATAACGCCGCTAAAAATGATGAATATCTGGCCATCGCTGATCTCCCCCAAATGCCTATTGGGGCAGTGTGGCGGCGAGAATGCTGGTCTGCAAGCGATGTTCGTTCAAGCCATGGGCACCGCGCGCAGCATCGCCTCCAGGCCCGCAAGATCGTCCGCTGCGGCGCCGGCCAGCCGGGCCTCAAGCGCACGGTACCGGCTCAGCACGTCACGACCTGCCCCCGTCACCCGCGCGCCACGCCCCTGCCCGCCGCCTGCGGTTGTTTCAACCAGCCTGTCACGAAAACAGCGATTCATGCTGTCCACCAGCAACCATGCCCGGCGATAGCTCATCCCCAGCGCTCGCCCAGCAGCCGAAATTGATCCGGATTGATCAATCGCCTCCAGCAAATCGGCCTTGCCGGGGCCCATTGCCGCTTCATCGCCGCAATAAAGCTGGGCCTTTAACTTCAGCGATCCGACGCGCATTGGCTCACCCTTCCCTGGCAGGTGCAACGCGTGCCCCGCTTGCACCCGCCGCCTGACATTGCCACACCATGCCGCACCGCGCGCCATAGGAGATCACGATGCCGCTGTACGAAATTGAGGGCAAGCGCCCGGTGGTCGATCCGGCAGGAGCTTGGGTTGCGCCCAGTGCCGATGTGATCGGCGATGTCCATCTGGGTGCTGATTCCAGCGTGTGGTTCGGCGCGGTGATCAGGGGGGATAATACCCCGATGATCATCGGCGCGCGCAGTAACATTCAGGAATCAGCGATGCTCCATTCCGACTACGGCGCGCCGCTAACCATCGGGGCTAATTGTACCATTGGCCATCATGCCATTCTACACGGCTGCACCATCGGCGACGGTGTCCTGATCGGCATGGGTGCAATTGTGCTCAACCGCGCCGTGATTGGCGATGGCTGCATTGTTGGCGCGGGCGCATTGGTGACGGAGGGCAAAACCTTCCCGCCAGGCAGCCTGATCGTCGGCAGCCCGGCGCGCGCGGTGCGCCAGCTGGACGATGCGGCAGCGGCAATGCTGCAGGCATCAGCCGATCACTATGTCGAAAAAAGCCGCGCCTATGCCAAGGGGCTGACGCGCGTCGATTGACACGCGCCAGAACCCCTCCTGCCTCCACGAAAGCTGGTAATCACGCCAAGATTGGTCCCTCGCCAATCGGTCACTTGGCCAACTCACGTCGCTTTAACTAATTCAGTCTACCCTGAGGTCCTCTCATTCTGATGGGGTGACATGAAATGCTGTTGGAACGGATTTCAGAATTTTTGCTGCCCGCGACCAGCCCGGCAACCAGCAACATCGTGCCGCAAGACGGCGTCGTCCTGCCGCGCGCGCCCCGCACCCCGGTGTTTATTGGCGCATCACTCTACCCCATCGATGTTTTTTGTGACGCGCAGATCCGGGATTTATCGGCGGACGGTTTGATTGCCCTGATGGGCGAGACAGAGGTCGATCTGGCGGTCGGGCAGGCCCTGCACGTTACGATTGATGAACAATATTATCATCTGGGCACCGTAAAATGGGCGCAGGATCGACGATTTGCACTCGATCTGCCCAATGCCGATGCCATTTTTGGCCATGATTTTGGCGATGGCGATGGTGCCGCCGACACGGGCCAACATTCCCCCGGCATGCACATCCGGTATGACGCAAGCGTGCGGATTGTCGCCGGCGCCCCGCCGATAGCGGCAACGATTCGCAACCTATCGTCGGCAGGGATGTTGCTCGATACGACCCCCGGCCTGATGCCTGGCCAACACATTGTCGTCAAAGCGCAAGATATGATGCCAATCTATGGTCGTGCGGAATGGACCAGTGGCAGAAGCATCGGCCTGAAGGCGCGACAGCCAATATCCCACATGGTCCCCACGCATCGCTGACATACCAACACCGCTTGCGGAAAGCCCATTTGCCGGCGGCACCCGTCTACGCCACTCCGGATTCAGGTGGACCGCCCGCGCCTATTTCACCCATGCTTCAATCGCCGGACGGGTGCGATTCATGAGCTGCCGGCGGACGGCCATCAACGCCACCGTGCGCTTTGCGCCGCCGCGTGATGCCTCGGGCAGGTTTTTTTCGGCATAGGCCATGATTTTTGTCGGCATTGCGGGATCGGTGGAGCCCGCGCCAAGGCTGGGGATAAAGCCGGAACGGGTGCTGGCCTCAAGGAAGCCGTTGATCAGATCAGGGTTCGCCACCGCGAAATCAAACGCCAAGTCAGCATGGCGGCCTGAAATGGCGCGCAGCAAGCTTGATTTTTGCGGGGCGGTTAGCTCACTGCTCTTCAACAACTCAAGCGCGCGGTTGGCGAGTGTAATATCCCGCGCCGAGCCGAGCAGCTGGATATACCCATTACGCACCACCGGGTTTGTCGCCGCACGCGTCAACTTCAGCATCACATCCCATTCGGCCTGTGTCGCGTTGACGGCATATGTCGCCAGGATTGGGCCACGAATGGCCGGCGGAATCGCAGTATCCGAGCTGGCGAGTGCCCCAACATATTGCCGCGCCGCAGCCGCCACCGCGGCGTCGCCGTTCACGCCAAGCCGCCGCACAACATTTTCACGCAGGTTGGTAATCAGCGGCGATTCGCCGGTTTGCGCTTCAAAGCCGACGCGCGTCATGACGGGAGCAAGGAAAGCAACGGTTTTTGCGCGTGCCCCCGCCTCAAGCGGCGTCCCTTCCACGATGCCGATGATGGTGCCGAGCTGGTCGGAGACGGTTGCGAGCTCCAGTGCATTGGCATCTGGCTTTACCTCGCCGACAAGGCGCAAATACCGATCAAGCCCCTGATCGCCGCTGAGCGCCAGCGCAAAATCATCGCCCAGCGTCCCCAATCGGTCGGTCAACTCCAGCTTGGTAAAATCCTTGACGATCGCGGCGTGGCCAGCATCATCATAACGCGCGCGCAGATAGCTGCCCTTGTCGCGGTTCAGCACGATCGTGCCACAACCCTGCACATTCACTGCGGTGGGGGCCGCACCCGATACAATTGTGCTGGAAACCGGCCCGCCAACCACGCCCAGGGTCAACGGCACGCGCCATGTTTGCGCAACCTTTGACGGCGCATCCAGGCCATAGCGGCCCTGCGACATTAGCACCTGAGTCTGCCCCGCCGAACACGTCGCGCCAACCAGGCTGATCAGCGGCACGCCGCCCTGCAGCGTAAAATCATGGGCGCTGTCGACTACAGGCTTGCCCGATGCCTTTTCGAGCTCGGCCCAAAGCTGATCGGTTTGCGTGTTCTTGTATTTATACTTCGCCATATAGGAGCGGATGCCCGCGCGGAACGCATCGGCGCCCAGCGTCGATTCAATCATGCCAATGACGGCTTGGCCCTTTTGATAAGTGATCGAATCAAATGCCTCACCAATCTCCTCAACCGTGGCGACCTTGCGGATGATGGGGTGGGTGGCGGCTGTAGCATCAAGGCCAATCGCGCCCTCACGGTCCTTTGCAACGGCACTCGCGTTGGCGAACCAGTCGGGGTTCAGATCATTGCTGGCCTTGTTTTCCATCCATGAAGCAAAGCCTTCATTCAGCCACAGGTCGTCCCACCAGTCCATCGTCACCAGATCGCCGAACCATTGGTGCGCCACTTCATGCGCCACGACGACAAAAATGCGCTCACGCCCGCTTTGGGTTGCGCGGGCAGGATCGAACAACAATGTAGGTTCAAAGTAAAAGATCGCGCCCCAATTTTCCATCGCGCCGAAAAACTGGCTGGAGCCTGGCCCGGCGATCATATCCAGCTTCGGCAGCGGATAAGGCTGACCAAAATAATCATTGTAATAGGTCAGCAGCCGCTTTGCCGATGCCAGTGCGTAATCACCCTGATCAACCACGCCGCGCCGCGTGATAACGCCAATCTCGGTCTTGCCTGCCATCACCGTCTTGCGTTCAACATCGCCCATTCCCAGGAACAGCAAATAGCTCGACATGACAGGGGTTTGATCGAACCGAAATATCTTCTTGCCATCCTTCCGCGTCGACACCTTGGCGCGCATGTTTGAGAATGCCAGTTCGTTGGCAGGCGCAACCGCCGTCAACCGGAACCGCGCTTTAAACGACGGCTCATCCCACATTGGCGCAAAGCGGCGCGCATCGGGCGCTTCAAACTGCGTCGCGAGCATGCGCGCGGGGCTGCCGTCGGGGTTCTTATAGTCAATAGCAAACAGGCCAGACGCGGCGTCACTGATTTTACCGGTCCAGGCAAATGTCATTTTATGCTTGCCTGGCTTTGCAGCGGTTGGAAGCGCGACCGACAGTTCCTGGGTTTCTGTCAACAGCGTGAATGGCACCTTCTTGCCATCAAACGTCACTTCGCTGATTGCCAGGTCAGCCGCATTCAGCCGGATTGTGCTGGTGGGTTCCTTTACCACCAACGTCACATTTTCGGTGCCGATAAAGGTCTTCGCCGACGCATTTGGCTCAATAGTGATCGTATACAGCACCGGGGCGACCGTTTTGGGTAGCTGGCCGCTCGCGAGCGCTGGCGTCGAAACGCCCATCATCAGGCCTAGCGATAACGTTGCGGCGGCAGAGAACTTCATAACATACACTCCGGGGACATGGTTCGGCGGACCCTAAACTTTTCAATCCGCGATGCAATTGCCGCACGCTGGACATGAAAATCAGTTGCGCTATGAAATGCGTATGAGCCTTCCTGCCCTTTTTGATCGCCTGCGGCTGCCCGTTATCGGGTCCCCGCTCTTCATCATCTCCGGTCCTGATCTGGTCATTGCCCAGTGCAAGGCAGGTATTGTCGGCTCTTTCCCGGCGCTTAACGCCCGGCCGCAAGGGCTGCTCGATGAATGGCTCCACCGGATTACCGAAGAGCTTTCGGCATGGAATCGCGACAATCCTGATCGCCCGGCCGCGCCCTATGCGGTTAACCAGATCGTCCACCGGTCAAATGATCGGCTTGAGGCTGATCTGGCGACCTGCGCCAAGTGGCAGGTGCCCATCACCATAACCTCGCTTGGCGCGCGTGAGGATTTGAACGCAGCGGTCCATGGCTGGGGCGGCATCACGCTGCACGACATTATCGACGATCGCTTTGCCCGCAAGGCGATTGAAAAAGGCGCTGATGGCTTGATCGCGGTGGCAGCGGGTGCTGGTGGCCATGCCGGTCGGCTCTCGCCCTTTGCGCTGATTCAAGAGATTCGGCAGTGGTTTGATGGGCCATTGGCGCTGTCCGGCTCGATTGCCAATGGCAATGCCGTGCTGGCGGCACAGGCGATGGGCGCTGATCTGGCCTATATCGGCTCTGCGTTCATCGCGACTGACGAGGCCAACGCTGATGCCGCGTACAAGCAGTCGATCGTCGACAGCAAAGCATCCGACATCGTCTATTCCAACCTGTTTACCGGCGTGCACGGCAACTATCTGCGCGGATCGATTGAGGCGGCGGGGCTTGATCCTGACAATCTGCCCGAAGGCGATCTGAAAACGATGAATTTTGGCGGAGACAATGGATCAAAGGCGAAGGCCTGGCGCGACATCTGGGGCTCGGGCCAGGGTATCGGCGTTGTCACCGCGGTGGAAAGTGTTGCGGCACGGGTAGACCGGCTGGAGCGCGAATATCGTGCAGCCTATGCCCACTTGACCGCGGTCAGCGTAGCGGCAACCGTCTAAAACGCGCTTTCGAGCCGTTGAAGCATGGACAGCGCCGGGCTGATGTTCGGCGAATCCTCTGCCTGAAGATCATCAAGCCGCGCAGTGCGTCGAAACAGTTCGATGCTTTCTTCGATCAACTGCCGGGCCTGTTCAGGCATCGCCGCCAGCGAAACCGCATCGGTAACCGGGGGCGCGCCCAGTCGACGCGATGGATCAAGCGCATCACGCCGGGTCAATTCACCCGCATCAATCGCTTTTTGAGTCAGCAACCAGGCGATGACATGCATCAACCGCGTCGTCACCTTCAGCGATTCGCACGAAAATGATACGCGCGCCATTGGATCCAGCGCCTCGCGCTCAGCCCGCCCGCCATCGTCAAAGTAACTGCGCGCCTCATCGGCAAGCAGCATCGATTCGCCATAAAGCGAGTCAATCAGCCGACGATGGACCTGCGTTGCTATTACTTTTCCCCTAACGAACGAATGGGTGCCAGAAATTGGGCGGCCATAAAATCCCGGAAATGATCAACTTGGCCGCCATTCGTCCCATTACGGCCCATCACGCCAGTCACCGACCGTTCAAGCGATGATATCGGGCACAAGCTGGTCAGCCAGAAAGGCAATCTCGTCACGCAGCCGCAGTTTTCGCTTTTTTAGCCGGGCAACCTGCAATTGATCGGCAGATCCGTGTTCCAGCAAGGCGTCAATCGCTGCGTCGAGGTCACGATGCTCAATCCGCAGCAATTCGATCCGCTTTGCGATCAGGCGTTCGTCCATCAGCTATCCTTGCGCGACTTGCCGCCCCCTTGGCAAATCTCTTCGCGCCAGACCCTAGCAAATCACGGTGTAACTGCGAGCGCCAAAACGGAGCGACAAAGGCAATGGTCGCCAAAAAACCTGCATTCACCGCGACCGGCCAAAAAGGGGGGAGACAAGCCACGGCTTGCGTGATTTACTCATCAATCGGCTAACGTTGGCCGAGTATCAAGCAAGGAGGTTCGCTGCCATGCATAGCGCTCATCTTTCGGCACTTGAAGCAAAACACGCCCAACTCGATCGTCGCATCAACAGCGAGTCGCAGCGACCGCTGCCCGATCCGATGACACTCGCGGCGCTGAAAAAGGCAAAGCTGCGATTGAAGGAAGAAATCAGCATCGGCTGATCATGACCCGGGGCGATCCGACGCATCGTCGGTATCGCCCTGAAGGCCAGCCACCTTAAGGCCGGCACACCGAAGGCCAAAGCCCAGAAACCAAGGCCCAGCAACCAAAGCCCACAGGGCTACCACCAAATATTTCTATTTTCGGGTCAATCCGTCTGGCAGGCAGGCGCGGGTGTCGCCCTTACCGAAACGGCAAGATCGGCTTTACGAAAACCGGAGTTTGCGTGCCACCGCCCACTGGCTTTCGCGCCAGCACCGGATCGATCATCTGATCAAAGGCAATGCCGACGCGCCCGGCGGCATACCAGGCGATCTTGCCGGTAATCCAACCCACGCCGCGCACTTCCAGCTCCACGGCTGTTCCTTGCGCGATCGGGCTGGGCACCTCTGCCATTAATCCACCGGCGGAAAGGTTGCGGACGCGTACCTGTTCGGCCTGGCGCGATCCCGCAAGGCGGAACTGGGCAACCAGAAACAAGCTGTCGCGCATCTCGTGGCGCTGGCTGGCTGCCTCGTCAGCGACGGCGGCCTTGAAAGGTTCGTGTGCGAACTGGTCCATATGGCCTGCTCAAAATTCCCAAAGGATGATGGCAACCAATAGACCATGAAAACTTATCAAAAGGCTTAACGCAGCCGCCGGGAATCATTCCTCGCGAGAGATTTTTTCGTGCCGCTCGTGGCGCTCCTGCGCTTCGACGGTCATCGTGGCGATTGGACGCGCGTCGAGCCGCGCGAGCGAAATGGGTTCACCCGTGACTTCGCAATAGCCATATTCGCCCTCTTCAATCCGGCGCATTGCCGCATCGATTTTGGAGATCAGCTTGCGCTGGCGATCGCGCGTGCGCAGCTCGATTGACCAATCAGTCTCGCTTGATGCGCGATCGGTAAGGTCGGCTTCGCGCAGGCTTTCGGTTTGCAACTGCGACAAAGTACCCTGCGCTTCGAGCAAAATGGCGTCTTTCCACGCCATCAGCTTTGCCTTGTAATAATCGAGCTGGCGGGGATTCATGAACGGCTCATCGGCGCTGGGCCGGTAGCCATCGGTGCTGCCCGTCCCCGGCAGCGGTTGCGATTGATCGTTATCACCCACGTGTTTCAACACCGTTGCCATCCCCATGCGTCCGCGGACTTCATTTCGGCACATTGAGTGCCTTCGACGGTCTACGGCGGGCCTATACCGAGGCATCAACCAATCGACAAGCAATCCCGGCGCGTGATCACGCGCTTTTTCCGACCCTTATGCCGAATCATGCCGCGCGCGCGTCCCGGCGCTGTGGGCCAATCGCCGACAAGTCAGATTGCGTGACTTTGACAGTGATCGATTAGTTAACGCGGATCGTGCAGCGATGCCGCAATACGTACCATCATGACACGTTAACCTTATCTTCATTGCGTTCCCTGACCAACAATCGTCGTTTTCGGGAGATATGTTGGTTAACGGCGTTGAACTTAACATTTTGTTCTGCACTTTGGACGGATAGCGAATTCCCTGCTGTAGCTGGTCTGCAATCCACCGGATCGGCACGGTACAACGAGCGAGAAACACAATGTCGGTGCGGATGGCCTTGGCGAAACTTTGCGCCTGCACATGCGGCGGTGCCCTGATCGGGGGCGGCGCGGTTCACGTTACCGAATCGGCCAAGCCGCGCGTCGCCTATGTGAAGAAGGCGCACACAAAACGTGTCGTGCGCACCGTTGCGCGCCGACCCGGCACGCGCATTCGCCGCGTCGTCACGCGCACCCAAAGCGCCTGCCCCCCCGCAGTGATTACCGTCGCAAGCCAGGGCACACCCGTGCCATTGCCCCCGCCCTTTCTTGGGTCGAGCGGCGAGTTTCCGGTATCCGGCAGTGGCGGCGGTGGCGGCCCGATTCTGGTGGGTGGCAGCGGCGGCTTTGGCGGCAGCGGCGGTGGCTTTTTCGCGGGCGGCTTTTTCGGCGGCGGCGGTGGTAGCGGCGGCGGCGGCGGCGGGATCGTCATTTCGTCCACATCGAGCACCAGCACCGGATCAAGCGGATCGTCGGGCATTTCGTCGTCCGGCACGACTTCGTCCGGCGCGACGTCATCAGGCACGACATCGTCAGGAACGACATCATCCGGCACGACGGGATCGAGCGGCATCATCATCAACATCAGTTCTACGTCGTCCAGCGGCGGATCTGGCGGCACATCCACCAGCACCGGCGGTTCGTCGACGGGTGGATCCTCCACCAGCACCGGGGGTTCCTCCACGGGCGGATCCTCCACCAGCACCGGTGGTTCCTCCACGAGCACGGGCGGCTCTTCCACGAGCACCGGCGGGTCATCGACCAGCACGTCGAGCGGTGGCTCTGGTGGATCGGGCGGCTCTGGCGGATCATCCACCAGCAGCTCGACCAGCACGGGCGGCCTTTCCACCACCAGCACATCCTCCACTGGCGGATCGTCAAGCAGCGGCAATGTGTCGTCTTCGTCGAGTGGCAACGTATCGTCTTCATCCAGCGGCAACGTGTCGACGTCCACCTCGTCCAGCGGCAATGTCACGTCGTCGGCATCGTCCAGCGGCGACGTCAGCTCGTCGACCAGCACAAGCTCGAGCAGCTTTGGGTCAAGCAGCACCGGCTTCAGCACTAGCACGACGAGCAGCAGCAGCACGAGCGGAAGCACCAGCGGCAGCAACGGCATGACCTCCAGCGGTACAAACGGATCAAGCGGCACGCCTACGCCGGTGCCAGCGCCGCCAATGGTGTTGTTGTTCGGCGCAGCAGCGGCAGCGCTGGTGGCGCGCAAGCGGTTCGCCAAAAAGGCTGACGCCCCCGCCTGACGCGGTTTAGTCGGCTCGATCAATAAACGAAGACGCAGTTGTGTCCCCGCAAAGGCGGGGCCCCAGACTGGCCCCCCGCCTTCGCAGGGGTACAAGCTTGTTAAGAGATTGGTTCGACCTGCGCGCCCAGCTGCCTGCCCGCTTGCGCACCCCGCACCGGCTCGCCATAGCCTGCGGCCATGCATGATATCCGCCTGATCAGAGAGAATCCGGACGCGTTTGACGCGGCACTCGCCCGGCGTGGCCTTCCAAAGCAATCTGCCGAACTGCTGTCACTCGACGAGCGGCGGCGCGCGTTGATGACCGAAGCGCAGCTAGGCCAGGCGCGCCGCAACGAAGCATCCAAAGCAATCGGCGCGGCGATGGCCAAGGGTGACAAAGATGTGGCCGAGGCGCTGAAGGCTGAGGTTGCCTCGCTGAAGGAACGGATGCCCGCGATCGAGGCCGAGGAAAAGCTGCTCGGCGAGCAATTGCAGGCCGCGTTGGCCATCATCCCCAACCTGCCCGCCGCCGATGTGCCCGATGGCGCAAGCGAGGAAGACAATGTCGAAGCCGCCCGCTGGGGCACGCCGCGCGCGTTCGACTTTGCGCCGAAGGAACATGCTGACCTTGCCCCGCCGCTGGGCATGGATTTCGAAACCGGCACGCGGCTGTCCGGCGCGCGTTTCACCTTCCTGCGCGGCGACATGGCCCGCCTCCACCGCGCGCTCGGTCAGTTCATGCTCGACGTTCAGACGCGCGAGCACGGCTATGAAGAGTGCAACCCGCCGGTGCTCGTCAAGGACGAGGCGATGTACGGCACGGATAAACTGCCGAAGTTTGCGGAGGACAGTTTTCGCACCACAGATGATCGCTGGCTAATCCCAACCAGCGAAGTCAGCCTCACCGCCAGCGTGATGGGCGAACTGCTCGATGAAAGCGCCCTCCCCATGCGTCTCACCGCGCTCACCCTATGCTTCCGCTCCGAGGCAGGCGCGGCAGGACGCGATACGCGCGGGTTCATCCGGCAGCACCAGTTTGAGAAGTGCGAGCTCGTCAGCATCGTCCGCCCTGAGGACTCCGAAGCCGAGCATCAGCGCATGGTCCGTGCGGCCGAAACGATCCTTGAGCGCCTGAACCTGCCCTATCGCAAGCTGTTACTGTGCACCGGTGACATGGGCTTCGGCGCGCGCAAAACCTATGATCTTGAGGTCTGGCTGCCCGGGCAGGGCGCTTACCGCGAGATCTCCTCCTGTTCGAACACCGGCGATTTTCAGGCGCGCCGCATGAACACGCGGTACCGCGTGGCGGCTGAGAAGAAGAACGAGTTCGTCCACACGCTCAACGGCTCCGGCCTCGCGGTCGGTCGCACCTTGGTGGCGGTGATTGAGAATTATCAAAATGAAGACGGCAGCGTCACCGTCCCTGAGGCACTGCTGGCCTATATGGGCGGCATCACCCGCCTGGAACCAAAAGCCTGATGCGTATCCTCCTCACCAATGATGATGGCTATCACGCCCCCGGCCTGAAAATCCTGGAAGCAATCGCTGCCAAATTTTCCGATGATGTGTGGATTGTGGCCCCGGCCGATGAACAATCAGGGGCGGGCCATTCGCTCACCCTGTCGCGCCCGGTTCGCGTGCGCCAACATGGTGACAAGCGCTACGCCGTGGCGGGCACACCCACCGATGCGGTGATGATGGCGCTTGCCAAAATCATGAAGGACAGCCCGCCGGATCTGATCCTGTCGGGCGTCAATCGCGGCGCCAATCTGGCCGAGGACGTTACCTATTCGGGCACGGTTTCTGCAGCGATGGAGGGCGCGCTGGCGGGCGTACGCTCCATCGCGCTGAGCCAGGCCTATGCGCGTGAGGGGATGGGCGATGTCGTGCCGTTCGAAGCGGCGACCGCGTGGGGCGAACAGGTGCTGCGCCCATTGATTGACGCGCCGCTGGCACCGCGCACGCTGGTCAACATCAACTTCCCCGCCCGCGCCGCCAATCAGGTGGTGGGGGTGCGCGTGGTGGCACAGGGCTTGCGCGATTACGGGCGGCTTCAGATCATCGGCAACCGCGATCCGCGCGGTTATGAATATTTCTGGTTCGGGCTGGGGCCATCGATTGAAACCCCCGCCCACGCGACAGATGTTGAGGCGGTGGCCGATGGTTATATCGCCGTCACGCCCTTGCATCTTGACCTGACACATCACGAATCGCTCGATATGCTGGCCAAGGCATATCGGTAACGCTGAGACTATATTGGGGGGAATGATGCGCAGCACCGGACGAGGAATGCTCGCGATGCTGCTGGCGGTGATGCTGCCGGCCTGCATCCCCCAGGGCGGCAATTACGAACTTGATCAGGATCGCGCGCCGCCCCGCATCGATCCCGGTCGGCTAGATGATGGTCGGCTGGATGATGGCCCGCAAAACTATGGTCCCGCCGGCGAACGCGCCCAACCTCCGCGCCAGCCCGCGTGGGAAGCCCGCCCCGTAACCCCTGATGCGCAGGACGTTGCAGAGGGCGATTATATCGTCGAACCCGGTGATACATTGCGCGGTATCGGCAACCGGACGGGTGCCGGATCAGAAGCAATCGCTCGCGCAAACGGCCTGCTTGCCCCCTACACAATCTTTGCCGGGCAGCGGCTGTTGATCCCCGGCGGGCGATATCACCTTGTCCGCCCCGGTGAGACGGGGATTGCCATAGCGCGCGCTTACGGGGTTGAATGGTTGCGGGTCGTATCCGCCAATGATTTGGTCGATCCTTATATCCTGCGCGCTGGCCAGCGGATCGTGATTCCCGGCAGCGGCCCGGTGTCCGCCGCAGAGCGCGCCCGCGCTTTCCGCCTTGATATTGAGGATATTGTCACCGGCGGCGAACCCGCGCTGACCAGCAATGATCGCCCGGTTCGCGCCAGTCCCTCACCGGATCGCATCTTGCCGCCCACCGCGGTCGTGGCCAGCCCCACGCGCCGCACGGGGGGATTTAGCTGGCCGGTCAACGGCAGTGTCGTCCGCAAATTCGGCCCCGGCGCGAGCGGCGAACGCAATGATGGCATCAAGATCGCGGTCCCCATCGACACGCCAGTGCTGGCCTCTGCGGACGGGGTGGTGGCCTATACCGGCGACGGTGTGGCGGGCCTTGGGGGGCTGGTAATGCTGAAACACGGCGATGGCTGGACCAGCGTGTACGGCCATACCCGGCAGGTGCTGGTGCAGCGCGGCCAATCGGTAAAGCGCGGCCAGGCGATTGCCCTGTCCGGCGACACCGGGTTTGCTGATCGGCCTGAACTGCATTTCGAGTTGCGCAATGGCCGCTCCCCCGTTGACCCGCTGGGGCAATTGCCGCGCCGCTAAGATTGCGCCCAGCGCGCGACTTGCCGTAAGGGCGCTGGCATGACCGAATACGCATCCGATTTGCTCCGCCTGCTGTCGTCACGCGGCTATATCCACCAGTTGACCGACGCGCACGGTCTTGATGCGCTCGCGACCAAGCAGATCGTGCCGGTCTATGTCGGGTTCGACGCCACCGCCGCTTCGCTGCATGTCGGCAATCTGGTCTCGATCATGCTGCTCCGCCGTGTTCAGCAGGCTGGGCACAAGCCTATCGTCATCATGGGCGGCGGCACCACCAAAATCGGCGATCCTTCTGGCAAGGACGAGGTTCGCAAGCTGCTCGATGATGATGGTATCAATGCCAACATTGCATCAATCCGCCGCGCGTTCGAACGTCTGCTGACCTTCGGGGACGGGCCGACCGATGCGGTCATGGTCAACAATGACGAATGGCTGAGCAAGCTGGGTTATATCGAGCTGCTGCGCGATGTCGGTCGGCATTTCACGATCAACCGCATGCTGACCTTTGATTCAGTGAAGCTGCGGCTTGACCGTGAACAGCCGCTGACGTTCCTCGAATTCAATTACATGATCCTCCAGGCCTATGATTTTCTGGAGCTTTCGCGCCGATACGGCTGCCGCGTTCAGATGGGCGGATCGGACCAATGGGGCAATATTGTCAACGGTGTGGAGCTTACCCGCCGGATCGATGGCACCGAGGTGTTCGGGGTCACCACGCCGCTGATCACCAAGGCCGACGGCACGAAGATGGGCAAATCAGTGTCGGGCGCGGTGTGGCTGAATGAAGAGCAGCTACCCCATTATGATTACTGGCAATTCTGGCGGAACACCGATGATCGCGATGTTGGCCGGTTTCTGCGCCTGTTTACCGATCTTCCGCTTGATGAGATTGCCCAGCTGGAAGCGCTGGAGGGTGCGGCGATCAACGAGGCCAAGATCGTGCTGGCGAATGCCGCCACCGCAATGTGCCGGGGAGACGCCGCCGCCATCGAAGCCGCCGAAACCGCGCGCCGCACATTTGAGGAGGGCGATTCGGGCGGATCGCTGCCGGGCATTACCGTTACCGAGCCGAATATCCTGCTGGTCGACGCGTTGATCGCGCTGGGATTCGCGACGTCAAAGGGCGATGCACGTCGCCTGATCAAGGGCGGCGGGGCGCGGGTGAATGGCGAAAAAATTGCCGACGAAAGTTTTTCAATTGCCGTTGGCCGCGAAACGATCCGCCTGTCAGCCGGGAAAAAGCTGCACGGGACCATCGTAAGCGACGCATAATGTTGCGTTAAATTTTCGTTCAGTACATCCGTACCGATCCGGTTCATTCGTGACGCTTAGTTTCCGTAGGGTAAGTTGCGTAACCGACGGGGGCTGATGACGATGGCATCCTTGGCATTTCAAGACGACCGAACGGTCGGCCGAGACGAAGTGCATTACCGCGCCAAAGCGTTCGGGCCAGATGCCAAGCCGCTGGCGCTGGTGATCGTCAATATGTCCGCCATGGGCCTGATGGCGCGCTGCGAAACCCAGTATCAAGCCGGCGACCGGATCACGATCAGCCTGCCCATTGTCGGTGCGATCGTGGCGCATATCCGCTGGTCGCTCGGCGGACGGATTGGGTGTGAGCTTGACCGGCCGATTGACCGGGCGGATTATTACGCGCTGCTGGCGGTAGTGCTGCGGGCACGCTGATCACCCAGAACGCAACAGCGCCACCCCGGCATCGCGCTCAAACAAATACAGCGCCACCCGGGCCGCCTGCCCCCGCGCACCGCTTAACCCGCCGTCGCGATCGATCAGCAGGCGTGTGTCATCATGCGCAATGGGGAGCAGCTCGTTCAGCAACTCTGGCGTCGCGAGCCGGAACTGCGCTTCGCCCGATTGCCGCGTGCCGAGCAACTCGCCCGCGCCGCGCAGCCGCAAATCCTCTTCGGCGATGCGGAAACCGTCATTGGTTTCACGCATCAGCGCGAGGCGGGCGCGCGATGTTTCGCTGAGCGCGCTACCCCGGATCAATAGACAGTTGGAGGCGCCACTTCCCCGCCCCACCCGCCCGCGCAACTGGTGCAGCTGCGCCAGGCCAAACCGGTCCGCCGCCTCAATTACGATCAGCGTCGCATTGGGCACATCAACGCCCACCTCAATCACCGTTGTTGCCACCAGCACGCCGATCTGGCCTGACGAGAATGCGGCCATCACCGCATCCTTTTCCGGCCCTTTCATCCGGCCATGCACCAGCCCAACCTTTGCGCCGAACCGCGCCTGCAGCGTTTCGGCGCGGGCCTCAGCAGCGGCGAGATCGGTCTTCTCGCTTTCCTCGACCAGCGGGCACACCCAATAGGCCTGGCCGCCAGCTGACAAATGCCGCCCCAGCGCATCGACCACATCGGTCAGCCGTTCTTCAGACAGCACCCGCGTCTCAATCGGCGTGCGGCCGGGCGGCAGTTCATCGAGACGACTGACATCCATTTCGCCGTACAACGCCAGCGTCAGCGTGCGGGGAATGGGGGTAGCGGTCATCGCCAGCAAATGCGGGGGTTGCTGGCCTTTTTCTGTCAGCAACATGCGTTGTGCCACGCCAAACCGGTGCTGTTCGTCAACCACCACCAGCCCCAGATCCTTGTACCCCACGGCTTCCTGAAAAATCGCATGGGTGCCGATCAGGATGTCGATGGAGCCATCCGCCAACCCCATCAACGTCGCCTCGCGAACGCGCCCCTTGTCGCGCCCGGTGAGCACCGCGATGTTGACCGGCAGACCGCTCAACAGGCCGCGCAAACTCTCATAATGCTGCCGCGCCAGAATTTCGGTGGGGGCAAGAAACGCGCCCTGTGCGCCCGCCTCCACCGCCACCAGCAGCGCCATCAGCGCGACCAGCGTCTTGCCGGACCCGACATCGCCCTGAAGCAGCCGGAGCATCGGCTGCGACTGGCACAAATCGCCCTCTATCTCCGCCATCGACCGCGATTGGGCACCGGTGGGCACATAGGGCAGCCGCAGCATCGCGCGCAGCCGCCCGTCCCCCACCAGCGCCCGCCCCTTTCGTGCCCGCGACGATGCCCGCACCAGCGTGAGCGCCAGTTGGTTGGCAAACAGCTCGTCATAGGCGAGCCGCGCGCGCGCCACGGCGTCGGATGGGTCGGCGTGAATACGGGTCAGCGCCGCACGCCAGCCGGGCCAACCTTGTTTGGCGAGCAGCCCCGGCTCAATCCACTCGGCCAGATCGGGCGCGCGCTCCACCGCTTGTGCCGCCAGTTGCGCCATCCGCCGTGCCGTCATTCCGTCTGACAGCGGATAGATTGCTTCACGCTCGGGCGTATCCCCCGCCTCTTCAAGCGGCAGGACATAATCGGGGTGGACGATCTGCAATTCCTGCCCGTACATTTCCAGCCGACCCGAAACGCGGCGCGGCTCGCCCAGCGGCAGCAGTTTTTTCACCCAGCCCGAATTGCCGCCGAAATACACCAGGCTGACATAATTGCCCGCCGCATCGGTCGCCTGCGCGCGGGTTGGCCCCCGCCCCGCGCTCGATCGATAGGATTGCGCCGTCAGCGTGATCGCAATCGTGCGCCCGGCATCGGCCATGTCGAGCTCTTCGCGCGGCACACGGTCAATCCAGCCGGTCGGCAGATGGAACGCCACATCGAGCACGCGTGACAGCCCCAATCGCTCCAGCGGTTTGGCAAGCGCCGGCCCCACGCCCTTCAGTGCGGTAACTTCTGTGAACAGTGGATTGAGGATTTGTGGTCGCATGGCTATCTGGCAGGTCTTACCCCTAGCTGACGGCGCGCGCAAAGCACCGTCGGCCAATTGCTGTTGGAAGTGAAATGGACCGCGCCACCCGCCTGAAACGCCTGCACTTCCGCGCGCACCATCGCGGCACGAAGGAGGCTGATTTGCTGATCGGCGGATTCTTTGATGCGCACGGGGTGGGCTGGTCCGATGATGAAATGACCCTTTTCGAAGCGCTGCTCGAAGAACAGGACGTTGACATCATGGCCTGGGCAATGGGCACCGATGTGGCACCTGAACGCTATGCCGGGTCGATATTGGCGGCACTGAAGACACTGAATTACGTGCCGACGCTCAGTTGAACTCCTCCCTCTCCCCAACGGGGAGAGGGCTATAGGATCCCTAATGCCCAATCTCTCCACCATCCTATCCGCCAAAACCCAGCTCACGCTGGCGGGCGTGCCCACCGGCTTCCTGCCGTGGCTGCTCGCCGATCTGGCGCGTGCCGCCACCACCCGCGCGGTATTCATTGCGGCGGATGAGGCAGAGATGCGTGCGATTGCCAGCGCCGCGCATTTTTTCGCGCCCGACCTGGAAACGATCAGCTTTCCGGCGTGGGATTGCCTGCCCTATGACCGCGCGTCGCCCACGCTGCGCGTGATGGCGGAGCGGGTGGCGGCGCTCCACCGGTTGCAACAGCCACGCAAAGGGCCGCAACTGCTCGTCACCACCGCCAATGCCGCTGCCCAGCGCACGCTGACGCCGTTTCGCGTTCGGCAGCTTGTGGCCACGTTGAAGCCCGGTGAGCGGATCGGTCGCGACAAGCTGGCCGGTTTGCTCCAGGCCAATGGCTATCAGCGGGTAGAGACCGTCACCGATTCGGGCGAATTCGCGGTGCGCGGCGGGCTGGTCGATCTGTTTCCCAGCGGCGAGGAGCACGGGCTGCGGCTCGACTTTTTCGGTGATGAGATTGAAAGCGTTCGCACGTTCGACCCCGCTGATCAGCGCACGACCGGGCGGATTGATGGCTTCACCCTGCTCCCAGCATCCGAAGCGTTGCTCGACGAGGACAGCGTCAAGCGGTTCCGCAGCCGGTATCGTGAGCGGTTTGGCGCGAACGCAACGGGCGATCCCCTGTACCAGGCGATATCCGAAAGCCGCCGCCTGTCCGGCATGGAGCATTGGCTGCCGCTGTTCGAAGATAAGCTGACCACGTTGTTCGATCATCTCGGAGATGGCGCGATCATCGTTCGAGATTCTGGCGTTACCGCAGCCGCTGAATCGCGGTTTGAGGCGGTGGCCGATTACCACGCCAACCGGGTTCGCGCGCAATCGAGCGATCCGGGCAGTTACCGTCCGCTACCCCCCGAAATGCTTTACTTGGCGGTGGATGAATGGGCGACACGGCTGGCCGATTGCCGCGCGCATCTGATCACGCAATTTCACGAGCCTGACAGCGCGACCGTGATCGATTTCGGCGTAGACGGCGCGAAAGATTTTGGCGCTGAACGATCAGCAGGCGCGAACGTTTATGAAGCAGTGGTCGCGCACATCGCCAAGCTGCGCAAAGCCGGCCGCAAGCCCGTGCTCGCCAGCTATTCGGTTGGCGCGCGCGAGCGGCTGAGCGGGTTGCTCGCCGATCACGGCCTCCACGGCGCGAAACCTGCCGAAAGCTGGCAAGAAGCGCTGGGCATCGCTGATCGCGGCGTCGCGCTGATCGTGCTGCCGCTCGACCACGGTTTTGCAGCACCTGATGTGTCCATCCTCACCGAGCAGGACATGCTCGGCGACCGGCTGGTGCGCCGGGCGAAGCGGCGCAAATCAGCCGATGCGTTTCTGGCAGAACTCGCCACGCTGTCGCCGGGCGATCTGGTAGTCCATGTCGATCACGGCATCGGCCGCTACACCGGGCTAACGTCTATCCCGGTCGGCGCGTCCCCGCATGATTGCGTCGCGCTGGAATATGCGGGCGGCGACAAGCTGTATGTGCCTGTCGAGAATATCGACGTGCTCAGCCGTTATGGCAGCGACGATGCAGCGACGCTTGACCGCCTGGGTGGCGAAGCGTGGCAGCGCCGCAAGAGCCGGATGAAGGAGCGCATCCGCGAGATCGCAGGTGAGCTGATCGCGATTGCCGCCGAACGCGCGCTGCGCCCCGCCGATATCGCTGAATCCGATGCAAGCGCCTACCCGACCTTTGTTGATCGCTTCCCCTATGCTGAAACCGACGATCAGGATCGCGCGATTGGCGAGGTGCTGGAGGATCTGGCGGCGGGCAAGCCGATGGACCGGCTGATCGTGGGCGATGTCGGCTTTGGCAAGACAGAGATCGCGCTGCGTGGGGCTTTCGTCGCGGCGATGGCCGGGTTGCAGGTGGCGATCGTGTGCCCGACGACATTGCTCGCGCGCCAGCATTTCAACAATTTCGTGGCGCGGTTTGAGGGGTTTCCCTTGCGCATCGGTCGCCTTTCCCGGCTTGTCACCCCTGCCGAGGCAAGCGCCACCCGTCAGGGGATGGAGGACGGCACGATCGACATCGTGATCGGCACGCACGCCATTCTGGCGAAAAGCATCGGCTTCAAGCGGCTCGGGCTGGTGGTGGTTGATGAGGAACAGCGTTTTGGCGTGACGCATAAGGAGCGGCTAAAGGCGCTGAAAACCGACGTTCATGTGCTGACGCTGACCGCCACCCCCATCCCGCGCACGCTGCAAATGGCGATGTCGGGCCTGCGCGAGCTATCGGTGATCCAGACGCCACCGGTCGATCGGCTGGCGGTGCGCACCTATGTGATGCCCTGGGATCCGGTGGTGCTACGCGAAGCGTTACTGCGCGAACATTACCGCGGCGGACAGAGTTTTTTCGTCACGCCCCGCATCGCCGATCTGCCCGATATCGAGGAGTTCCTGACAAAGGAAGTGCCCGAAATCCGCTATGTCGTCGCGCACGGCCAAATGTCCCCCACGCAGGTCGAGGAGAGGATGAGCGCGTTTTACGACAAGAAGTTTGAGGTGCTGGTGTCGACCACCATCGTCGAATCCGGCCTCGACATTCCCAGCGCGAATACGATGATCATCCACCGCGCTGATCGCTTTGGCCTGGCGCAACTGTATCAGCTTCGCGGGCGGGTTGGCCGGGCCAAGACGCGCGCCTATGCCTATCTCACCACCCCCAAGGACCGGATCATTACCGAAACGGCGGAAAAGCGGCTGAAAGTGCTATCCGATCTGGAAAATCTGGGTGCTGGGTTCCAGCTTGCCAGCCATGATCTGGATATTCGCGGCGCCGGTAATCTGCTCGGTGACGAGCAATCGGGGCATATCCGCGAAGTGGGATATGAACTTTACCAGTCGATGCTGGAAGAAGCGATCATGGACGCAAAGGCGGGCGGCATGGCCAAGCGTCCGCGCGATTTCAGCCCGCAAATCACCATCGACGCGCCGATCCTGATCCCGGACGAATATGTGCCCGATCTCGATCTGCGGATGGGCCTGTACCGCCGCCTGAACGATATCGATGAGCCACAAGGCATCGAGGCATTTGCTGCCGAAATGATCGACCGCTTCGGCAAGCTGCCCGACGCGACCGAAAACCTGATCCGGCTGATCGAGATCAAGCTTCACGCCAAGGTTGCGGGCGTTTCCAAGATTGATGTCGGCCCGCGTGGTGCGCTGGTGTCCTTCCATGATGATCGCCCGCCAAATATCGCCGGGTTGCTCGCCTATGTCGAACGAGTGGGCGCAATTGCGAAATTGCGGCCAGACAGTAAATTGGTGCTCAACCGCGCCTGGGGTGATCCCAAGGCCCGGTTGAACGGGGCGCTGCAATTGGCACGCGGGCTGGCCAAAGCAGCGGTGTAACATTTTCAGCTCGGTAAATTCGTGTTACGCAAACTCCATATAGTTGGATGCTTGGGGGGCGAACCGTTGACAATGTCTGTCGAAGATAATCGCTGGGAAGTGCTGGAGAACACGATCACGAAATTGCGTGACTGTTCCACTGCGGCCGCAGCGATTGAGATTGTTCATCCGGTTGCCCGCCAGATCGCCCGCGCCGATGGCATCACCATCGTCAAGCGGATCGGCGATCATACTGATTATCTGGTCGAAGATACAATCGAACGGCTATGGGCGGGAATGAAGTTCCCCATCGACAAATGCCTGGCCGGTCGCGCGATGACCGAAGAAAAGACCATTTTGATCCCCGATATTACGCAGGTCGAAAATATCCCGCTGAACGTTTACCTGGCCACGTTCATCCGCAGGCTGGTCGCGGTGCCGCTGGGCACGCCGCACCCCTCCCACGCCATCTGTGCTTATTGGCGAGAACCCGGCCAGATTGATCCGGAAAGCGTGACGTTGATGGAGGCACTATGTCGCGCACTGGGGGCGGTGCTTGATATGTTTGATGTTACCGACATGGTGGCAAAGCGTCGGCTGCAATCGATCGCCGGGGCATAGCGTTGTTAATCAGCCGCTATGGTCGGCGATGATCTTCCACCCGCCCGCTTCCTTCGCAAACACCAGACTGGTCGGCCCGCTCTGCGTTTTTCCATCCGCGTAGGTCAATGTGTAACGCGCGATGTACAGTGCGTGGTTTGAATCAAGCAACCGGAAGTCGAGCGTCTGAAACGTCAGCACGCCCCGCTTGGCGGCGTTGGCAAAATCATATCTCACCCGGTACCGCTCGCTCATCACCGCTTTGCCCCGCAGAACGCCTTCCTTGGTGACGAAACTGGTTTCGGGCGCGTCTGAATATACCGCCATGAACCGGGCAAGGTCGCCCGCGTTCCAGCCAGCAGCACTATCCGCCATCACCTTTTCAACCGCATGTTTTTCGGGGGGATGCGCAATAGCCGGGGTGGCAAGCATGATGATCGCCGGCATGGCGACATAGCTGAAATGGCGGTTCATCATGACTTGCCTCTTTCGTTGATCAAAACCGTCAGTGCATCGGCATCAATCGGCTCGGCGCACAAAAAGCCCTGATAATATTGGCAACCTTCCTTGGCGAGCAGATCAAGCTGCTCTTCGGTCTCCACCCCTTCGGCGATAACGGAGAGCCCCAGCGAGCGCGCCATATCAATCACGCCGCGCACCACGATGCGGTCGCGGGTTGACCCCGCAATATCCTGCGCCAGCTTTTTGTCGATCTTCAGATAATCGAGCGGCAGCGCCTTCAAATAGGCAAGGCTGGAATAGCCCGTCCCGAAATCATCGATCGCCACGCGGCACCCGGCACTGCGCAGTGCAGCCAGCAGCATCGCGGCGATTCCCAGATCCTCGATCAGCCCGCTTTCGGTAATCTCCACCGTCAACCGGGCACGGGGAAAGCCGCTGCTGTCGACCCGGTCGAGGAAGATATCCGCAAAACCCGGTCGTGCGATGTCGGCCGCCGTCAGGTTCAGCGACAGCCGCAGCTTGCCCAGGCTGGCGGGCCAGGCGGCGGCGCGGGCGAGCACAATTCGCTGGATATGATCGGACAGGCCAATCACCAGATCGGCACGGTCGGCGGCTGCAAATAATGTCTCTGCACCCAGCGGCCCCATGACGGGGTGATCCCACCGCGCCAGCGCCTCCACCCCGGTAATCTGGCCAGTCGCAATCGCGACCTGCGGCTGGAACAATATGTCAATTTCGCCGAGTTCAATCGCCCGGCGCAAATCCACTGCCAGCGTGTCGATTGGCGCGCCCTCGTCTCCCACCCGGCGCGCGACCTGCACGGTAACGCTGTCGGATGCCTTTGCCTCGGCCAATGCCTCACTGGCGCGGCGCAGCAGCATTGCGGTTGTATCGCTCGGTTCTGCAGGTGCTATGCCGACGCGGCACCCCAGCACCGCCACAGCCCCACCCGCGACAAATGGCCGCGACAACGCCTCGGCAATGCGGCCAGCGGCAAGTTCGACGCGCGCCGCATTATCCGTCGTGGCGACCAGAAATTCCGATCCGCCCAGCCGCGCGACAATCGCCCCGCGCCCCAGCAATTCGCCGGTAACATCCTCAATCCGCTTTTGCGCAGTCCGCAGCAGCGCGTCGCCTGCCGCGCGGCCATAGGCCGTGTTGACGATATCGAACCTGTTGAGCGCAATCAGCATCGCCTGAACGGGCCTGTCGCCAGCCATCTCGCCCGGTGCTGCCAGCCGCCGATCAAGCCAGCGCCGCGCGCCCGCCGCGTCGCGCACGCCCGACAGTGCTTCGCGGAGCACTGCCGCTGGTTCAGGGATCACCGAAAGCCGCTCAATCACGGCATCGACCGAACCGGATGCGCGATCATGGCTAAGATGGTGCACCACGCGGCCCACCCCGGCCAAATCATGCGCGAATGCGGTCGCAGCCCCGGTATCAAGCAACCGCCGCAGCGCACGCAGAGCAATGGGCCGGTCATCATCGGCGAGCCGGCGGAGCAATTGGCGAGGCGTGGCATCCTCACCCATATCAAGCAGCTCGGCAAAGCCTGGCGTGATCTGAAAAGCGCGCAATGCGCCGTCATAGTGCCAGCCCAGCGGATCGGTCGACCGTTGTGCAGTGCGCCAGTCGCCTGCCATCCGCTCGGCATGGCGCGCGGCAAAGCGCAGCGCCTGGATGAATTCATGCTCGCTATGCGGGCTCGACAGGAAATGTGTGGCGCCTGCGTCGAAAAATGTCCCCACTTCCGGCACGTCGCCGCGCGACACGAGGACAAGCAACGCGCCGCCATTCGCCGCAATAACATCGCCCAGCGCCGCGACTGCTGCCAGACCGTCACCCATTGCCCCGCGCGCGTCGATCACGGCGATTTGAGCGCCGCTAGTGAGATAGCGCTGCTCTGCCCCTTCCGCCCGGCGCGCCGCAATCACCTGCCACCCGCCGCGAGAGGCCAGCGCCGCCAGTTCGTCGCGCTGCCGGAAGGACAGGATGAACAACGCCGCCGCCGCGCTGCCACGCGGGACGGCATCAATATCGGGGGCAGACGCCAGATCACTCATGCCGGCAAGCCTAACGCCCGCTGCAAGCTTCGCCAATGCGCAAAGGGGCTTGATGGTTCAGGGGGGCTTGCTGGTTCGGGGTTGTTTGCATGGCTGGGAAGGCTTAGCTCGTGGTTCATGTCTTGCGCACCCTCCCTTGTTGACAGCTTTGGCCGGACGATCAGTTATCTGCGGATATCGGTTACGGATCGGTGTGATTTGCGCTGTCGCTATTGCATGGCCGAGGAAATGACCTTCCTTCCCAAAGCTGCAGTGCTCAGCCTTGAAGAAATCGCGATCATTGCTGAACGCTTTATCGCACGCGGTATTACCAAAATCCGACTCAGCGGCGGCGAACCTTTGGTGCGACGTGATGTGGTTGAGCTGGTGCGGCGGCTGGGGTCGCATGTTGGCGCGGGCCTCGACGAATTGACGATGACGACGAACGGCACCCGGCTTGCCCATCATGCCGACGCGCTGGTCGCGGCGGGCATTCGCCGGATCAATGTCAGCCTCGACAGTCTTGACCCTGACGTTTTCCGCCACATCACCCGGCACGGCGACGTGGCGCAGGTGATCGACGGCATTTTTGCCGCTCAGCGCGCCGGCCTGGCGATCAAGATCAACATGGTCGCGCTAAAGGGCCTCAACGAAACCGCCATCGCACCAATGCTCGATTGGTGCGGCAACAACGGTTTCGATTTGTCGCTAATCGAAACCATGCCGATGGGCGCAATTGATGAAGATCGGGCTGATCGTTTTCTGCCGCTGACCGCCGTTTTCGATGATCTTTCGCAGCGATTCGATTTGGCGCGCGATGATCATCGCAGCGGGGGGCCGGCACGCTATTGGCGCGTGGGGGAATATGGCACGCGGCTGGGCCTCATTTCGCCGCTCACCGCCAATTTCTGCGACGGCTGCAACCGCGTTCGGCTGACGACGGAGGGCAAGCTATATATGTGCCTGGGGCAGGATGATCAGGTCGATCTGAAGTCAGTGCTTCGTCAAGAGGGTGTCGCCGGGCTGGATGCCGCACTCGATACCGCGATGCGGCTGAAACCGGCGCGGCATGATTTCCAGATTACGCAGGGCGGGGCCCCTGCCGTCACCCGTCATATGAGTGTTACCGGCGGATGACCCAGTATCAACGGCGCGCGCTGGTCGTTTCGCCTACGTCAGCGGCACAATCCGCCGCGCACGATCTGCGGCACAACTATGAATGGGTGCCGATCAACCAGGCCGACATGATCGTCGCGCTGGGCGGCGACGGTTTCATGTTGCAGGCGCTGCACAGCCAGCTTGAAAGCGCGCGTGATCCGCTGCCGGTATTCGGCATGAACCTGGGCACGGTGGGCTTCTTGATGAACGAATGGCGGCTCGAAGGGCTGGACGGCAGGCTGGAGCGAGCCAAAGCGTTCAAGGTCACCCCGCTGCGGATGATTGCGGAGACGATTTCGGGTGAACGCCATTCGGTGCCCGCCATCAACGAAGTATCGCTGCTGCGTGAAACGCGGGAAACCGCCAAGATCGAAGTGACCGTCAACGACCGCGTCGTCATCCCCGAACTGGTGTGTGATGGCATTTTGGCGGCCACCCCGGCGGGGTCGACCGCGTATAATTTTTCAGCGCAAGGGCCAATCTTGCCGCTGGACTGCGGGCTGACCGCGCTGACACCGCTCAGCGCATTTCGCCCACGACGGTGGCGCGGCGCCATTTTGCCCGACAAGGCGCGGATTTCCCTGCGCGTGCTGGAACCCGCCAAACGCCCGGTCAGTGCCGTTGCCGACCAGCGCGAAGTCCGCGATGTCGCCCGCGTCGATATCGCCATGGATCGCAGCCGCGAGCTCACCCTGTTGTTCGATCCCGAACACGCCCTGGACGACCGGATCACGATGGAGCAGTTCATCTCCTGATCGCGGGGTTGGGCGCGCAAACGCCTGAAACGCGAAACAGGGAAACGCGAAACAGGGGGTTGCATCCGCTGCCGACGGGTAATAGAGGCTCGCTCTGGTTATTCCCTGATAGCTCAGCGGTAGAGTAGGTGACTGTTAATCACTTGGTCGTTGGTTCGAATCCAACTCAGGGAGCCACTTTTTAGCGTATTCGGCAGCCAAGGCGTTGCCAGCGGCCCATCGCTCCCCCTAGGATGCTCGCATCAAGCCGGTGACACCGGCGTCAGGGAGAAGATGCGCCATGCGCTTTACCGTTACCACCGCTACGCTCCCCTTGCTCGCCACCGCTCTTTTGGTTGCTGGTTGTTCTGCCGCAACGCAAACGGATGCGCAGGGCTTTGTGATCGATCCGGGTTTTGAGGCAAAGCTGCAGGAACAGTTGCTGGATGCCAAGCCCGGCACGGTCGTGCTGATCCCGGCGGGCAAGTTCGCGCTCACCCGTTCGCTCAGCGTCGCGGTGCCCGGCGTCACCATTCGCGGCGCGGGCATGGACAAATCGATCCTGTCGTTCGCCCGGCAAAGCTCCGGCGCGGAAGGGCTGCTCGTCACCGGGGATGATTTCACGCTGGAAGACGTTGCGATTGAAGATAGCAAGGGCGACGCGCTGAAGATCAACGGCACCAAAAACGCCGTCATGCGCCGCGTGCGCGCCGAATGGACCGGCGGCCCCAAAACATCGAACGGTGCTTATGGCCTTTACCCGGTCCAGGTCACCAACGTGCTGATCGAGGGGAGCGTGGTGCGGGGCGCATCCGACGCTGGAATCTATGTCGGCCAATCAAGCAATATCATCGTCCGCAACAACAAGGCGGAAGGCAATGTGGCCGGAATTGAGATCGAAAATTCAACCGGCGCAGACGTCCACGACAATATCGTTACCGATAATGCCGGCGGTATTTTGGTATTCAACATGCCCGATCTTCCCGTGCCCGGCAGCAAGACCCGGGTGTTCAAGAACAAGGTGATGGCCAATAACCACGCCAATTTCGCGACCAAGGGCACGGCGGTCGCATCGGTGCCGCCTGGTTCGGGCGTGATCGTCAACTCCAACGATGATGTCGAGATTTTCGACAATGATCTGAAGGACAATCAGACCGCAAACGTCATCATCTCCAGCTTTTACTCGCTGGGTTTTGAGGCAACGCGGGGCATTGCTGCTGCCTATGATCCCTATCCTGAAAACGTCTATGTCACCGCAAACCGCATTTCCGGCGGCGGCACCAACCCTGGCGCGCGCTATGCGCCGCTAAAGGCGTTGGGTGGCGGTGCCTTGCCAGCGGTGTTGTGGGACGGGTTCACCAACCCAAAGCGCGCAAAACCGGGTATTTGCGTGCAGAATGGCGAGGCCAAGCTGCTCAATATCGATGCCGCCCATAAATTTGCCGGTGCACGGTTGGACGATAGCGTGAATTGCGCGCCCGCCAATCGCCTTCCCACCATCAGCCTGCCCGCCGCCATGACCGAAAAGCGGTAACACGGCCAATGATGCGATTATTACTGCTGGCCCTTTTGGCGCTGTGTGTCAGCGGCTGCGCGGCGCGGCCGACGGGCGTCACCTTTCATGCAACGGAAAATCCGGCGTCGCTCGACGATTGGGGTCTGTTTGATATCAAGGACGGGCGCATCACCCCGCGTGCCGGCTTGGTGACGTATGAACTCGCCACGCCATTGTTCAGCGATTACGCGCAAAAATGGCGCGCTGTGTTCGTCCCCAAGGGGATGAGTGCCAAATTTGATGCTGAAAAAACGTTCGATTTTCCCGTCGGCACCGTCATCGCCAAGACGTTTTACTACACGACCCCCGCAGGCGCTGCGCCGGGCCAGAGCAGCCGGGTGATGAAGGTTACGCCTGCCAGCTATCAATCCGGCGCCACCGGCATTGATTTGGCGCACAGCCGCCTGATTGAGACGCGGCTGATGGTCCGGCGTGCCAGCGGTTGGGAGGCCCTGCCTTATGTGTGGAACGCCGATCAGACCGAAGCGACCCTGCAGCGCACCGGCGCGGAGATACCGCTTGAGTTTATCGACGGCGGCAAGGCCACGCGCTTTACCTATGCGGTTCCCAATGTGAACCAGTGCGCAGGCTGCCACGCGACTGACCGTACCAGAAAATTAATGCCCATCGGGTTCAAGGCCCGCCACCTGAACCGCGATTTTCCGGGCGAAGGCGGTGAGATAAACCAGATCAAGCGGCTGGCGATGATCGGCTACCTAAGCGGCGCACCCGATTCTGCCGGTGCGGCACGCAATGCGCGGTTCGACGATGCCACGGCCAGTGTCGAGTCCCGCGCGCGCGCCTATCTCGACATCAACTGCGCGCATTGCCACAGCGCCACCGGCCCTGCCCGTGTTTCCGGTCTATGGCTTGATGCGGTGACCACGGATCTGCGCAAGCTCGGCGCGTGCAAGCCGCCCATCGCGGCAGGGCGCGGCACCGGCGCCCATGAATTTGGGCTGGTGCCCGGCCATCCCGAACAATCGATCCTCGCCTATCGGCTCGCCACCAACGACCCGGGCGAAATGATGCCCGAAACCGGGCGCAGCCTGACGCATGCCGAAGGCGTGGCGCTGATCAACCAATGGATCGCCGGTTTAAAAGGCAGCTGCGGTGGCAATGGTTAGCGCCAGAGCCCTAAGAGAACTGCCCTACCCTTCGCTCAACCACCGGCACCAATCGCGATCCGCTGACCCAATCAGCATGCGGGCAGCGGCGCGTTACCCCATCATCAACGCATCAATAGCGCCTTGTAAAATATAGCTTGCCGCAATCTTGTCGATCCGCTCAGCGCGTTTGGCGCGGCTGATGTCCTCGGCGATCATCTGACGTTCCACGGCTTGGGTTGACCAGCGTTCATCCCATAACAGGATTGGCAGCCCCAGATCATCCATGTTGCGGGCAAAGGCACGGGTAGATTGGGTGCGCGGGCTGTCGGTGCCATCCAGGTTCAGTGGCAGGCCGATGACGATGCCCACCACCGATTGCTGCGTCATCAGCGCGGTGATTGCGGCCTTGTCGGCGGTAAATTTGGTCCGCCGGATCAGGATGGCGGGGGAAGCATAGCTCCACCCGGCATCGGCCAGCGCGGTGCCCACCGTTTTGGTGCCAACATCCAGCCCGATCAGCCGACCCCCATGCGGCAATAATGCGCGGAAATCAGCCGCAACCGTGGTGATCATCGCGCGTCAAACGCCGCCAGCCGCCGCGCGGCATCGGCGCGGACATTGGCCCAGAACAGGCTGTAATCAAACACATGATAGTTATTGCCGGGCAGCACATATTTCCCGATTTTCTCCGGCGGCGGGCCGATGAGCAGGAACCCGCGATCATCGCACCGCGCCGGCAGGCCACCCGCCACAATCGTCGCGGTGGCCATATCCTGCGATGGCACCAGCGTCCCCAGATTGTCGCTTGCCGGGGCGGTGGCGTCCGGTGTGCCGGTGATCGGGTTGGTGCATATCATCGCCGTGCCCTTGCGCGCTTTACCAGTCAGCCCGGTCGACGCGTTATAGCTATCGACGATCAGCGCTGGATCGGCTGGCTCGGCAAAGCTTTCCCATGACAGGATGCACCCGGTTTCGTAGGCCGTCTTGCATTCGGGCAACCCCAGTGCGGGCAGATCGGCGGTGCGCGATACTGGCCAGCCCACCACCCAGGCAGCGACGATCCGCTTGGCGAGCTGCTTGCCCGCCACACGCTCGCGCAGCAGCCTCATCAGGTGGAGCGCGCCCTGGCTGTGCCCGGCAAGGATGATCGGTTGGTCCGGGCCAATCTGCGTCAGGAACGCATCAAATGCCGACAATACATCGCCATATGCCAGGTTCAGCGCCTGCTGCGCCTCCTGCTTGCCGGTCAGGAACGCGCCAAACGTCGCCTGGCGATACCGCGGTGCCCAGATCGCGGCACTGTCGTTGAACGCGGTTGCCTGGCCGCGCAGAAACAATGCCGCGCGATCATTGGCGATCCGGTCGTCCAGCGGCGCATTCCAGCGAGCGCGCTCAAGATAGGATGTCGGGTGGATATAGAACATCGCCGCGCGGGGCTTTGCCGCCGGTTTGTAGCCCGGCGGGGTCCACAGCGCCGGATTGCCCGGCTTGTCGGGACGCGCCAGCCACATTTCTGCCCGCGCATAGCCGCGCGCATCGACGCCAGGCAGCGCCTGAAAGGCCGATGACGGCACCAGCGCAATCCGCATCAACTGATCACCGTAAAGGCGAAAGGTGAGCGCGGCGGCGATCACCAGAAAAATCAGGATGGCAAAGGCATAAAGGAACTTGCGGGCCACGGGGCACCCTTTCGGAATTAAAGCTGGCGGTGTTGGGCGCACCGCGACGCCTGGGTCCCTGCCCGATGAATGGTTCGCCTGCAATCGGCCCTTGGGCTATACCGCGATCATTGACCGTGGAGAACGCCGATGAACGCACCGATGGACCATCACGATGCCCGTGCCGATGGCAATTGGCCGCTGCGGCCGGTTCTGCTGGCCGGGATCGGTGCGGCGGCAGCGCTGGTGATCCAGCAATTGCTTGGCAAACCACTGGAACCGCCAGTCGATCGGCTCGCACTGGCGATCGCGATCGGCACCGGCGCGATCGGCTTCGGTTTTGTGGCGCAACGGTTGCGGCTGCAATGGGCGGTGGTGTTCAGCCTCGTGATCGGCGCGGCGACGGGTTTGATCGTTTTCTGGCAAGGTCTGCCGGGCGGATCGCCCGATTTCTGGAGCTGGCGGCTGGCCTGCCTGTTTCTCGCCATCGCGATTGCCGCGCCCCTGTTCCAAACCGCGCGGGACGAGGGGCGCTTTAAGCTGCCCTATGCCAATCTGTACGGCCATGCGCTCACCAATGTGGTGCTGTGGTTTGCCGCCTGGTCATTCGTGGCGGTGGTGTGGTTGATGAGCTGGCTGCTGGCCGCGCTGTTCAACCTGATCAAGATCGATTTCCTCGAAAAGCTGCTCGGCAAGGACTGGTTTGTCGCGCTGTTGCTGGGCGCATCGTTCGGCGCGGCGGTGGGGCTATTCCGCGAGCGGGACCGGATTTTGCGGCTGCTGCAGAATGTTGTCACCTCGGTGCTGAGCGTCCTTGCGCCTGCGCTGGGCGCGGGCCTGCTGCTGTTCCTGATCGCGCTGCCCTTTACCGGGCTCGATGCCCTGTGGGAGGCGACCAAATCGACCACACCGATCCTGTTGAGCTGCGTGGTCGGCGCGCTGATTCTCGCCAACGCGGTGATCGGCACCGGCGAAGATGACCGCGCTGCCAACCCACTGCTGCGCTTCGGCGCGATGGCGCTTGCGCTGGTGACGTTTCCACTGGCGGGCATTGCGGGTTTCGCCACCGGGCTGCGGATCGGCCAACACGGGTTTACGCCCGACAGGCTATGGGCGCTGACCTTCGTGATATTCGCGACTGCCTTTGGAATTGCCTATCTGGTTTCACTTTTGCGCGGGCGGATGGACTGGGCCGGGCAGGCGCGCACTGCCAATGTGCGATTGGCAATCGCCATCGCCGCCGTCGCGCTGTTCCTCGCCACCCCGATTGTCAGCTTCAATGCGATTTCCACCGCTGATCAGGTTGCCCGGCTGACATCGGGCAAGGTGAGCCCCGACAAATTTGACTGGCGCGCTCTCGCCTTTGATTTCGGCGAACCCGGAAAGACGGCGCTGAAGCGGCTTGCAGCCTCTGCAAACCCGAAGGTTGCGGCAAAGGCCGTTGCGGTCGCCAAGGCGGGCAATCGCTATGAGGTGGGCGAATTGGTCGAGCAGGATCGTGCGCTCGCGGGAATTGCCGAAAGGCTGCGAATCCTTCCCAAAACAGTGCCAATTCCGCCCGAATTGCTCAAGATTCTGCCCGGATTCGCCGCCTGTGGGCGCGAAATCAACGCGCAATGCACCCTGGTTTATACGCCGGGGGCAACCGAGGCTTGGGCAATGCAATCGGCCTGTTTCGATGAAGTGCCGCAACCATCGGGGACGCCGCCGATGGTGACCGCGCCGAACTGCCAGATCGGCAGGATCACGCTGTCGAACGGCGAATGGAAAATAGTGGAGCTCAATCTGGCACCGCCAATGGCGCTCGCCGAGCGGCAGCGGCTGGCGGCGGCATTTGCGCGCGGGCAGGTCGAAATCCGACCGGTTGCGCGGCGGCAGCTATTTGTCGGCGGTGTTCCGGTGGGCGAACCGTTCGAATAGGTTGCGTTGCGGCAAGCCGCAATGCTAGCCGCTGGTTTATGGCAGTAGACATCATCACCGTCCGCAAGATCGCGAGTCTCGCCCGGATCGCGATCACCGAAGACGAAGCCGCGCGGATCGCGCCCGAGCTTGAAAATATCATGGGCTGGATCGAGCAACTGGGCGAGGTGGACACGCATGACGTTGCCCCGATGACCGCCGTCATCGCCAACACGTTACGGTTGCGAGCCGATGTGGTGAACGCCGATCCGCTGACCGGCGGCAATGTGCGCGACGCCGTGCTCGCCAACGCGCCCCAGGCCGAACACGGTTTTTTCACCGTGCCAAAGGTGATCGAATGATGATCACCTGCCATCATTCGATCATCCCGGCGTCGGCCGGGTTCCAAGGCTAAAAAGCATGACCAACCTTACCGATCTGGGCGTTGCCGCCATTCGTGACGGCGTGCGTATGGGCAGTTTCTCCGCCCGCGAAGTCGCGGATGCTTTCGTCGTTGCCGTCAGCAAGGCCAAGCCGCTCAACGCTTTTCTCGTCGAAACGCCCGATCACGCCATTGCCGCCGCCAAGCAAGCCGATGCCGCCCGTGCCGCAGGCGAAGTGCTAAAGCCGCTGGCGGGCGTGCCGATTGGCATGAAGGATCTGTTCTGCACCAAGGGCGTGCCGACAACCGCTGCCAGCCTGATCTTGGAGGGGTTCACGCCGCAATATGAATCGACCGTTTCGGGCAATTTATTTGCAGCGGGCGCGGGCATGCTCGGCAAGCTGAACATGGATCAGTTCGCGATGGGATCGTCGAATGAAACCAGCGCGTTCGGCAATGTTATCTCGCCGTGGCGGCGCGCCGATGGCGGAAATGCGCCATTGGCACCTGGCGGTTCATCGGGCGGGTCATCCGCTGCAATCGCCGCGCGACTGTGCCCGGCGGCGACCGGCACCGATACCGGCGGTTCAATCCGCCAGCCCGCTGCGTTTGTTGGCATCAGCGGCATCAAGCCTACCTATGGCCGTTGCTCACGCTGGGGCGTTGTGGCGTTTTCGTCCTCCCTCGATCAGGCCGGCCCCATGGCGCGCGACGTGCGCGATTGCGCGATCATGCTGGAGGCGATGGCGGGTTTCGACCCCAAGGATTCCACCTCGCTCGAACTGCCGGTGCCCAAATGGGAGGCGGGGCTGAACAGCAGCATGGCGGGTAAGAAAATCGGCATTCCCAAGGAGTACCGTGTCGACAACATGCCAAGCGAGATTGATGCGCTGTGGCAGCAGGGGATCGACTGGCTGAAGGATGCAGGCGCGGAAATCGTCGAGGTATCGCTGCCCCACACCAAATATGCGCTGCCCGCTTATTACATCATCGCGCCTGCCGAAGCCTCGTCAAACCTGGCGCGCTATGACGGGGTGCGCTTTGGCCTGCGCGATCTGCCCGATGGCGCGAACTTGCAGGATATGTATGCCGCCACCCGCGCGGCTGGCTTTGGCGATGAAGTGAAGCGCCGGATCATGATCGGCACTTATGTTTTGTCCGCCGGGTTTTACGATGCCTATTTCACCCAGGCCTCCAAAGTGCGGACCCTGATTGCCCGCGATTTCGATCAGGCTTTTGAAAAATGCGATTACCTGCTCACCCCCACCGCGCCGAGCGCCGCCTTTGCGCTGGGGGAGAAGAGCGCCGATCCGATCGCGATGTATCTGAACGATGTTTTCACCGTACCGTCCTCGCTCGCAGGCCTGCCCGCGATGAGCGTGCCGGGCGGGCTGGACAAGGACGGACTGCCGCTCGGCCTCCAGATCATCGGGCGGGCGCTGGATGAACAAGGCGTGCTGAATGCGTGCCTTGCGCTGGAAGAACGGGCCGGGTTTACGGCAAGGCCGAGGGCGTGGTGGTAGACAGGTATTACCCGAAATGGTAATACCTTTCACATGAGCAAGCAGACCAACCTCACCGTCAAAGGACAGGTGACGATCCCTAAGGATGTCCGAGATGCGTTGGGGTTGAAGCCTGGCGAGCCAGTCGAGTTCGACTGGAATGATGCGGGCGAAGCTGTGATTCGACGTCCGGTTAGCGATCGCGCAGCCGAAATTGAGGCGTACAAGAGCCGAGTACGTGAAGTGTCGCGACGGTTTGCGCATCTGCGGGAAGGCCGACCGACCCATGAAATCATGCGCGATATTCGCGGCGACGATCCGTATCCACCATGATGGTGGATACCAATGTCATCGTTGATCTGCGTGAAGAGGATAGTGCCTGGTTCGAGTGGTCGGTTAGCACGTTGGCCCGGTTGGTTCCTGATGGGCTGAAGACGAGTGCGATCGTGCTGGGTGAATTGATCGCACGCGGTACTGGGCACGCCGAAATCATGACGCAACTCGCCGTCTTCGAGATCGAACCTCAATCGCTTACGGTCGAAGCCGGCATACGCGCTGGCATGGCCCAAGCGGCTTATCGTCGGGCGGGGGGCACGCGCGAGAAACTGCTTGCCGACTTTCTGATCGGTGCGCATGCGGTGACGGCGCAGCGGCCCTTGATCACCCGTGACCCACGCCGTTATCGAAGCTATTTCCCCGAACTCACCCTCATCACACCCGAGACTGACCATGGCTGACGCATCCCCGCACTACACGATTTCTGGCGCCACGGGCGATTGGGAGGTCGTTGTCGGCCTTGAAGTCCATGCGCAGGTGACGTCCAACGCCAAGCTGTTTTCGGGCGCGGCCACCGCCTTTGGGGCGGAGCCGAACACGCAGGTGTCGCTGGTCGACGCGGCGATGCCGGGGATGCTGCCGGTGCTGAACGCCGAATGCGTGCGGCAGGCGGTGCGCACCGGTATGGCGATTGACGCGCAGATCAACAAATGGTCGCGGTTCGACCGGAAGAATTATTTCTACGCCGATTTGCCGCAGGGTTACCAGATCAGCCAGCTTTTCCACCCGATCGTGGGGGAAGGCGAGATCATGATCAGTCTGGACGACAAAAACCCTGACGCGGCAACCAAGCGAATTGGCGTCGAACGCATCCATATCGAGCAGGATGCGGGCAAGCTGATGCATGATCAGCACCCGACCCGCAGCTATGTCGATCTCAACCGTTCCGGCGTGGCGCTGATGGAGATCGTGTCAAAGCCCGACATGACATCGCCGCAGGAGGCAGGTGCCTATCTGGCCAAACTGCGCTCGATCCTGCGCTATGTCGGCAGTTGCGACGGCAATATGGATCAGGGGTCGATGCGCGCCGATGTGAACGTGTCGGTGCGCAAACCGGGCGATCCGCTCGGTACGCGTACCGAGACGAAGAACGTCAACTCTGTTCGCTTCGTCATGGCGGTGGTGGAACAGGAGGCGAAACGCCAGGTGGCGGTGCTGGAGGACGGTGGCCGGATCGTTCAGGAAACGCGGCTCTATGATCCTGATCGCAACGAAACACGCTCCATGCGGTCAAAGGAAGACGCGCATGATTACCGCTATTTCCCCGATCCCGATCTGCTGCCGTTGGTGCTCGACGATGCGTTTCTGGCCGAATGCCGTGCCTCGCTGCCCGAACTGCCCGATGCAAAGCGCAAACGGTATGAGGCGCTGGGCGTTACCCCCTATGCGGCGGCTGTGCTGACGGCAGAGGTGGAGGCGGCGCGCTGGTTCGATGCGCTGCTCGATGCAGGATCGCCAGCGGTGGCGGGGGCGAATTGGATGACGTCTGAATTGTTCGGCGCCCTCAACCGATTGGGCAAGGATATCGCGCAATCACCGGTCAGCCCGCTGCAGGCAGCAGAATTGCTGCGGCTGGTGGCGGACGGCACATTGTCGGGCAGTCTGGCCAAGCAGGTGTTCGAAATCATGCTTGAAACCGGCCAGGGTGCGGCGGTGATCGTCGAGGAACGTGGGCTGAAGCAGACCAGCGACACCGGCGCGATTGAGGCGGTGATCGCCGATATCCTGTCTGCCAATGCCGACAAGGTCGGTCAGTATAAGGCGGGCAAGGAAGCGTTGTTCGGCTTCTTCGTTGGCCAGACAATGAAGGCGATGGGGGGCAAGGCCAATCCCGGTGTGGTGAATGAATTACTGCGCAAAGCATTGGGGTAAACATCGTCAGTCGATGCGTTCGGCTTTGCCTTGGCGTATAGATGGTGCCGGGCTCAGGCCAATTCGCCCTTGCCGATGCGCGTGATCCGGCACGCCAGATCACCCTCTCCGCTTGCGACAATCCATGCATTGCCGTCATCGACGATCCCGGTCGTGAACACGATATCGTGGAGATAAACCAGGTGCGCGATCGGCGCGGTGAGCAGCGGCGATGCCTGAAGCACCGGCGCCTTTCCCGTCGCGATGACGCGCGCCGGGTTCATCGCATCCAGCAGTGACCAATAGGTGCGATAAATGCCCACCCCGCCATTGGGCTCCACGCCGTGCCACAGGCTCAACCACCCCTCGGGGGTCCGAATTGGCGGTGCCCCTCCCCCAATCCGCGCGATGCCGGGTTCAACGCCCTCCAGCGGCCGGATTCCGGGCTCGGCAGATGGCCGCCAGTGGAGCGCGTCTGGCGATGTTGACAGATTAATCGACGGCCCTGCCCGCCACGGGCTGCCGGGCGGATAGGCGAAATACAGATCACCCAGCGGGCGGGTCTGCGCCCAATATTGCCCGTCAATCAGCCCCTGAAAAATCAGCATGTCCTTGTTCTGGTGATCCAGCACCATCCCCTGCAGCCGCCAGTCGAGCCCGTTGAGGGAGGTATAGAGAATCGTCGAATGCCGTTCGGGGCTGACCGCACAGGCAGTCATCCAATAGTGATCGCCGATCTGGCTGATCCGCGCATCTTCGATGCCATAGCATTGGTACGAAGCGACCGGGGCAATCGCGCGATCATAATGGATTGCGACAATCGCTTGCCCGTCCGGCGTCAGCTCAACCGGCAGCAACCACGACAGCGAGGTAAGCCCCAGCACGCGCCAGCCCTGTCTGCGCACGGCAAAACTGCGCGGATCGCTCATGTCCACCTGATCAAGCGGCCATGCATCGACATGATAGCCACCATCGCCCCAGCGAATCGCGTGGATATGCCCGTCACGAACCGGCGTGCGCAGCGCCTCTGCCACGCGCACCATCATCAGCAGATTGCCGTTGGGCAGGCGCGCCAGACCGGGATTGAACGCACCCAGCACATAGGTGGCCAGTGGCACCCGCCCCGCCAGCGGCGACCGGGCCAGATCGACATCGTCTGGCGTAAAAATCAGCGAATCGGCCGCAATCATCATCTTCCTTCCGGCAATCGGCCCCGCGCCCTGCCAGAATAAAGACCGATCACGTCGCCACAGGTTCCCTTGCTACGCGCGCCAGCAACTCATTAATTGCCAATTGCGCCGCTGGCTCATCCAGCGTTGGTGCATGGCCGATGCCCGGCACGGTCACCAACTCGCTGCCCGGGATCGCCGCCACCATACGTTCTGCGACAGGTGCAGCCAAAATGTCGGACGCCCCGCCGCGCACCACCAACAGCGGCACCCCCGCCAGCCGATCAAGCGCGCGCCACATATCAGGCCCCGCCTCATTGCCCGGCAGGCGGAATGGTTCAGCGATTTTCATGTCGTAATCCAGCACGATACGCCCGGCCGCGTTCAGCCGGTACAGCTGCTTGGCCATCACCAGCCAGTCGCTGATGTCATAATGCGGATAGGCACCGGCGTTGCTCTCGGCGATGGCACGGGCGGCATGCATCCAGGTCGGCCAGGTGTTGCTTTTGCCGACATAGGATCGGATTCGCGCAAGCCCCGCCGGATCAAGATCAGGCCCGACATCGTTCAGCACCGCGCCCGCCAGCGTTTCGCGCGCCGCGCCCGCCAGCAGCATCGTCACAATGCCGCCCAGCGATGTGCCAATCGCAACATATCGCGTGCAGCCAATCTCTCCCAGCAGCTTTTCGACATCCTGCACATAGACCAGCGGCACATAGCTCATGGGGTCTTTGGCATAGCCGCTTTCCCCCCGGCCGCGCAGATTGACCACCAGCACATGCCATTCCGCCGACAGCCGTGTCGCCAGTGCATCGAAATCGCGCGCGTTGCGGGTTAATCCGGGCAGGCAGATGATCGGCGGGCGGCCAGCAGCCGCAGCGGCATCGCGCGGCGCATATTCGCGCGCGTGCAGGCGGATGCCGTCGTTCGACCACCAATAGCGATTTTCAAATGCGGCCATGATTGCGTCCTTGGGTTGCGTCCTTGCACGCCTGCCGTCCATATCGCGGCATGACCGCAATCTCGCAACCCGCTCTCTTTGCCCCAGCCCAGGCAATCCTCGAACTGGGGGATGCTTTCTATGATCCTGTAGAGGCTGCCCCCTTTCCGCAAGCAGTGCTGCGTTTCCGCAATGATCGCGCCGCCGCAAGCATTGGCCTCGATTCGCTGGATGATGCCGCCTGGGTCCAGCATTTCGGGCGATTCGTGCCGCTGCCCGGCAGTTTGGCTGAACCGCTGGCGCTGCGATATCATGGGCATCAATTCCGGGTGTACAATCCAGAAATCGGCGATGGCCGGGGGTTCTTGTTCGCGCAGTGCCGCGATGATCACGGGCGGCTGATGGATTTGGGGACCAAGGGTTCGGGCCGCACGCCGTGGAGCCGGTTTGGCGATGGTCGACTGACGCTAAAGGGCGGCGTGCGCGAGATTTTGGCAACCGAGATGCTGGAGGCGCTGGGCGTCAACACATCGCGCACCCTGTCGCTGATCGAAACCGGCGAGGCGCTGGAGCGCAATGATGAGCCATCGCCAACACGCGGAGCGGTGATGGTGCGGCTGAACCACGGCCATATCCGAATCGGCACCTTCCAGCGGCTTGCCTATCTGCGCGATGAAGACGGGCTTCGGCGGCTGACCGATTATGCCCTGCGCCATTATTTCGGCGATGCGGGCGGCGATGCAGGCGGCGAGGATGGCCCCATGCGGCTGCTCGATCATGTTGTGCGGGGGACTGCCCGGCTGGCGGGGCAGTTCATGGCCGCGGGGTTCGTGCACGGCGTGTTGAACAGCGACAACATCAACATCACCGGCGAAAGCTTTGATTACGGCCCGTGGCGGTTCAACCCGGATTGGGCACCAGATTTCACCGCCGCCTATTTCGATCATGCCGGGCTATATGCCTTTGGCCGTCAGCCAGAAGCGATCCATTGGGACGTGATGCAGCTTGCGGTATCACTGCGGCTGATTTCCCCCGCCGAACCGCTGATCGCGGTGCTCGACAGTTTTGGCGAGCATTATCAACCCGCTGTTACCGATGCGATTTTGTGGCGGCTGGGCGTGGTGCCGCGCACGGCGAGCGATGATCGCGCGCTGGTCCAATCGATCGAGCCTGCGCTTCGCGCCGCAGAAACGCCGATTGACCGGTTTTTCCAGGCAAGTTTCGGTGGCGTGATCCCCGACAATTTCGGGCCGGGCTTTGATGAGGCGCGCGCGATGCTCGCCAACTATGCGCCACGAAAGGCCCGTGACCATCGTTATTGGCACGCCGATTCCCCTTGTTCGATGCTGATTGATGAGGTCGAATCGATCTGGGCCGACATTGCCGAGCGTGATGATTGGGCCGCGCTGAACGCCAAGATATTGGCGATCCGCGATTTTGGCGCAGCATTGGCAGATTGACGATAGCTGGTTGGCATTCCCGGTCGAAATCGGGCAAGAGCGCGCAACAATCGAGAAGAACAAACCAATGCTTGGACAAGAAGTCGTCTCCATCGAACCCGCAACGGGCGCCATCTTGTGGCGCCAGATGCCCGGCGATGCTGACACCGAAGTGGCGATCGCACGCGCAAGCTGGGCGGGATGGGCCGCGCAACCGGTGGCTTTCCGACTGGAAGCACTGCGCCGCTTCGCCAATGTGGTGCGTGCCAAGGCAGAGCCATTCGCCGATCTGATCGCGCGCGAAACCGGCAAGCCGTTATGGGAAGCCCGCACCGAGGTTGATACCGTCATCGCCAAGGTCAACATCTCCGCCACCGCCTATGCCGAGCGCAGCTCACAGCGGAAGATGGAATCGCAGGCCGGGCGATTGGCGGTCCGGCACAAGCCGCACGGCGTGCTGGCAGTGTTGGGGCCGTATAATTTTCCCGCGCATTTGCCCAATGGCCATATTGTGCCCGCATTGCTGGCGGGCAATGCGGTGGTGTTCAAGCCATCCGAAAAAACGCCTGCAACCGGCGCGTTTCTGGTGGATTGCCTGCGCGAAGGCGGCGTGCCTGAAGGGTGTATCCGCCTGCTGATCGGCGGCCCGGCAGAGGGCAAGGCGCTGGCCGGGCACCCCGATATCGACGGGCTGTTGTTCACCGGCTCTGCGCGCACCGGCATCGCGCTCAACCGCGCTTTTGCCGAAAAGCCCGAAAAAATCCTCGCGCTCGAAATGGGCGGCAACAACCCGATCGTGGTCTGGGATAGTCCAGACCTGGCGTCTGCCGCCGTGCTGGTCGTGCAATCCGCCTTTACCAGCGCAGGGCAGCGTTGCACCGCCGCGCGCCGGTTGATCGTGGATGAGCGGCTATATCAACCCCTGATGGCTGAGCTGACCAAGCTGCTCGACCGGATGATCGTCGGCGATCCGCATGCCGATCCGCAGCCCTTTATGGGGCCGGTAATCGACAATGAAGCCGCCGATCTGCTCACCGAAAGCTTCGTGACGCTCATGTCGCGCGGTGGTCGCCCGCTGCGGCACATGCAGCGCCCGCAGGAAGATCGCCCATTCCTTACCGCAGGCGTGATCGACGTTACAGAAATGAATGATCGCCCCGATATCGAATTGTTCGGTCCGATCCTGCAGGTTATCCGCACCGCAAGCTTTGACGATGCCATTGTTGAAGCAAATAACACCCGTTATGGGCTGGCTGCGTCATTAGTGAGCCAAAATCCGGCACTTTACGACCAGTTTTGGGCAAATGCGCGCGCGGGAATCGTCAATTGGAACAAACCAACCAACGGTGCCTCCTCCTCCGCGCCGTTTGGTGGCATCGGCTGGTCGGGCAATCATCGGCCCAGCGCTTATTATGCCGCTGATTACTGCGCCTATCCGGTCGTGTCGTCCGAAGCCGATCAGGCGCGCGCGCTGATCAACATCGGGCTTCGGCCGCTCTGACAAGTTTGGCTACCCGACCCCCAAGCAGCGCTCGGTTGCGCGCAGGCCAATCGGTCGCCATTTGGCGGGCATGACGATGATTTTCGATATCAAAACGCCCCCCGCCACAGGCGAGGTTATTCTTGTCGGCGCAGGGCCGGGCGACCCCGATCTGCTGACGGTGAAGGCGCATAAGGCGATTTTGGCGGCTGACCTGATCGTGCACGACGGGCTGGTCGATCCGCGCATTCTGGCACTTGCGCCGGCAACATCGCGCATTTCCGTCGCAAAAAGCCGCAGCCGTCACACGATGCGGCAGGACGCCATTAATGACCTGCTGATTGCCGAGGCGCGGCGGGGCAAGCGCGTGGTGCGGTTAAAGGGCGGTGATCCCTTCATCTTCGGGCGCGGCGGTGAAGAGGCGGAGGCATGTATTGCAGCCGGCATATCCGTCAGCATCATTCCGGGCATTTCAGCGGCAATGGGCGGCGCGGCGGGCGCGATGATCCCGCTCACCCACCGATCAGTTTCCAGCGCGGTGACGTTTGTCGCCGGCCAATGCCAAGGGTTATCGGAACAGAATTGGGCGGGCCTTGCCGGGCCGGGCCGCACGCTGGTGATCTATATGGGCGTCGCCACCGCCGACCGGATCGCTGAAAAACTGATCGCTGACGGCGTATCGCCTGACATGCCGGTGGCGGTGATCGAAAACGGCACCCGGCCCAACATGCGGGCACTGCGCACGTTGCTCACTGATCTGGGCGCGATGATCGGGCGCGAGGGCGTTCAAAGCCCGGCGGTGATTGTGGTCGGTGCGGTCGCGGCGCGCGGGTTGGCCGCTGACGCCCTTCTTTGTCTGGCAAAAACGGCGGAGGTTACCCCGTGAAGTTATTGACTGGTAATGATTTACCCACAGGTGATGTCGTCTGGTGGACCGGCAGCGGCTGGTCGCGCCATGTTGAGGACGCAGGCGATGTCGGCGAAACGGGGGAAAGCATCGCCCGTGCAGAAGAAGGCGCGCGGCGCGTCAACGTGCCCTATGTCATCGATGCCGAGCCAACCGCCGATGGCCCCCGCCCCGCCCACATCAAAGACCGCGTCCGCGCGCTTGGCCCCACGATCCGGCCAGACCTTACGCTAAAGCCCGCCGATCCCCAGGCTGGCGAGTGGGTGATTTGATGCTGCGCCCGATCATGATCGCAGCGGCTGTCGCGGTCATCGCTCCTGCCGCGCAAGCGGCTGCGCAACCCGTGCCCAGTGCCCCCGCGCCAAGTGCTGAGGTCAGTAAACGCCCCACACTCCACGTCACCCACACCTATCTTCGCGCTGCGCCGGGGAAACGTGCTGCGCTGATCGCTTATATCGAGCGCAACTGGTTCGCGATGGACCATATCGGCATCGAGCAGGGTTTGTTCACGAGCTATTCGCTGCTCGAACGCGCCGACGACACTACGGCAGACTGGGACGTGATCGTCGCCGTGGGCTACCCCACTATTATGGGTCACGATGCGCCTGGCACGGCGGACGCCTTCAGGAAAATCCGCGCGGCGCACCGCGAGACGAAGGTTGATGGGCTTGGCCTGCCAGAGCTGGGTAGCATCGTTCGCCATTACCCCCTCACCCTCGTCCAGCAAGGTCGCTAACCCATGTATAAATATGATCATTACGACCAGGCGATGGTCGACGCCCGGGTTGAGGAATTTCGCGATCAGGTGAACCGCCGCCTGTCAGGCGCGATGAGCGAGGATCAGTTCAAACCGTTGCGGCTGATGAACGGGCTGTATCTGCAGCTTCACGCCTATATGCTGCGCGTGGCCATTCCCTATGGCACGCTGGACAGTCGCCAGATGCGGATGCTGGGCAGCATCGCGCGCAAATATGATCGCGGTTACGGGCATTTCACCACGCGGCAGAATTTGCAGTTCAACTGGATCAAGCTGGCCGATACGCCCGATATCCTTGCCGAGCTGGCGACGGTGGAGATGCACGCCATCCAAACGAGCGGGAATTGCATCCGCAACATCAGTTCAGATCAATATGCCGGCGCCGCCGCTGATGAGGTGACTGATCCGCGCCCCTGGGCCGAATTGCTGCGCCAATGGAGCACCTTCCATCCCGAATTCACCTATCTGCCGCGCAAGTTCAAAATCGCGGTGATTGCGGCGGATGAGGATCGGGCGGCGATGCGGCTGCACGACATCGGAATCCAGTTGCTTGAGCGTGACGGCGTGCTGGGCGCGAAGATCTACGTTGGCGGCGGCATGGGCCGAACGCCCATGATCGCCCCTGAAATCAAAGACTTCATCACCGCTGACGATCTGCTCAGCTATCTCGAAGCGTGCCTGCGCGTCTATAACCGCTATGGTCGCCGCGACAATATGTACAAGGCACGGATCAAGATTCTGATCCATGAGATCGGTGCCGATGCCTATCGCCAGCAGGTTGAAGCGGAGTTTGCACTCGTCAAGGCGCTCGGCATTGATCCGCCTGCGGCTGAACTCGCGCGAATAACGGCAATGTTTGCGCCGCCACCGTTCGAAACTCCTGATCCGTTCGTCCCGAGCGAAGTCGAGGGACCTGCCGCGAGCGCAACGCTTGAGGCACGTGTCTCGACTTCGCTCGACACAAACGGGGATGTTGGTGGCGAATATTACGACCCCGATTTCGCCGTCTGGCTCGACCAGAATGTGAAGCCGCACAAAATGCCGGGCTATGCCATCGTCAACATCAGCTTGAAGCCCGCGGGCGGCATTCCCGGCGATGCCAGCGCTGACCAGATCGACCTGATGGCCGATCTCGCCGAGCGTTATTCGTTCGACGAGCTGCGCGTCACCCATGCCCAGAACATCGTCCTGCCGCACGTCCGCAAGGCTGATCTGCGCGCGGTCTGGCAAGCGCTGCGCGAAGCTGGCCTGGCGGAGGCCAATCTGGACCTGATCAGCGACATCATCGCCTGCCCGGGCCTGGATTATTGCAGCCTGGCCAATGCCCGGTCGATCCCAGTGGCGCAGAAAATCCATGATCGCTTTGCCAATCTGGAGCGCCAGCGCGATCTTGGCGAGTTGAAGCTGAAGATATCGGGCTGTATCAATGCCTGCGGCCACCACCATGCCGGGCATATCGGCATATTGGGCGTCGATAAAAAAGGCACCGAAAACTACCAGCTGTCACTCGGCGGATCAGGGGCGGAGGATGTCAGCATCGGCAAAATCACCGGCCCCGGCTTTGATGAAGACGGCATTGTCGATGCGGTCGAAAAGGTCACCGACGTCTATCTGGGCCTGCGCACCGATGGCGAGCGATTCCTAGACACCTATCGCCGCGTGGGCATGGAACCGTTCAAGGAGGCGATTTATGGGTGACGTTCTTGGATTGCCGACGTCCGTCGGCGGGCTCCTGCGGTTTCGCACTGATGACGCGCATGACGAACCAGCGATCACGCTCGACAGCTTTTTGGCCGGTCAATCCAACGCCACGGCGGTGCGGATTGAGGCGGGCGATGATGCCCGCGCGCTGATCCCACATCTTGGCCAGCTTGCGCTGATTGAGGTCAGCTTTCCAGCGTTTCGCGACGGGCGCGGTTATTCAGCGGCGCGGGTGCTGCGCGAGGCGGGCTATACGGGCGAATTGCGCGCGGCAGGCGATGTGCTGGTCGATCAAGTGCCGCTGATGCGCCGCTGCGGTTTTGACAGTTTTGCACCGCACGCGCCAATCGATCAGGTGGTGTTGAAGGCATCGCTCGAACGCTATGACAATGCCTATCAGCGTGCAGCAGACAGCGTCGTGCCGATCTGGAAGTTGCGGCATGGCTGAAAATCTTGCCCGAACCGTCGATATGGTCGACACCGCACCGCGCTTTACAGCGATCGATGTGGCAACGTTGAGCGCGCGATTTGAATCGCTCGATACCCGCACGATGCTGGAGACGGTGCTGGCAGAGGGGTTGGCCGGGCGCGTCGCGATTGTTTCATCATTCGGCGCCGAATCGGCGGTGCTGCTGCATCTCGTGGCCAGCATCGATGCGTCGGTGCCGGTGCTGTTCCTTGATACCGGCAAACATTTCCCCGAAACGCTGGCCTATCGCGATCTGCTGGCCGCGCGGCTGGGGCTGACCGATCTGCGAAACCTTCGCCCCGACCCGCAGATCCTCGCCAAGCGGGACGAAAGCGGCCAGCGCTGGTCCTATGATCCCGACGGCTGCTGCGACATCCGCAAGGTCGCTCCGCTGGCGGTGGCCATGGCCGGCGTCGATGCGACGATCACCGGTCGCAAGGGCTTTCAATCGGCCACGCGCGCCAACCTCGCCTATGTTGAACTGGATGTCAGCGACGCTGCCGGGCGACTGAAGATCAACCCCCTGGCGCGCTGGTCAAAAGCCGATCTTGATGCCTATGTCGCGGCGCATGATTTGCCACCGCACCCGCTGGTGGCAGCCGGCTACCCCTCCATCGGCTGCGCGCCGTGCACCAGCCAGGTCCAGCCCGGTGAAGACGCCCGCGCAGGCCGCTGGCGTGGGCTGGACAAGGTTGAATGCGGCATTCACGTTCCTGGCGAAAGCGCAGTGACGGTGCGTTGACCCCTGTGGCCCGAACCGTCCGGCTGAAGCGGACAGCGGTAAGTTCAACGCAGCCTAATGCCCGTGCTTTACCTGCACCGCACCGGGGGCATGTGCGTCCTGCGCGCTGTGCTTGCCCAACAGCGACCAGGTGGCGGGCAGCGGCGGCGACAGCGGATCATCGCCTGTGTTGATCCGGTCAATCTCCGCTGCAAGAAACGGTCCGATCAACTGCATATTGGGTTTATGCGTTGCATCCAGCATCGTGATGGCCAGCGTGGGGCCCGCCGCCGCATTCAACAGCTTGGCCATGCTGGTATAGGGAACCACGGTGTCGCGGTCGCCGTGCAACAGCACCACCGGTACATTCAAGCGCCCAGCCACGGCAAGATTATCCCATTTTTCCGGAATCAGCCCCCGCACAATTTTTGGCGCGGCATCCGTAAACTGGCCGAAGGTGGAAATCGCGAAAACGCCTGATGGCTTGCCATATCGCTCCGCCGCCGCAAACGCGACCGCGCCCCCCAGCGAGTGGCCCACAAACCATAATCGCGCGCGCGGGCCGGTCCGCCGAACGGCTTCGGCAACAAAAGCATCAGCATCGCGCAAAATGCCCGCGCGTGAGGGGGAACCCGGATTGCCGCCAAAACCGCGATAGGAAACCACCATCACATTATCGCCCCGGCCAAGGATATGCTGCGCATATCTGGCGGCAATCGCCTGGTGTGATCCACGCCCGTGGAAAAACAATACGGTGTCCGGATCGTCCTTTGCCCCGGCCCAGTAGTAGCTTTTCAGGGTCAGATGATCTGATGTCGTGACCGTGATTTCTTCGGGAACGACCGCCAGGTTCCTGGTGCGAATATCAAAGACCCATGTGCTGGGGCTATACATCGCCCGGCGCGCCAGCCCGCAGCCCGACAACATCAGCGTGACCAGCAGCAGCGCCATCCAGCGGCGGGGCAAGATCATAGAGTGAGAGAACAACCGATCCATCCGATATGCTTCCTCTGATAACCCGACCCGCCGGCCCGCTTTACGGATTAAACCCCTGTAACGCCGCATCGCTGAACCGGGTAAACTCCGCTTCAAACGCCAGCGTCACTTTGCCAGTCGCGCCGTGGCGCTGCTTGGCGATGATCAGTTCGGATAGCCCGGCCTTTTCCTGATAGGTTTGCGACCATTTGGCGTGCTTGTCCTGCACATCGGCGGCGCTGTTCGCCACTGGGCGTTCGGGCTCATGCATCGCGATGTAATAATCCTCGCGGTACACAAACATCACGATATCGGCGTCCTGCTCGATCGATCCCGATTCGCGAAGATCGGAAAGCTGGGGCCGCTTATCCTCACGCTGCTCCACCGCACGGCTGAGCTGGGAAAGCGCCATGACGGAGACGTTCAGATCCTTCGCCATCGTCTTCAGCCCGCGGCTGATTTCGGATATTTCCTGCACGCGGTTGTCGTTTGATCCGCGCCCGCTGCCCTGCAACAGCTGCAGGTAATCGACCACCACCAGTCCAATTTCGTTATTATGCCGCCGCTGCAGCCGCCGCATTCGGGTGTGCAGCGCGCCAATCGTCAGCCCGGCGGTGTCATCAATATACAGCGGCAGATGCTGCAGCTCCATTGATGCCTGCACCAGCCGGCTCATTTCGGCATTGTTGATCTTGCCCATCCGCAACCGTTCAGAACTGATCCGCGATTGTTCGGACAGGATACGCGTCGCGAGCTGATCAGCCGACATTTCCAGGCTGAAGAACGCAACCTTGGTCCCCACCGAACGATCAGGCGGAATCCCGTCCGCCATGTCGCGCATCCAGCGCTGCGCGGCGTTGAAGGCGATGTTGGTGGCAAGCGCGGTTTTGCCCATGCCGGGTCGGCCTGCCAGGATCATCAAATCGCTGTGGTGCATCCCGCCCATCTTGGCGTTCACCGAATCGAGCCCCGTGGTGATGCCAGACAGATTGCCGCCTGCATTCAGCGCACGCTCCGCCATTTTCACGGCCATTTTGGCGGCGTCGCCAAAGCTTTTGACGGTATTTTCGGCCCCGCCATCAGCGGCGACCTTGAACAGCTCCTCCTCGGCTTCCTCAATCTGTTTGCGCGGATTAACCTCTTCGGACGTATCCAGCGCGCGATCGACCAGCGTCCGTCCCACCGACACCAATGTCCGCAGCATCGCCAGATCATAGATTTGCTTGGCAAACTGCCGCGCGCCGATCAGCCCCGCACCGCTGCCCGTCAATTGCGCCATATAGCTGGGCCCGCCCAGCGCGCGCATCCCCTCATCCGCCTCAAACATCGGCCGCAGCGTAACCGGCGTTGCCAACATATCGGTTTTACGCAGTAATTTTATCGCGCCAAACACGCGGCCATGCACCGGCTCATAAAAATGCTCGGGCTCAAGCAGATCAATCACGTCATCGGCCAGCCGATTATCGATCATCATCGCGCCGAGCATTGCCGCTTCTGCCTCCACATTTTGCGGCAGGGACAGTTGCGGTGGTAAGGGGGGCGGCGGAGGAATGAGTGCTGATGCCATCTGCCCTCATCCCAGACCGGGCGGCCCGGCTCAAGCATTCCGTGATGCGTAGCTGTGGATAAAGCAGGTGGTGGAGGGGTTGATTCACGCTTCCCCGTTGATTCCCGGCAAGCCAACCCCGATAGCAGTCAAATGGCCGATCCAAGGATCATTGACGTCAAACTGGACGAACGCACGATATTGTGGCGCAGCGCCGATATCGAGCAGGAGCGCCGAATCGCGATCTTTGATTTGATCGAGGGCAATTTTTTCGCGCCTGTCCGCGAATATCCTGATGCTTATGCCGGCCCGTTCAAAATCGAGCTGAGCGTTGAGGAGGGGCGACTGGCGATCTCCATCTCGCGTGAGGATGATTCGCTGCTGGAAACCTATGTCCTTGGGCTCGGGCGTTTCCGGCGGCCGATCAAGGACTATTTCGCGATCTGCGATAGCTATTATCAGGCAATCCGCGCGGCGACGCCGCAGCAGATCGAAACGATCGATATGGCGCGGCGCGGGATCCACAACGAAGCCGCCGAGTTGCTGAAGGAACGACTGGTCGGCAAGATCGACATTGATTTTGATACCGCACGGCGGATGTTCACGCTGATCTGCGTGCTGCACATCAAGGGCTGATTGCTTGGCGCTGCGGCTTTTTCAGCGGCGCGCGCGACAAATCACCGCGGCGGTGATCGTGGTCGGGCTGGCCGTGATCGTTGCGTGGTCGTTCGCGATCAGCTGGTATCCGGCCCCGCGATCCTATCCGTTTCAGGGGCCAGACGTTAGCGCCGCCAATGGCGTGATCGAATGGCCAGTGGTGCGCGGCGGCGGTGCATCATTTGCCTATCTGACAGCGACGGTCGGCGCAGAAACCCGCGACCCGATGTTTCCGGCGAACTGGAGCGACGTTTATGCAGCAGGGCTGCGGCGCGGTGCTATCCATGTCTATTCGCTGTGCAGGCTGGCGGCAGATCAGGCCAACAACTTCAACACCACCGTGCCTCGCACCAGTGATGCGCTGCCCCCTGCCCTGGTCGTCGATTTTGAGGATGGGTGCGCCGCCCGGCCAGAACGCGCCGTGGTGATCGGGGAAATTGAGCGGCTGATTGCGACCATTGAAACGCATATCCAGCGGCCCGTGCTGCTGAAAGTATCGCGCCGGTTCGATGCGGCGTACCGGGTAACATTGGCCATCGACCGACCAATCTGGAGCACGCAAAACTTTTTCCCGCCCGATTATGCAGCTCGCCCGTGGCGAATGTGGCAAGCCAGCGACATGCGCCGTATCGATGGCGCCCCCACCCCGGTGCATTGGAATGTGGTAACCCCGTGATGATCAACGACCTGACCGATCCGGCAACCGGCGCGCGGCTGATCGCCGCCGCCCGCATCGCGGCGCTCAACGCCCATGCCCCCTATTCGCGCTTCGGCGTGGGGGCAGCGGTGCTGCTGAACGATGGCAGCATCATAACGGCGGCTAATTTCGAAAATGCCAGTTACGGCCTGTCGCTCTGCGCCGAAACCGTGGCGCTCGCCAGCACCAGTGCGGCGGGGCGATTGCGCGACGTGGTGGCAATTGGCGTCATCGGCGGCGCCATGGACGCAGGCGGCGTGCCGCGCGGCATGGCCCCCGTCAGCCCCTGTGGCCGCTGCCGTCAGGTGATCAACGAAGCCGCCCAAATGGGCCACCGCGAGATCACCGTGTGGTGCGGCGCGGCGGAGGGCGATGCGATGACCCGCTATTTGCTGTCAGAATTACTGCCGGATGCATTCGGACCGGCGGATTTGGGGATTGGTTAAGCGGCCACCGGGCGGGGATGCGCGACAACATCGCGCGCGCTAACGGGTTCGGCGCAGTGCGAACAGGCCAGCACGGCACGAAAATCATGGCCGCATGCCTTGTGCCGGTGGAGCATCGGTGGCCCCTGCGGCCCGGTGTAATGCGCGTCCCCCCAATGCACCAACGCCAGAATCACCGGGTATAGCGCAAGACCCTTTTCGGTCAGCCGGTACTCATAGCGCGTCGGGCGCTGCTGATAGGCAGATTTGGCCAATATGTCGTCTTCCACCAACCCGGCGAGCCGCTCCGCCAGCACGCGCCGCGCAATGCCCAGCCGCGACTGAAAATCATCGAACCGCCGCACCGCCAAAAAGGCATCGCGCAGGATCAGCAACGTCCATCGATCGCCCACCACCGCCAGCGCGCGCGCCATTGAGCAATCCTGATTGGCAAGGTCGTTCCACCGCATCACGCGATTCTGCCATTGACTAAGTTCCAATACAAGACCTAATCAGTCTTAAATCAATATGGAGTCGGCAATGGCGAACATGATCGAAGGCGGGCACGCCAGTGTTGCGATTGTCGGTGCAGGCGATTTCATCGGCGCGGCGATTGCGCGGCGCTTTGCGGCTGGCGGATATGTCGTCCATGGCGGGCGGCGGCAGGGTGATAAACTGGCCCCGCTGGCTGCCGTGATTGCAGCCGCCGGGGGCAGCTTTACCGGCCACACGATCGATGCCCGGTCAGAAGAAGCCATTGCCGGGTTTCTCGACGCCGCTGATGCCAGCGCACCGCTGGCCGCGTGTATCTTCAACGTCGGTGCCAATGTGCAGTTTCCGCTGCTCGACACCACCGAACGCGTCTTTCGAAAGGTGTGGGAAATGGCGTGTTATGCCGGGTTCCTGACCGGGCGAGAGGCGGCACGGCGCATGCTTGTCCATGGCCGTGGATCGATATTCTTCACCGGCGCTACCGCATCCATGCGTGGCGGCCAGGGCTATGCCGCATTCGCCGCTGCCAAGGCGGGACTGCGCGCAACGGCGCAGTCGATGGCGCGCGAGCTGGCGCCACAGAATATCCATGTTGCGCATCTGGTGATTGATTCGGGTGTCGATACTGCCTGGGTGCGCGAGCGGATGGTCGCAGCGCGGGGTGCCGAAGCTGTTGCCGCGATGCCCGCCGATACGCTGATGAACCCGGCATCAATCGCCGAGGCTTATTGGCAGTTGCACCACCAGACTCGCGACGCCTGGACGCACGAACTCGATCTGCGGCCCTATGGCGAAAGCTGGTGATATGAAAGCTGGTGATATGATGCGTACAGATCCGATCTTCTACTTCGATTTTGGCAGCCCCAACGCCTATCTCGCCCACCGCATATTGCCGGGAATTGAGGGCCGGACGGGCGCAACATTCCGCTACGTGCCCGTGCTGCTGGGCGGTTTGTTCAAGCTGACGGGCAATCAGGCCCCGATGATTGCCTTTGCCAACATCCCGCACAAGCTCGCCTATGAACGACGCGAAATGGCACGTTTCGTTGCCCGCCACGGGCTGACCGCGTTTCAGATGAATCCGCATTTCCCCGTCAACACACTGCAATTGATGCGCCTGGCCGTCGCAGCGCAGACAACGGATGTGCTGCCCGGCTATGTTGAGGCAATGTTCCATTTCATGTGGGAAGCGCCCCGCAAGCTTGATGATCCAGCCGTGATCGCCGCAACCCTGGCTGAGGCCGGACTTCCAGCCGAGCAGCTCATCACGCTCGCCCAGGCCGATGCAACCAAGGCAGCGCTGATCGCCAATACCCAGGCCGCCTATGATCACGGGGCGTTCGGCATCCCGTCGTTCATCGTGGGTAACGAGCTGTATTTCGGCAAGGATCGGCTGCCCGATGTCGAGGCGGAAATCGGCGCGCGGCGGCCGGCGTAGCGCACGCCGCCCCTTGCCCCCGCGCCGCTTACCCGCGAAAGCTTGGCTAATCATCGCAGCGGGGAGAATCCATCAATGTCCGTCATGTCCGATCGCTGGATCCGCGAACAGGCGCTGTCGACCGGGATGATTGAGCCATTTGTCGAAAATCAGCGGCGCGACGGGTGTATTTCCTACGGCCTGTCATCCTATGGCTATGACGCGCGCGTGGCCGATGAGTTCAAGATTTTCACCAATGTCGATTCCGCCATCGTCGACCCCAAGAATTTCGACGCGAGCAGCTTTGTCGATCGCAAAACCGATGTCTGCGTCATCCCGCCCAACAGCTTTGCGCTGGCGCGGACGGTGGAATATTTCCGGGTGCCGCGCGATGTGCTCGTCATCTGCCTCGGCAAATCGACCTATGCGCGCTGCGGGATCATCGTCAACGTCACGCCGCTAGAGCCCGGTTGGGAAGGGCATGTGACGCTGGAATTTTCCAACACCACGCCCCTGCCCGCGCGGATTTATGCCAATGAAGGCGCGTGCCAGTTTCTGTTCCTGCAGGGTAACGAACCGTGCGAGGTCAGCTATGCGGACCGGGCGGGAAAATATATGGGCCAGCGCGGCGTAACGCTGCCGAAGCTGTAACGGTGCTGGCGGGGTGCGTGGCGCGCCTTGACGCGCCCGTTGTCCAAGTTGCCGCGGTTCGGACGGCGTCCCGCCCGAAACCTTGGTAATTGGCCTTAATGGGGCGTTTATCGCGCCGTCAGCTCGGTTGCTGCGATGCGTTTCAGGCCAATCGTCGCAATCACATGCGACGATGCAGTGCGCTGATGCGCCATCTTCATACTCTGGTCGGGCTGGCGCAGCACATCGGCATAAAGCGCGCGCGCCTGTGTGACGCGACCGGTATTGGCATAGATTGCCGCAAGATTGAGCGTGAGATCGGCGTCGCCCGGGAACATCCGGCGCTGCTGCACCAGCATCGCCTCAGCCGCAGCCAGCTTGCCCTGCATGATCTGTGTGTAGCCATTATTGTCGTCACCAGCCGCCTGTGCAAGCACGGGCATGGCCAGCAACCCTGTGACAATTAGCGCGCGAACAAAAATGCGCATATTCCTTCTCCTTCAACCACCGCCCACCATGGGAGGTTTCACTTTTGTGACATTAACGTGTCATTTTAGTGAAACATTGGCAAGCGGAAATTTTCCGAGTTTAAATCAATCAGTTAAATGGTGATTGGCCGCATCTACACAGATAAACCGGCAATCTGGGGCGACCCGAAACGGCCATCACAACTGCGCGCATCAGGGCGAGCATCAGCGCGCGCAGCGGCCCGTCCGGCACAAAAAAAAAGGGCGGCCCCGAAGGACCGCCCTGTTTGGCAGCAACCGATTTCGATCGATTAGAAATCGTTGCGATATTGTTCGTTGCCGATGAAGCCAAGCTTGCCCACGCCGGAGCGCTTGATCACCGCCAGGACACGATCAACGGTTTCATACCGTGTCGCGGAGTCTGGCTGGAAATGCAGCTCTGGCTCAGGCGATAGCAGCTTCGACTGGTCGAGATACTGGCGCAGGGTGATATCATCAACCGGCGCGCCATTCCACGATACCACGCCCGCCGCATCGATCGAGATCTTGTTCTTGTCCGGCTCGACCTGATTGATCGCATCCGGATTATTCTGGGGAAGGTCAACCTTCACCGCATGGGTCTGGATCGGGATGGTGATGATGAACATGATGAGGAGAACGAGCAAGACGTCGATCAACGGCGTCATGTTCATTTCCATCATCGGCTCGCCATCTTCTCTGCTGCCGCTAACTGCCATTGCTAAACGCTCCTGAAAAATAAAGTGGCCATTGCCAAAGCCGCGATTACCAACGTCGCCGTTACTGGCGGACGGTGCCGCCGCCTGGCTCTGGCTCGGAAATAAAGCCCACCTTGGCAAAGCCTGCCTGCTGCATCTGGAAGATTGCTCCGCCGATGCACTTATAGGGGGTATCCACGTCGCCGCGGATATGCGCCTCAGGCAATTCGACGCCTGGGGCGTTTGGGCCACCCTGGCGGGCGATTTCCAGCTTCAGCTTGGCCACAGCACGATCAAGCAGCTCGGTGCTCGTTACCTTGGTCACCATCCAGTAAATCTCGCAACCGCCGCTGCCATCGCCCCGGACAGACAGCGAGACGTTTTCAGGCTTGGTCGTTGTCGGATCAAACCGGACCGAAGGAAGCTTGACCTTCACATTCTGGATCACGACCGGCACCGCGATCAGAAAGATGATCAGCAACACCAACATGACGTCCACAAGCGGGGTCGTGTTGATCTCCGACATCGGTTTTTCAGCGTTACCGCCGCCAGCGCTAATGCCCATTACGAACTATCCTATCTGCAATCATCACACCGCACCTGTGCGCGGCGGCATCAAAACGGGGCGACGCAATCACGCATCGCCCCGCTTTCATCATCTTTAGCTCAGCCTGCCTTTGCAGGCGCCTTGCTGGCCGCACCGCGCGTCGCAGGGCGCACAGCGCCGCTCGATGCGAGATAGCCCAGCACGTCGGTTGAGAATGCCGACAGTTCAGCCGCGATCGACTTGTTGCGGCTCTGCAACCAGTTAAAGGCAAGCACGGCAGGCACAGCGACGACCAGACCAAGTGCTGTCATGATCAGTGCTTCACCAACCGGGCCGGCGACCGCATCAATCGATGCCTGGCCCGACGCGCCGATCTTGATGAGTGCGCGGTAAATGCCGACAACGGTGCCGAACAGACCAATGAACGGGGAAACCGAACCCACCGTCGCGAGGAAAGCAAGACCGCTACCCAGCTTCGTGTTGATCGCTGCTTCTGAACGCGCGAGCGAATTGTGGAGCCAGTCATGCGCTTCGACTGGATCGGTCAGCTTGCTGTGCTGGCCCTGCGCAGCCAGGCCGTCGTCGACGATCTGCTTATAGGCCGAATTCTTTTCCAGCTTGGCAGCGGCTTCGTTCAGCGAGTTGCTGTTCCAGAAGGTAGAGCGAACGCGCTTGCCCTGGCCCATGACCTTTTGCTGTTCAAACATTTTGGTGAACAAGATGTAGAACGTCCCAACCGACATCAGCACCAGGATGGCGAAAACGGTCTGGGCAATCAGGCCGCCTTCTTGAAGCGCCTGCTGCAGGCCATAGGGGTTGTCGGTAGCAGCAGCCGGAGCGGCTGCAAGAATGGTGGTCAGCATAAATATATTTTCCTCTAAAATATGCCGGTGGGGGCCCCACGACCCCCACCCAACGAAATCACTATTGCGGAATAACCCAGCGCACGCGGCGCGACTTTGTGGTCGCAATCGGGTTGCCGTCCTGGTCCTTGGCCGGGCTGTACCGCGCACGGCGGGTCAAGGCACGGCACGCTGCATCGTCAAGGTCCGATGATCCGCTCGATTGAACGGTACGGCATCCTTCGACACGCCCCTGGGTGTTGATGGTCCAGGAGATCACCGACGTGCCCTCTTTCTCCTCACGGAGTGCGGCAGGCGGATAATCGTCCGTGGTCACCCAGCTTGCTTCATCGCCCTTGGCACCAGCAGCCTGGCTGACGCGAGGTGCAGGCGGCGCTGGAGGCGCTGAAATTGGCGTCGGGTTATACACCGGCGGCGGCGTTGCCACGGTCCGCACGGTTGAAACCGGTGGATTCGGATTCGTCACGATTGGCGGCGGCGACACCACAGGTGGCGGCGTCTGCGGCTGATCTGGTGGTGGCGGCGGTGGCGGCTCTTCCGGTGGTGGGGGTGGCGGTGGTGGCGCCACGTCAAAAGTGTCAAGCTTTTCCGCGACTTGCTTTACATATTTATAAGCAAGTCCGGTGACGAAAGCATAGCCGATGACAGCGTGAATGAGGGCAACGATAATAATCGCCACCACCCTGCTGCTACCTTCAGTCCGATCTGCATAAGCCATTCAGGTACGAAACTCCCATTGCACCAGCAGTATCTCCCCGCGCCATCCGTACACCGGATTGCCGAAGGGCTGCTATGAGCCGTTATATCCTTCACCGAGGCTATATCTCTATCGCCCCCGCCACACCGACGCAAACTCTTTGTCAGACGCAACAATCATACAAGCAACTCGCGACAGAATTATTTCTGTTTAAAACGACGTCAATCCACTAACGCAAACGTGATGTCATCCGTTCCAAAGGCTGTGCCGCAGATCATGATGAAAACCGTGCGACGATCAATGTTTGGCGCTTTCCTGGCGGTGGCCGCAACGCTGAGCACCGGCGGCTTTGCGGACGCGAATGCGCAGCGCCGCCCGGCCCAAAAACCTGTCGCCATTGCCGAACCAGCTCCCCCTTATGCGGCGGTTGCAGACCTGGTTTTGCGATCACCCGTGATCATCGATTCGACGATTCGCAGCGTTGAAAAACTAAAGGGGCCAGAGGCGGTGGGCGCGCCCGCTGGCTATGCCCGGCTATATGTTCAGGCCGATGTTCTGGCCCTGATTCGCGGCAATGATTCGGTGCCAGCGCGGATCGGCTACATCCTTGATGTTCTGCCTGATTCACGCGGAAAATTGCCAAAGCTGGGTAAGATAAGGGTGCTGCTTTATGGCCGCCCCGTGCCGCGCCTGGCCAACCAAATTCAGTTGACCGGGCCGGATTCGCAGCGCCGCTGGACGCCCGCGCTTGACGCGCTTAGCCGTCGGATCGCCACTGAAGCCTTGGCTGCAGATGCGCCGCCGGTGGTGACGGGCATTGGCAATGCCTTCCATGTATCAGGGTCGTTACCGGGCGAGGGGGAAACCCAGATTTTCCTGACAACGCGGGACACCAGGCCTGTATCGATCAGCATCCTGCGGCGCCCGGGCCAGCAACCCAGCTGGGCGGTTTCGCTGACCGAAATTGTCGATGAATCAGCCGCCCCGCCGCAGCGAGACACGCTGTTATGGTATCGGCTGGCCTGTGCCCTTCCGGCACAACTGCCCAGCGCCGCGGTTGAAAAAATGAGCGAGGGTGACGCAGCGACCGCGATTCAGGACTATGCTTTCGTCATCCAGTCGCTGGGGCAATGCACGCGCAGCTAGCCGTGCCAGACCTAGCCGTGCAAGCCTGGGTCGGTGACGCGGGGATCGATTCGAATAATCTGCCCGGTCACCGAAATCGCCCTTAGCAAGAACGCGGTCGCCGCCGCGACATCGGCGGGATCGGCATTTGGCGCGGCGTGCACTGCCGATATGCGCCGCTGTGGCGCGGCCTCAATCGCCAACGGCTCAATTGCGGCGAGCAACAGATGGGCGTCAAACGCTGGCGTGGCCGCCCCATCCAAGACAATCACGGTCGCCGACGATGGCACCGCACGCACCCGGTCCACCACGGCGTTGATGTCACCTGACGGGATCAGGATGTGGCCAGACGAGAGAAGGCTAGGCAAAGCGCCACCATCTGCACCGTCCACCCCCGCCAACAACGCCCGCAACGCCGTTGCAAGATCGCCCGTGCCCTCAACCACAGCCGCGGTCATCGCCGGTGGCGCACCAACGTCATCCCAATCGCCTCGCCCGCTTCCGAAATCGCAAGCTTGACGATCTTTACCTGCACGCGCTGCACGCGCGAATCCTCCTGCAGCAATGTTTGCGCGATATGATCGGCCACGCCCTCGATCAGGGTGAAGTGAACACCCTCCGGCAACGCCGTCGTCGCTGCGCGCTTCAGGTCCAGATAGTTTTTCGATGCCGACAACGGCGTGTCAGGCGCAAAATGCGCGGGGCATTCCAGTTCGACAGTCATCGAAATCAGCAGCGGCTGCGGCAAGTGGGTTTCTTCGGAATAAATACCTGTCAGAACAGATACTTCGAACCCATGCACTTCCAATTCTAATCGATCGTTCAACCTGCTGTTCCCATTGATATTGGCCACGCCATCCGGCGCGCGCCATAGCAGGTTGCACGCCGGGGGGAAGCATGGCGGGCGATACCCCGCTTATCCCTTGCCCATCCCCTGCCCTTCCTTTGCCCGTCACGACCGATTCTGGCGGTCAGGCAGCAGCGCTTGGCCGGGCGGACATCATCTGGTGCCATCTGCTCAGATGATACAGATCATCACCAACGCTCAGCCCCGCCCGCGCGGCGAAATCCACCGTCATCAGCGCGGTGATATCGGCAAAGCTGATCGCGTCGCCCACAATCCAGGGCGATTGGCCCAACTGCCCGTCCAGCTGCCGGGTAAATGCGCCCCACATGATTTGCGCCCGGTCGACAAGCTCGGGGATGATCGGCATCGGCGGCCAAAGCCCCGGCTGCCCCCTGCCCTGCATCTGCGGCTTTGAATTGCGGAACGCATAGACCGCAGCAGCATAGCCATCCGCTTCAATCCGGCGGGTCCAGGAATCGATCTGCGCCATAGTGATCGAATCTGTGCCAAAAAGGGGCGGATCAGGGCATTCTGCCTCAAAATATCGGCAAATCGAGGCAGATTCGGTAATTATCTGACCATTTTCGAGCACTAATGCGGGCACTGTACCGCGCGGATTGATGGCCAGATAGGCTGGCGCCAACTGTTCATCACGGCGCAGATCGACCATCACGCGCTCTACCTCTATGCGCTTTTCCGCCAGAAAAATGCGCACACGCCTGGGGCTGGGTGCCCAACTCGAATCATAAAGTTTCATAGAACGCATCCGTTCGGCTTGTGTTCAGCGCGATCAAGGCTACTGCGCGCTGCCTGCGGCGTCCATTGCCGGATGGCTGATTTATAGGCGGATTCTCGGTGATTTCTCTGCTTCCCCTCACGACGATTTTGCCCAAGGAAATCGAGGCTTTGCTCGATTCTGCGTTCGGGGCGGATCGCCATTTGCGGACGGCCTATCGAATCAGGGCGGGCACCGCATTTGATCCGGCACACAGCTTTGCGGCGCTTGATGGCGCGACGTTGGTGGGGGTGATTCAATGCTGGCCGATTGCATTGGCGGCGGACAGTGGCGACACTTCGCCGCTGCTGATGGTCGGGCCAGTCGCCGTTTCGCCCGCGCGCCAGCGTGACGGAATCGGTCGCGTGCTGATGGCGCATATGCTGGCGGCGGCAGCAGCATCGGGTGCTGACCGCGCGCTGATGTTGATTGGCGACCCCGAATATTATGGCCGTTTCTTTGGGTTTTCCGCCGACAAAACCGCCAACTGGCGCGCGCCAGGCCCGGTCGAGCAGCACCGGCTCCTCGCACGCGGACCGGATGTGCCATCGGCACCCGGCATGCTGGGACCACGCACCGCCGTCATCGCCTGATCGCATCGCTTTACCCGAGCGGCGTGCTGGCTTACCGACGGGCGATGCCCATGGAACCGCTGCCCGATCTTGCCACGCTGTCGCTTGCTGACATCGCCCGGCTCGCCCAGGAAAAGCGGTTGCCCCCGGTCGAGTTGTGGAACCCCAGTCATTGCGGGGACAGCGAGATGCGAATCGCGCGCGACGGCACCTGGTTCCACCAGGGATCGCCCATCGGGCGGCAAGCGATGGTGCGGTTGTTTTCCACCATCCTGCGGCGCGAACCAGATGGCGGCTATGTACTTGTTACGCCCGGTGAAAAGCTCGATATCACGGTGGAGGATGCGCCGTTTGTCGCCGTGGAGATGAAGGCGGAGGGCAGCGGCGCCGCGACGAAACTGGCGTTCAGGCTGAACACGGGCGAGCTAATTTCGGCGGACGCCGACCACCCGTTACGCTTTACCGATACCGAAAACGGTCCCCGCCCCTACCTCCATGTCCGTGGCGGATTGGAAGCGTTGGTGGCACGCTCGCTTTACTATGATCTGGTGGCACTCGCGCTGGAGGGCGAAGAGCAACCGCCAGGGGTTTGGAGCAATGGGGCGTTTTTCCCCGTCCAGCCAACGCCGGTTCATCCACCCTTAGATGGGCCACCCTTGGATGAGCCCCCATTAGATAAGCCGGCGTCGTGATGCTCGCAGATCGCCTGCGCCGTGCGCTGGAAGCGGCGTTGCCGCAGGGCACGTCGCTGCTGGCAGGCGACCATGTCAATCTGGCGCTGGCAGCTGGCGACACGCTGCTCGCCGCCGCCGTGCTGGTGCCGATCACTGATCGCGCAAATCCGGGCGTAATCCTGACCCGGCGGACCAATACGATGCGGCGGCACCCCGGTCAGGTTGCCTTTCCAGGCGGCAGAATTGATCCCGAAGATGACGGCCCTGTGGATGCCGCACTGCGTGAGGCGGAGGAGGAAATCGCCCTGCCGCGCCGCCATGTGACGATCATCGGCGCGGCGGACCGCTATCGCACCGTCACCGGATATGACGTGACCCCGATCGTCGCCGTCGTTCCGCCCGATCTGGTGTTGGTGCCAAGCGAAGCGGAAGTAGCTCAAGTATTTGAAGTACCTCTCGATTTCATTCTTGATTCCGCCAATCACATTCGCGCCAGTGCCGAATGGCAGGGGCAGCAGCGCCATTATTACGAGATAAACTGGGACGGGCACCGCATCTGGGGCGCAACCGCTGCGATGATCGTCAACCTGTCGCGCCGGCTGCAATGGCCGCGCTGATCCTGCCCGACGCACCGTGGCGAGCACGGCCCGAGCTGGCCCAGCTATGCGTGGTGCTGGGCGGCGATCAAGGCGACTCGCGATTTGTTGGCGGGGCGGTGCGCGATACGCTGCTCGGGCTGCCCGTGAACGATATCGACATCGCGACCCGGCTGGCACCGACCGAGGTGCTCGATCGGTTGAGGGCCGCGCATATCAAGGCGATCCCGACGGGCATTGCACATGGCACAATCACTGCCCTGCTGCCGGGCGGCCATGTCGAAGTGACGACATTGCGCCGCGACATTTCCACCGATGGCCGCCACGCGACGGTCGCCTTTACAGACGATTGGCGCGAGGACGCGGCGCGGCGGGATTTCACGATTAATGCACTCTATGCCGATCCGTCGACGGGGGAAATATTCGATTATTTCGGCGGTCAGGATGATCTGGCGCGGCATATTGTGCGCTTTATTGGCGATCCTTTGCAGCGAATTGCCGAAGATCACCTGCGAATTTTGCGTTTTTTCCGGTTTTTGGCGCGATTTGGCGACATTTTGGACGTTTCGGACACAACAGGGCTGGTAGCCTGCACCGCCCGCGCAAACGACCTGATGGCGCTGTCGCGCGAACGCATTGCTGATGAACTGCTGAAGCTGTTGTGCGCCCACAATGCCCCTGCGGTTTTGCCGGTGATGCTGGCAAATGCCATCCTTCTCCCCGTGCTCCCTGAATTGCAAAATACCGCGCGGCTGGCGCGGGTAGCGGCGCTTGAAGGCGAAGCGGGCATTGCCCCCGATCCGATCAGGCGTCTGGCCGCCTTATTGCCCGATGACCCCAAGACAGGAGAGGTGATTGGTGCGCGGCTGAAAATGTCGATCGCGCAGCGCAGACGGCTGGCGGTGGCGCTTGATGCAGGCGTTCTGCCCCCGCCCCGCGCGCTCGCCTATCGGCTTGGGCTGGTGGGCGCGACTGATCGGCTGCTGCTGCACGGTGCCGCTGAGACGGTTCCAGCATTGCTAGGGCAGATTGTGGATTGGGAAGTGCCACGCCTGCCGATCGGCGGCGGCGTTCTGGTCGAACGCGGAATCGGTCGCGGCCCTGATGTCGCGCGCACGCTGCGCGTGATTGAGGATCAATGGGTTGAGGAAGATTTTCCGGGCGAGCCGCGGTTCGCGTTGATTGTGGATGCAGCGGTCGATCAGGCGTTACGTTCCATCAGGAAGTGAAACGCAGCGTCTGCCTCCAGCGGGCGGGCATAATGGAAACCTTGGCCATAGGTGCAGCCCAGCGCGGCCAGGGTTTGCGCCAGTTCATGCGATTCAATCCCCTCGGCGGTGGTCTTCATCCCCAGCGCCTGGGCGAGCGACAAAATCGCCCGCACAATCGATATCTTGTCCCGATCCGCCAGCATGCCCGTTACAAAACTACGGTCCATTTTCAGTACGTCGATGGGCAATTTTTGCAGATGCGCCAGGTTGGAATAGCCGGTGCCGAAATCATCCATGGCCAGGGTCGTCCCCAAGCCCTTCAGCGCGTGCATAATCTGTGTCACGCGGTCTGGATCAGCGATGAGCGCGCTTTCCGTCAGCTCCAGGGTAAACCGTTCGCCGGGCAACCCCGATGCCACCAAGGCGCGTTCCACCATCAGCGGAATGTTATCGCGCTGCAGCTGAATGGCCGACAGGTTGACCGCAAAGCGGGTGCCGCAATCGCCGCCGGCCCGCACATCCCACGCCGCCAGTGTCGCCGCAGCCTCACTCATCGCCCAACGCCCCAGCGGCACGATCAGCCCCGATTCCTCGGCCACCGGGATAAAGTCCGTCGGCGAAACCTCGTTCCCATCATCATCCAGCCAGCGCGCCAGTGCTTCAAACGAGACGACCCGGCCAGTCGTCAAATCGCACAGGGGCTGGAAGGTCAGGCGGAGTTGATTGCCGTCAATCGCCCGGCGCAGCGCGGTTTCCATACCGAATTGTTCGCGAACAATATCAAATGCCTGGGTCTGATATGCCTCCACACCGCCGCTGGCCTTGGATCGCTTTACCGCGAATTGTGCGTGGCGGATCAGGTCTTCTGAATCGTCGATCACATCCGATCCAAACGCGATGCCGATCGAGCAGGACACGCGAATTTCAAATGCGGAGAGGCGAAAGGGTGTAGCCAGTGCCCCCTGTATGCGCTTGGCGACATGATCGGCATCGCCGCGCCCTTCATCCAGGCTCATCAAGATGCCGAATTCGTCACCCCCGGTGCGGGCCAGCACATCGCGCCCGCGCAATGCCCCCTTCAAACGCCGCGCAACCGTCATCAACAATTCATCGCCGGCCATGGAGCCCATACAGGCGTTGATCCGGCTGAAACGATTAAGGTTGATGATGAGCACGGCGTAACGCGCCTGCTGCGCCGGGTCGTCGCCAATCACCTCTTCAAGCAGTTCGCTGAAACCGGCGCGATTGGGCAGGCCGGTAAGGCTGTCAGTCATCATTTCACGGCGGAGATTTTTTTCCGTGCGCAACACCGATGTATGGTCAACCAGCGTCAACAGGCAGCGATACGTGCCCGGCCCCGATGCGCGCGCCAGATGCACGCGGTAATAACGGCAATCGACTGATTCGCCGATTTCCCATTCAAAACTGTCCCGACTTTCCGCCGATTCCAGAAAGGCGCAGATCCGCGCGCTGAGCAGCCGGGCAATGGGTGAGCGGTCTGCCGAACGCCCCTGATTCACCGCCTCAAACGCGCTATTCATTGCTGCAAAGCTGATCCGGCCGTTGTCGACAATCACCACGGCGGCGGGAATGGGCAGCAGCTCAATCGTCTGCTCAACCATCGGGTACTGCGGCGTAACGGGCACAGCATCGTCCACCGCAGCGGCGGGTGCCGCTCGATCAGGGGTCAGCTTGGACCTAAGATTGCCAAAAACCATGCCTCATCAGCGGTACCTTGGATAGGTTAACACCCGATAAAGCATCGGTGATTCCTCGGCTTGGCCCGTGTGAACGACGCAATAATTAGGTCGGGAACCCACAAGCGGCCGCTTTCGACACGAGGGCTAGACGACTGAAACTGGTGGATTCGAGACGGGCAGATTTGGGAGCGAGCAATGTGCTATCTGCCGTTCGCCGCATCAGCCCACGGCGTCAACTTTGCGCCCCAAAGTCGGCCACTCCTGACTGAGGTCGCAACTCCCAATAGCGGCCCTTTGTTCAGGGGATGAGAAAACTCCGCGAAGTCGTCTCACCTGGAGCATTTCGCATCGTGCCGGCCTTCGGCGTCGTTCAGAACTTTGCGAATTGAGCCGTTCGTATTGGGGACCGGATGATCTCCCTCATATCGCACACGTTGACCTGATTGCCACTGGAGATCGTCGAAAACTCCTACTGCGACATTTGCGAGGCACAGTTACTACAATCTCAATATTGTTTGAAGATGGCGCGATTATCAAATACACTACGAATTATGTTTTCGGGGAGGAACATCATGGCCACAGGACAGAATATCGTCGATCTAGCAATGCAGCATGTCGGTGAACGCTATATTCTGGGCACTCGCGTCCCCATGACAAACGCAAATTGGCGTGGTCCTTGGGACTGTGCTGAGTTCATCTCTTGGTGCACCTATCATGCATACGGGCTGATCTTCGCGGTCCGTCCCAACCTTCAGACCGGCGAGAGCTATTCGGGTTGGTGGTATGCGGATGCTATCGCGGCCAATGCTGATACTACCGTCGCCAAGGCGATCGCAACGCCCGGCGCGATCCTCGTACGCAAGCCAGGCGCCTTTGGCGTCAAGATCGGACATGTCGCAATTTCGCGCGGCGATGGCACCACGGTCGAGGCGCACAGCTCGGCAGTGGGTGTGGCAGTACGGCAAAATGCCGCGGGGCGGCAATGGAGCATTGGGGTCCGCTTGCCCGGCGTCAGCTATAGCGCGACACTCGGAACGACGCCCTACAGCGAGCCTGCTGGCCTGCTTCAGGCCAAGAAACCTTGGACGAAAGGCAAGCATGTTGAAGCCGTTCAGCGCGCCCTAGGCGCAGCCGGAATCGACCCGGGTGAGATCGACGGTCAATATGGCCCGACTAGCCAGGCAGCGGTCGCCGCTTTCCAGGCGCGTGAGGGGCTGGCGGTCGATGGCGTTGTCGGTCCAGACACCGCGCTCGCCCTCGGACTTTCTTGGCCGCTACCAGGCTGAGCGCTGTGCGGCTGGTCGGCCGATTTACGCCCTAATTGTCGCAGTTCAGGGCGTCTAACGGCGTCCCTGAAACCCGCCCTTCATGCGCGCTCGTCGTCGTGCCCCCATGACGGCCAGGGGCTGGGACTTTCCTGCCGATTCCATGCATCGCCACAAACGACGGCTTGCGGAAAGCGGACTTGGGAGCGCATAAAATTATGCGCAGCGAGCACAGCTGGTGGCCATGTTAGGCTGAGTTTCCAGCCTAAAAGCGATTGTCGCGCGGGAAGCCGTTGGGGGGCATGCGTCCGGCAGCGCCACGCGCGGCGCGCCATGGCCCCATATCGGGTTCATTACGGGTGCGCCCGCTATCGCCGCCCATCGCCCAGCTTAACCCCTGCGCCATCACAAAGCCGGTCACGTCAGCAAGGCCACCGTCGCGATAGCGTTGCAACTGCACCCCCTGGCCGCGCGCCATTTCAGGCAGTTCCGCAATCGGGAACACCAGCAAGCGGCGGTTATCGCCGATCACGGCAATGTAATCCGCCAGCGGATCAAGCGGCTTCAGCCGCACCAGCCGCGCGCCCAGCCGCGGCGTCACCACGGTTTTGCCCTTGCGCGTCTCGGCGATCAGGTCCGCCGTTTTGACGATAAAACCGCGCCCATCATTGGCCGCAACCAAGTACCGCTCGGCGCGGCTTGCCGGAAACAAATCAAGGATGCCAGCCTCACCATCCAGGTCGATCATCAACCGCACCGGCTCGCCAAAGCCGCGCCCGCCGGGCAGTTTATCTGCTGCCAGCGTGTAGAAGCGCCCGGTTTCGGCGGCGAGCAGGATCTTGTCGGTGGTTTGCGCGTGGAAGGCAAAGGCCGGGCCATCACCCTCCTTGAACTTCAGCGCTTCGGTGCCTGCCGTATCGATATGGCCCTTCATCGCGCGGATCCACCCGCGCTGCGACAGGATGACGGTGATCGGTTCACGGTCAATCATCGCCTCCAGCGGAATGTCGCGCGCGGGGGCGGCCTCGGCCACGGTCGTCCGGCGTTTGCCGAGCGGCGTATTCTCGCCATAGCGGACCAGCAGCTTGCCCAGATCCTTCTTCATCCGCGTCCGCTGGCGGGCATCGCTGCCCAGCAACGCCTCCAGCCCCGCGCGCTCTTCCTGCAAGGTGTCGCGTTCCTTGCGAAGCTGCATTTCCTCCAGCCGCCGCAAACTGCGCAGCCGCATGTTCAGGATCGCCTCAGCCTGACGGTCATTAAGCTCAAATTCGGCGATCATCACCGGCTTGGGCTCATCCTCGGTCCGGATAATCTCGATCACCCGGTCAAGGTTCAAAAAGGCGATGATATAACCATCGAGCAATTCCACCCGGTCAGCAATCTTGTCGAGCCGGTGCTGCGATTTGCGCTGAAGCACGATGAACTGATGGTCGAGCCAGGCCGACAAAGCCTCCCGCAAGCTCATCACGCGCGGGGTGCGGCGCGCGTCGAGCACGTTCAGGTTCAGCGGCACGCGGACTTCGAGATCGCTCAACCGGAACAGGCTTTCCATCAGCATATCGGCGTCAACGGTGCGGCTGCGCGGTTCGATGACGACGCGGATTTCGCTGTCCGATTCATCGCGCACATCGGCCAGGATCGGCAGTTTCTTGTCGTTGATGATCGCGGCAATCGCCTCAATCAGCTTGCCCTTCTGGATGCCGTAAGGGATTTGGGTGACGATCGCGTTCCACGTGCCGCGCCCCTGATCCTCAATGTGCCAGCGCGCCCGCACCCGAAAGCTGCCGCGCCCGGTGGCATAGGTTTCCGCAATGCTCGCCGCACTGTCGACCACCAGCCCGCCCGTTGGAAAGTCTGGTCCTGAAACCTTGCTCATGATGGCGGCATCATCAGCGCTGGGATCATCGATCAGCAGCAGCGCCGCTTCGATCAACTCGGCGGCATTGTGCGGCGGGATACTGGTCGCCATGCCCACCGCGATGCCGCTCGCGCCATTGGCCAGCAGATTGGGGAACAGGCCGGGGAACAGCTCGGGTTCTTCTTCCTCGCCATTATAGGTGGGCTTCAGATCCGTCGCGTTTTCATCAAGGCCATCCATCAGGTCGATCGCGACCTGTGTCAGCCGGGCCTCTGTGTACCGATAGGCAGCAGCGTTATCGCCGTCGATGTTGCCGAAATTGCCCTGCCCGTCGACCAGCGGATACCGCAGCGCAAAATCCTGCGCGAGGCGAACCATGGCGTCATACACCGACTGATCGCCATGCGGGTGATATTTGCCGATAACGTCGCCCACCACGCGCGCGCATTTTTTATAGCCCTGCGCCGGATCAAGCTTCAGCAGCCGCATCGCCCATAACAGCCGCCGGTGAACAGGCTTCAGCCCATCGCGCACATCGGGCAGCGACCGCGCCGTGATCGTCGACATCGCATAGACAAGGTAACGCTCTGACAGCGCACTATCGAACGGGGCATCGGTTTGGCCGGGAATTGGATCGGGCTGGGGAGCCGGGGCGTCGGGGTCAAGCACGTCAGTGGTCATCCCCGGCCCGATAGCAGCGCGATTCTATGGTGGCGAGGGGGTAGCAGCACATGGTGCCCCTTGGACAACGCATCGCCGTGCGGTTAGGCCGGTGAAATGCTCAGACTTGCTCTTTTCGCGCTGTTCGCCATCACGCCAATGATGGCGATGGATACCCCCCTGCTCACCTGGCCCGACCTTACCAGCCGCGCCCGGCCTGCGCCCAATGCAACGATTGCCTATGGCAGCGATGCGTATCAAAAGGTCGATCTATGGCTACCCAAAGGCGATGGACGCCACCCGGTGGTGCTGATGGTGCATGGCGGTTGCTGGCAGACCGAGATTGCCGATCGAACGCTGATGAACTGGATCGCCGATGATCTGCGCAGGCGCGGGATAGCGGTGTGGAACATCGATTATCGTGGGGTAGACCGGCCCGGTGGCGGGTATCCGGGCACTTTTCAGGATGCAGCGGCGGCGGCTGATGCGCTGGCAGCCTATGCTGCGCGGTACCAGCTTGATCTAGAGCACGTCGTCGCGGTGGGGCATTCGGCGGGCGGGCATCTGGCGCTATGGCTGGCTGGCCGGGCAAAACTGCCCAAAGGCAGCGTTTTGCGCACCGCGCACCCGCTACCGATCAAGCATGTCATCAGCCTGGGTGGCCTGCCTGATCTGGAGGCGACCGCTGCCAGCCCGGACAATGGCTGCGGCACCGATATCATCGCCCGGCTGACCGGACCAAAAACGACGGCGCACGCCGATGTGTTCGCCGACACATCGGTGCCGCGCCTGTTGCCGATTGGCGTGCCGCAGGATCTGGTGAATGGCGAAAATGACCGGATCATCCCGATGCGGCTTGGCATCAATTATGGCGCGCAAGCCAGCAAAGCGGGCGACAAGGCGGTGCTACACCGCATCCCCGCGACTGGGCATGTCGAGCTGATCGCGCCCGAAAGCGCCGCCTGGGGCAAAGCGCGGTCGCTGATATTGGGCGCGCTGAAATGATGACGCTGGAACAGGCGCGTGCGCTGGACGCCGCTGATCCGCTGGCCAGCTTTCGCGACCTGTTCGCGCTGCCGCCGGGGGTGATTTACCTCGACGGAAACTCCCTTGGCCCCCTGCCCCGCGCGGCTGGCCCTGCGCTTGCCGATATGGTGGAGCGGCAATGGGGCGATCGGCTGATCCGCAGTTGGAACGAGGGCTGGATCGATGCTCCGCAGCGCATCGGCGGCAAGATCGCCCGGCTGATCGGCGCCGAGGCAGACGAGGTGATTATTACCGATTCCACATCCGTTAACTTATTCAAATTGCTTGTTTCTGCGCTCCGTGTTGATCCGCGGCGCACCGTGATTGTCAGCGAGGTGGGCAATTTTCCGACGGATCTGCACATCGCCGAGGGCGCGGTGGCCTGTGTGCCCGGCGCGACGCTGAAGGCGGTGCCGCGCGACCAGATTGGCGGTGCGATTGATGATAAAACCGCGCTGGTGCTGCTAACGCACGTTCACTACAAAACCGCCCAACGTTATGATATGAAATCATTTTCTGCGCGCGCCCATGCGGCTGGCGCGCTGGTGCTGTGGGATTTGAGCCATAGCGCGGGCGCGGTTGCTGTGTCGCTGAATGATTGCGGCGCTGATCTGGCGGTGGGGTGCGGATATAAATATCTGAATGGTGGCCCCGGTGCGCCAGCCTATCTGTATGTCGCGCGTAACCTTCAGGAAAAACTAGCAAATCCCGTATCCGGATGGATGGGCCATGCAGCGCCGTTCGCCTTTGCCGACCGATACACCCCCGCCCCCGGCATCAAGCGTTGGCTGGCCGGAACCCCGCCGATGTTGGCGATGGCGGCGCTGGAGTCGGGCGTAGATTTGATGCTTTCGGCCAATTTTGACGCGGTTTGCGCCAAAAGTGCCAGTCTTTTTGACGTTTTTGCCGGTATTGGCGACACATTGGGGCTTGAATGCGTAAGCCCGCGCGATCCCGCCCAGCGCGGCAGCCATATCAGCTTTCGCCACCCCCAGGCTTATGCACTGTGTCAGGCATTGATTGCGCACGGCGTCATCGGCGATTTCCGCGACCCTGATATTCTTCGCTTCGGGCTGACGCCCTTATATTTGCGCCATGAAGATGTGATGCGCGCAGGGGATATTCTGGCAACGATTCTGGTGGGAGAATTGCACCGCGCGCCTGAATTCTCAAAGCGGTACGCCGTCACTTAGTCTTTGGTTTGGTCGCGCCGCCCATCCCGGATATAGTTAACGCTGGTTCATGGGAGAAGGCGATGCGATTCGCGGGTGGATTTGCAGGGCTTTTGCTCCTGCTGGCGGGCTGTTCGCCCATCGGGGTTGATCCGGCGGCAATGGCGGGCGGGCAAAGCCCGACGACCAATCGCGGTGATGCCAGTGATGCAGCGCTTGGCGGTGATTTCGATTATCGCTACGCCTTCCGCATGCCAGCGGCACGCATTGCCGAAACGCAGGACGCGCATGTCCGCGCCTGCGATCAGCTCGGCAGAACGCGCTGCCGGGTGCTGACGAACCGGTACCATGTCAATGATGTGGACAATAGCGTCACCGCCGTCCTCGCCTTCCAGATTGATCCCGTGATCGCGCGAAGCTTTGGCCGCACGGCGGGTGCCACGGTCAAGGATGCTGGCGGCCTGGTGATGGACTTACGGATGATCGGCAGTGATGGTGCTGCGCGCGGCGGCGGCACGGTGGCTCGTTTGCGCGAAGAAATTGCCAATATCGACATGCAGATGAAGGGCGCAGTAAGCGACGCCCAACGCCAGGCCGGCACCGAAAAGCAAGCGCGGCTGCGCGAGGCGATTGCCACGATCGGCGAGCTTGACCGGGCGATGATGCAGGGGCTGGCGACGACGCCGGTGCTGTTCACCTATCAATCGGGCACGGTAATCCCCTCGCTGGGCGGCTCCGCTTCCGCCACATTCGATAATGCCGGTGAGACCTTCATTCAGTCCGCTGCGGCGATGACCCAGATACTGGCAGGCGTTGGCCCGTGGATTGTCGTGCTGCTGGGCGTCGCGCTCATCCTGCGCCAGTTTGTGCCGCGCGAAGAGCCAGAGGCGGAACGCGTGACGCCAATGCGCGATGCAGAGCCAGCCAAAGGCGAAAATCGCGGTGCCCTCCAGCGCTTTTTCGGCCGCGAGGACAACGCTGCGCCCGCCGAAACTGAGGACGCCAACTGAACCACGCCTGCGATTGCGCCGCCCCGGCGCTTTCGATATAGACTAAATCTACTGCCCCGGCCTGCACGACACCAATGCACGCGCAGACGGGGCAGCTTCGTTTTTGTACACGTCCATCATAAGGTACCGCCGCCATGGCACGCCGCCGCCAAATCTATGAGGGCAAGGCCAAAATCCTTTACGAAGGGCCTGAACCCGGCACGCTGATCCAGTATTTCAAGGATGATGCGACCGCTTTCAACGCCCAGAAAAAGGGCACGATCAGCGGCAAGGGCGTGCTGAACAACCGGATTTCGGAGCATATCTTCACCCTGCTCGCCACCATTGGCGTGCCGACGCACTTTATCCGCCGCCTCAATATGCGCGAACAATTGATCCGCCAGGTTGAAATTGTGCCGATCGAAGTGGTGATCCGCAACGTTGCCGCCGGATCGCTTAGCAAGCGGCTGGGGATTGAAGAGGGCACGCAATTGCCCCGCACGATCATCGAATATTTTTATAAGGATGATGCGCTGGGTGATCCGATGATCACCGAAGAGCATATCTCGTGCTTTGGCTGGGCCAGCCAGGAGGAGATGCACGACATCACCGATCTGGCCATTCGCGTGAATGATTTTCTGTGCGGGCTTTTCGCGGGTATCGGCATCCGCCTGGTCGACTTCAAGCTGGAATTCGGGCGGATCTGGGACAATGATTATGCCCGGATCATCCTGGCGGACGAAATCAGCCCCGATGGTTGTCGCCTTTGGGATATGACGACCGGCGAAAAGCTGGACAAGGATCGGTTCCGGCGCGATCTGGGCGGTGAGGTAGAGGCCTATCAGGAAGTTGCGCGGCGGCTGGGCTTGCTGCCTGAGGGTGCCGACAGCGCTGTGCTCGATCTGGAAGAACATCGGCTGAAACGCGGGAAGTGACGGTTGCAGCCGGGCGCGCCCCCCGGCATAGCAACCGCATCATCCGCCAATTGACGCGAGCATATCCGATGAAACTGCGCATCTTCGTCACCCTGAAGCCCGGCGTGCTCGACCCGCAGGGCAAGGCGATTCACAAGGCACTGGATGGGCTGGGCTTTGCCGGCATCAACGATGTGCGCGCGGGCAAGCTGATCGAGCTCGACCTGGCCGACGATACTGCCGACAGCGCGATTGACGAGATGTGCCGCAAGCTGCTCGCCAACACCGTCATCGAAAATTACCGCGTCGAGCGCGTGTGATGAAGACGGCGGTTATCGTTTTCCCCGGTTCCAACTGCGACCGTGATCTGGCCGTGGCGCTGGAGTCTGTAACCGGCACCAAACCGCACATGGTGTGGCACGGCGACACCGCACTACCCGATGATATTGGCCTGGTGGGCCTGCCCGGTGGATTTTCCTATGGCGATTATCTGCGCTGCGGGGCGATTGCAGCGCGCTCCCCGATTATCGCAGCGATTGTTGCAGCGGCCGGGCGCGGGGTGCCGGTGCTGGGTATCTGCAATGGTTTTCAGGTGCTGACGGAAATTGGCCTGCTGCCGGGCGCGCTGATGCGCAATGAAGGGCTCGATTTCGTGTGCCGCGATGTCGCCTTGACCGTCGAGAACGCCCAAAGCGCCTTCACCAACCTATATGCCAAGGGGGAGCGGATCATGGTGCCCGTTGCCCATCACGACGGCAACTTCACCGCCGATGCCGACACGCTTGACCGGATTGAAGGCGAAGGCCGTGTCGCCTTTCGCTATGCCGAACCCGTCAATGGCTCTGCCCGGCAGATCGCGGGCGTGCTGAACGCAGGCGGCAATGTGCTGGGCATGATGCCCCACCCCGAACGCTGCATTGAGCCAGCGCATAGCGGCGATGCCGGGCGGCGGCTGTTTGAGGGGTTGTTGGCGTTGGTTGCCTAGGCAGGCCAAATCCATTAGGTTGCTACCGTAGCAACGGAGCTGGCCATGGGCATAATGTCAGTTAGGGAATTGAACGCCAATATCTCAAGGGCGCTCGCCTTGGTCGAAGCCGGTGACACGATCGATATCACCAAAAATGGCGTCGTTATTGCAGAAATGCGCCCCAAGAAGCTGCGGCGAGAATTGGACCCCATTTGGAAAGCAGATTTCGACGCCTTGTTCGAAGACTTTGAAAAGGGCGTCCCGTTCGGCCAGTCATTCAGTTATGAAGAGCGTAACGGCTAATGGCGGCGTTCAGCGTCGATACCAACATTCTTGTTTATGCGACCGACCCAAGTGCTGCAGAAAAAATGCCGCATGCCCGACGGCTTCTCTCATCCGTCGCGCGTACTGATGCCGTTATCACACAGCAGGTCATTGGCGAGTTTTTGAACGTCAGCCGTCGTTCGTCACATTTGAATCAGCGCCGCCTGCGACGCATTGCCAACCGGCTGTGCGGGGTTTTTCCCATCATCGCAACGAGCCGACCGCTATTGTTCGATGCCTTCGACCTGGCCGAACGATATCGGCTGCAATTTTGGGATGCCGTCATCATCAGTGTCTGCGATGCGCACGGCGTTTCAACGCTTTTTACGGAAGACATGCAGGACGGTCAGCGGATCGGCGGGCTGAAGATCGTAAACCCGTTCAATCCCGCCAATGCCGATGAAGTCGATAGCTATTTGCTTACTTGACGGCAGAAATCGCCGCCAGCCCGCGATACCGCGCCAGCAACGCCAGTACGCTGGGCCAGAACAGCGTGTTCCAGATGTCGTGCCAGTCCCCGGCCAGATCGAGCGCCATATCGCTGGCGATCCGGTCGCGAATATCCCATGCCTCCCCCAGCAGCGCGGCGGCGAGCACGATGGCCCAGGGTTTCCAGCTCGCCAGCGACCATTTGAACAGCACCGCACTGCCCAAAAACAGCGCCAGCCCGACATAGATGTGCAGCGCGTCCTTCCCCAGCCCGGTCAGGCCGATCAGCCACAGCTTTGCGGCCTGAAGGGCGCTCATGATTACAGCGCCGCTTTAAAGGGGGTGAAGTTGGTGCCCTCGTCAAACACGTCCACGCCCTCGCGGTTCTTCAGGAAACCCACCACCAGATAGGTGACCGGCGTCAGGATCACTTCCCAGCTGACCTTTAGCACCCACTGGGTGATCAACACCTTGATCACCAGATCATTGGTCCAGCCCTCGGCGCCCCAAAAGGCGAGCGGATAGAAGATCAGGCTGTCGACCGCCTGCCCCGCCACCGTGGAGCCAATCGTGCGGGTCCACAGCATCTTACCCCCGGTCCACAGCTTCATCCGCGCCAGCACAAAGGCGTTGACGAACTCCCCCGCCCAAAACGCACACACCGACGCTAACACGATGCGCGGCACCTGCCCGAAAATCACTTCATAGGCGGCCTGGTTCTTCCAGTCGGGTGCTGGCGGCAGCGCGACCACCACAAACGACATGAACGCCATGAACAACACCGCCACCGTCCCCGCCCAGATGACGCGGCGCGCGCGGGCATAGCCATATACCTCGGTCAGCACATCGCCGATCACATAGGAAATGGGGAAGAACAAAATCCCCGCGCCAAATGGCCAATAACCAATGCCCGGCAGCCAGATTTGCGCCACTTTGCCGGCACCGATGACGTTTGACAGCAGGATGATCGCCACGAACGCCGCCATCACGAAATCGAAATAGCGCAACTGCCCGCCTGCCAGATCGCGCGCCGACACTGGTTTGATGCTCATCGATTGCCCCTGTTGTTACGATTGCGGTTATGATGCCGGTTTCGCACCCGTGCAATCCGCGCTAACGGCGGTACCGCGCGCGCCCGTAGCTCAGTTGGATAGAGCACGAGACTTCTAATCTTGAGGCCGCAGGTTCGACTCCTGCCGGGCGCGCCAAGCAAAAAAACTGATGGGAGCAGGATTATGGCAGGCGCGCTTTCGGGCATTCGGATTATCGAATTTGCCGGCATTGGTCCCGGCCCGTTTTGCGGGATGATGCTGGGCGATCATGGTGCGGAGGTGATCCGTATCGATCGTCCCGGTGCCCAGCTTGATCCGCGTGATGCCCTGTCGCGCAATCGCAAATCGGTGCTGATTGACCTGAAATCCGCCGACGGAATTGCGGCCGCCAAAGCGCTGTGCGCCAGCGCCGATGGGCTGATTGAGGGGTTTCGCCCTGGCGTGATGGAGCGGCTGGGGCTGGGGCCGGATGTGCTGATCGCGGAAAATTCCCGCCTCGTTTATGGCCGGATGACTGGCTGGGGGCAAACCGGCCCCTATGCCCAATCGGCCGGGCATGACATTAATTACATTGCGCTGTCGGGTGTGCTGCACACGATTGGCGTGGCGGGGGCAAAGCCGGTGCCGCCGGTGAATTATGTCGGCGATTTCGGCGGCGGGGCGATGTTTTTGGCATTCGGCATGGTTGCGGGGCTGCTGGCGGTGAAGAATGGCGCGCCCGGCCAGGTCATTGATGCCGCGATGACGGACGGATCGGCGCTGCTGGCGGGCATGAGCCATGCGATGCTCGCCCAGGGCACGACCAGCGACGTGCCCGGCACCAATTTGCTCGATGGCGGCGCGCCGTTTTACGACACTTACACCTGCGCCGACGGCAAATGGATCGCGATTGGCTCCATCGAACCGCAATTTTATGCGTTGCTGCGCGACAAATTGGGCATTGCCGATGATCCCGCCTTTGCGGCGCAGTTCGACAAAAGCGCCTGGCCCGCGCGCAAGGAGCGGCTCGCCGCCATCTTTGCCACCCGAACCCGCGACGATTGGTGTGCGCTGATGGAGATGACCGATGTGTGCTTTGCGCCCGTGCTGTCGATGGCAGAAGCGCCGCAGCACCCGCATAACCACGCGCGCGGCACCTTTATGACGCTAGGCGGCGCAACCCAGCCCGCCCCTGCGCCCCGCTTTTCAGCAACGCCTGCCCCGCCGCCGCTCGCAGCTCCCATCGCAGGGGCCGATATGGCGCTGATTGCTATACCGCCATTAGCCTAGGTGTCGCTTTCACGCCACAGTTTCGCTGATGTTGAACTGAATTATTCTCGTAACGGAACCGTAAAGGCCTAGCCGGAAAAGCGTCACCAAAGCCCGTTAGCGGCACTCACCATGCCGTTTGTGAATGACGGCCTTTGGGGGACGCACATCATGATTACCTTCCGGGACCGCCATTCGGCGGTGAACGCCGTTCGCTCTGTGTTAATGGGTGGCATTGCCGTCACTGCCTTGATCGCGCCAGCGGCGCATGCCCAAAACGCGCCGGTCGCGCTCGCCGCCGATCCGGCCGCTGACGACGCTGCCGACGACATCGTCGTCAAGGGCAGCCGCCCGATCGCAGAATCGCAGGAACTGGCGCTGAAGACGCAAAGGGAATCCGACTCGCTCGTCGCCGTTATTTCCGCAGACGGCGTTGGCCGGTTGCCCGACCAGAACATCGCTCAGGCCGTCGGCCGTTTGGCCGGTGTCGGCGTCGAACGCGATCAGGGCCAGGCACGTTATGTCAGCTTGCGCGGCACGCCGAATTACTGGACGACGCTGTCCTTCGACGGGATCAACGTCGTCAGCCCCGAAGGCCGCGACGCACGGTTCGATTCTGTCCCCTCGGCCATCGCCTCGCAGATCATCGTGTCCAAGGCGGTCACCCCGGAAATGCCGGGTGAAACGGTTGCCGGCAACATCAACGTCATCACGCGTTCGGCGTTCGATTACAAAGATGCACACTTTGCGGCCAAGGGCGGCGTTGGCATTGCCGAACTGGGCAATCGCCCACAATATGAAGGCTCGCTGGTTGCTTCCAAACGCTTCGACGTTGGCGGCGGTGAGCTCGGTGTTTTGGTGTCGGGCACCTATTTCGAGCGCGCGCAGATCACCGACAATTTCGAAGTCGATTACGAACGCGTCACGCAGGATCAGCGTCCCGGCAACCTGACCCGGTTCTGGGCGCAAGAAACCGAAAACAAGCTGTATCGCCTTACCCGCCGCAATTATTCAGCGTCGGGCCGGATTGATTACAAGCCCGATTCGGACAATACGATTTCGCTGCGGTCGATCTACACGATCTTCACTGACGATGAAGCGCGCGACAATTACCGCTTCGATCTTGACGATCGTCAGAACGACCTCGTCAGCAACACCGCCGATTGCGCCCGCACGGTGAACCCAACGCCAACGACGAGCGGCTATGCCGATGTCTGCATCGGCAACACCCCGCAGGTTGGCACGGTCTACGGCGTCGACATCCGCCAGCGCGCAACGCTTCGCGCGTTCCGCCAGTCGATTTTCACCAACACAATCGCTGGCGATCATGACTTTGCCGAAGGCTGGAATTTGAAATGGTTGGGCAACTACACCGAATCGAAGGACGATCGCTCGGTCGTCGGCGAAGCGTCGTATGACAGCCCCTCCACCCGTACGCTGCGCCCCACGATCAGCTATGATTTTACCAACCGCAACCGCGGCACGCTGGCGCTGTTCACCACGAACCAACTGTCTGGCCCCACACGGTTCCAGGCGGGTTCCCGGGTTGACGCGATCGACAGCTTCGCCAAGGCACCGGTTTCGTTCACTGTCCTCGACGCGGTCGACACCACCACGGCTTACACCGGCAGGCTCGTCGTATCGCGCGAAACCGGCTTGTTTGGCAGCGAAGCGACGTTGAAGGCAGGTTTCCAGTTCGATCAGCGCACGAAGCTGGCTGATGAAAATCGCATCCTGCTGAACACCCCTGCCCAGTTCGGAACGGTCGGGCTACCCAGCAATTACAATCAGTTCTCGCTGAACGACGCATTTCTCGGCAAAATCCCGCTGGGCTACACGTTCCGCTATTTTGACATTGAGCAGATGCGGGCCGTTTCTGACGCGGCGCGCACCAACTTCGCTTTCACGCCTGTTACCGACAACAATTACAACGTGCGCGAGCAAGTGTTTGCGGGCTTTGTGATGGGCACGCTGAAGTACGACTGGGGTTCGATCCTCGCCGGCGTTCGGGTCGAACATCTTAAGAACCGTGGTTCGGCTGTGGGAACGGTTGGTGCGACACAGGGTCTGATCACCGCAGAATCGAGCCAGACGCTGTTTTTCCCCAGCTTCCACTTCAACTACAATGTCGACGATACCAAGAAGCTGCGGCTGTCGTTCAACACCGGTGCGGCGCGTGCCGATTATGACCAGCTTCGTCCCAACGTGGTCGTGAATGACATGAACGAAACGATTTCTGGCGGCAATCCTTCAGTTCAGCCCGAAAAGGCTTACGGGTTCGACGCCTATTTCGAATGGTTTGTTCGTCCGCAGGGCTTTTTCAGTGTCGGCGCTTACTACAAGAAGGTCAGCGACGTGCTCTATACGCAGTCCCGTACCTTTGGGTCTGATGCGCTGGATAGCAACGGAATTCCTCGTTCGGCTTATACCTTCCGCGGCATCACCAACGGCGGCGAAGGCCGGGTGTTCGGTGCCGAGGCAACCGCGCAATTCCAGATCGAACCTTGGACAAGCGATCTTGGCTTGCCCGAGTGGATGGGCGGCTTCGGCATCACCGCCAATGTCACCGTCAACGACAGCGAAGTGACCAAGCCAGAAGTACGCGGTGTCACTCCCAGCCAGACGATCCCGGCGCGCCGGGTGCGGCTGCCGGGCACGTCGGATCTGATCTACAATGTCGGCGGCTATTACGAGAAATATGGCCTATCGATCAGCCTGCAATATCAGCGTCGTAGCACCTATCTGGATACGATCGCTGATGACCTGACCGACGCAGGCGATACTTATTGGGCTGCCGATGACGAGATGGACTTCTCGGCACGCTACGCGATCACCAAGAATGTTGAAGTCTTTTTCGACGCGCAGAACCTGCTCAACGGGCCGGGTCGGCGCTATTCGGAACCAGGCAATCTGTTGACTGCAACCGGTATCCCGACCCCGTCAAGCGACAACCAGACGATCGAGTTTGAACGCTTTGGTCGCCGGTTCTCAGGCGGTTTCCGCGTTACATTCTAACCGACACCTAGCCTGACCACTGCCGCGCCCCGCCCGCCCCATGCCAGGGACGGGCGGGGCAACGCATTTTGGGACTGCCGTGCCGCAGGCCCCCGCAAGCCGCGCCTTGCCGCCGCAGCAACACACCGATACGATCAGGCAATGACCAGATTTGCCCTGTCGCTCAGCGCGATGATCGCCCTGCCCCTTGCGCTTTCGGCCCCGGCCAATGCCAGCCCGGTCAGCGACCGCTATCGCCTGGAATCCACCGCCAGCCGTGTGCGCATCATCCGCGACGATTGGGGCATTGCCCATGTTTACGGCAAAACAGATGCCGATGCGGTGTTCGCAATGGCCTATGCGCAGGCCGAGGATGACTTTAACCGGATTGAGACCAACTACCTTGTCTCGCTGGGACGGCTGGCGGAAGCGGAAGGGGAAAAGGCGATCTGGCAGGATCTGCGCCAGCGCCTGTTCATTGATCCTGCCCATCTTCGCCGCGAATATGAGGTTGCGCCTGCATGGCTGCAGCGGCTGATGATGGGTTGGGCGGACGGGCTGAACTATTATCTGCTGACCCATCCGAATGTTAAACCCCGCGCTATCAAGACATTCGAACCCTGGATGGCGCTCAGCTTTTCAGAAGGCAGCATCGGCGGCGATATCGAGCGCGTTGCGCTGCGGCCGTTGGAGGGGTTTTACGGCCAGAACAAACGCGCGCTGGCCGATACCGCGCGACCGGCGCTGTTCCGCGAACCATCAGGGTCCAACGGCATCGCGATTGCGCCGGGCAATACCAAAGACGGCCATGCGCTGTTGCTGATCAACCCGCACACCAGCTTTTTCTTCCGCAGCGAGCAGCAGGTGACCAGCGACGAAGGGCTGAACGCCTATGGTGCGGCCACCTGGGGCCAGTTTTTCATCTATCAGGGGTTTAACGCGCGAATTGGCTGGATGCACACATCAAGCGGCGTCGATTCAGTCGATGAATTTGCCGAAACGATCGTCGATCAGGGCGGCAAGCCGTTTTACCGATATGGCAAGGAACTGCGCCCGGTGCGCATTAACCGCATCACGCTGAACTATCGGCTGGGCGATGGCACAATGGCGCGGCGGCAATTCACCACCTATGCCACGCATCACGGCCCCATCGTGCGCGCGGCAGACGGCAAATGGGTGGCAACGGCGTTGCTCAATTCGCCCATCGCGGCGCTCCAGCAGAGCTTTGAGCGCACCAAGGCGCGCGACCTGGCCGGTTACATGAAAGTAATGTCGCTAAAGGCCAATTCGTCGAACAACACGATCCTGGCCGATGCGACCGGCGCCATTGCCTATCTCCACCCGCAATTCGTGCCAAAGCGTGATGACCGGTTCGATTATACCAAGCCCGTCGATGGCAGCGACCCGGCGACTGACTGGCAGGGGCTGCATGCCCTGTCCGAACTGCCGCAGCTAACATCACCGGGCACCGGCTGGATTGCCAATACCAACAATGCGCCCTGGTCTGCCGCTGGTGCTGACAGCCCGGTGCGCACCGCCTTTCCCCGGTACATGGACACCGCCGGTGAAAATCCGCGCGGGCTGCACGCTGCGCGCGTGCTGACGGGCAAGCGGGACTTTACGATTGATGCGCTGCGCGATGCAGCGTTTGATCCGTATCTGACGGCATTTGCCCCGCTGATCCCGTCGCTGATTGCGGCATGGGATGCGCTGCCAAATGGTGATCCGATCAAGCTAAAGCTGGCCGATCAGATTGCAGAACTTCGTCGCTGGGATTTTACCTGGAGCACGCAATCTGTCGCGACCTCACTCGCGGTATTCTGGGGCGAGGCGCTGTGGGGGGCGACCGCCGATGATGAGGATCTGGAGACGGCAGGCATGGGCCGGTACAATCATTTGCTGGGCACCGCGCCTGCAAGGAAACTGGCCGCGCTGGAGGCAGCGTCTGACCGGTTAACCGCTGATTTTGGCAGCTGGAAAACGCCGTGGGGCGAAATCAACCGGTTCCAGCGCAATGACGGCGCAATCGTGCAGCAATTTGACGATGCCAAGCCAAGCACGCCTGTTGCCTTTACCTCTGCCCAATGGGGATCGCTCGCCTCGTTCGGGGCGCGGCGCTATCCGGGAACGAAGCGCTATTACGGCACCAGCGGGAACAGCTTTGTCGCGATTGTGGAATTTGGCGAGCGGGTGCGCGCCCGCGCGGTGACAGCCGGGGGCGAAAGCGGCAACCCTGCCTCGCCCTATTTCGCCGATCAGGCGGTGCGCTATGCCACCGGCAATTTGCGTGACGTGTATTTCCATACCGATGAGCTCACCCCGCACATCGTGCGCAGCTATCATCCGGGGCAATAGCGCGATGACGGTCGACAGCAATCCGCATGGCCCTGGCGCCAAGGTAACACTGCCCGCCCGGCCAGAGCCGATCCGCATGACCGCGCAGGATACCGCCGTCGTCGTGATCGATATGCAGAACGCCTATGCGAGCGCGGGGGGCTATGTCGATCTGGCAGGGTTCGACATTGCTGGTGCTGCAGGCACGATTGGCAAGATCGCGACGGTGCTGAATACCGCCCGCGCTGCCGGGGTGCAGGTGGTGTACCTGCAAAATGGCTGGGACCCCGATTATGTCGAGGCGGGCGGGCCGGGATCGCCCAACTGGCATAAGTCCAACGCGCTGAAAACGATGCGCGCGCGGCCAGAGCTTGCCGGGCAACTGCTGGCGCGCGGCGGGTGGGATTATGCGCTGATCGACGCGCTGAAGCCGCAGCCGGGCGACATCTCGCTCCACAAGACGCGCTATTCGGCGTTTTTCAATTCACAACTCGACAGCGTGCTGCGCGCACGCGGCATCCGCCACATCGTGTTCGTCGGGATTGCGACGAATGTGTGCGTGGAAAGCACGCTGCGCGACGGTTTTCACCTCGAATATTTCGGCGTGATGCTGGAGGATGCAACGCACCATCTGGGGCCACCCGCGATGCAGGAGGCAACCGTCTATAACGTCGAGAAATTCTTTGGCTGGGTATCGACGGTAGCTGATTTCTGCGGCACCTTTGGGCAAATGGCGCGGTGAAGTCGGCTGGCAATGTGTTCCTGCGAAGGCAGGAACTCAGGTTTTCAGGCGTCGTACCCGGCAACCCTGGGCTCCTGCCTTCGCAGGAGCACGGCACTTTGATTATCTGAGGAAACCAGCCATGCCCTTCGAAGCGATCAACCCGCCGCAATTCCCCACCCCAATCGCGCCATTTTCCGCAGGCAGCAAGGCGGGCAACACCGTTTATGTATCGGGCACGCTGGCGCTGGGCGAAGGCGGCGTGGTGCTGCATCCCGGCGATGCAACCGCGCAGACCCGTCATGTGCTGGAGGTGATAAAGACGACGCTGGCGGCAGCGGGCGCGACGCTGGAAGACGTGGCGTTCAACCATATTTTCCTGAAGGACTGGGCCGATTATGCCGCGATGAACGCGGTCTATGCCGAGTATTTTCCGGGCGCGAAGCCTGCGCGCTATTGCATCGTGTGCGGGCTGGTGAAGCCCGATTGCCTGGTGGAAATCGCCAGCGTGGCGCATCTTGGGTGATCTTCGACCTTGTGCCCCCGCGAAGGCGGGGGTCCAGCCCGATCGTAACGCGCGCGGCAGCGCGTTCGACGCTTCGCGCCGAGACTGGGCCCCCGCCTGCGCGGGGGCACACTAATGCCGCACGCCGCTGACCTCTATTATGAATGGCACGGAGCTGATGACGCTCCCGTCGTCATCCTGTCGCCTGGCCTTGGCGGATCGGCGGGGTATTGGACGCCCAATCTGGCGGCGCTGGCGGCGCAATACCGCGTTTTGCTGTATGATCACCGGGGCACCGCGCGCAGCGACCGGGCGCTGCCGCAACCCGTCACCGTGGATGACATGGCCGATGACCTAATCGCCCTGATGGACGCCCTGGGCATCGCCACGGCGCATCTGATTGGCCATGCAGCGGGCGGGATTATCGGGCTGGCGATGGCACTCAAAGCACCAGATCGGCTCGCCAAGCTGATCGTCGTCAACGGCTGGGTCGCGCCCGATCCGCATTTTGCGCGCTGTTTCGATGTGCGCCTGACATTGTTGCGCTGCGCTGGCCCCGCCGCCTATGTTCGTGCGCAGCCGATTTTTCTATACCCCGCCGACTGGATTTCAGCGCACAGCGCGGCGCTTGATGCAGAAGAACCACTGCATCTGAGCCACTTTCCGCCGCCCGAGAACATCGAACGCCGCGTTGCCGCGCTGAAGGCGTTCGACATTGCCGACCGGCTGGGTGAGATTGGCGTGCCCGTGCTCGCCATTGTCGCGGCGGACGATATGCTCGTCCCCGCCTCCGCATCTGACCGCATCGAAACCGGCATTGCCGGCGCGCGGCGGGTAACGATGGCCTGGGGCGGCCATGCCTGTAACATCACCGATCCGGATCGTTTCAACGCGATCACACTCGAATTTCTAGAGGACTGATCATCATGCAAGTCGGCGTTTTCGTACCCATCAACAACAATGGCTGGCTGATCAGCGAGAACGCGCCGCAATATATGCCGAGCTTTGATCTCAACAAGGAAATCGCGATCCGCGCCGAGAAATACGGCCTCGATTTTCTGCTGTCGATGATCAAGCTGCGCGGCTTTGGCGGCAAGACCGAGTTTTGGGAATATGGCCTGGAAAGCTTCACGCTGATGGCGGGGCTTGCCGCCGTGACCGATAAAATCAAGATTTACGCCACCTGCCCCACCCTTGTCATCCCGCCCGCCTTTGCCGCGCGGATGTGCAACACCATCGATTCGATCAGCCATGGCCGGTTCGGGCTGAACCTGATCACCGGCTGGCAAAAGCCCGAATATAGCCAGATGGGGCTATGGCCCGGTGAGGATCATTTCCGCAATCGATACAAGATGTTGGATGAATATGCGCGCATCCTGCGGGAATTGTGGGAAACCGGGCGCAGCGACTTTAAGGGCGATTATTACCAGATGGACGATTGCCTTGTGCGGCCCACGCCCACTGGCGACATGAAGATCATCTGCGCCGGCAGCTCTGACGATGGCCTGGCGTTTTCGGCGCAATGGGCGGATTATGCGTTCTGCCTCGGCAAGGGCGTCAACACGCCCAAGGCGTTTGCGTCCAACAACGAACGGCTCGCACTGGCGACCGCCAAGACCGGGCGTGACGTGTCAGTATTCGTGCTCGTCATGGTGATCGCAGCGGCGACTGACGAAGAAGCGATGGCCAAGTGGAAATCCTATAACGACGGTGTCGATCACGCGGCCATCGCCTGGCTGGCGGATCAGGGTGCAGCTGACAAGGTGAACGCCACCACCAATGTGCGCCAGCTTGCTGCGCCCGAAGGGGCGGTGAACATCAACATGGGGACGCTGGTGGGCAGTTACGCCAGCGTCGCGCGGATGCTGGATGAAATGGCCGAAGTGCCCAACACGGGCGGCGTGCTGCTAACGTTTGATGACTTTATCGAAGGGGTGGAGGCATTTGGCCAGCATATCCAGCCGCTGATGAAAAGCCGGGGATAGCGAAGCGGGAGCCCCCAAGCCCCTACACCCACCAACACGCATAGCTTTCGCCCGGATACCCGGTTAGAAAACGCCCCATGGCACGCCCCAAAACGCATCGCTTTTATTCCATCCACGCGCAGGAAATGGTGCGCGTTGCCGCCACCACGCCGCGCGCCACGGTGGGTAACCCCGCTGCCAATGCGCAGGCAGCCATCGCGCTGGTGAAAAAAGCGGCGGCGGACGGCGTAGACCTGATCGTATTTCCCGAACTCAGCCTGTCATCCTATGCGATTGATGATCTGCACATGCAGGCCGCGCACCACCGCGCGACCGAGGCGGCGATTGCAACGCTTGCCAGTGCCACCGCCAAGCTGGCCACCGTCATGCTGGTGGGGGCGGCAATTCCGCGCAACGGGCGGCTTTACAACTGCGCGCTGGCCATCGCTCGCGGCAAAATCCTGGGCGTGGTGCCAAAGACTTTCCTGCCCAATTACCGCGAATTTTACGAAAAGCGCTGGTTCGCCAGCGGCGCCGGGCTGACCGGCATGGAGATTGATCTGGCGGGGCAGCGCGTGCCGTTTGGCACCGATTTGTTGTTCGCTGCCAGTGACCTGCCCCATTTCGTTTTCCATGCAGAGATTTGTGAGGATTTCTGGGCCCCCACCCCGCCATCCACCAATGGGGCACTGGCGGGCGCATATATTTGCTGCAATCTGTCTGCATCGCCGATTTTGATCGGCAAGGCGCGGGACCGGGCGATGCTGGCGTCTGCACAATCGTCGCGCGCGATTTGCGCCTATGTTTTTTCGGCATCAGGCCCGGGTGAGAGCACCAATGATCTGGCTTGGGACGGGCAAAGCCTGATCCACGAAAATGGCGATTTGCTGAAGGAATCGCAGCGTTTCCGGTGTGAGGCCGATACGATCATCGCCGATATCGATGTGGCGCGGTTGCGGATTGAGCGGATGCGCAACGGCACGTTCAACGATGCCGCGCGGCTGGCGGGTGACCCCGAATATGAATTCCGGCGGATCGCGTTTGAGCACAAACCCGATTTTGCCGATATCGGCCTGAAGCGCGAATTGCGGCGGTTCCCGTTCGTGCCGAACACGCCCGAACGGCTGGATGCCGATTGTTACGAAGCATTCAACATCCAGGTCGAAGGATTGATGACGCGGATTGAGGCATCGCGCGTCGAACGGCTGGTGATTGGCATTTCGGGCGGGCTCGATTCCACCCATGCGCTGATCGTGGCGGTGAAGGCGTTTGACCGGATGAAAATCCCGCGCGACCACATCCTTGGCTATACCATGCCCGGCTTTGCCACGAGCGACGGCACCAAGGCTAATGCGTGGAAACTGATGCGCGCGCTGGGCGTGGCGGGCGATGAGATTGATATCCGCCCGGCCGCCAAGCTGATGCTCGCCGATATCGGCCATCCCTATGCCAAGGGTAAAAAACACTATGATGTGACGTTTGAAAACGTCCAGGCAGGCCTGCGTACCGATTATCTGTTCCGGCTGGCGAACCAGCATAATGCGCTGGTGGTGGGTACCGGCGATCTGTCAGAAATTGCGCTGGGCTGGTGCACCTACGGCGTTGGCGATCATATGAGCCATTACGGCGTGAACGCGGGCGTGCCCAAAACATTGATCCAGCATTTGATCCGCTGGACAATCGCGACCGATTTCTGGGATCTGGAAACCGCCAAGGTGCTCGACGCAATTTTGGCAACAGAGATTTCGCCCGAGCTGGTGCCCGCCGATAGCGGCGGCGTGATCCAAAGCACGCAGGACCGGATTGGCCCGTATGAGCTGCATGATTTTTTCGTCCACTATACCGTGCGGCAGGGGCAATTGCCGTCAAAAATCGCCTTTTTGGCATGGCATGCGTGGAAAGACGCGAGCATGGGCCGCTGGCCGCGCGGCTTTCCGATCACGGGGCGCAATGCCTATGATCTGCCGGTGATCCGCAAATGGCTGGAAGAATTCCTGTACCGGTTCTTCACCACCAGCCAGTTTAAGCGCACCGCCATGCCCAACGGGCCAAAAGTATCGAGCGGCGGATCGCTGTCACCGCGCGGCGATTGGCGCGCGCCATCGGACGGTGCAGCGACGGTGTGGCTGGATGAATTGCGGGACAATATGCCGTAACAATCACGGCGAACAGCCTGCCGCAAACAGCGCAAATTTCAAAAATTTTGCGCCAAAGTTTTTCCTCCTGGCTTTTCAGGATGGCCCAGGGTTGGGTGGCGGAGCCGCATTATAACGAAATTGCCGTAAAGTGACTCACTAATTTCCCATTCTTGCGCTGAACAATCGTTCAGCTATGCTCCGGGCGTTGCTCATTCGTGCGGGGCGGCTATCTCCGCATGCGGGGAAGGTATTCAACCGACATAGGCATTTCGATGATGCCTTTGGCGGGCGGATAGATGGAGGATGGCCATGTCACCGACCGGGAACACTCAGTTCCACGTCAATACCGGCCATGCGCCTATCGATGCGCTGCGCTATAGCAATCACGTTGCCCTTGAACCGCACCGCCACGCAGCCACGGAAATCTTATTGTACAGGATTGCCGCCGAACGTCACAACAATTGCGTCATGACTGCGCAACGGGACGTATGGGAGCCCGACATGTTGATGATCTCGCGCGGGTCTGGCCGGGCGGCGCACGGCAACATGGCAGGATCAAAATTCACAGCGCCGCCCAGTACATCGATCCGGGCCACCTTTGTGCCGCGCGGCGCCGACAGCCATGTCACCTATTACAATTCATCGCAGACGACGGGGTTGTTATTTCCCACCGGATTTTTGGCAAAGCTGGTTTCAGAACAGAAGTTTACCGGCTTTGATCCGATCCTGTTTCAAGAAGATGCCAGCCTGATTGCGCTGGTACAGATGTTGGAAGCAGAAATTTCCGCCCCCGGATTTGGATCACAATTCTTTGTCGAGGGGGTCAGCCGCGCGATCGCGACGATCCTGTTGCGCGCTGACCGGGCGGCAATTCGCCAGCAAGCAGACCGGATCTACCTTACCCCGCATAAACTGCGCCGTGTTATCGAATTTATCGATGCCGGGTTGGACAAGGATTTGCGACTGGAGGATTTGGCTCAGGTCGCCAACCTGTCGATCTTTCATTTCGCCCGCGTGTTCAAACGCGCAACGGGCGTATCGCCCTATCAGTTTGTCCGCAATCGGCGGCTCGAGCTGGCATGCACGTTGCTGCGCGAGGATTCGCTCGATCTTGCCCAATTGGCCTTGGCTTGCGGCTTTTCGAACCAATCGCACTTCACATCGGCGTTTTCGCGGCAATTGGGCGTGCCTCCCGGCCGGTTCCGGCGGGAAGCCCGGCCGTGACGCCCGGCCGTAATGGCCGCTTTTTGTGAAAACTTGCTATTAAAGATGCGCGTGGCGACTGCGCCTTCGGCTCGGTAGGCGCGTACCCGCCGGAAGATCGCGCACGCATTGGCCCGTTTCGCGTAACCGCGGCGCGCCAAATAGGGTTCGACGCGCCTTGGCCGCCGCCCTGAAATGGGGGAGCCAAAGCGCGCCGAGCGGCAGGATCAGCCGACGATTTCTTCAGGCTTGAAGAAGAACGCGATTTCGATGGCGGCATTTTCTTCGCTGTCCGAACCATGGACCGAATTTGCTTCGATCGATTCAGCCAGTTCCTTGCGGATCGTACCGGCATCGGCATTGGCAGGGTTGGTTGCACCCATGATGTCGCGGTTCGCCTGCACGGCGTTTTCGCCCTCAAGCACTTGCACAACGACGGGGCCGGAGATCATGAAGCCGACCAGATCGTTGAAGAACGGGCGTTCGCGGTGGACGCCGTAAAATTCCTCTGCCTGTGCGCGGCTCATATGGATGCGCTTGGACGCAACGACGCGCAGGCCGGCTTCCTCCAGCATCTTGGTGACGGCACCCGTCAGGTTGCGGCGGGTGGCATCGGGCTTGATGATCGAAAAAGTGCGTGTCGCGGCCATGACTGGTGCGGTTCCTGTGCTTGGGTGGTTTTGGATAGGTCGACCGCGCCTTTAGCGGCGGGCGCGGCGGGGGGCAAGGGTTGGGTGGTTTGGGGGAGCGATCTGGGGATGGAGGGTGTAGCCTCCCCCCAGAAAGGAAGGATCGGAGTAGGCGGTAAACTCATAAAAACCGGCCTGTCGGCTTTCGCCCCATTAGCGGACATTCCGCCCTCGACCTATTGCGGAGGCCGAAGCTCAGGTGCAGAAATGGCTGCAGCTTATGCGAGGTGGCACGGTGAAGATGCTTTTAGTCGCTGTTTCGTTAGGGATCGCGGCTCAGTCCGCTCCCCAAACTCTCCCAGTGCCGGACGACGATCAAGCCACCTATCGTGTCAGAATCACTCGATCGTTTCCCAGTCAGTCATTCGATCCGCTGCCCTCTCCTTCGGAACTGCAGTCGGCGCTCACGGCAGATCGCTACAATGCCGAATGTGAGGGTCCCGGCCCTGGAGAGAGCTGCCCACCGATCAATATTTACAGAGTGGTCACTCAGAGTGAGCGCTGCCGCCGAATTGAGCGCTCGCAGCAGCCAAGCCATGTCCCTCGGTCCACGCGCCATCGGGTGTTCTGCCGCTTCGAGTCCGCAGTGGCGACAGCCAATCAAAGAACAAATCTCGTTTGGCAGATTGATGAAGCAAGGCTTTCGCTCGAGCCTGTTTCGCGTGTGTGCCTCGCCGATCGGAGCCGCGCTTCTTCCTTGTGCAGACGTCACTGGCGCGTAGATTAAGGCGCGCAGCGCGCGGCCTCCACTTGGATGTCCGCTTCCCACCCAGTTTCAGTCGTCTACACTTCGCGCCGAAAGCGGTCGTTTATCGGTTTACGACTTAGGTAAACTGGGTGACTGTGATCCCGCGTTTAAACCCACGCGGCTCATTCCCATCCGCCTGCTGCGAGCCTCATCCCACATCCGGCGCAACGGCGCGAAGCGCTTTTCAATGCAGCCGTAATCGACGGTGCCGTTAAAGTCTTTCTCCAACGCCACGTGCATGCGCGGATCGCACCCGGCTAGCACGGCAATCGGCCCAGCGAGGAGAACAAAGGCAGCTAGAAATCAGATGCTTACGATCCAAAATTGGTTCGAGCTGCGAATGATTGCAAATGGGCGATAGCTGTCCAATTTCATGCCTCGGCCCCAACCTAAGCCGCCTGCTCCCAGCCGCCCGTTTCGGTCTGTTTCCAATAGCGGCGCTCCACGCCCGGTTTGTCGGCCAGCGCGCGCCATGCTGCGCGCGCTTCCACAATCGCGTCGTCGTCGAAGAAGTGGAACGCGCGGTCGAAGGCCAGCGCTTCATCGCGCCAGCGGGCGTCGGCGATGGCGATGTTGCGCGCGCCGTTGGCCGCGAGCGCATCGCCCGCGATCAACACGGGTTGTGCGGCATCATTTGCCCCGGCCGCCTGTGCGTGCGGCAGAAAGCTTGTCGGCGCATAGCTCCACAACAGCTTGTCGAGCGCGGTGCGCCGTGCCGCCTCGTCCGCCACGATCAGCAACCGCCCCCCGGTTTCCACCACCTTTTCGGCGATTTTGGGCAGCACGCGGTCAAGCGGGCGCACGGTCAAATGATAGAAATCGACCTGCACGCCCGCCTGCTCCTGCCCGTTTCGAACTGCCTCAGCCTTCGAAGTTATCCCCCACAAATCGGTCGAGCAGCCGCACGCCATACCCCGTCGCGCCCTTGTCAAAGGTTGCGCCCGGCTTGTCTGCCCAGACCATCCCGGCGATGTCGAGATGCGCCCAGCGAACGCCCTTGTCGACAAAGCGCTGGATGAACTGCGCCGCTGTGATTGATCCGGCGCCGCGCGGGCCGACATTCTTCATGTCCGCAATCGGGCTGTCGATCAGCTTGTTGTACGCATCGGACAGCGGGAAGCGCCACAGCAGGTCGCCCGATGCCTTGCCCGCCGCCAACAATTGATCGGCCAGCCCATCATCATTGGCGAACATACCACCATGTTCATTGCCCAGTGCGATGATCATCGCGCCAGTGAGGGTCGCCAGATCGACGATCGTCTTGGGACGGTGGTTTTTCTGTACCCAGGTGATCGCGTCGCACAGCACCAGTCGCCCTTCGGCATCGGTGTTGAGGATTTCGATGGTCTGGCCCGACATGGACGTGACGATATCGCCGGGGCGCTGGGCATTGGCGTCGGGCATGTTTTCCACCAGACCGCACACGCCGACGACATTGGCCTTGGCCTTGCGCAAGGCGAGCGCCTTCATCGCGCCTGCCACGGCACCCGCGCCGCCCATGTCCCACTTCATGTCTTCCATGCCCGGCCCGGGCTTCAGCGAGATGCCGCCGGTGTCGAACGTAACACCCTTGCCGACCAGTGCGAGGTCGGGATCACCCGCCCCCTTCCCGCTCCATTTAATCACCAGCAGCTGCGCATCGCGCACCGACCCCTGGCTGACGCCGAGCAGCGCGCCCATGCCGAGCGCGGCCATCTCCGCTTCGCCGAGCACGCTGATTTCCAGCCCAAGTCCCTCAACATCGGCGCGGAACCGTTCAACAAAGCTGACCGGGTACAAGATGTTCGGTGGCAGCGCGACCAGGGTGCGGGTCAGGTTAAGGCCCATCGTCACGGCGTGCTGGGCGTGCCAAGCGGCCTCTGCCCCTTCGGGTGCGCCCACCAGCGTGATCGACGACAGCGTCGGCTTGGCTTTTTCGGCCAGCTTGGTGCGATACATATCGATCCGCCAGCTCCGCTGCACCGCTGCCGCGGCAAAGCGCGCCACCGATGTTGCCGCAGGCGCGCCGCCCAGGCTCGAAAAATCAACCACGACTGCTTCAGTGCCAGACGTTAACAGCCGCGCGGTCAATGCGCCGCCCGCCCGTTCATAATCGGTTTCAGCGCCCGGCCCGACACCCAAGAGCAGCACCTGAACAACGGCGTCGCCCAGCGCCACAAATGCCTCAGCAATCGCCCCCGCCTCTCCGTCAAACCGGGCTGCGCGCGCGGCGCCCAGCGCCAGGCGCTGCGCGGCGGCATCAAATGCGCCGAAATTGATCCGATCAAGGCCGTCCTTTTCAACAGCCAGGGCAAGCACGGGCATTGCTCCTGGCATGGGGGCGGGACGGGTGGCGGAAAACTGGATTTGCATCTTCATCCTTAGCATCGTCAATAAATAGGGAGCCAAAACCTCCTTAGGCTTGCGATCCGGGGCGGGTAAAGCCGATACGAGAAATGGCGAAGCAACATTGCAGCCCCGCCCCGGCAATGCGATAGGGCGCGGTAAAGGTGGCGGCGTTTCCGCCAGTCGACGACTGTTCGAGGACTGTGCCAGCGTGAAGCGTTCTGTTCTTCTTGCCTCCTGCGCGCTTATACCGGTGCTGCTTGGCGCGCTATTGGCGGCGGCACCGGCATCGGCACAGGATCTGCAGGATCGCCCGGTTGAGCTGCCACCGCCCAGCGAAACACCCCTGCCCAGCGAGGCAGACCAGGTGCAATTCAGCGCCGATGGCATCGAATATGACAGCAAGGCGGATATCGTCATCGCCAATGGCGGCGTCCGCATGTTCCGCCAGGGTGATCGGCTGCGTGCCGACCGCATCGTGTGGAACCGCAAGACCGGGCTGGTAACCGCCACCGGCAATATCGTGATCACCAATCCGGGCGGCGATGCAGCCTATGGCGATACAATTGAGCTAACCGATTCGCTGAAAGACGGCGTGGTCGAAAATATGCTCGTTGTGCTGGATCAGGGCGGGCGATTGGCGGCCGATCGCGGCAGCCGAAAGGATGGCATCGTCACGCTGGACGACGCCGCCTATACCCCGTGCTCAGTGCTCGATTCGGCCAATTGCCCGAAAGAGCCATCGTGGAAAATCACCGCACTGCGGGTGGTGTACAATCCCGACAAGAAACGCATTTATTACAAGGGCGCACGCGTCAACGTGTTCGGCATCTTCTCATTGCCACTGCCCGCGTTTTCAAACCCTGTCGGCGACGGCACCGACAATGGATTTTTGACCCCCGACCTAAAGTATAGCCGCGTCAACGGCGCTGAATTTGCCCTGCCCTATTATTTCAAGCTTGCGCCAAATCGCGGGCTGACACTCACACCGCGCGTATACAGCGCCGCCCTGCCGCTAATCCAGGCCGATTACCGCGCGCTTACGTCAACTGGCGCTTACCGTATTCAGGGTTATGCCACGGTCAGCGACCGCACTGATACGCTGTCGACCAACCCGCAAACCGCCAACAATGTGTTTCGCGGATATATCGACGCGAGCGGCAAGTTTCAGCTGAACCCCAATTGGAGCATCAGCGGATCGCTGCGTGCCACCACTGACCGGACGTTCCTGCGCCGCTATGATATTTCGCGCGTTGATATTTTACGCAACACGTTGAAGCTGGTACGCATTGATGCGGACAGTTATTTTTCGGTCGCTGGCTGGGCCGTGCAGACGCTGCGTGTGGGCGACCGCCAGGGTTTTCAGCCAATTGCGCTGCCTGAGATTGATTATCGCCGACGGGTCGACAATGTCGGCCTGAATGGCGGGCGACTGGAATTGCAGTTCAACTCGCTGGCGATTGGGCGATCGGCGGGACAGGATACCCAGCGCGCCTTTGCCAGCGCGAAATGGGATTTGCGCCGGATTACCCCGCTGGGCCAGGAAGTAACACTGACCGCGATGGCGCGCGGCGATATTTATCATACTGACGATACGCTGGAAACCACCGTCGTCAGCTACCGTGGGCGCGATGGTTTTCGTGGGCGCGCGATTGGCGTGGCGGCGCTCGACATAAGATGGCCATTGATCGGGCAGTTCCTGGGCAATGCACAGCGGCTAACCCCGCGGGTGCAATTGGTGGCCACACCGGGCCTGAGCAATCTGGCGGTGCCGAACGAAGATTCACGCGCTGTGGACCTGGAAGATTCCAACCTGTTCTCGCTGAACCGCTTTCCCGGTTATGACCGGTTCGAAGATTCTACCCGGCTTACCTATGGGCTCGAATGGGCATACAGCCTGCCCGATTTCTCGTTCGACGCGAACATCGGCCAAAGCTATCGCCTGACATCGGCTTTCACGCTGTTTCCCGACGGTACCGGATTAAGCGACCGGGTGTCAGACATCGTTGGCCGAAACGTTTTGCGGTACAAAGATCTGGTTTCCATCACCCACCGGTATCGGCTCGACAAGGACGGCCTGGCAGTTCGCCGCAATGAAGTGGACGCAACAATCGGCACGCGCGGCACTTATCTGCTGCTGGGATATCTGCGGCTGAACCGGAACATCGCCCCCTCGCTGGAGGATTTGCGTGATCGCGAGGAAATCCGCGCAGGCGGGCGGGTGCAATTTGCGCGCTTCTGGTCACTATTTGGATCGGCGGTCGTGAACCTGACGGGGCGCAGCGAAGACCCGACATCGCAGGCAAATGGCTTTGATCCGGTGCGCCACCGCATTGGTTTTGCGTATGAAGACGATTGTTTGCGGCTGGGCGTTACGTGGAAGCGCGATTATCAGGACACCGGGGACGCGCGGCGCGGCGACAGTTTCTTGTTGACGCTGGCATTCAAGAACCTCGGGCGCTAAGCTTGCATTCAGCTATGATGGCCGAACAGGCCCGTGCGATCCTGTATCTGATCGATTAGTGGGAATATAAAGACCGTGATGTATTCATTTGCAAAGATGCGCCGGATAGGCCGTTCCGCCTTGTTGGCCACTGGCATTGCCACTGGCATTACAATGGCCAGCGTCGCGATTGCGCAGACTGTGGCTGACAACCAGCTGCCTGATACGGGGCTGAATATCCCCGCTAATCTTCAGATTTTCGGCAAACTTGACCCCAATGTGCGCAAGCCAACCGCCATTGTGAACGATGCCGTCATCACCGGCACCGATGTGGATCAGCGCGTCGCGTTGATCATCGCTGCCAATAATGTGAAGCCCAGCGACGAAGACCGCGAACAGCTGCGCCGACAGGTGTTGAGCAGCTTGATCGACGAGACGCTGCAAATTCAGGAAGCCAAGGCCGCCGAAGTCACGATCACCAAGGATGAGATTGATCGCGGCTTTTCGGGCGTTGCGCGCAGCTTTAGCAAGCCGGTACCCGAGCTGCGGGTGTATCTGCGGCAAATCGGTTCATCCGAACGATCGCTGCGCCGCCAGATTGAGGCCGAACTTGCCTGGAGCCGCTATCTGCGCCGCAAGGTTGAGCCATTCATCAATGTCGGCGACAGCGAAGTTGAAAGCATTCTCAAGCGGTTGCAAGCCAATCAGGGTTCCGAAGAATTTCACGTCAAGGAAATATACCTTACCGCGAGCGAAGATCGCGAGCAGCAGGTTATTTCTGAAGCACGCGCGCTGATGGCGGTTATTCAAAAGGGCGAAAAGCCATTTGAGCAGGTTGCACAGGAACGATCGGAAGCAACGACCCGTGCGGTGGGCGGCGATTTGGGCTGGGTGCGCGCCGGGCAGCTTCCCGAAACGCTTGCACAGGCAGCCGTTGAAATGAAGGTCAACCAGCTCGCCGGGCCAGTGCCGGTGCCGGGCGGCTATTCAATCCTATATCTGGTCGACACCCGCAAAGTGGGTACAGCGGATGTGCGCGACGCCGTGCTCAACCTCCGCCAGATCAGCATGGGCTTCAAGGCCGGGATCACCCAGGCTGAAGCGACCGAAAAAGTCGCCGCCTTTGCCAAGATGACTCAGGGCATCAAGGGGTGTGGCGATGTCGCCAAAGCCGCCGCCGCATTCGGTGCCGAGGTGGTGGATAACAATGCGGTGCGCGTGCGCGACCTGCCGGCCCAGCTGCAGGATCTGATGCTCGCGCTGCAAATCGGCGAAGCGACGCCGCCATTCGGATCGCCGACTGACGGGGTTCGCGCATTGGTGCTGTGCGGTCGCGACGACCCGAAATCAGCATCCATGCCGAGCATGGAGCAAGTTCGGTCGCAAATGGAGCAACGCGGCGTAAACCTTCGCGCTGACCACAAGCTCCGCGATCTTCGGCGCGACGCCGTCGTCGAATATCGCTGATCGGCCGGTGCTGGCACCGATCGCCGTCTCCATGGGTGATCCCGCCGGGATTGGCCCCGAAGTTGTCGCAAAGGCCTGGGCGCTGCGCGCGCTGCACGATCTGCCACCGTTTTTTGCGGTGGGGGACGTGCGCGCAATCGAAAAAGTGTGGGACGGCCCTGTCGAGCGGGTAAGCGCGCCGAGCGATGCGCTTGCGCTGTTCGACACCGCGCTGCCCGTATTGTCGATTCAGGATGCGGGTGACATCAACCCCGGCCATCCCGATGTGGACGGCGCGCGATGTGCGCTGCACGCGCTGGAACTGGCCGTGGGGCTGACGCGGTCGGGCGCGGCAGGCGCGCTGGTAACGGGGCCGGTATCAAAAGCACAGCTCTATCACATTGGCTTCACTGATCCGGGCCAGACCGAATTTGTGGCGGAACGGTGCGGCATTTCCCGCGAAAATACGGTGATGATGCTGGCAGGCCCGTCGTTGCGCGTGGTGCCAATCACGACGCACGTGCCGCTGAATGACGTATCGGCGATGCTGACGATTGACCTGATCGTTGCAAAAGCCCGAGTAACGGCGCGCGGGCTGACCCGGAATTTCGGCATTGAAAACCCCCGGCTCGCACTGGCCGGGTTCAACCCGCATGCCGGCGAACAAGGATCAATGGGGCGTGAGGAAATCGACATCCTGATGCCCGCCGTCGCGCTGTTGCGCGATGAGGGGATGGACATTGTTGGGCCGCTCGCCGCCGACACGATGTTCCACCCACGCGCCCGTGCCCGCTATGATGCGGCGCTGTGCTGTTATCATGATCAGGCGCTGATCCCGTTAAAAACGCTGCATTTCGATGATGGCGTGAACATGACATTAGGCATGCCGATCGTCCGCACATCGCCTGATCACGGCACGGCTTTTGACATCGCTGGCAAGGATTTGGCTCAGCCAGGCGCGACGATTGCCGCGATCCAACTCGCCGCCAGCGCCGCTGCGCGCCGCGCCGAATTCGGGTGACGACGCTGCCGCCGTTGCGCGACGTGATTGCGCGGCACGGATTACAGGCGAGCAAGGCGCTGGGGCAGAATTTTCTGCTCGACGGGCAATTGCTGGGCCGGATCGCGCGCATTCCGGGTGATCTGGAGGGCGCGGCGGTGTTTGAAGTCGGCCCCGGCCCCGGCGGCCTAACCCGCGCGTTGCTGGCAGCCGGTGCAAGCGTGACGGCGGTGGAGCGCGACCGGCGCTGCATCCCGGCGCTGGACGAACTGGGCGAGGCCTATCCGGGCAGGCTGCGGGTGATTGAGGAGGATGCGATGGCGATTGACGCGCCGTCGCTGTTCACGGGGCACCCGCATATCGTGGCGAACCTGCCCTATAATATCGGCACCGCGCTGCTGGTAAACTGGCTGTCCGCGCCCTGGGCACCGTGGTGGCAAAGCCTGACGCTGATGTTCCAAAAGGAAGTTGCGGACCGAATCGTCGCGGACGTGGATAGCGAACATTATGGTCGGCTGGCGGTGTTGGCACAGTGGCGCACCACGGCACGGATCGCGATGCCGGTCCATCGTTCAGCCTTCACCCCGCCGCCCAAGGTGATGTCAGCCGTGGTGCACCTCACGCCGCTGGAAAGCCCCGCTGGCGTGCCGCTTGGGATGCTGGAACAGATCACCGCCGCTGCATTCGGCCAGCGCCGCAAAATGCTGCGCCAGAGCCTGAAAAGCGTGCCGGGCGCGGTCGACGCGCTGGAGGCAATGGGCATAGCCGCCACCCGGCGCGCGGAGACAGTGAGCGTGGCCGAGTTTGTAGCGCTGGCAAAGCTGCTGGCGGCAGCGCGGGGATAACCGGTCGGGTTGGCCCCGTTCGGGCTGAGCGAGGCCGAAGCCCCCTCACCATCGGCGCTACGCTTGCCCCCTTCGACGATGCTCGGGACAGGCTTCGACTGCGCTCAGAGCGAGCTTCGTCCCTAGAGCATCGTGCCGTAATTCAGGATCACTCGTCATTGCGAGCGCAGCGAAGCAATCCAGCGGCGTGCTCGCGGATAGGCTGGATTGCTTCGCTGCG
>MSXR01000006.1:41179-53409 GCA_002083655.1 Proteobacteria bacterium ST_bin14 | reverse complement strand
ACTTCGCTCGGGACGAACGGGTCAACGCAGGCTCACTGCGCAGCGGGCACCTTGGCTGGTTGCGATGCGATGACCGTGGCCGGTGGCCCCTTTAATATCGAGGCGGCCAGCACGGTCGCCTCTGTGCAGCCCTTGGCGCAAATCTTGCGGATCTTGGCCAGGTTCTGGCGGGCGCGTTCGATGGCACCCTTGCTGACATAGGCTTGGCCCTGCCCCTTCAACGCGGCAACATCATTGGGTTCAAGCAGCAACGCCTCCCGGTAAAAGCGGATCGCCTTGCCCGATAGGCCGCGTGCTTCGGCAACATCGCCCAGCGCCACAAATGCCGCGCGGTTACGCGGATCAACCGCGAGCGCCGTTTCCAGCGTGTCGGCCGCCGCGTCCAGATTGCCCGCCGCCTGTGCAGCCTTGCCCGCTGCGAGCAGCGACAGCGACCGCGGATCAATTTGGCTGTCAGGGCGCTGGCCGTGGAGCGACGTCGACAGTGACATAATGGCAAGCGCGGCAGCAACAGACACAGTCGAGATACGCATGAACGTCTCCAACAACGACGGACTAGGTTGAACTTGTTCTTGGGCTAGCATGGCGACTGCAGTCTTGCGACAAAAAAGCCGTCCGTCGAGTCCCGCGCTGGCGTTAACCGGATGCCGCCAACATGGGGCCGCCCGGCGGGCAGCGACAGGCGCTGCGGCACCCACCCCGGATTAGCCCCGGCAAAGGCGGCAATCTGGTCCGCCCCCTCCTCATCCAGCAGCGAGCAAACGATATACACAATCGCGCCGCCCGGCTTTACCAGCCCCTTGGCGATCGCCAGCAGATCGCGCTGCGCGGCCACCAGCCGGTCAATCCGTGCTTGATTCAGCCGCCAGCGCGCTTCGGGATTGCGCCGCCAGGTGCCGGTGCCAGAACAGGGCGCGTCAATCAGCACCACATCCGCCTGCCCCGCCAGATCAGCGAGCTTTTCGGCTTCCTGACCGGGATTAAGCAGGCGCGTATCGATAAAGCTGACGCCCGCCCGTGCCGCACGCGGTGCAAGCCGCGACAGCCGCTGGCGATCGATATCGCACGCAATCAGCCGCCCCGCGCCGTTCATGCCTGCCGCCAGTGCCAGCGTCTTGCCGCCGGCGCCTGCGCACAGATCAATCACCGTCATCCCCGGCGCGACACCGGCGGCCATGCCAACAATCTGGCTGCCCTCATCCTGCACCTCAATCGCGCCATCGGCCCATAGGTCGAGTGCCTCGATCTGGGTGCCCGCAGGCAAGCGCACGCCGTCTGGCGCGTGTGGGGATGGCTCTGCGCCGGCAATCGCCGCGATCACCGTGGCGGGATCGGCTTTCGCGCGGTTGACGCGAATGTCGAGCGGCGCGCGATCGACCAGCGCAGGCAATTCATCATCAGATATGCCCGACGCATAGAGCTTGCCAAGCAGCCAGCCCGGCGCGACGCCCACCGCCGCGGCATGCTCGCTTGCGCCGATGGGGGCGGGTGCGTGCGTCGATCCGTCGAACAGCGCGGCCAACGCTGGATCGCGTTTTGCCACTGCCAGCATCGCCGCCCGGCCATGCGCGGGCCTTTCCCCCACCAGCCGGATCGCGGCATATACCAGCTCGCGCACGGCCCGTCTGTCTTTGCTGCCGGCATAGCGGCGATCAGCGAAATAGCGTGCGATCAGCGTATCGGCGGCGGCACCGCCTTCGCGCGCGGCGATGATGATGCCGTCAAGCAGCTCAATGGCGGCCTGGACGCGGGCAGATGGCGTCATGGTTCAGCGCGTTGGGTAATTGGGGGCTTCCCTTGTGATGGAAACATCATGGACATGGCTTTCGGCAAGGCCAGCATTCGTGATCTGCACAAAGCGCGCGCGCTGCTGCAGTTCTTCAATCGTCCGCGCGCCCGTATAGCCCATCGCGGCGCGAACACCGCCGACCAGCTGGTGGATCACATCCTTGGCAGGCCCCTTGAACGGCACCTGGCCTTCAATCCCTTCAGGCACCAGTTTCAGCTGATCCTTGATGTCCTGCTGGAAATACCGATCCGCAGAGCCGCGCGCCATCGCGCCGACAGAACCCATGCCGCGATAGGATTTATAGGCGCGCCCCTGATACAGGAACGTCTCGCCCGGCGCTTCCTCGGTCCCCGCCAGCAGCGATCCGATCATCACACTCGATGCGCCCGCCGCCAGCGCCTTTGCGACATCGCCCGATGTGCGGATGCCGCCATCGGCGATTACCGGTACGCCTGATTTTGCAGCCTCTGCTGCGCAATCCATGATCGCCGTCAATTGCGGCACGCCCACGCCCGCCACGACGCGGGTGGTGCAGATGGAGCCGGGGCCGATACCGACCTTGATCGCATCCGCCCCTGCGTCGATCAGCGCGCGCGTTGCCTCTGCCGTCGCGACGTTGCCCGCCACCACCTGCACCGAATTTGACAGCGCTTTCACCCGCTCCACCGCGCGCGCAACATCGCGATTATGGCCGTGGGCGGTATCGATCACGACCAGATCAAGCTCCGCCTCAACCAGCGCGCGTGTCCGTTCAAAACCCGAATCGCCCACCGTCGTCGCCGCCGCCACGCGCAACCGCCCGGTCGCGTCCTTGGTTGCGTTGGGATAGGTGACCGCCTTTTCGATATCCTTCACCGTGATCAGGCCGATGCAGTGATAGGCATCATCGACCACCAGCAGCTTTTCAATGCGCCGGTGATGCAGCAACCGCCGCGCCTCTTCCTGGCTGACGCCGGGCGACACGGTGGCAAGGTTATCATGCGTCATCAATTCAGCGACGGGCTGGTTCGGGTTTTCCGCAAAGCGCACGTCGCGGTTGGTGACAATGCCAACCAGCCGACCGCCCTTTTCCACCACCGGAATACCGCTGATCCGGTGCCGCGTCATCAGCGCCTGCGCCTGCGCCAGCGTGGCATCGGGCGCGATGGTGATGGGGTTGACCACCATACCCGATTCAAACCGCTTCACCTGGCGCACGGCGGCAACTTGCTCATCGATCGACAAATTGCGGTGAAGCACGCCAATGCCGCCCAATTGCGCCATCACAATCGCCATATCGGCCTCAGTCACGGTATCCATGGCCGATGACAACATCGGGATGTTCAGTGAAATGGCCCGCGTCAACCGGGTACGCGGATCGGCCATGCTGGGCACGATATCGCTTTCCGCCGGATACAGCAGAACATCATCAAAAGTGAGGCCGAGGCGAATTTCCATGGATGCCCGTTCCTGAAGGCTGGGGGTGGCGGCTTGAGCGTAACGTGGCGGTCCATGTAACCAAAGCCGCCCCGACGCGCCAGAATGTTTTCACGCCAGCCGGGCGAGTATGCCCGGGCTGCCCGCTCCACCAGCTTTGGCGGAGAAAGCGGGACCCCGGGTCAAGCCCGGGGTGACGCGTGTGTAGGGCTATCGTTGTACCCCCCCCACTTTTCTCCGTCACCCCGGGCCTGACCCGGGGTCCCGCTGCCTTCTTCCTTTCCCGCGCACCTCGACAATCAAAAACCGGTTTTTTCACGCAGGGGTCGTAACCACTATAACCTTCCAAGCCCGCCGCTGCGACAACGCAGCCGTGTCGCATTCCGCTGTAAGCGCGCTGAAATAGTGGTAAGATTAGGCGTCGATATCGACAAACGGGGCGCCCCTTGGCGCGGCGCACAGGAGTTTTTCGTGATGGATGTTGTTATCGGCGTGGTCGCCGGGTTGCTGGTGCTGGTGATCGGCTATCTGCTGGCGAGCGTGAAAATGGTTCGCCAAGGGTATCAGTATACGATTGAACATTTCGGGCGCTTCACCACGGTCGCGCGGCCAGGGCTGAATTTCTACCCCGCGTTTTTCTATGGCGTCGGCCAGCGCATCAACATGATGGAACAGGTGCTGGACGTGCCGCAGCAGGAGATCATCACCAAGGATAACGCGATGGTCGCGGTCGACGGGGTGGTGTTCTTTCAGGTGCTCGATGCCGCCAAGGCCGCGTATGAAGTCAGCGACCTGTTCGTCGCGATCATGCAGCTGGCGACCACCAATCTGCGCACCGTGATGGGATCGATGGAACTCGATGAGCTGCTGTCAAAGCGCGACGAAATCAATGCCAGGCTGCTGAGCGTGGTGGATCACGCGACCAATCCCTGGGGCGTGAAAATCACCCGCGTTGAGATTAAGGACATCCGCCCGCCGGTCGACATCGTCAACGCAATGGCGCGCCAGATGAAGGCCGAGCGCGAGAAACGCGCCAACATCCTTGACGCTGAAGGGGCAAGCGCCTCCGAAATCCTGCGTGCTGAAGGGCAGAAACAGGCGCGTATTCTTGAAGCAGAGGGCCGCAAGGAATCGGCCTTTCGCGATTCAGAAGCACGCGAGCGCGCCGCCCAGGCCGAAGCAAAGGCAACCGAGCTGGTGTCGATCGCGATCGAACAGGGCAGCGCGCAGGCGATCAACTATTTCATCGCGCAGAAATATGTTGAGGCGGTCGGCAAGTTCGCCACATCGCCCAATGCCAAGACGATCCTTTTCCCGGTAGAGGCGACGCAATTGATCGGCACGCTGGGCGGCATTGGCGCGCTGGCGCGCGAAGCGATGGGCGACCATGTGGCGTCCCCCCCTGCCCCCAGCAAAGCGGCGCCACCGCAGGTACGCGGACCGTTTGAGCCACAAGACCAGTGAGCCTTGATACCCTGATCGCCAATGCCGCGCTGATCTGGATTGCGACAGCAATTCTGCTCGGCGCGGCAGAGCTGATCGTCCCCGGCGCATTTCTGGTGTTTCTGGCGATTGCGGCGGCGATCACCGGGCTGGCGGTGTTCGCCCTGCCGGTGTTGACGGTGCCCCTGCAACTCATTGCCTTTGGGGTATGGAGTGTCGTCTCCATCCTGATCGGGCGGCGCTGGTATCAGGATTATCCCGTCGCCACCGAAGATCCGATGCTCAATGATCGCGGTGCCCGCATGATCGGTGAAATCGTCACCGTCGTTGAACCGATCATCAAGGGCGAAGGCCGGGTGCAGGTTGGCGACGGGATATGGTCTGCCCTGGGCGCAGACGCGCTGCCTGGCACGCGACTGCGCGTTACAGGAATGCAGGGCGGCAAGCTGCTGGTTGAGGGGCAAGTTGGGCTTCCGCCACATTAATTAGCAACCATCGCCGCGCTGTCACGTTGAGGGGTTATGTTGAGGGTCCAATCTACCTCCCCTTCAACGACAGGAGCAGTTCGCATGAGCATTTTCGGCATGATCAAGGATGCAATCTGGGGCAAGGCCGCCGCCAAAGCTGCGCCTGCCCCAACCGCTGCCCCAACCGCCGCACCAGCACCCAGCGCCGCGCCCGCCGCCACCACGACGCCGGCCCCAGCTGCAATCGTGCATGTCGATGTAACGGCATTGCTCGATGAAATTGCATTGCACCACGGTGAGAAGCTCAATTGGCGCACCTCGATCGTTGACCTGATGAAGCTGATTGGCCTCGATTCAAGCCTGACCAACCGCAAGGAACTGGCCGAAGAACTGGACTATCCCGGCGAGAAAGATGGCAGCGCAGAGATGAACATCTGGCTGCACAAGCAGGTGATGCGCAAGCTGGCGGAAAATGGCGGCACCATTCCGGAAGAGCTGACGCATTGATCACGGGCGTGGCAGGGTCCAGCCCGACCCTGCCCCGCAACACTTTCATTAGCTTCATGTCGCCTTTGTTGGGCCACCCCGTCCACCAAACCGGGACGGGGCCGGGACGGGAGTGCGACCCAACCGGCGTCGGGTCGGGTCGCTTACTTCTTCCCGAAGAACCCGCTCGCCAGCCCGGCCAGATCGTTGAGCGGATTGCCGTCGCCGTCGCGGTCGAGCATGCCACCAATTTGACCCATCACGCCGGCTCCACCAGCCCCGCCCAGCAGCGTGGCGAATTGCGCCAGCGCGCCCTCGCCGCCGATATGGCCGACAATTTGTTGCATAATATCAGGCGACAGGCCGGTCGCCGATGCGGCGGTCTGCACGGTGTCGCCGGGTGCCGGATGCGCCTTGCCGAGTGCGCCGACGGCGGCTTCCACCTGTTCAGGCGTCAACCCGACTTTGGCCGCCAAATTCTTGATGTCCACATTTTGCGTCACTTGGCCCAACAGTCCGTCCAGCATCGACATGCGCTATTCCTTCCTGATCGGGCGCAGAATGCTGCCCGCGCCGTTGATAGCCGATTAGTTGCACCGGCGCACGCCCACGATCATAAGTTAGCGCTGTTTTCGTGGGGAGAATGATAATGTCCTTCAATCGCCGTGATCTTTTGCAGGGCAGCGGTGCCGCCGCGATGGCAGCGATGCTGCCCGGCACCGCATTTGGCGCGACCGGTGCTGATTCGGCGGCTACAGCATTGCTGGAAAAAACGGCGGAGACGATTTTTGACGATTACCCGGAAGCCGCCGCCGGACTTGGCCTCGACAAGGGCAAGCGTGCGGCGCTGAAAAGCCGGTTGAGCAATCGCGGGCCGGCAGGCAAAGCCGACGCCACCCACCGTGCCCGAACGGTGCTGGCCAAGCTGAACAAGATCGATACCGCCACGCTAAGCCCCGCTGTTCGCACCAATGTTGAGGTCGTCCGCACGGCGTATCAGCGCGCAACGGAGGGCTATGCACTGCCGTACGGCGACGTCGCCACGCTCACCTCTGGCTGGCGTAATTCGCCCTATGCCGTGGCGCAGAATGTTGGGGCGTATCTCGATATTCCGCAACTTCTGAATGTTGATCACCGCATCGACACCCCGGCTGATGCCGACGCCTATCTGGCGCGGATGATTGCCTATGCCGGTCAGATCGACGGCGAGGCGGAGCGCGTGCGTGCCGCAGGCGCTATGGGGGTGCGCCTGCCGGATTTCGCGCTGGCGCAGTGCCTGAAGCAGCTGGAGATCGCGCGCAGCGGCCCGGTGGAACAATGGAGCATCGTTACGTCGCTTGCTGAGCGCACCGCTAAGATGCCGGGCGATTTCGCGGCCCGCGCTGCCCGTATTGCAACCGACAAGATCGCCCCTGCCCTCGCCGGCCAGATCGCCGCGTTGGAAGGACAGAAAGCCGCCACCACCAGCGATGCCGGCATGTGGAAATTGCCGCAGGGCGACGCCTATTACGCCTGGGCGCTGCAAGCCGCGACCACCACGACAATGACTCCGGACGAAGTTCACGCCATGGGCCGCGACGAACTCGCCCGGCTCCACGCGCGGATGGACGTTATCCTGAAGGCAGAAGGATATACACAAGGCTCGGTTGGCGCGCGCATGACGGCGCTGAGCAAAGACCCGCGCTATTTGTTCGCAGAGGGCGATCCCGGCCGGGCAGAAATTATGGCGTATCTGCGTGACAAGCTGAAAGACATCAGGGCGCGGATGCCGCAAGCATTTGAAACATTGGTGCCCGGCTTTGTTGAGGTTACCCGTATGTCGCCCGCCGCTGAACCCGGCGCGCCCGGTGCTTATGGCGGGGCCGGATCAATTGATGGCAAGGAGCCTGGCCGGTTCTGGATCAACCTGGGCAGCACATCCCGCTGGACGCGCTACAGCCTGCCCGACCTTGCCTATCATGAGGCGATCCCCGGCCATGCGTGGCAGGGTGAATATACCTTCAAACAGCCGCTGATCCGCACGTTAATGTCCTTCAACGCCTATAGCGAAGGCTGGGGGCTATATGCAGAACAGCTTGCTGACGAGCTGGGTGTGTATGATGATTTCCCCGCCGGGCGGCTCGGTTATCTCCAGTCATTGGCGTTTCGGGCGTGCCGGATGGTCGTCGATACTGGCATTCACGCCAAGCGCTGGACCCGCGACGAAGGCATCGCGTTTTTCGTCACTGAAAACGGATCAAACCCACTGGAAGTGCGCAGCGAGGTGGAACGATACTGCACCTGGCCGGGCCAGGCCTGTGGCTACAAGCTGGGGCATAGCCGCATCAACCAACTGCGCGACAAGGCCAAGGCCGCGCTTGGCGAGCGGTATGATTTCCGCAAGTTCAACGATGCCGTGGTGCTGGGCGGCAATGTGCCGATGACCGTGCTGGACGGCGTGATCGACCGGCATATTGCAGCGCGCAAGGCATAGTGCCATCACCCCCCATAGGCCTACATCAATGTAAGGGACGTCTTACAAATTTCGGTTGCGGCCATGCCGCGCCACCGCTATAAAACGGCAATACACCAAGAAGAGAGGGTTTCATGCGCATCAATCGTTTCGCCCGCCTGGCAGCGGCCACGGCCGTACTTGCCATTACCGTTCCCGCCCTGTCGAAGGATGCCGCTACGCCGCGTTACGGCAAGTTCGGAGTCGATCTGTCGGCCAAGGACGCCGATGTGAAAGCGGGCGACGACTTCTGGACTTTCGCCAATGGTGGATGGGACAAGCGCACCGAGATTCCGGCAGACAAGGGTGCGGTCGGCTATGGCAATATCCTGTCGGATGAGGCCGAGACTAATGTCCGCCTGATCCTGGACGACATGGCCACCAACCCCGACAAATATGGCGCCACCGGCAAGCAGGTCGGCGATTTCTATGGCACATGGATGGACGAGGCAGCGATCGAGGCCAAAGGCGGCGAGCCGCTCAAGCCCTATCTCGCTAAGATCGCAGCGGTGAAGGATCTGACCGATCTGCAAACGCTGTTCGCAACCGTCGGCTATCAGTCGCCCGTTGGCATCGGCATCATCCCCGATCTCGCAGATCCGACGCGCTACACCGCTGCCACCGGCCAGGCCGGGCTTGGCATGCCGCGTGATTACTACCTGCTCGATGGCGAGAAGTACGTTGGTTATCGCAAGGCGTACCGCGCCTATATCCAGCAGATGCAGGAACTGGCGGGCATTGCCGATGCCAGCGCCAAGGCCGATGCGATCATGGCGTTGGAAACCGCGCTCGCCAAGGAACATTGGACGCCCGAGCAAAGCCGTAACATCGCCGCGCTCAACGATCCGCAGGATCTGGCAGGCTTGGAGAAAAAGGCGCCCGAATTCGACTGGGCACTGCTGCTGAAGGTATCCGGGCTCGACAGCGCGCCGAAAATCCTGTTCGCGAACAACACCGCGATCACCGGCATGGGCAAGATCCTGGTCGCAACGCCGCTGCAGACCTGGAAGGATTACATGGCCTTCCACTTCGTCAGCAGCAATGCAGGCTTTCTGAGCAAAACATTTGATAACGCTCGGTTCGATTTCTATTCGAAGACGTTGTCGGGCGTACAGACCCAGCGTGACCGCTGGAAGCGCGGCGTTCAGTTGACCAACGGTGCCCTCGGCGAAGCCGTCGGCCAGCTTTATGTTGATCGCTATTTTCCGCAGACGGCGAAGGCCAAGATGACCGAGCTGATCGAGAACCTGCGCGGTTCCTATCAGGACCGGATCAGCAAATCGGCCTGGATGGACGAGCCGACGCGCAAGGCAGCGCTCGTCAAGCTGGCAGCGTTCGAACCGCGGATCGGCTATCCCGACAAGTATATCGATTATTCAAGCTTCAAAGTGGTGCGCGGCGACATGCTGGGCAACGCGATGCGTTCGAGCGAATTCGCGCAGGCACTGCAGCTTGCGCGCTTCAAAAAGCCAGTCGATCGCAGCCTGTGGGCGATGACGCCCCAGACGGTGAATGCCTATTACAACCCGCTGGCCAACCAGATCACCTTCCCCGCCGCGATCCTGCAGCCGCCTTATTTCGACCCCAATGCCGATCCGGCGGTGAATTACGGAGCGATCGGCGCGATCATCGGCCATGAAATGGGCCATGGCTTCGACGATCAGGGCAGCCAGTTCGGCCCCACCGGCAAGTTCGAGAATTGGTGGACACCCGAAGCTAAAAAGGCATTTGCCGAACGCACTGCGGTGCTCGCCGCACAGTATGACGCCTATGAAGGCCTGCCCGGCACCAAGGTAAACGGCAAGCTGACACTGGGCGAAAATATCGGCGATCTTGGCGGGGTTGAGGCGGCTTATGGCGCGTACCAGCGCTATCAGGCGAAGAACGGCAAGGCCCCGGTGATTGAAGGGCTGACCGGCGATCAGCGCTTCTTCCTGGCCTATGCCCAGGCCTGGCAATCGAAGCTGCGCGAAGGTGCTGCCCGGGCGCGGCTGCTCACCGATCCGCACAGCCCGCCATATTTCCGCGTTAACGGCATCGTCCGCAATGTGGATGCCTGGTACACCGCGTTTAACGTGAAGCCCGGCGACAAGCTGTACATCGCGCCTGAAAAGCGCGTCCATATCTGGTAAAACTGCCTGCAATCGCCCATGCTGCGCTCCATAAAAACACGGAGAGGCAGCATGGGTGAAATGCAGATCAAGCCGCTGGCCGCGCATTGCGGGGCGGAAATTACCGGCGCCGACGTTCGAACGATTGACGACGCCGGCCTTGCCGCGATCCGCACCGCACTTGCCGAAACCGGCGTTGTGTTGCTGCGCGATCAGCAGCTAACCCCTGAAGATCACATCGCGTTTGCCCGGCGCTGGGGCGATATCGACGTTAATAATTACTTCCCCGCCAATGGCGGCTATCCCGAAATTGCCGAAGTGCGAAAGGCCGAGACGCAGTTCGTCAACATCGGCGGCGGCTGGCATACCGATCACAGTTATGACGCTGTACCCGCGATGGGATCGATATTGGTGGCACGCGAACTGCCCCCGGTTGGCGGGGACACGTTGTTTGCCAATCTGGGCGCTGCCTATGAATCGCTGTCGGATGGGCTGAAGGCGACGCTCGCGACGCTTCGCGCCGTCCACAGCGCCGATCACATTTACGGCCCCGACGGCGTCTATTCAAAAACCGATCAGGCCGCCGATCTAAAGGGGCATGATATCCATGCCAACGCTGTTCACCCCGCCGTGATCCGCCACCCGGTAAGCGGGCGCAAGATCCTATACGTCAACCCCGCCTTCACCCTTCACTTTGAAGGCTGGACCCGCGAGGAAAGCCAGCCGCTGCTGCAATATCTGTACAGCGTTGCCATGCGCGAGGAATTCCAGTGCCGCTTGCAATGGCAGCCCGGCTCCGTCGCGGTGTGGGACAACCGATCGACGTGGCACCTGGCAATGAATGATTACCATGGGCACAAACGCCTGATGCACCGGATCACGATTTCCGGCGTGGCATTGAATTAAGGGCGGATGGCGGAGCGCTGAATCTCGCTCGCCTTGCCCGTCGCGATAAACAAAAAAAGCCCGTCGCCCCTGGGGTGGGGACGACGGGCAAGTCCCGGTCTGTCCGGGGCTGCACCCCCGAAAGGGGGGGAACAGGGGTGCAGCGATGGGGAAACAAAGGGGTTAGATTTTGCGCGCGGCGATGATCGGGCCGCCCTTGCCGTCTTGCACCAGCACAGCGGTCTTCAGGCCAGCAGGGGCAGTTGGCACGGTGAAGCTTTGCGCGCGGCCCTGCCACTGGCCGAGCGGGGTCAATTGGCGAACGATGTTACGATGCGGGATCGTGCGACCGCCATTTTCGCCAGCGTTAATCGCCACGTCAATCGTGCGGGGATCGTACCGGACCACCCAGACCGTGGCATTGCCGCGACCTGCACCGACCGTCACCTGATTGCCGGCGACCACGATGTCAGGGCCGGATTTGTTGGCGTTGCGGGCAATTGCCGCATTCAGTTCTCCTTCGCGGCTGCCCAGCACGGGTTCACGCCCGTTGACGATCACCTGCGGGGTGGCGACATTGCCGCGACCCGCTGCATTGGCATAATCCCATTGGCGCGCGGTGAAGGCCGGGCTGGCGAACGTGTCCTTCCAGCCAAGATTATCCCAATAAGTGACCGAAAAGGTCAGCGGGATAACGTCAGCGCGGTCGGCATATTTGTTGACGACGTTAATGGCCGGTGGGCACGACGAACAGCCCTGGCTCTGGTAAAGTTCGATCACAGTTGGGTGGGCAACATCGCCGGTGGCTACGGCCGGGGCGCTACCCCCCTCGCCAGCACCTTCCCCGGAAAAGGCCGTCGGGGTGGCCGTTGCACCCGAACAGGCAGCAAGAAAAAGCGCAGTCGAAAGAGCAAGAATGGCACGCATGATAGGCTCCTAGAAAATCGCAAGGCAGCCACGCGGCGACCTTATACATCCTATTCGCGCAGGGCAGAAGGCAGGTTACACTGGTATGAAAAAATGAAGTTGTGGGCAATCAGGCCAACAGCACTTGCCATCCGCACCCCCGCTTCTTGTTCCCCCGCGGGAGAACAACAAAACTGTCTTTGGTTAGAGCATGGTGCTTGAAATATGAATCGTCA
>MSXR01000006.1:39783-41111 GCA_002083655.1 Proteobacteria bacterium ST_bin14 | reverse complement strand
CGGGTGATCCTGAATTACGGCATGATGCTCTAAAGGAAAAACTGCCGATCAGGTCCAGGCAGGACGCGCCGGAAATTTGGAAGATATCGGGCCGAAAAAAGCCTACCAGCGCAGCAATTTTGGCCCCACCAGCGCGCCAAGTGCTGCTGCCAGCACCATGCCGAGGCTGTACCAGGTCAGCACAAATGTCGCCGATACTTCGGGGCAGTGTAGGCCATAGACGGTTGCAGCGCAGGCGCCCGAGGCGAGACCGGCGGCTGCACCGGCGGCGGTCAGCCGGGTTGGTGCGAGTGCCCGAAATGCCCAAAGCATCCCCGCGAATACCGGAATCGACAGCACGGCGACCCGCGCAGAACATTCACGCCAGCTGCCGCCCAGCCACATCGGCATCCAACCGCCGACGGGCGTGCTGGAAAGCTCAACAATGGCGGCCACAACAAGCAGTCCAAACGGGATCGCGATCAGCCGGGCATGCCGCAAACCGGTCGCATCGGGCCGGGCGATATGGTGTGTGACAAGCAGCGCAAGCAGCGCCAGCGAGATGGTGTAGGCCCATTTCATCGCAAAGCTGAACGTCATCATCGCGCCCGGCAGATCGTCGCGAAAGCCCATCCACGGCACCATCACGGCCAGCGCCGCCAACCCGCCAAGAAGGAGCCCGGTCGCCAGTCGCCGTTCGGCGGCATAACGGGGAATGGCGCGCGTATCGGCGCTCAGCGACTGGATGAGATCTTCGGTACGCATTACTTGCCCTTCAATCGTTCAGCGAGCGCCTTAAGCCCACGGTGGACGGAAACTTTTACATCTGCCTCGCTAATGCCTGCGCTTTCAGCGGCTTCGGCAATGCTCAGGCCATCAATCTTGGTCTGGCGGATGGCACGCGCCTGTTTGGGCGAAATACCGTCCAGCAGTTTGTCGACATCCATTTGTGCCGACGCAGCTTCCTGAAAACCCTCTGCAACCAAAATTTCTTCGAGCCCTTCAAATGGCACATGCTGGCGGCTGCGGCGGAAGTGATCGATCATCTTGTAGCGTGCGACGGCATAGGCCCAGGCCGTGAAAGGCCGGTCCCGGTCATAGCTGGCGCGCCGCGTGTGGATGGCAATCAACGTATCCTGCACAAGATCCTCAACATCATCAGCGGCCCCACGCAAGCGCCGCCCAAAAAAAGATCGCAGCAACGGCATCATCGCGGTCAGCAAGGCGTTCTGGGCAGTGGAATCGCCATCGAGACCACGCACCATCAGCGCCTTGAGCTGCTCCTCGCTCGCCCTTCCCTGCACTCCTGATAAAGCCATTCGGATCGTCCACGGACAAAGTTACAAAAG
>MSXR01000006.1:0-39722 GCA_002083655.1 Proteobacteria bacterium ST_bin14 | reverse complement strand
AAAAATGCAAGCGCGTGTAACCAGCGCGGGTCACCCTGCGAATTCGTCAATGCGACCCGCCCTTCATGGCCTCCCGGGTCGCCGGGCGGCGCACCTTCCCCCAAGATCGGCGCCGCCCGTAAGGGGCCCTGCAACCAGAACCCGCATCCCCCAACCGCCAATCGATATCGACAAGGCGGCGAACATCGGCCATCCCCCGCATCGACTGATTGATCGTCCGCGAGAGGAACTGCCATGCGCGAAGCCGCCATTATCGCCACTGCCCGCACCGCCATTGGCAAGGCCTATCGCGGGGCGTTTAACGCCACCGAAGCGCCCGTGCTTGCCGGTCATGTGATGAATGCCGCGGTTGAGCGGGCAGGCATCGACCCTGCGCGGATCAACGAGGTGTTCTGGGGCGTGGGCAGCCAATGGGGCAGCCAGGGCGGCAATGCAGGGCGCATGGCGATTTTTGCCGGGCAATTGCCGCAATCGGTGCCCGCCTTCACGCTTGATCGAAAATGCGGATCAGGGTTAACGGCAGTGGCGCTCGCGGCGCGCACTATCATGTGTGACGAGGCTGATATCGCGCTGGCCGGCGGGATGGAATCGATCAGCTTCACGGTGACCAAGGATGCGCCGCGCTACATCAACCAATCAGTGATAGCGCATGAGCCAGCCGCCTATATCCCGATGATCGAAACCGCTGAAATCGTCGCTGACCGCTATGGCATTACCCGTGCAGCGCAGGATGAATATGCGGCGATCAGCCAGCAACGCGCCGCGCGCGGGCTGGAAACGGGTGCTTTTGTCGAGGAAATCGCACCAATTACCGTCGAACGCGCGCTTTTTGACAAGGAAGGCACCAAAACGGGCACGGAAACGATCACAATTGCACAAGATGAGGGGATTCGTGCCGGCACCACGGTGGAAGCGCTGCAGGGCTTGAAGACGGTATGGCCAGGCGGCCAGTTTACCGGGCCGGGCAGCAACATTACGGCAGGCAATGCCAGCCAATTGTCCGACGGTGCATCCGCCCAAATTCTGATGGACCGCGCCACTGCCGAAGCAGAGGGCAAGGAGATACTGGGCATCTATCGCGGGTTTCAGGCGGCTGGCTGCGCGCCCGATGAAATGGGCATTGGCCCGGTGTTCGCGATCCCCAAGCTGCTTGATCGTGCCGGACTGTCGGTTAGCGACATCGGGCTGTGGGAGTTGAACGAGGCATTTGCCAGCCAATGCCTGTATTGCCGCGACACGCTGGGCATCGATCCGGAAAAATATAACGTCAATGGCGGCGCGATTGCGGTTGGCCATCCGTTCGGGATGACCGGCAGCCGCTTGGTTGGCCACGCGCTGATTGAAGGGCGCAAGCGCGGCGTGCGCTGGGTCGTGGTATCAATGTGCACCGCAGGCGGCATGGGCGCAGCCGGGCTGTTTGAAATTATTTGAGCGTAAGGCTTTCGGGCCTTATTCGCGCCGGACCAACGCCCTAGATAGACGTTCGAACACGGTTCGCGCCCTGGGCGCTTCCCCTTGGCGAGTTGCTGATGCCTGCCGCATATGCCGACAACAGCCGCGATGATGATCGCCACGGTCGCCCTGATGACGACGAGGGCGACCGCGATTCAGGCCGGGCACTGCTGCGGCGGCGCATTGGCGGCTTTTTGTTTGCGTTGGCGATTGAGGCGTTGCTGGTGCTGGCGCTGTTGACGCTGGGGCCACCCAGGTTCGGGGAAAACACGGGCGACAACCGCCCCAAATCGTTCACGATCAGCCAAGTCGCCGACAAGGCAGCCACCAAGGAACGCCCGGCCAAAAAGCGCGCTGCCAAGGTGACCCCCAAAACGACGCCGCCGCCACCCGCGCCCATGCCACCCACAACGACGCTGGGGCCCATTCCCGGCCTGCTCGTGCTGACCAAGCAGGATTATGCCGCCGCTGATATCGGCAAAATCAAGTCGCAGCCCGTGCAAACCGCCGATGCCGCGCCGGACGGCGATGACGCCAATGATACCGAAGTTGCAGGCACAGGCCCGAACGGCGAGCCGCTATATTACGCCGAATGGTACCGCGAGCCGACCGAGGCCGAAATGGCATTCTATATCCCTAAGGGCCTGCGCGGTGGCTCTGCGTTGATCGCGTGCAAGACAGCGCCAAAATACCGGGTGGAGGATTGCCAGTTGTTAGGCGAATCCCCCGGCGGCACAGGGCTGGCGCGCGGTGTGCGCGAGGCGGCGTGGCAATTCCGGGTACGCCCACCGCGCAAGGGCGGCAGGCTGTTAATCGGCGCATGGGTGCGGATAAAGTTTGACCTCGTGGCGCGCGGGACACGGTAGAGCCACCTGCGTACAATCTGAATCGTCATTGCGACCCCGGCCTTTTGCCGGGGGAAGCAATCCAGCTTCACCACGCGCGGCACGCTGGATTGCTTCGCTGCGCTCGTGGGTGACGGGTGGTCGTGAATTACGGCGCGATGCTCTAGCGGTACTGATTGGTCTAAGCCGGACACCGTTTACCCATGCGGTGGGTGGTCCATATATTTGGCTACCTGGGCGGCATAGCGTTTCGACACCGTCGTAAACTGGCCAGTCGCTTCATCGAGCGCATAGATTTCGCCGTCGGCAATATCATAGACCCACCCGTGGAGCGTCATCACACCCTTGGCCATGGCGACGGCAACCGCAGGATGCGTCTTGAGGTGGTTCAATTGCAGCACGACATTTTGTTCGAGCAGCAAAAGCATCCGGTCATGGTCATTGAGATCGCCACCGACAGCATTGACGATTTCGACGGCTGCCCGCGAATAACCAAGCCAGTCCCGAACATGCGGCATGGCGTCTAGCTTGTCCGGCGCCACAGCCCCTTTCATGGCACCGCAATCGGTATGGCCGCAAATCACGATATGCTGGACGCCGAGTCCAGTCACGGCAAACTCGATCGCCGCTGTCGTCGCGCCGCTGGAGTTGCTGTGGGGTGGCACGATATTACCGGCGTTGCGCACCACGAACAGATCGCCGGGCTCGCTTTGCGTTAGCATGCCAAGTTCGATTCGCGAGTCAGAGCAGGTTATAAACAGCGCCTCAGGAGATTGTCCCGTGCTCAGCTTGGTGAATAGTTCCGCCTTCTGCGGGTAAATGTCGCGCTGGAAGCGAACGACACCGGCGGCAAATTTCGGCATGATCATACTCCTCTGAGGTGGGCGTGATGTGGTCGCAACATCACCAGACTGCAATATGAGCGCGGCAGGAGATGCGGTGTGTTGTGCACTGATCATCCCCCGATTGCGCGGACACCTTGGGTTAGCCCGTCATGCTTTGCACGGCCGGTGCTGTCAAACCAATGCGGCAGTCGGCAGGGGGTGCTGCGAGCAGGCGCAGATGAGCCGCAAATCCAGCGCAAAACCCGCCTGGCAGCAATCCAGCTTCACGACGCGCGGCACGCTGGCTTGCTTCGCTGCGCTCGGCATGACGATTCATGTTTCAAGCACGATGCTCCAAAGGGCGATGCTCAAAAACTGGCGGGTTGATAACGGCGCGTTCTCCCCAAGCTTTCAAACGAATTTGATTAATTATGGGAAACAAAACGAACCCATCTGGATCGCCTTATCTCGTCCCTACACCAGCCGCGTCCTGATCACCGGGTGGGATTCCAGCGTGCGGTGGACTGGGCATTTGTCTGCGATGACAAGCAACCGGGCGCGCTGCGCCGCGTTCAGATCACCCGTCAGCGTCACATCGCGCGACAGCACCTCGATTTTGGGTCTCCCTTCGCCCGTTGCGGCGCAATCGTCGGAATGGCACCGATCATGACGCAGATCGACACTGACGGATTGCAACGGCATCCCCTCCCGATCAGCGACGAGTTTGATGGTCATTGCGGTGCAGGTGCCAAGTGCGGACAGCAACAGATCATAGGGCGTGGGGCCCAGATCAGCACCGCCAACCTTCAACGGCTCATCGGCAAGGAAGCTATGCCCTGATGAATCGACAATCGACGTGAATTTCGCACTGGTGGTGACGACGCGTACCTCGCCTTCGGATGGCGCATCGATGGAAGCCGCTACGGGCAGATAGGGTTCAACCCAGGCGGCAATGATGGCAGCAGCATAGGCTGCCGGGGCCGCAAAGGTGAGCAAATGATCGGCGCCGTCGAGCGAGACGAAGCTTTTGGGGTGCCGGGCCGCTGTGAAAATTTCCGCTGCATTTTCAATACCCACTATCGCGTCGAGCGGGGCATGCAGCACCAGCAATGCCCGCTTCAGATTGGCCAGCCGCCCGGCCTGATCATGCCCCTCCACCGCGTCAAGGAACGCGCTCGACACGTCAAATGGCCGGCCGCCAATGCTCACCTGCGCCTGCCCGGCGGCGCGTACAGCGGCCACCTGATCGCCCAGTTGGTGCAAGACATGCGCTGGATCAAATGGCGCACCAATGGTGACCACGGCGGTCGTTTCCGGAATTTGAGCAGCCGCGGCAATCACGGCAGCCCCCCCAAGCGAATGGCCAACCAATATGGCAGGCGCGCCAATCGTGCCCCGCAGATAGGCAGCGGCGCTGACCAGATCGCTGACATTGGCGGCAAAATGGCTGTCGGCGAAATCACCCTCGCTCTTGCCCAGCCCGGTAAAATCAAATGCCAGCGTCGCAATGCCGTGTTCGGCCAGCGCCAGGCTGACCCGCCGCGCGCCGTGGCTGTTTGCCGTGCAGGTAAAGCAATGCGCAAATAGCGCCACCGCGCGCACGCGGCCCGGCGGCATTTCCAGCCGACCAACCAGTTTCACGCCCGCTGCGTTGGTAAACTCCACATCATGCCGCATGATCAGGCCCCTTGGTTGATTGATCACCAGTTTAACGATGTGCGGCACGAACCCCTAATGATTGACGTTACAGCACCGATAGAGCGGCCTACCGCACGCCGCCGACATCGTCCGCTAGCGCTCACCTGCGGCGCGCAGGCTGTCCCACGCATATAGCGCGCAGCCTGCCCAGATCAGGACAAAAGTGGCCGCCTGCACCGGGCGCAGCGGCTCACCGAACAGGAACACGGCCTGCGCAAATTGCAATGACGGCGACATGAACTGGAGCAGCCCGATCGTGGTATAGCGCAGCCGACGCGCTGCCGCGGCAAACATCAGCAGCGGCATTGCCGTGACGACGCACGACAGGATCAACAGCGCGTCCGTGCCCCCGCTCTGGCCAAAACTGCCACGACCCGCCGTGCTTTCAATCAACAGAAAAACCAGCAGAAACGGCGCGAGCAGCACCGTTTCCACCGTCAGCCCGCCCAGCGCGTCAATTGGCACCACCTTGCGGATCAGCCCATAGGTGCTGAACGATGCCGCGAGCACCAGCGATATCCAGATTGCCCCACCTTCAACAACCGCCAGCGCCACCACGCCGAGTGCCGCGATACCAATCGCCACGCCCTGCCAACGCCGCAGCTTTTCGCCAAGCAGCGCCACACCAAATGCCACATTGACGAGCGGGTTCATGAAATAGCCCAGGCTCGCCTCAATCACATGGGCGTTCTGCACCGACCAGATATACACGATCCAGTTGACCGCGATCAGCAATGAACTGGCCATCAGCAACAGCAAGGTGCGTCCGCGTGCGGCGGCAAGGATGGGGCGCACCTGTTTGGTTATGATCACGATCACAACAAGCAACAGCACCGACCACAGCACGCGGTGCGACAGCAATTGCAGCGCAGGCACGCCCCGCAGCAATCGCAGATATAGCGGCAGCAGCCCCCAGGACGCATAGGCGCCGACCGCAAGGATCAGCCCGGTGCGCAGCGTGTGTTGATTTTCCCCCGTCATTCCCCGCGCATGCCCGCCGCCGGGGTGTGCGGCAAGCAAACAACGCTATCGCGCGACCAAGTTCAATCGGCGAACAGCAGCACCGGGGTTTCGATATATTTCTTGAGCAGCTGAACAAAGCTCGCTGCGTCCCAGCCATCGACCACGCGGTGATCGCAGCTGATTGACAGGTTCATCAGCTTGGCGCGGACGATCTCATCGCCGACAAAAACCGGCCGCTCGACAATCTTGTTCGGGCCGATGATCGCGACTTCGGGGCGGTTGATGACCGGCGTGGTCGCGATGCCGCCCAGTGGCCCGAGCGAGGTGATCGTCAGCGTCGAGCCCGACATTTCCTCCACCTTGGCCTTGCCGGTCCGCGCGGCCTCTGCCAGCCGACCGATTTCGCTCGCCAGCTGCCACACGTTGCGATCCTGCGCATCGCGGATCACCGGGACCATCAGCCCGGCGGGCGTTTGCGTCGCCATGCCCAGATGGACGCTGCCATGCCGGGTAACGACGCCCGCTTCATCATCATAACGCGCGTTGATCATCGGGAAATCGGGGATTGCCTTGCAGATCGCGACGATCATCAGCGGTAGCATCGTCAGTTTCGGGCGGGCACCGCGATTGTCGTTCAGGTCGGCACGCATCGCCTCCAGCGCGGTCACGTCAATCTCGTCGACATAGGTGAAATGCGGGATGTTGCGCTTTGCCGCCTGCATATTCTCCGCAATTTTGCGGCGCATGCCGATAACCTTGATCGGATCATCAGCGCGCGCACGACTGGCGTGCGGCGCGTGATAGCCCTGGCCAGACTGATAGCGAAGATACGCGTCGAGATCAGCATGACGAACGCGGTCGCCATCGGTTTTCACAGTGGCAAGGTCGATGCCGAGATCTGTGGCGCGGGCGCGCACAGCGGGAGAGGCAAGGACTGGCGCCGAAGTAACCGATTTGTGCTCCTGCGCAGGCAGGAGCCCAGGATCACTAGCGTTACGTTCTTGGCTCTGGGCTCCTGCCTGCGCAGGAGCACTGGTGGGAGTCTTATCGACAGAGGCAACCTTCCCCACCCCGGGATTTTCCGCGCCATATTGTTCGGCCACTTCGGCCTGTGCCGCTGTTGCGGGTGCGGCTTTCAGCTCTGTCGGCGCATCATCGCGCAAGGCGGGCGCTTCTTCCGCCGAAAAATCGCCGTCCGTTTCAATCACCACCAGCGCAGCACCGATCGACACCTGATCGCCAACCTCCCCCGCCAGTTCCACCACCACGCCCGATACCGGCGATTCCATCTCGACGGTGGCCTTGTCGGTCATCATGTCGGCGATCTGCTGATCTTCCTCAATCCGGTCGCCAACCGCCACGTGCCACGCGACAATTTCGGCTTCCGAAATGCCTTCGCCGATATCCGGCAGTTTGAAGGTGAAGCGTGCCATTATGCGTCCTTCATGATTTTCTTCAGGGCCTCACCAATGCGGACGGGGCCAGGGAAATAGGCCCATTCCAGGCTGTGCGGATAGGGCGTGTCAAAACCCGTCACGCGCTCAATGGGTGCTTCGAGGTGATAGAAGCAGCGTTCCTGTACCAAAGCCGACAGTTCCGCACCGAAACCGCTGGTGCGCGTTGCTTCATGCACAATCATGCAGCGCCCGGTTTTCTTCACCGATGCCTCGATGGTCTGAATGTCGAGCGGCACCAATGTGCGCAGATCGATCACCTCGGCATCAACGCCCGCTTCCTGAATCACCGCCAGCGCGACATGCACCATCGTGCCATAGGCCAGCACCGTCAGCGCATCGCCCGCACGCACGATCTTGGCCTTGCCCAGATCGATCTTGTAATAGCCCGTCGGCACCTCGCCCGCCGGATGCTGCGACCAGTTTTGCGTCGGCTTGTCCCAATGGCCGTCGAACGGGCCGTTATAGATCCGCTTGGGTTCGAAGAAGATCGTCGGATCATTATCCTCAATCGCCGCGATCAACAGCCCCTTGGCATCATAGGGCGTCGACGGGATCACCGTCTTAATGCCCGATACATGGGTGAAAATACCCTCGGGCGACTGCGAATGCGTCTGCCCGCCAAAAATGCCGCCACCGAACGGTGAGCGCACCGTGATGGGCGAGGTGAATTCGCCGTCGGATCGATAGCGTAGCCGCGCCGCCTCACTCACCAACTGGTCGAGCGCGGGATAGATATAATCAGCGAACTGGATTTCAGGCACCGGGCGCAGGCCATAGGCCCCCATCCCCACCGCAACGCCGATGATGCCGCATTCGGTGATCGGCGTATCAAACACGCGCCGCGTGCCATATTTCGCCTGCAACCCTGCGGTGGCGCGAAACACACCGCCAAAATAGCCAACATCCTCGCCCATCACGACGATATCGGGGTCGCGGTCCATCATCACGTCCATGGCCGAATTAATCGCCTGGATCATGTTCATGCGGGTGGTATTCGAGCTATCCGCCACTGGTGAATCCCCATCACGCCAATCAGTCATCCCACCCTCCCGTGACCCCGGCCCTGAGCCGCGGTTCCGCTATTCTTCAGCGGGCGAAAGGAAGCGGGACCCCGGCGCAAGGCCGGGGTGACGAATGGAAAAAACAGCGTCACGATTTTACAGCCCATGGGCGGCCGCTGGCGGTTTCTTCGGCGATCATTTGTGCCTGCTGCTCGCGCAAGTGCCAGGGCATTTCTTCGAACACCCCATCGAACAGCGTTTCGAGCGGCTGGTGGAGGCCGTGGCCCAATATGCCATTTTTCTCGGCTTCCTTTTGCGCGGTTTTGACCTGTTCGGCGAGTTCAAGATCCTGTGCGGCGTGGCGCTCGGCGTCCCATTCGCCAATAGCGATCAGGTGGTCGCAAAGCCGCTTGATCGGATCGCCGAGCGGCCAGGCATTGGGTTCGCCCGCCGACCGGTATTGCCCCGGATCATCCGATGTCGAATGCCCCTCCGCCCGGTAGGTGAAATGCTCGATCAGCGTTGGCCCCTGGTTGGTGCGCGCGCGTTCGGCGGCCCAGGCAGTGGCGGCATAGACGGCGAGTGCATCATTCCCGTCCACCCGCAGCCCGGCAATGCCATAGCCAATCGCCCGCGCAGCAAAGGTGGTCGATTCTGCGCCGGCAAAACCCGAAAAACTGCTGATCGCCCATTGATTATTGACGACGTTGAAGATCACCGGCGCGCGGTAGACACTGGCAAAGGTGCACGCCGAATGGAAATCGCCTTCTGCCGTTGATCCTTCCCCGCACCAGGTGGCGGCGATGCGCGTATCACCCTTTGCCGCACTCGCCATCGCCCAGCCAACGGCTTGCGGATATTGCGTGGTGAGATTGCCAGAGATGGAGAAGAACCCGGCTTCCTTTACCGAATACATGATCGGCAACTGCTTGCCCTGCAACCGATCACCCTTGTTCGAATAAATCTGGTTCATCATGTCGACCAGCGACCAGCCACGCGCGATGAGCAGCCCCTGCTGGCGATAGGAGGGAAAGCACATATCCTCATAATCCAGCGCATGCGCGGCGGCGACGGCGATGGCTTCTTCGCCGGTACACTTCATGTAAAAGCTGGTCTTGCCCTGGCGCTGGGCACGAAACATGCGTTCATCAAACGCGCGGACCAGCGCCATGCTGCGCAGCATTCGCCGCAGCATATCAGGCGAAAGTCGCGGGTTCCACGGGCCAACAGCTTGGCCATCATCATCCAGCACCCGGATCATCCCGTACGCCAGCGGCGCAAAACTATCGGGCCGGGCGGCGGTATCGGGGCGCGGCGCGCTGCCTGCTGGCGGCACATCCATATCGACAAAATCAACCGCATCGCCGGGCCGGAAACGCGGCTCTGGCACGTGCAGCGTCAACGGTGGCAAATTGGCACGTGGCGGATCGCCAGCCATGATCTCTCCATTGCGGGTATCCGGCCAGCCCGGGACTCGCTTATCAGCACCTTGTTATAAAATTTCAACGGCTATGGCGAGACCTCAACGACCACCAAATGCGGCAATCGCGGCGCGGGCAATCGGTTCACCCCATTCCTGGACGAAATGGCCCCCGTCTTCGATCATCATGGGTGGCGGGCACCCCCTGATCTGTTTGCGCAGCGCCTCCATCTGCGGCGGCCCCAACACCGGATCGGCAGCCCCCACCGCCATGAAGCTGGGCCCGGCCCAGCGCTGCGACCAGAATTCAGCCGCCGCGCGGCCAATCGCGGCACCCGCCATGTCCGGCTCAATCGGCACCAGCGACGGGAATATCTGTGCGCCGGCCTTGTAACTGGCGTCAGGATACGGCGCGTCATAGGCGGCAATCTCAGCAGCCGTCAGGTGCGGCGTGCCCCGTGCAATCAGCGCACCAATCGGAAGATCGGGCGTGGACGCGGCATAGGCCTTCCACATCATAAAACCGGGGCCGGGCGACGCCCCGGTGCCGATACCTGTGTTCATCACGATCAGCCGCGCGATCCGATCCGCCATGCCCGGCGCGACCGGCAGGGTCAGCCCGATCAGCCCACCCCAATCCTGCACCACCAGCGTGATGTTTTTCAGGTCAAGCCGCTCCACCAGCGCGATCAGCCAGTTGCGGTGGAAGTCGAAGCTGTAATCAGCCTGATGCACCGGCTTGTCAGACCGGCCAAAGCCCAGAAAATCGGGGCAGATCACTCGCGCGCCGGTTTCCAGAAAAACCGGGATCATCCGGCGGTACAAAAAGCTCCAGCTGGGTTCGCCGTGCTGGCACAGGAACACGCGGTCGGCGTCGGCAGGCCCTGCATCAATATAGGCGCTGCGTAACCCCTCATACCCCGGCAGATCATCGACATAGCGCACCGGAAAATCAAAATCGGGAATCGCTGCAAAACGGTCTTCAGGGGTGCGCTTGGCTTCGATCATCACGGGCTTCCTTGTCCTTGCGTGGCAGGTAAATTCCAGGGTCAGGCTTTCGACGTCAATCCGTCAGGGATCATTAACCTGTGTCATGCATTATGCCCATGAGACAGGAGCCGCTTCATGTACATGCAGCCAATTACCCGCGCCAAGACCCGCACCGCCAGCCTCCCCGCCATTGATGCGGTTATCGGCATTGGCTTTCTGACGATATCAGCGCTGATGCTGCTACCCTCGCTGGCACTGTACGCGGTTTATGTTGCAGCAGCCCTGGTGGCGCGGACATTCTGGAAAAACCCCCGCGCCGGCCGCTGATCGCCCGTCGCTGATCGTTGGTGTTGAATCCGGCCTCATGTGAGCCGCCCCCTGTTCGCCCCGAGCCAAGGCGAAGGGAGCAGCCAGAACCGAGGAAGCGGAAATTCGCCGACCCTCACAGCTAGTATAGGTCATAGGCTCATAAAAAGCAGCCTGTCGGCTATCGCCCCAAACGCAGACATTCGTTCGCCTGACTGCTGACCCTAGTAGCTGCCGCTCTAACCCATCGATTTTCAAATCCGGTCGGGCGATGGTTTTGGTTGACCAGAGAAGCACGCGTTGAAAGCCCAGAACGGATTGGCGTCGTCGAACTTGCAAGCTGGGCGCGTTGAGACCGCCAATCTCGCCATTTCAACGGCGAAGACGGATAATGGTTGATCGGCACCCCCACACTGCCCCCAGCTTCCGCTCTGAACGCCCGTCTCATCGGCCGTGCCAAAACGAGCAATCCAGCCATGACAAATCGGCGGTGGCAGCGGCGCCGGGGCATTGGCATTGGGCGGATCCCAAGGCACATACTGCTTTGGCCTCAACAACGTCCCTTGCAAGCTGCTCAGGAGTGTCCAAGCAGAAGTTGGCAGGATTGCTGGAGTGCTTGCCCCGGTACGGCCGATCAGCTTCAGCGTGATTGTCCCATTCGTCATCCGCTCAATTTCTATGCCCGGAACCCGTAGCATCATGTACGGGTCTGCGAACAACACGCGCTTTACGGTTCGTTTATCTGCCGCAAGAGCTTCGATCGGTTGAAACCCCGCATCCACGAATAGCTTCTGTTCAAACCTAATTTGATTTGCCTGGCCTCGAACATACGCGGCGCGCTGTTCCGCTGATCCTCTCGGCGGGTATTGGACCGATTGCGATGTCGCGGGGGAGGCAGCCAGAGCTAAAATGGCGATGTACCTCAACGAAACCTCCTTCAGGATGTATTGCCCATCATCAACTACGGCTGCTTAAAGCTTGTCCTCTCCCGAAAGCCGCCTTTCCGCAATCCACCCAATCTCCACCGTTCTGCCCGTGCGCCAATAGCGGTCGTTCGTGGGTTCGCAGCCTAAACCGCGACCACCGACTGTTCTATCGCGCCGAAAATAGTGTGATGCCGGTCATCCTCTGCCCAAATCCGCACCGTGTCCCCCGCTTTCAGGAACGGCGTTACCGGCGCACCGGCTGAGATCGTTTCCACGGTGCGCACTTCGGCAAGACACGCATAGCCAACGCCGCCATCGGCAATCGGCTTGCCCGGCCCGCCATCCGCGCCGCGATTAGAAACCGTGCCCGATCCGATGATGGTGCCAGCGGCCAGTGCGCGCGTTTTGGCGGCGTGGGCGATCAGCGTGCCGAAATCGAATGTCATATCCTCAGCCGCATTCACGCGCCCCAAAGCCTTGCCGTTCAGGTCGATCATCAGCTTGCGGTGAAGCTTGCCGTCTTTCCACCAGTCACCCAGCGAATCGGGTGTGACGAACACCGGCGAAAAGGCGCTGGCAGGTTTTGACTGGAAAAAGCCGAACCCCTTGGCGAGTTCACCGGGGATCAAGTTGCGCAAGGACACGTCATTGGTGAGGCCGACCAGCCGGATCGCGGCCAGCGCTTCGTCGCGGGTTGCGCCCATCGGCACATCGCCAGTGACGACGACAACTTCGCCCTCCAAATCGCAGCCCCAGGCTTCATCTTTCAGCGGAATCGAATCCCGCGGCCCCAAAAACCCGTCCGATCCGCCCTGATACATTAGCGGATCGTGCCAGAAGCTGTCGGGCATTTCGGCGCCGCGCGCCTGCCGCACCAGCGCGACATGGTTCACATAGGCAGAGCCATCAGCCCATTGGTAAGCGCGCGGCAGGGGTGCGGCAGCCCCATGTTCGTGGAAGCGCCGCATCGGGATCGCCTCATGCTCCAGATCAGTCGACAGGTTCTGCAACGCGGGCAACAACGTGTCCCAATCATCGAGCGCAGCCTGCATTGTCGGCGCGATATGGCCCGCATCGGCATACCAGGCCAGATCGGGCGACACGACGACCAGTTTGCCATCACGACCGTGTTTAAGGCTGGCCAGTTTCATAGTCTCTCCTGCGTTTATCGTTTTGCCAACCTTACTCTGCTCGCGCGGCGTGTCGAGACCAGCCATAGGCCAACTGCCCTATTGACCGCGCCGCCGCGTGCCCGCAATTTGGGCAAAAGGTTTCAAGAGAGGACTGACATGCTCGACACACTTTCCGGCCGCTTCGCTTATGGCGAAGATCATGAGGCTTTCCGCCAGACCGTGCGCAGCTTTTTGCAAAAAGAAGCCGTGCCCCATGTGAATGACTGGGAAGAAGCCGGCATTGTCGACAAGGAAATCTGGAAAAAGGGCGGTGCCATTGGCATGCTGTGCCCAACCGTGCCGGAAGAATATGGCGGGCTTGGCCTTGATTTTGGCTATAACGCGATTGTTGATGAGGAAGTGTCGTACATTGGCGTGCCGCTCGGCTTCTCGCTGCAATCCGACATTGTTTGCGATTATCTGGTCCAGTACGGCTCCGAAGAGCAGAAGAAGCAGTGGCTACCTCGCCTCGTATCGGGCGAAACCATCACCGCGATTGCGATGACCGAGCCGGGTACCGGTTCTGATCTGCAGGCGATCCGCACCAGCGCCAAAAAAGATGGCAATCATTACGTCATCAACGGCAGCAAGACGTACATCACCAACGGCCAGAACGCCGACCTGATCCTGGTCGTCGCCAAGACCGATCCCGACGCCAAACCCGCCTATAAGGGCATGTCGATCATCCTGGTCGAGGCTGACCGGGAAGGCTTTAAGCGCGGGCGCAACCTCGACAAGATCGGCCAGGATGCCGCCGACACCAGCGAGTTGTTCTTCGAAGACGTCCGCGTGCCGATGACCAATTGCCTGGGTGAAGAGGGCAAGGGCTTTATCTATCTGATGAGCCAGTTGCCGCAGGAACGCCTGTCGATCGCCATCGGCGTACAGGCATCTGCCCAGCGCGCATTTGACGATACGGTCGCCTTCACCAAGGATCGCAAGGCGTTTATGGGCACGGTTTTTGATTTCCAGAACACCCGTTTCGTGCTGGCCGATCTGAAGGCGAAGCTGCAGGTTGGCTGGGCGCATCTCGACTGGGCGATCAAGCGCCACCTCGCCAAGGAATTGACCCCAACCGAGGGCGCAGCCGCCAAATTATGGCATACCGATCTGCAATGGGAAGTGATGGACAAGTGCCTGCAATTGCACGGCGGCGCAGGCTATATGAACGAATATCCCATCGCCCGCATGTGGCGCGGTGCACGCGTCAGCCGGATTTATGGCGGCACGAATGAAATCATGAAGGAACTCATCGGGCGATCACTTTGATCGCCTGATGGATTGGACCTGCCCGTGATTGACATGGGCGCATATTGCCGGAATGTTAGCCCCAAAGGCCCGAACAACAGGCCAAAAAGGGGTTAGCATGACGACAAGGATGAAGCCGGGGATCAAGCCGGGGATCACGCCGGGGATCACGCCGGGGATCACGCCGGGCATCATCGCCACATTGGCGGCGGCGATTTTGTTATCCGCCTGTGCGACCAGCGGCAATGCCAAGCCGAAAACGGCGGCGAATGCACCGGCCAGGTCCGGCCCCGGCATGGGCAAGGGGTATAATCACGATCCCTTCCCTTCGACCTACAAGGCCTATCCGGGCAAGCCGACGCTGATCACCAACGTCACGATTTTTGACGGCGAAGGCGGCAAGATTGAGCGCGGTTCCGCGTTGTTTGCCGATGGCAAGATTGTTGAAGTTGGCCAGACCATCGCAGCGCCAGCAGGCGCGGTGATCATTGACGGCACCGGCAAAACCCTGACCCCCGGCGTGATCGATATTCACAGCCATCTCGGCAATTATCCTTCGCCAGGCGTCGACGCGAATTCGGATGGCAATGAGGCGACTAGTCCCGTTACCGCCGATGTATGGGCCGAACACAGCGTGTGGCCGCAAGACCCCGGTTTCAGCCGAGCGCTTGCCAATGGCGGCGTCACCACGCTGCAGATTTTGCCCGGCTCCGCCAATTTGTTTGGCGGGCGATCCGTGGTGCTGAAAAACGTCTATGCGAGCACGCCGCAGGGCATGAAGTTCCCCGGCGCGCCTTACGGACTGAAAATGGCCTGCGGGGAAAACCCCAAGCGCGTTTATGGCGGCAAGGGTCGTCAGCCTTCGACGCGGATGGGCAATATCGCCGTTGATCGCCAAACCTGGGCACGCGCCGCTGAGTATAAGCGCCGCTGGGACAAATATGAGGCAGACGGCGGCGAGCCGCCCGCGCGCGACATTGGCATGGATACGTTGCGCGGTGTGCTGGCCGGCGAAATCCTGGTGCAGAACCATTGCTACCGCGCGGACGAAATGGCGCTGGTGATGGATATGGCCAAGGAATTTGGCTATCGTGTCAGCGCGTTCCACCACGCGGTTGAGGCCTATAAAATTGGCGATCTGCTGAAGGCGAACAGCACCTGTGCCGCCGTCTGGGCGGACTGGTGGGGTTTCAAAATGGAATCCTATGACGCGATCAGCGAAAACCTGCCGCTGCTACACAAGGCCGGTGCCTGTGCGATGATCCATTCGGATGACGCGAACGGCATTCAGCGGCTGAACCAGGAAGTCGCCAAGGCGCTGGCCGCCGGGCGGCGTGCAGGGATAGACATTTCCGATGCCACTGCCTGGACCTGGCTCACTTCTGGCCCGGCCAAGGCGCTGGGGATATTTGACAAAACCGGCAGCCTGAAACCGGGCAAAATGGCAGACGTGGTGTTGTGGAACGGCAATCCGTTCAGCGTCTATACCCGGCCGGATATGGTGTGGATTGACGGCGCGCTGCTGTATGATTCGCATGATCCGCGCTTGCGACCGGTATCCGATTTCGAACTTGGCCAGCCTGGCTCGGGAGATGTGAAGTGAAGCGCCTGTTGCTATTGACCGCGGCGGTTCTCGCCACCCCTGCCCTGTCATTCTCCGCCGCTGCGCAATCGGTGGCGATCACCAACGCCAAGCTGGTCATTGGCGATGGGTCCGCACCCATTGCTGGCGGCACTGTGGTGGTGCGTAATGGCAAGGTTGTCGCCGCTGGTCCTGGCGTCGCGGTGCCTGCTGGCATGGAAGTGATTGACGCGGGTGGCCGCTGGGTAACCCCCGGAATCGTCGCAGGCTTCACGCGGATGGGGATTGTTGAGGTCGACGCCGTTGACCCGACCAATGATGCCAGCGCCAATGGCAGTCCGTTTCACGCCGCAATCGATGTGTCACCTGCGGTGAACCCGCATACCAGTTCCATCCCGCTCAACCGGGCAGAAGGCATCACCCGCGCCATTGTCGCGCCTGACAATCGTGGATCGATTTTTGCAGGGATGGGCGCGGTGATCGATCTGGGCAGCGATACCGCCCCGGTCAGCACGCCGCGTGCCTTCCAGTATATGGAATATGGCGAGGGTGGCGCGCGCGCCGCTGGCGGCAGCCGCCCGGCAGCGCTCAGCATGTTCAAAAACGCCCTGTTTCAGGCACGCGATTATGCCCGCAATCCGGCTGGCTATGCCGATCAGGGCAAGGAGGCACTGCTGACCCGCGCCGATGCAGAAGCGCTGGCCCCGGTCATCAGCGGACGGATGCCATTGCTAATCCATGTCGAGCGTGCATCGGATATGCTGGCGCTGATCGACATCAAAAAAGCGATGCCGCAATTGCGGATGGTTTTCGTGGGCGTTTCGGAAGGCTGGATGGTCGCCACGCAACTCGCCGCCGCCAAGGTGCCGGTGATCGCGTCAGCACTGAACGATTTGCCCGAATCCTTTGAATCGCTTGCCGCCACGCAATCCAATGTCGGGCGGATGAAGGCGGCGGGCGTGCTGGTTGGCATCGGCACGATCAACGACAATGAAGCGCGGCAGGCGCGGCTTGAAAAGCAATATGCCGGCAATCTGGTCGCGCTCACCAAGGTGCCCGGTGCCACCGGTCTAGACTGGAACGCCGCCTTTGCCGCGATCACCTCGCTCCCCGCCGAAGCAGTGGGCCTGGGCGGCGAAATCGGCTCGTTACGCCCCGGCCGCGCCGGTGATGTCGTGATCTGGTCAGGCGACCCGCTCGAACTGGATAGCGCAGCACAGATGGTATGGATTGACGGCGTCAAGCAATCGCTGGGCACGCGCCAAGGCCAGCTGCTGAAGCGATATCTGACGCCGCAAGAAGGCGCGCTGCCGAAGGCTTATGAGCGGTAGGTGGCACCTATGCCGATCGCCTTTCCGCCCGTTTGCGGCGCGGGCCGGGGGCATGTGATGCCCCCGGCCCGAACCGCGTCAGCCGGTGGCGGCGATTTGATAGAAGAAGTCGATAAATCCCATCACCGAATCGTCATAGCCCAGCACCTTCGGGTTGGTGCTTTCGATCAGCAGATATTCGTCGGGCGCATGCGCTCCACTGCCGTGACCGAAACCGAATTGACCAGCAGCAAGCGACACCGGCGCCGAGGTGAAGACATAGCCCGGCCATGATCCAGCCAGCCGCGGATAAACCGACGTCTTCACGCCTGCGCGCTGATACGTCGCGAGTTCGGCTTTGATCAGCGACGAATTCTCGTCGGTTTCGGTCGGATCATAACCGCCGGTCACCTTCACTTCGACATCGGCAAAGCCGCGCTTCGCCAGATGCGCCTTGATCTTCGTCACGCAATCATCGTGGGTCTGATTGGGCACCAGCCGCATATCGAGTTTTGCCACCGCGCGCGATGGCAGGATCGTCTTGCCACCCGGCCCGGTATAGCCCGCGATCAGCCCCTCGATATTGACGGTCGGCTGCGACGCCAGCCGCTGCTGCGTTTCGCCCCAGCTCAAGTCGTTGATGAAATGCTTCACCCCCATCTGCTGCTTCGCGGTGGCCTCGCTATGCTTGGCAGCGGAATCGGCAATCAACGCCTTTTCGCGCTCGGTCAGCGGGCGCACCTTTTCAAACCAGCCATCGATGGCTGGCGTGTTGCCGTCGGCACTCACCAGCGTCTGCAACGCCTGGACCAAATGCCAGGCGGGGCTGTCCACCACTGCCTTCATCGACGAATGCAAATCCTTGGCCGGCCCCCTACCCCATTTTTCACCTGACGCGATCAGCTCGCATTCGATGATGCCCTTGGCGCCCAGGTTGATTTCGGCGGCACCGTCATTCGGCGATTGCCACGCGCTGGGGATCACCGCGCCGACGCATTTGCGCAAAGCCGCTGTAACATCAGGGCGGCGCACAATCTGGGTGAAGTGCGGCGATCCAATCTCTTCCTCGCCCTCGCACATCAGCACCAGGTTGACGGGCGGTTTGCGTCCTGCCGCCTTCATCGCGGCGAGGGCGGCCAGGACGACCGACTCAGGCCCTTTCTGGTTTACCGCACCGCGCCCGACCAGCACTTTGCCAAGCCCCGCTCGATCGACGATCTTCCCGTCAAGCGGGGGCGACGTCCATTCGGCGGGATCGAACTGCTTGACGTCGTACATGAAGTACAGCGCGAGCGTCTTCTTCGCGCCATTGTCCATGGTGGCGAACACGCCGGGCAAGCCGTCTGTCGGCACGATCTCGACATGCTGAAAGCCTGCTTCCCGGGCGAGTTCTGCCATATAGGCCGCGCCCTCCTTTACGTTGCGGCCCTCAGCGGCAATCGTCGGCAGGGCGATCCAGTCGCGCAACCGCTTGATCGCGGCATCGTGCCCAGCGGCAATCGTCTTTCGCAAGATCGCCACATCGTCCTTGGCGAGCGCCGCGCCAGGTACGGCCATCACCGCGCCGAGCGCCGCGCCCTTCAGCAATGTCCTGCGATCCGTTGCGCCGATACCGTTCACCAACCGTCTCCCCCTTGCTTGTGACAATGCAAATAATGGCAGCTTGTCGGGGCTGGTGAAAGGGCTTGGCAGCGGAGGATCTCAATCTTGCCCAGCGGCTTTGCTCAGCGGCATCGGTCGACAAACGCGTTGGGCACCCAATCAAGGAGCCGCCTGTTTGTCATACCAGGCCAGCCATCGCACCATCCGGTCCTTCAGAAAGCTGGGCCGGCGCAGGCCGTGGTGTTCGCCGGGGTAGATGATGAGTTGGGTGTTGATGTTGCGGCTTTTCAGCGCCTGGTACATTTGTTCTGAATTGAGCAGGGGCACGTTGAAATCCTTGTCCCCCGCCATCCACAGCGTTGGCGTGACGATTTTTTCATTGTGGTAGAACGGGTAAGAATTGCGCAGCCACACATCCATATGTTCCCAGGGGCGGCCCAGTTCGACTTCGTAATCGCGGATATATTGGTCCGTTCCATAACCGGCCAGAATATTGCTGATGCTCGCGCCCGATACCGCCGCCTTGAACCGTGTGTCGGATGCGATGACGTAATTGGTCAGCATGCCGCCATAAGACCAGCCGCCAATGTATAACCGCGCCGGATCGGCAATGCCCTTTGCCACGGCATCATCCACCCCGGCCAGCGCATCAGGCACGGCGGGGCCGCCCCAATCGGCGTAAAGTGCCTTTGCATAGGCCTGGCCCCGGCCCGTCCCGCCGCGCGGATTGGTGGAAACAACGGCATAGCCGTGCCCGGCGAAAACCTGCCAGACGATATTGAAGCTGGCATCAAACTGCGATTGCGGCCCGCCATGATTGTACAGGATGGTCGGCAGCTTTTGCGCCGCTTTGCCCGGCGGCGTGACCAGGAATCCGTGAACGTCTGTGCCGTCTTTTGACCGGTAACTGGCGCGCGCCACGGGGGCGATGGCGACTTGTTTCAGCCAGTCATCATTCTGATGGCTCAACTGGCGTATCGCGCCGGGGCCGTCGATTGCATACACTTCTGGCGGTGCAGCAGGGCTGGACATAGTCACCGCCAGCTTACCCTTTGGTGCCGCAACGGGCGCCGCGAAAACACGAAACCCGCTGGCGATATCGCGCAAGGGGCCGCCGGACAGCGGCACCTCTGCGATGCGTTCCACGCCGTCATCCTCCACCGCGACGCGAACTGCCTTGCCATCAGGCGTCCAGATCGGCTGGCTGACGTTGCGATCAAGCGTGCCCGTCAAGATGCGCGGCGCACCCCCGGTGGCGGGCACCAGGGCAAGGGTACGCACGCCGTAGCTGAACAGCTCAACCGGGCCACCCTGAACATAGGCGATGGTTTTGCCATCCGGCGACCATGCCGGATAGCTTCCCAGGCCGGCGGGATTGTCTTCGCCCGGATATATGGTCAGCGCGCGCGGCTCGGCCGGCGTGGTTGCCACAGCGACCAGGTAAAGATTACTGTCATAGCTGCGGTCGGGGTCCGCTGTGCGCTTTGATGAAAAGGCGATCATTTTGCCATCAGGCGACCAGGCGGGCAGTGCCTCATCATAATCGCCAGTCGTCAGGCGGCGCGCCTTTTTGGCGGTCAGGTCATAGATCCATAACCGGCTGCGCTGCTTGCCCAGATAGCCCGAACCGTCGTCCTTGAACTGGAAACGGTCGATCACGATTGGCTTTGGCTTTTTGTCTGCGGCCTTGGCGGGCGGGACTGGCTCGTCTTCCGGGGGTGCGTTGTCGGCGGCTGGCGCGGCGCTGGGGACAGGCGTTGCCGCAGGCGCGGGTGGGGCAACTGAAGGTGCAGCGGGCTTGTCGTCAGGCTCAGGATCGCTGACAATCATGGCGATGGATTTGGAATCCGGCGACCAGACGATGTCGTCAACGGATCCCTTGATACCGGGCAGCTTCATCGCCTCCCCGCCCGCGCGATCCAGCAGCCACAGCTGGCTCTGCTTGTCATCGTCCGCGCGGGATGACGTGAAGGCGATAAACTGGCCGTCAGGGCTGAAGCGCGGGTTAGCCTCGCTCTCCCCCTTGCGGCTGGTGAGCTGCACCGTGCGGGTGCCATCCCAGCGCGTCATCCATAAATGCGTTTCCTGGCGATCCGCCGCAACATCGGTTGTGCGCACGGCATAGGCGACCCATTCGCCCTTGGCGTCGACCTGCGGATCGCTGACGCCCTTCAGCTTTGCCAGATCATCGGCGACAATCGGGCGCGGGGCCGGGGCCGCCGCTGCCAGCATGGTTGCCGCCAAAAGCAGGATCGCCGAACGCCGCATGAATCTGTCCCCCAACCACAAGAACGGGCACGCCGCGCGGCCCTGCCCGGCACCGACATGACGGGATTTTGTAGTGCGATCAACCTGAGCCCAAGCAAACGCCGCCATTGGCATCCACCGGCTGTCCGCAACAAAGCTTGACTCAATTGGTATCGCCAGCATTCAACTACAGCAGTACAACGCGCCTTGTCGCCAAGCGCCAGAATGACGCTGGGCCAGTAAGCGCTAGAATAACGCCGGGGAGAGAACGTGAAAAACAGTGCCAAGCATCGCCTGATATCGGCGTTGAGCGTGATGGCGCTGGTTTCGGCGTGCAGTGGCGGTGGATCGTCCGCGCCGGGTGGTGGCATCACCGCGGTGGTTACACCGGCCCCCTCACCAACCCCATCTCCCACCCCGCTTGCGACCTGTTCGCTTCGCGCGCGCCAGGATTGGGCGTTTGCGCAATTGCGTGAATGGTATCTGTTCCCGGAAACATTGCCGGCCAGCCTTGATCCCACACCCTTTGCAACGGTTGACGCCTATGTCGATGCGTTGACAGCCACCGCGCGCGCGCAGAACCGGGATCGGTTCTTTACTTTTCTAACCACGATTTCAGGCGAAAACGCCTTCCTCAACTCAGGGTCCAGCGCCGGATTTGGTATCCGCCTGGCGTTTGACACGTCCTCACGGCTGTTCGTTGCCGAAAGTTTTGAAGACGCACCTGCGCTTGCTGCGGGGATAGACCGGGGCACCCAGATTTTGGCGATCGGGAACACCGATACCAGTTTGCAGACTGTCGCTTCGCTGGTCGCCAGCGGGGGCAGCGCGGCGGTAACCAACGCGCTGGGGCCAAACACGGCGGGCACTGTCCGCGCGCTGCAGATCAGCAATGGTGCCGAATCGCGCATCGTTACCGTTGCGAAAGCTGATTTCAGCCTTGCGCCAGTATCCTCACGCTATGGTGCAATGATCATCAATGATGCTGGGCGGCGGGTTGGCTATATCAACCTGCGTACGTTCATTTCCACCGCGAACCAGCCACTGCGCGATGCCTTTGCCAATTTTCGCGCGAATGGAATCACCAATGTGATCCTTGATTTCCGCTATAATGGCGGGGGGCTGGTTTCCACCGCCGATTTGATCGGCGATCTGCTGGGCGGCAACCGGTTGACGTCAGAAGTGTTCAATCTCACCGCGTTTCGCCCTGAAAAATCATCGAACAACACGACCAAAAACTTTGCCCCCATGGCGCAATCGATTTCGCCCATGCGGATCGCGGTGATCGGCACTGGATCAACAGCGTCAGCGAGTGAGCTGGTCGCCAACGGCATGCTGCCCTATCTGCGCGCCAATCTGGGGCTGATCGGGTCGAACACCTTTGGCAAGCCGGTTGGCCAGATCGCGCTGGATATGAGCGCGTGCGATGATCGGCTGCGCGTGGTGGCCTTCGCATCGCAGAATGCCAACCGCCAGGGCAATTATTTCACCGGCCTGGCCAGTGTGGTGGAGGCGAGCTGCCAGGCCGCCGATGACCTGACCCGGCCGCTTGGCGATCCGCAGGAAGCATCAACGCGTGCCGCGCTCAACTACCTTGCCGGGCAAAGCTGCACCCCCATTGCAGGCGCGGTGGCCACTGGCCAACAGGGCCCCGCTTCGGTGCGTGCGCCCAGCCAGCAATTGCTGGTGCCGGCCCGGCCCGATCCCATGCAGCGCGACCTGCCCGGCGCGTTTTAGGCCGCCAAAAACCGTGCGGGGTTGACTTTTTGCGCTGCAACATGCATTTAAGCGTTCGGCGAGGCATTATGCAGCGTGATCGGGCGCTTCTGAATGGTTCAGAATGCTCCCCGGCTCTGCCTCGGTTCTAACCCTAAGCTTCCCACATCACGCGGGGCGCGACATTATGTCCCCGCCCGCCTCCCCGTGCGCCCAATTTTCGGCCTCGGGATGCTGGCAATTACCTGAAAGAATACCATGTCCTTCCAAAATCTCGGGCTCAACGAGTCCTTGCAGCGCGCGCTCGCCGACAAAGGCTATAACGAAGCCACCCCCATCCAGCGCCAGGCAATTCCACCGCTGATCCAGGGCCGCGATCTGCTCGGCATCGCGCAAACCGGCACCGGCAAAACCGCTGCCTTCATGCTGCCGTCGATCCAGCGGCTTGTTGCCGCCAACGAGCATGTTCGCCCCCGCGCCTGCCGCATGCTGGTGCTTGCCCCCACGCGCGAACTCGCCAGCCAGATTGCGCAAAGTGCACGCGATTATGGCCGTTTCTCCAAACTGTCGATTGCCACCGTGTTCGGCGGCACATCGGTCAGCAAGGATCGCAGCACGCTGGCTAACGGCGTCGACATTCTGGTCGCAACGCCTGGCCGCCTGATCGATTTGATCGAGCAGCGTTTCGTAACGCTGGGCGATATTGAAATCCTGGTGCTGGATGAGGCGGATCAGATGCTTGATCTGGGCTTTATCCACGCGCTGAAGCGCATCGTGCAGCTGCTACCCAAGACGCGCCAGACCCTGTTCTTTTCGGCAACCATGCCAAAGGCAATCCGCGATCTGGCCGACAAGTTCCTCGACGATCCAGTCACGGTATCGGTAACGCCCGTCGCCAGCACCGCCGAGCGCGTTGAGCAATATGTCACCTTCGTCCAACAGGCCGAAAAGCAGGCGTTGCTCACGATCTTCCTGAAAACCACTGAAGTTGAGCGCGTACTCGTCTTTACCCGCACCAAGCACGGGGCTGACCGGGTTGTGAAGCTGCTCGCGGCGAACGGCATCGCGTCCAACGCGATCCACGGCAACAAGAGCCAGCCGCAGCGTGAACGCGCGCTGGCCGAGTTCAAGTCGGGACGCGTCAAGATCATGGTCGCGACGGACATTGCGGCGCGCGGCATCGACGTGTCGGGCGTCAGCCATGTCATCAACTTTGAACTGCCCAACGTGGCCGAACAATATGTTCACCGCATTGGCCGCACCGCCCGTGCAGGCGCATCGGGCGTCGCCATCGCGTTCTGCGCGGATGACGAGAAGAGCTATCTGCGCGACATCGAAAAACTGACCAAGCAGAAGATTGAGCATCGCCAGTTGCCCGCCGATTTCGTGGCAGAAGGTGCCCGGTTAAAGGCGGCGCGCGCTGCAACCGGTGTGTCGGACACGCCAGAGCGCGTGCGTCGTGACATTGGCAATAACCGCCAGCCTGCGCATCCGCGTGCGACACATCGTGCGCGGCCGGCGGGTGCCGGTGCCAGTTCGGGGGCAGGTGCGCCCCGCACGGTAGCCAATCCGGCAACGACGGCGGGTCGTCCGGCAGGGGCTGGCGCTGGCCAGGCTCGCCCGGCCGGTAACGGCCAGGGTCGCCCCGGCGGCGGTCGTGGTCGTGGCGGTCGCGGCCGTGGTGGTGGTGGCGGTGGCGGGTCGCGCGCTTCGGCGTAAGCGCCCACCGTTCGATATCATTAGATGCGTCACCCCGGACTCGTTCAGGATTTATCCCCTTCGAACAAGGACAGCTTTGTTGTGCTCCCGCGAAGGCGGGAGCCCAGTCTGGGCCCCCGCCTTCGCGGGGGAACAAGAGGCTTCGAATTCAGTTAGAATTATGCGTCACCCCGGACGTGATCCGGGGTCCCGCTTCTTACCCGAGGCAGCCGCTGTCGATATCGAGCAAAGGCAGCGTGACCCCGGGTCAAGTCCGGGGTGACGGCAGTCTCAATCGAGCGGCCTACCCCCGCATCGTCAACCACTCCCCCGCCGGTGCGCGTTCAGCGCGCAGTCCATTGGCGGGCGCGGCGGTGTCTTCATAGCCAATCGCCATGCCGCAGAATATCATCCGCTCGGGCGGTGTATCCAGAAATGCACCCACCGTTTCTGGATAGATTGCCCAGCATTCTTGCGCACAGGTTGCCAAGCCAGCTTCAACCGCCAGCAGCATGAAGCTTTGCAAATACATCCCCAGATCAGACCATTGCGGCGGCCCCATCCGCCGGTCGACCGTGCAGAACAGCGCGGCGGGCGCTTCAAAAAACTGGAAGTTGCGGCGGAATTCATGGTTGCGCGCATCGCTGTCACCGCGTTCGATGCCGAGCGCTGCATATAGCGCCATCCCAACCTGAAATCGGCGATCCTTATACGGGGTAACAAGTTCACGCGGATAGATGTCGTACTGCGCCGCTTCCATCACGCCTGCGGCTTGTTTCTGGGCCATGATCGCCTTGAGTGCCGCGAGCGAGTCGCCGGTCACAATGTCGATATGCCAGGGCTGCAAATTCCCGCCAGAAGGGGCGCGCGCCGCATTTACCGCGAGTCGCTGGATCAGCGCAGCATCGACCGGGCGGTCCAGAAATCCGCGAACTGATCGACGTGCCGCTACGGCTTGCGAAACATTCATCACTAACACCCTGTTTTTGACAATTGCGACGCCAACGACCCTTGCCGCTATCGCTGGTTTGCGCAACAACGCGCCAAAATCACGTGAGTTGATGGAGGGAATGGCGATGCCTGACGCATATATAGTGGACGCAATCCGTACTGCCGGGGGTCGCCGTGGCGGCAAGCTGGCGGGCACGCATCCGGTCGATATGGCCGCAGCCGTGCTTGACGCGATCATCGAACGCACCGGGATTGACGGCGCAGCGGTGGACGACGTGATCATGGGTTGCGTGATGCAGGGCGGTCAGCAAGCGGGCCAGATTGGTCGCAACGCCGTGCTTGCCGCGCGCAACCTGCCTGACAGCGTTCCCGCCGTTTCGATTGATCGCCAGTGCGGCTCTTCACAGCAATCGATGCAGTTTGCGGCGCAAGCCGTGATGTCAGGCACGCAGGATATCGTGATTGCCGCCGGCGTGGAGAGCATGACACGCGTGCCGATGGGCTCCACCATGGCGCTCCACATGAAGGAAGGCATGGGCAATTATAAGTCGCCGCGCCTTGAGGAAAAATACCCCGGCATCATGTTCAGCCAGTTCATGGGCGCGGAGATGATCGTCAAGAAGCACGGCTTCAACCGCGAACAGCTTGATGCATTTGCGCTCGAAAGCCACCAGCGCGCGATTGCCGCGACACAGAGCGGCGCGTTTGACGCTGAAATCTTGCCGCTTGAAATTGAGGGCGCTGACGGCCCTGAATGGCATAAAACCGATGAAGGCATCCGTTATGATGCAACGCTGGAATCGATCGGCTCGGTAAAGCTGCTGCAGGAAGGCGGCACGATCTCTGCCGCCAATGCCAGCCAGATTTGCGACGGCGCGTCGGCGGTCATGATCGTCAGCGAAGCAGCGTTGAAGGCACATAACCTGACGCCGATCGCCCGCATCGTGAACCTGACGGTGACCGGTGGCGATCCCGTCATCATGCTTGAAGAACCCTTGTTCGCCACGGATCGCGCGCTGAAACGAGCGGGCATGAAGATCGAGGATATCGACCTTTACGAAGTCAACGAAGCCTTTGCGCCCGTGCCGCTTGCGTGGCTGAAGCATACCGGCGGCGAACACGCCAAGCTGAACGTCAATGGCGGCGCGATTGCGCTCGGCCATCCGCTCGGCGCATCGGGCACCAAGCTGATGGCGACATTGGTCCACGCGCTCCACGCACGCGGCAAGCGTTATGGCCTGCAAACGATGTGCGAGGGCGGCGGCATCGCCAATGTGACGATCATCGAACGGCTGTAATTAACAACCTTGTGTCCCCGCGAAGGCGGGGACCCAGACTGTGCTCCCGCCTTTGCGGGGGTACAACGGAGAACCAGAAATGAAACTCGATTCCACCGTTTCCGCCGTTGTCACTGGCGGCTCCTCTGGCCTGGGTGAAGCCACCGCGCGCGCGCTCGCGGCCAAGGGCGTCAAGGTCGCGATCTTTGACATGCAGGCTGCCAAGGGTGAGGCCGTCGCCGCTGATATCGGCGGCATTTTCTGCGAAGTGAACGTCACGAGCGAGGAATCGGTCGACGCCGGTTTCGCCAAGGCGCGCGCCGCGCACGGCCAAGAGCGCGTGCTCGTGTGCTGCGCTGGCACCGGCAACGCGATGAAAACCGCCAGCCGTTCCAAGGAAGATGGCAGCATCAAGCATTTCAGCCTTGAGGCATTTAACTGGCTGATCCAAATCAACCTGGTCGGCACCTTCCGTTGCGTCGCCAAGTCGGCCGCCGGCATGCTCACGCTCGAGCCGGGTGAAGACGGTGAGCGCGGCGCGATGGTGATGACGGCCTCTGTCGCCGCAGAGGATGGCCAGATCGGCCAGGCCGCCTATTCGGCCTCCAAGGGCGGTGTGGTCGGCATGACACTGCCCATCGCGCGCGACCTGATGGGCGAAGGCATTCGCATCAACACGATCCTGCCCGGTATCTTCAACACGCCGCTGATGAACGCCGCACCGCCACAGGTGAAGGAAGCGCTGGCCGCCAGCGTCCCCTTCCCCAAGCGCCTCGGCCTTGCGCCGGAATATGCGCATCTGGCGATGACGATGATCGAGAATGGCTATTTCAACGGCGAGGACGTCCGGCTCGACGGCGCGATCCGCATGGCGCCACGCTGACGCGCCGGGTGGCCGTGCACACGCTGTGCGCGGACTCACCCAAGCGCGGCCGGCGGGGCCAGCGGCCCCGTCCGACGACCCGGCATTCACTGCCGGGTCGCCTCTGATTTCAGGAACATCAATGGCCGTCTCGATCTTCACCTTTGTCGACCTGTTCCGGCGTCACCTCGATACCGCCGCCCATCTGCTCACCAAGGGCTCAGCCTTTGCCACGGCGAACGGCTTCAGCGAGCAGGACATGCTGGGCTGGCGGCTGGCGGATGACATGCATCCGCTGGGGTTCCAGGTGATGGTCGTCGTCAACTTCTCGCAAAGCTGGCCGGCGCGTGCTGCCGGCTTGCCGGTGCCGGAGGCGGTTACCGCCGATCTCGATGTCGCCGGTTTTCAGGCCGCCATCGTCAAGGCCAAGGCGTTCCTCGCAACGCTGACCGCCGAACATTTCGCAGGCCGAGAGGATGTGCCGCTGACCGTCCAGCTCGGCGAAACGATGGAGCCGACCTTGCCCGCCGGGCATTGGGTGAGCGTGTTCGCGGCGACCAACATCGCGTTCCACGCCTCGATCACCTATGCCATCCTGCGGATGAAGGGCGTGCCGCTGGGCAAGATCGACATGTTCGCCAGCGGGCTGTGAGCGTGTTCCCCTAATGGCGCGCCCCGAAGCCTGGCGTTTGTTGCCAGACGCCTATCCGCACCATGAGATTATCCAGACGCGGTTTCAGGACTTGGATGTACTGGGACATATCAACAATGTCGGGATGGCCGCGATCCTCGAAAGCGGGCGGGTGAAGTTCAATCATGCCACGGGGCTGGACGCGTGGCGCGACCGGCGCTGGCTGGTTGCGCAAGTGATCATCAATTACCTGGGCGAGGGGCATTTCCCCGCCGATGTCGTGGTGGCGAGCGGGATCGGCAAAATCGGCACCCGCAGCTGGACGATCCTGTCAACCGCGTTCCAGCACGATGTGCCAATCGCCACCTGCGACACGGTGGTGGTGATGAGCAGCGAAGGCGGCCTGGCCGCACTGCCTGAGGAGTACCGCGCGGCGCTGGAAGGATGGCGGGCCAATAACCCGCCACCGCTATCGTAATCCCAGCCAAAGCTGGGGTCTTGCGCCTGACGGCGCGCGTTCAATTGGGAGCACGAGGCGCCAGCTTTCGCTAGGCAACAGGCGTTGCTGGATGACGATCAGTTGAGCGACATTTGGAGCGCTGGACGCGCCATCAGGCGATCTACATAGTCTAGCGTTCGGGGATATCGATCAGTCAACAGTTTCAGCCATCTGGCCGACAACAGCGTAAATCCCATCATGATATCGGCGGCCGTCAACGAATCGCCGGCCAGAAATGGCTGATCTGCCAAGGCAGACTCCACCTCACCAAATATCACCTCGACGCTCGCCCGTGTGGCATCGATGATGGCGACGTGTTGATCGGCATCCTGTCGATAGACCGTCAGCCAGACGATGTTGTTGATCGGGTTGGCTGCTGTGCCCTCAGCAAAATGGAGCCACCGCAAATAGGCGGGGCGGTTTGACGAGCCGACGACCGGTTCGAGCCGCCCGTCTCCGTAGCGCTCGAGGATATATTGAACAATAGCCCCTGATTCCGACAAGGTAACCCCGCCATCTTCGATGAACGGAAAATTGCCGGAAGGGGTGTTCTGCGCAAACCCCTTGTTCCCGTCCCGGATGAAACTTGTCCGAACGAGTTCGTACGGAAGTTCCAGCTCTTCGAGGAGCCATCTAATCCTGATCGAACGGGTTAGCGGGGCGAAATGAAGTTTCAGCATTCCGGTTCTCCGGTTCGATCCCGCAACAGGGCGCGGGCGGTGTTCAATCCACAAACACCGCTGCGCGCTTTTCCATGTTGGCCATTACCTGTTCAATCTGGTTCGGGCGGCGGATGACGCCCAGTTGGACGTCGCTTTCGGCTTGCAGGATCGCGGCGCTGTCGAGATCAGGTTGCAGGTTGAACAGCTTTTTCGAGCCCCGCACCGCCTCTGGGTTACGCGCGGCGATTTGTTTGGCCAGAGCGTGCGCCTCTGCCCAAGGATCGTCGGCGAGCTTGGTCACGAAGCCGAGCGCCAGCGCCTCTGGCCCGTCAAATTCGCGAGCGGTGTAGGTGAGTTCGCGCAACACATCATCCCGCGCGATGCCACGCCACAGCGCGATGCCGGCCATGTCGGGCACCAACCCCCAATAGACTTCGCGGATGGCAAAGCGCGCATGCGGGCTGGCGATGCGGATGTCGGCGCCCGACATGATCTGGAAGCCGCCGCCAAACGCCACGCCGTGTACGGCGGCGATCACCGGCATGGGCAGCGTGCGCCAGCCCCAGGCGGCGTGCTGCGGCACATTGGCGAGCCCGTGGGTGCGATCCGCCAGCGACGCGCCAGAGCCGCCGCTCGCCATGCTCGCCATATCCAGCCCCGCGCAAAATGCCCGCCCTTCGCCGGACAGCACCACGCAGCGAACCTCTGCCATGCCGGAAAGCTGCTCAATCGCCTCAGCAATGCCCGCAAACATTGCGGGATCGAGCGCGTTCATTTTCTCGCTGCGGATCAGCTTCACGTCGGCGACATGATCAGTAACGGTAATGCGAACACGGTCTTGCATTTCAGGTCCTTTCACGGGCGATCAACCCACTTGTTCGTCATTGCGAGCGTAGCGAAGCAATCCAGCCCCTCCACTTGCGGCGTCGCTGGATTGCTTCGCTTCGCTCGCAATGACGGGGGAGTAATCATGCGGTTCGATTCAAACAATCCGGCTATCGCTATTGCCCCAATAGCGATCACGCAACAGCCGCTTGTAGAGTTTACCCGTCGGTGCGCGGGGAAGTTCGGCGGCGAAATCGATCTGGCGCGGGGTTTTGACGCCGGAGAGTTCAGCGCGGCACCACGCGGTGAGTTCAACTGCAAACGCATCGCCCGCCTCTGCCAGGTCAACCGGCTGCACCACCGCGATCACGCGCTCGCCCATTTCCGGGCATGGCCCACCGATGACGGCCACATCGGCCACGCGCGGGTGGGTGATCAGCCGGTTTTCGATTTCCTGCGGATAGATATTCACGCCCCCCGAAATGATCATGAAGCTTTTGCGGTCGGTGAGGTACAGATACCCCTCCTCATCAATCCGCCCGATATCGCCCAGCGTGGTCCAGCCCTGCGCATTGCGCGCCTCGGCCGTTTTTTCGGGATCGTTATGATATTCAAACACCCCGCCGCCCGCGAAATACACCAGCCCCTCGGTGCCCGGCGGCACATCATTGCCTGCCTCGTCACAAATGTGCAGTTCGCCATAAGCGGCCTTACCGACGGAGCCTTTGTGCGTCAGCCACTGCGCGGAATCGATCGTGGTCAGGCCATTGCCTTCAGACCCCGCATAATATTCGTAGAGCACCGGCCCCCACCAGGCGATCATCGCTTCCTTTACCGGGATGGGGCATGGTGCTGCGGCATGGATTGCCACTTTCAGGCTGGACAGGTCGTAGCGCGCGCGGGTGGCCGCATCGAGCTTCAGCATGCGGACGAAATGGGTCGGCACCCATTGGCTGGAATTGACGTGATAGCGATCAATCGCCGCCAGCGCGGCTTCAGGATCGAAATGCTGCATCATCACCACGGTGCCACCCAGCCGCATTACCGTCATCGACCAGCGCAGCGGCGCGGCGTGATAAAGCGGTGCGGGGGAAAGATAGATGCTGTCGGCGCCCAGCCGGTACAGCGCCTGCGCCAGCATCACCAGCACATTGGGGGCGGCGATGGAAGGCTCCTCGGGCAGGGCAACGCGAACGCCCTTGGGGCGGCCGGTGGTGCCCGATGAATAGAGCATATCAATGCCCGCGCGCTCATCGGCAATCGGCGTGTCGGGCATCGCTGCGACTGCGGCTGCCCAATCCGCCCATCCGTCGACCGGGCCGCCGATCATCAGCCGCGTGCATTGGCTGAGCGGCTCCACCAGTGCCGACGCCACGCCCGCCATCGCCGCTGATCCAACCACAAGCTTTGCGCCGGAATCGCGAACGATATACTCAACCTCCGGCGCGGTAAGCTTGCTGGGAATGCAGACGTAAAACAGCCCGGCGCGCTGCGCGCCCCAGGCGATGTCGTAAAATTCGGGGATATTATCCAGGAACAGCGCGATTGTGTCGCCGATAACCAGCCCTTGCGAGCGGAACAGCTGGGCTGCCCGGTTCGATCGGGCATCAAGCATCGCATAGCTGATCGTCTCACCGGTTTCGGCAACAATCAGCGCAGGTTTTTCCGGCGCGGTATTCGCGTGGACGCTGGGGTGCATCCGCCTCTCCTCTTATGGTTTGAACCGACGCTACCGGGCCAAGCCAGTCGCGGCAATGCGGTTGTTTGCCGCGTTGGGCGCGGCCAGCCGGTATCCACGCCCCCGTTCGGTATGCAGCATGGGCGCCGCAAAGCCGCGATCAAGCTTTGCTCGCAACCGCGACATATGCACTTCGATCACATTGGTGCCGGGATCAAACGCCAGACCGCACAAAACCGCCACCAGCGCGGCGCGCGGCACGGTTTTTCCGGGCTGTCGGGCAAGCGCGAGCAGCAGCCGATATTCGCGCGGCAACAACGCGATTGGCTTGCCCGCGCGGAAAACGCGGCATTCAACTGTGTCGATGCCCACATCGCCAATGCGCAACCAGCGCGCGGCGGCCTGCCGCCGGACCAGCGCCGCCACCCGGGCAGCAATCAGCGCATCGCTGCTGCTGGCCGCCACGGCATCGTCAGCGCCGCCATCAAGCGCGGCCACCACTGCGTCGTCGTCGCCGTCGATCACCAACAGCACGGGCATGGCCAAGTCAGCGACGGTGCTGGCCCAGCCTTCACTTGAACTGATAAGGGCCAGTTCGGCCCCATTCAGCGCATCATCGGCGCCATAGCGCTGGCTATCCAAGCCGCGAGCGGCAAGCGCCAACAACAGGCCCGGCCGGTCAATATCCAGAAGTCCCACCCGCGCCATAGGCGAACAATACGCATATCGCGCACCGCGTTACGCCAGATCGCCTCCAATATGGTGCGGTTTAGGTGAATCGAGCATCGTGCACCAACCCAGCATCATTGCCGTCATGGTCGTCATTGCAAGCGCAGCGAAGCAATCCAGCGGCGTGCTCGCGGATAGGCTGGATTGCTTCGCTGCGCTCATGGGTGACGGATGAGCCTGAATTAGGGCACAATGCTCTAAGCGGATTATCGACCGGCATGGTCCGGGTCGACCAGCGCGCGCAACCGCTCCAGATCGTCGGGCGTATCGATATCGATCAGTTCTTCGGGGCTGGTGATGATGTGAATCCCGGCGCGGATCATCGCGCGGCCGCCTTCATCGCCTACCGCTTCTGCCAATTCGGTGAAGCGCCCTGCGCCAAACAGCGCGGGCGGGCGGGGGCGGTGGCCATCGCTTGAGGCAACCACCGCATCCGCGCCGTCAGCGGCATGTAGCAAGCGCAAGATATGGGCAGATGTCACGCGCGGCATATCAGCCAGCACGATGACCATCGCCGCAGCGCCTGCCGCCCGCGCCGCTGCCACGCCCAGCTTGACCGAGCCCGATAATCCCCGCTCGGGTGCCGGATTGGCAATCTCGCGGTAACCGCGCGCGGCGAAATCAAGCACCGTACCCGACGTTATCGCCACCCGATCAAGAAACGGCACATCCTCCAGCGCGGTCACCACATGCATCGCCAGCGGTTGGGCCAGGAACTCCATCGCCAATTTGTCATCATCGCCAAACCGCAGCGATCGGCCTGCCGCCAGCAGCACCAGCAGCGTGCTTTCAGCCGCGATCACGGCACTTTGGCATGAAACGCCGCCACCATTGCGGCGGCAATCGACAGCGCAATTTCTGCCGGGCCAATCGCGCCGATATCCAGCCCAACCGGGGCATCGATGCGGTCAAGATCAGCTTGTGCGATGCCCGCCGCCGCCAGCCTTTCGCGCCGCGCCGCGTGACTGCGGCGTGAACCGAGCGCGCCGACATAGCCGGTGGGCGCAGCGAGTGCAGCGATCAGCGCGGGATCATCGATCTTGGTATCATGGCTCAGCGTCACCACCGCCGTTGACGAGCCGGGCGCATAAGCGGCCACGGCGTCATCGGGCCAGCGATCATCCAGCGTCACGCCTGGAAAGCGTTCGGCGGTCAGGAAGCGCGCGCGCGGATCGATTACCACCGTCGCAATGCCCAATTCGCGCGCCAGCCCGGCGAGTGCCTGCGCAATCTGGACCGCGCCGATGATCAGCAATCGGCGCGGCGGATCATAGCGGTTGATGAACGCGGCCCCCTCCAGCGGGCGCAAGGTGCTTTGGCCCGTCGACAGGTCGGTGGTGACGGACAGGGTTTGGCCGGTGTCGCGCGCTTCGCCAATGCGGTCGAATAATTCGGGATCAAACCCCTCGGCGGACACCGGCTGCACCAGCACCTCAATCTCCCCGCCGCACGGCAGGCCGACTTCCCAAGCGGCAGCATCTGCCACACCATATCGTTTCAGCTGGAACGGCGCGCCCGCGATCACGTCGGCGGCCGCCGCCATGATGTCGCTTTCCACGCAGCCGCCCGATACCGATCCTTCAAACCGGCCATCAGCGTGGACGATCATATGGCTGCCGCGCGGGCGCGGGGCGGAACCCCAGGTCGACACCACCGTCGCAAGCGCCATTGGCGCGCCTTTCCAAGCGGCAGCGGCGGTGAGGACGGAATCATTATCGGCCATGATGGTCCTCGCTATTATCAGCATCGTCATACTGCCCACCACCGTGATTCCCGCGAAGCCGGGAATCCAGCCTCGGCTCGACGGTGGATAAGGAAAGCTTGCCCCCCGCCTGCGCGGGGGTGACGGGGTGGCGTGGGGCGTGTGTTCTACCCATCACACCGGCGGCAGACCGGGCAAAATCTGGTCGAGCGTCATCGGCCAATCGCGCACGCGCACGCCGCACGCATTGTAAATCGCGTTGGTGATCGCCGCCCCTGCACCCGAAATGCCCAGCTCACCAATGCCCTTCGCGCCCACCGGGCTGGCGTGATGATCGACCTCTTCGATGAAATACGCCTCGATCTGCGGTACATCGGCGTTCACCGGGATATGATATTCGCCCAGATCGCGGTTGACGTAGGAACCGCTGCGCTGATCGAGCACGGCATGTTCGTGGAGCGCATAGCCCAGCCCCCAGATCATCCCGCCCAGCGCCTGGCTTCGCGCCGTTTTCGCATTCAAAATGCGTCCGCAATCGAACACACCCAGCATCCGCCGCACGCGCACTTCACCCGTCACTGCATTCACCGCCACTTCCGCAAACTGGGCGCCGTGGGTGCCCTGGCTATAGGCGCGGCTGTTCTTGCCGGGGCGCAGGACGCCCATCGCCTCTATCGCCTCACCGCCGATCAGATCGGTAATCGGCACGCGGCGGTTGCCCGCAATCGCATGGCCATCCTTCAGCGTCATGTCTTCAGCTTTGGCGTCCATCCGCCGCGCGAGTTCAGCGACCAGATCATCGCACGCAAGCTGCACCGCCGAGCCGCTGGATGCGGCACCGAATGATCCGCCGGAGCCTGCGCCATCGGGGTGGTTTGAATCGCCCAAAAACACCCTCACCCGCTCCATCGGCAGGCCCAGCATCTCGCCCGCAATCTGCGCCAGGATCGTATAGGTGCCGGTGCCGATGTCGGTCATGTCGGTTTCCACTTCCGCCATGCCATCTGGCATCAACCGCACCCGTGCATCGCTGTTGGCGAGGAAGTTGACGCGCGCGGCGGTGGCCATGCCCATGCCGATCAGCCAGCCGCCCTCGCGCACCGCACCGGGGGTTGCCACCCGCTTTTCCCAGCCGAACCGCTTTGCGCCATCATCCAGACAATCGACCAGCCTGCGCGTGGAAAAGGGCACGCCCCGCATCGGATCAACCTCAGGCTCGTTCAGCTTGCGAAACGCGATTGGGTCAAGCCCCAGCTTTTCGGCCATTTCGTCCATGGCCGTTTCCAGCGCCATCATGCCCACCGCCTCGCCTGGCGCGCGCACGGCACCAGCGCGGGTGATGTTCAGCTTGACGACCCTGGTGGTGAAACTGCGCGCTGCGCCAGCGTAAAGCGACAATGCCCCCAGCGCGACCGGCTCAAAAAAGCTCACGCCCACCTTTTGGCTAACGATGCTGTCCTGCGCGATGCCGGTCAGCTTGCCATCGGCGGTCGCCGCCAGCCGGATGCGCTGATGCGTGTCAGACCGGCCAAAGATCGAATGAAACAACTGCTGCCGCGTGAGCGCGACCTTGACCGGGCGGCCAATCGCCTGCGCGCCAATCGCCGCGAGCACGATTTCCGGTCCGCCGATCTTCCCGCCAAAACCGCCGCCAATGAACGGGGAGATCATCCGCACGCGCGCGATATCAATCTCCAGCGATTTGGCGAGCAAGGGCCGCGCGGCGCGCATGATCTGGATGGAGCCGTACAGCGTCAGATCATCCCCATCCCATTCGGCGACCGCTGCATGCGGCTCCATTGCGGCGTGGACCTGATAGGGGGTGGTGTAGGTCGCATCATGGCTGACATCGGCGCTTGCCATTGCCGCGTCGACATCGCCTACCACGACGTCGGGCAGCATGGCTCCCTCATGTGGGGGTTTGGCTGCTGCCACTTCGGCAATCGTGTCGAACTGCCCCTTTTGCGGCACATAATCCACCGCCACCGCGAGCGCCGCCGCGCGCGCCTGTTCAAAGCTTTCGGCAAGCACCAAGGCGACGATCTGGCCATAGCTTTCAACCACGCCGTCAAAGCGGGGCGCCATTTCTGCGCCGATATTGGGGGATTCGCTCGGCAGACGCGGATCATCGCTGATGATGTGGATGACGCCTGGCATCGAAATAGCAGCGGTGGTATCGACCGACTTGACCGTGCCAACCGCAATCGTGGCGGTGACGGCATAGCCATAAGCGAGCTTGCCCTTGGGGCGTTGCTCCGCTGCATACACCGCCGCGCCCGTTACCTTGGCGATACCGTCCGTGCGGTCCAGCCCCTTGCCGAGCAAGCCCTGCACGCCCCGGTCGAGCGCGGACGGGCCGTAATCGGCGTCCATCTTATGTTCGCTCATGCTGCTTCCCCCGTCAGATCCCGCAGGGCCGCGATCAGCGTGCGCCGCGCGAGCGGAATTTTGAAATCATTGCTGCCAAATCCGCGCGCATCGGCCAACAGCGCATCCGCTGCCGCTTCAAACACCGCCGTCGATGGCGCAGCACCGATCAGCAACGCCTCCACCGCTGCGTCGCGCCAGGGCATTGGCCCCAGCCCGCCAAAGACCAGCGCGGCCGTGGCGATCTTGCCATCCTGCACCGCGATGACGCCAGCAACAGATACCAGCGCAAAGGCATATGACGCGCGGTCCCGCACCTTACGGTATAGTTGCTTGCCCATGGGAGCGGGGGGCAGTTCGATATGCGTGATCAGTTCACCGGGGCGCAGGCTGTTCTCAACCTCCGGTGTGGCACCGGGCAGGCGGTAAAGTTCGCCGATCGCAATTCGCCGCCGATCACCATCCGGCAGCAGGGTGACCACTACCGCGTCCAGCGCGCGCATGGCCACCGCCATGTCGCTTGGGTGCGTAGCGATGCAATCTTCGCTGGTGCCCAGCACGGCCATGATCCGGTTGAACCCGCCTTGTGCCGCGCATCCACTGCCGGGATCGCGTTTGTTGCAGGCGCGGGCGGTATCGTAGAAATAATAGCACCGCGTCCGCTGGAGCAGATTGCCGCCCGTCGTCGCCTTGTTGCGCAATTGGGGGGACGCACCCGATAGCAGCGCGCGCGCCAGCACCGGATAATCACTGCGTACCCGCGCATGCTGCGCCAGATCGCTGTTCGTCACCAGCGCGCCAATCGACAAGCCACCATCCGCTGTGTCCGCGATACTCGCCAGATCGAGCCTGCTGATATCCACCAGCGTATCCGGCGTTTCGATCTGCAATTTCATCAGGTCGAGCAGGTTGGTGCCGCCTGCGATGAACCGCACGCCCTCCCCGCTCGCGGCCACGGCTGCTTCGGCTGTATCAGCCTTGATATAATCAAACTGCTTCATGCTTCAGCTACTTCACGAATGGCATCAACAATATTGGGATAGGCCGAACACCGGCACAAATTGCCGCTCATCCGCTCTGAAATCTCGTCATCGTCCAGCGTCACCGCATCAAGCGAGTCGCTGACATGGCTTGCCCAGCCCGCCTTCACCTCATCCAGCATCGCGACCGCCGAACAGATCTGCCCCGGCGTGCAGAACCCGCATTGAAAACCGTCATGCTTGATGAAAGCCGCCTGCACCGGGTGCAGCGCATCGGCCTTGCCGATCCCCTCAATTGTCACGATCTCATCGTCCTGATGCATCACCGCCAGCGTCAGGCAGCTATTGATGCGCCGCCCGTTGACCAGCACCGTGCACGCGCCGCACTGGCCGTGATCACATCCCTTTTTGGTGCCCGACAGCCCGGCATGTTCGCGCACCAGATCAAGCAATGACGTTCGGATATCGGGTTCTGCCTCAAAAGCAGCACCGTTGATGGAAAAATGCATGGGGATCGCCGCTCCTGAAGAGATGCTGTAACGCGTCGGGGGTAAATGGGGTTCGCGAAAAAGGATTGCCACATGAAACTGATTTGGACCGCATTAGGCAAGAGGAATCCGATCAGCGGTGCTTTTGCTGGCGTGATGCTGGCGGTGCTGGCGTCAGGGCCGGCAACGGGGCAGACTGCCGCGATGACGATACCAGCCACAACCGCCAAGCCATTATCACCCCCGATCCTGATCGCCCATCGCGGCGCGAGCGGGCTCAGCCCCGAACACACGATCTTTGCGTACCGGCTCGCGATCGAACAAGGCGCGGATTTCATCGAGCCTGATCTGGTGCTGACAAAAGACAATGTGTTCATTGCCCGCCACGAAAACGACATTACCGGCACCACCAATGTGGCATCGCACCCCGAATTTGCCGCGCGCAAGACCACCAAGATCATCGACGGCGCATCGCACACCGGCTGGTTTGCCGAGGATTTTACGTTGCTCGAAATCAAGACGCTGCGCGCTGTAGAACGCCTGCCGCAACTGCGCCCCGCCAGCGCCAAATATGACGGCCAGTTTGCAATACCGACGCTGGCCGAAATCATCGCGCTCGCCAAGGCGGAGACGCGCACCACCGGGCGCGCCATCGGCATTTATCCCGAAACCAAACACCCGAGCTATTTCCAGTCCATTGGGAAGCCAATGGAGGAAAAGCTGGTGGCGGAACTGAACGCGGCGGGATGGGACAGCGCCGATGCCCCCGTGTTCATCCAGTCGTTCGAGGTCAATAATCTGAAGGCACTGCACGCCATCACCAAAATTCGGCTGATCCAGCTGATGGATGCCAGCGGCGGCCCTGCGGACGCGGGCGTCAACGGCGCGGCCGCCAGCTATGCCGCGATGGCAACGCCCGCCGGGCTGCGCGCCATTGCCAGCTATGCCTACGGCATTGGCCCCAATAAAAACCTGATCTGGGATGGCAAGGCCGCGCCCACCACGATGGTGGCGGATGCCCATGCCGTGGGCCTGCGGCTCCACCCCTGGACGTTTCGGGCGGAAAACGCCTTCCTGCCCGCCATTTATCGCAAAGGCACTGATCCTGCGACGCACGGGGATATCACCGCAGAAATCCAGGCCTATCTGAACCTGGGCGTTGACGGCTTCTTTACGGACTTTGCGCTAATCGGGTTCAATGCCCGAAAGGCGGCGCACTAGCCGCAAGGAGTGGAATGCCATGCGCAAGATCGCCCTGTGTGCTGTGATGCTGTTGCCGCTCGCGATGGGGGGATGCATGGCCAACGCCGCCGTCGGCCTCGTCAGCACCCCCTTCAAGGTCGCCGGGCAGGCTGCCGACTGGGCAACCACCAGTCAAGACGAATCCGATCGCAACTATGGTCGCAAGGCACGCAAGGCAGACGCCCGCGAAGGCCGTGAACGCAAGAAAGCTGACCGCCGCTGCCGCGACGATGATGACAACTGGTGCGGCACTGAAAACTAGAGCATCGTGTTTGAAATATGAATCGTCATTGCGAGCGCAGCGAAGCAATCCAGTGGCGTGCTCGCGGATAGGCTGGATTGCTTCGCTGCGCTCGCAATTGTCTGTTTGGT
>MSXR01000005.1 GCA_002083655.1 Proteobacteria bacterium ST_bin14 | reverse complement strand
GAAGAAGTCGTGGCCGGGGACGTGCGGGCGTAAGGCGCCCTCGCCATGCCCAAAATCCGTATTGACCAGTTGATCGTTGATCGCGGGTTGGCTGAAAGCCGCACGCGGGCGCAGGCGCTGATCATGGCCGGGCTGGTATTTGTCGGCACGCGCAAGATCGACAAGCCCGGCCACACGGTGCCCGACGATGCCGAGATCGAGGTGAAGGGCCGCGATCACCCCTGGGTGTCGCGCGGCGGGGTGAAGCTGGCGCATGGCCTGGACCATTTTGGCTGGGCGGTTGACGGCACCGTGGCGATTGATGTCGGATCATCGACGGGCGGCTTCACCGATGTGCTGCTGAGCCGCGGCGCTGCGCGCGTCTATGCGGTCGATAGCGGCACCAATCAGCTTGCGTGGACGCTGCGCCAAGACCCGCGGGTGATTGTGCATGAACAAACCAGCGCGCGCATTTTGACAGCGGCGCACATCCCAGAGCCCGTTGATCTGATCGTGTGCGATGCCAGCTTCATTGCGCTTTCCAAGGTGCTGGCGGTGCCGCTGGGCTTTGCCCGGCCGGGCGCACGCGCGCTGGTGCTGGTGAAACCGCAGTTTGAGGCGGGGCGCGACGAGGTGGGCAAGGGCGGCGTGGTGCGCGATCCGGCGGTGCACGCGCGGGTTTGCGATGATGTAGCGGCGTGGTTCGAAACGCAGGGTTGGCGCGTCGATGGCGTGTCGCCCAGCCCAATCACCGGGCCGGAGGGCAATGTCGAATTCTTGCTCGCCGCCCGTTTGGTGGACGAAGCGATTGTCGATTGAATGTCATTTTGCGCTATTACTGTGTTTTGCGTGCTTGCTGATTCCCTGAAATGGCGGCACAAAATGTCACTTGACGTGCCTATTTGTCGGATCTGGCCCAGGGGGTCGTGAACCGCGTGTTCTTGAAAGGGTGTTCGTGAGAGAGATTGCATCGAAGCAACAGCTTCGACTGGCGTTTTTACGGTGGGCCGTGGTGACGGTGCCATTTATTTTGCTGCTTGGGTTCACCTCTGCACGCAGCGTGCCGACCGGGTCGGCCAATCGCTGGTATGCAGCGCTGATCAAGCCTGTCGAAACGCCGCCCGATTGGGCGTTTCCGGTGGCGTGGATTGCGATTTATGTGTTGATCGGGCTGGCGCTGGCCATGGTGATCCATGCCCGTGGATCGACGATGCGGGGCCCGGCGATCGCGCTGTTTACCGCGCAAATGGTCTCTAACCTGATCTGGACGCCGCTGTTTTTCGGCGCGCACCAGATTTTCTGGTCGCTGGTGACGCTGGCGGTCATGTTCACGCTGACGCTGGCGACGACGATTGCGTTTGGGCGGGTGCGCGTGGGGGCGGCGGTGCTGATGGTGCCGTATCTGGGCTGGATTTTGTTCGCCGGCTATCTGACCTATATGATCGGGGAGTTGAATCCGGGTGCCGAAACCCTTGTGCCATCGTCATCGAGCACCCAGATCATCAGTTGAAACAACCGGGAATTTGACCATGCAATCCGAAAACCGCCTGTTCGATGATTTCGCCAAGTTCATCAATGGCGCTGCTGGCACGCTGGCCGGGGTGGGTCGTGAGGCTGAACAGGGCGCCCGTGCGCGTGCCAAGGAATGGATTGGTGGGCTGGAATTCGTCTCACGCGAAGAATTTGACGCGGTGAAGGCAATGGCTGCAGCCGCTCGTGATGAGGCCGATGCGCTGCGCGCCCGGATCGAGAAGCTGGAGGCGGCAGCCACGCCAGCGCCTGCCGCACCTGCAAAGGGCAAGAAATCGACGGGTGCTGCCTAAGTGGTTAGGCCTGACTGGTTGGGCCTGGTTGATTGACCCCGATTGCGCCTTGCGGCGTTGTCCACAGTTTTTTGGGGTCGGGCGGTCGGCTGGCCTTGCCCCGTCGCTGTCATCTTGGCACGCCGGGGCAGCGAATGATGATGGGCAGGAACTGAGTTGGTAAGGCCGCACGAAGCCGATGACGAGCGCGAAGATGCCGCGCCCATTGACATGCTGGAAAGCTATTTCGCCGCGCATGGCTGGACGCATGAGCGCCAGGATGACGAGGTGGTGGCCCATGTGAAGGGCAGCTGGACCGAATATGAGCTGCGCGCGCTGTGGCGTGAAGAAGACAGCGTTCTCCAGTTTTTGGCGTTCCCCGATATCCGCGTAACCGATGAACGCCGCGTGGCGATTTATGAAGCGATCGGGCTGGTCAACGAACAGCTTTGGGTGGGCCATTTCGAGCTTTGGTCGTCGAGCGGCATCCTGTTGTACCGCCACGCTGCGATGGTCGATGCAAGTGATGGCGGCACATTATCGCTGGCGGCTGCCGAATTGCTGATCGAATCCGCGATTGATGAATGCGAGCGGTTTTACCCGGTATTCCAGTTCGTGATGTGGGGCGGCAAAAGCCCCAAGGAAGCACTCGCCGCCGCGCTGACCGAGACTCAGGGCGAGGCGTGACGCGGCAAGGCGCGATTCCTGGGCGGCTCTGGCTGATCGGCTGTGGCAATATGGGCGGGGCCATGCTTCGCCAGTGGATCGCAAGCGGCGTTGTCGCCGCCGGGCAGGTGGATGTTGTCAACCGGGTTGATCGCGCTTTGCCGCCCGGTGTGCGCCAGGCGCGGGCGCTGCCTGACGGGCCGTTGCCGGATATCGTGATGCTGGCGATGAAACCGCAGCAGATTGACGACGTGGCCGATCGCTGGGCCGCGCGGATTGCCGGCGTGCCAATGCTGGTGTCGATTTTGGCCGGGGTAGAAGAAAGCGCGATTGCCCGGCGTTTCACCGCAGGGGCGATTATACGGGCGATGCCCAACCTGCCCGTTGGCATCGGCAAGGGCGTGGTGGCGCTGCAATCGGATTCGGCGGATGATCAGGCCAGGCAAGCGGTTGCTGCGCTGATGGCCCCGCTTGGGTTGGTCGAATGGGTCGATGCAACGCTGTTCAATGCGGTAACGGCGCTGGCCGGCAGCGGGCCGGGGTTTTTATACCGGTTTATCGATGCGCTGGCGCTCGCGGGTGCTTCGCTGGGGTTGCCGGCCGATCAGGCTTCGCGGCTGGCGCTGGCAACGGTGGAGGGGGCAGGGTTGCTGGCGGGCGCCGCTGATGTGCACCCGGCGCAGCTTGCCGATCAGGTCGCCAGTCCGGGCGGGTCGACGCGAGCGGGATTGAACGTGCTTGATCAGGACGGGGCCCTCGTCACGCTGCTGACGGAAACGCTGGCGGCGGCCACCCGGCGCAACGCCGAAATGGCAGCGGCGGCGCGCTAATCCCGCAGCGCTGCGATGCGGGCCTTGTCATCGTCCGGGATCAACCCTTCCAGCACCGCCCAGAACCCGCCCACCGCATTCTGGCCAGCGCTGGCATAGGCCGCTGACAGCCGCGTGCGGATCGTGTCGAACAACTCGGCCTCCAGCGTTTGGCCCGCCGGCGTCAGCCGCAGCAGCCGCTGGCGGCGATCACGCTCGCCGGGGCGCATCTCCACCAGCGCGCGCTCGGTCAGGTCGCCCAGCACCCGGCCCAGCGATTGTTTGGTGATCGCCAGCAGGCCCAGCAGCTCGCTGACGGTAAGATCGGGCTGGCGGGCGACGAAATACAGCACCCGGTGATGCGCGCGCCCCAGCCCCTGCGCCGCCAGGCCCTGATCAACGCTGCGCGTCAGGTTACTATAGCCGAAATACAGCAATTCGATGCCCCGCCGGACTTCGGATTCCCGCAGGAACAGCGGCGAAGCTGATGATGGTGGGGCAGCCATGTTGACCGACTTTGCCGCCTTCCATAGAGGGGTCAAGCCCTTAGAAAAATCCTTATGCGGTGACAGTGATGCTCAACCAGATGACCAGCGGCGCAAAGGATGGCCTTGACCTTCAGGGGGATGTTGCATTCGCGACCCACGCGCATCCCGCCCCCACCACCGCGGCGGCGCGCGCGGCTTTGATCGCCAACCCCGGTTTTGGCCGGGTGTTCAGCGATAACATGGCAATGATCCGCTACAGCGAAGCCAAGGGCTGGCATGACGCGCAGATTGGCCCGCGCACCCCGTTTCAGATCGATCCGGCGGCAGGCGTGCTGCATTATGCGCAGGAAATTTTTGAAGGGCTGAAGGCATATCGCTTGCCCGATGGCGGCACCGCGCTGTTTCGGCCCGATGCCAATGCCCGCCGGTTTCGTGCCTCGGCTGAGCGCATGGCGATGCAGCCGCTGCCCGAGGCGCTGTTCCTTGAATCGGTGCGCCGCCTGGTGAAGTGTGATCGCGAGTGGATCCCCATGATTGACGGCGGGTCGCTATATCTGCGCCCCTTCATGATCGCGACCGAGGTGTTTTTGGGGGTAAAACCGTCCACCGAATATGTTTTTGCGGTGATCGCATCATCGGCGGGGGCCTATTTTAAGGGCGGCGCGCCCGCTGTGTCCTTGTGGGTATCGCAGGATTATTCGCGCGCAGCACCCGGCGGCACCGGCGCGGCCAAATGCGGCGGTAATTACGCCGCGGGCCTGATGGCGCAGGCAGATGCAACGCGGCGCGGGCATGATCAGGTGCTGTTCCTTGACGCGGTGGAACGCCGCTGGATTGAGGAACTGGGCGGCATGAACATATTCTTCGTGTTCGATGATGGATCACTGCGCACGCCCCCGCTGGGCGGCACGATTTTGGCGGGCATCACGCGCGATTCGATCATCACCCTGGCACGTGATCGCGGGCTGGTGGTGGATGAACGCCCCTATGCGATCGATGATTGCCGCGCCGATGCCGAAAGCGGCCGCCTGGTGGAGGCGTTTGCCTGTGGCACCGCCGCTGTGGTGACGCCGATCGGCAAGATGGCGCTGGGCGACGTCACCTTCACCATCGGCAGCGGCGGCCCCGGCCAGATTACCCAGAGCATCGGCCAGTCGCTGGTCGAGATTCAGCGCGGCCTTGCGCCCGATCCTTATGGCTGGGTGGACCGGATCGACTGAAAATCGTGATGGAGCGGGAGATAAGTGGCGCATCCCCCCTTTCCACCCGCCCCATCACCCCCTAAAGCCACCCGCTCTGCTGGGGCGTCGCCAAGCGGTAAGGCAGCGGCTTTTGATGCCGCCATTCGTAGGTTCGAATCCTGCCGCCCCAGCCAGACTGCATTATTTATTTAAAAACAAACACTTGGTCCCCGTCAGGACCAATGGCACAGATTTGGGCCGTGAATTAGGGAGGGTTCAGCTTCGTCCTCCTGACGAAGGAACGAAGATGAAGACCCAACCCCTCTTAAAGAAATTGCCGGCCAAGGCCGCCTGCGGAAGCGGTGATGAAGGACATTCGGCGGCAGACCCGGCGGCATTTCTCGGCCGCAGACAGTGCAGGCGACGGATGATCCGGGGGTTTATCCAAAAGCCGAGCCCGCATCGTGCTGACGGCCTGCGCGGCGAGGACAGCATCGCCGAACTGTGCCGCAAAGAAGGCATTGCCTAGAGCCTGTATTACACCTGGTCCAAGGAGTTCATGGAGGCCGGGAAGCGTCGATTGCTGGTGGCTTTTAATCGGCCGTCGTCAACCAATGACCCGTCGTTTGGCTTGACTCAAACGCATTGCGCGCTGATTTAGAACATAACAGGAACGATAATGCACGATTCGCCCGATACGATCATGAAGTTGCGTGCGCAGATTGCGGCGGGGGAGCGGTCGCGTGCTGAGGGCGTGGCGCAGATGGTGTCGTGTGGCCATGCCGCCATTGATGCGGCGCTGGGCGGCGGGTTGATGCGCGCGCGGCTGCATGAGGTGTTCGCCGCAACGATTGACGATACCGGCAGCGCAGCGGGCTTTGCCGCAATGCTGGCGACGCAACTGGCGCGGCAGGGCGCGACGATATTCTGGCTGCGCGAACAGGCGGCAGAGGCGCGCGGCGGGTGCCTGCATGCGCCGGGGCTGGCCGAACTGGGGATTGATCCGGGCCGGGTGATCCTGGGCGTGATCGACGATGCGCTGGGGGTGCTGCGCGTTGCATCAGAGGTGGTGCGCTGCCCCGATATCGATGTTGCGGTGATTGAATTGTGGAAAAACCCGCGCGCGCTGGATTTAACCGCGAGCAGGCGGCTGGCGGTGGCGGCACAGGCCAGCGGCGTCACCGCGCTGATGCTGCGCGCCGATGCCGAACCGGGGCCGAGTGCGGCGCAAACCCGCTGGTCGGTGGCGTCGGCGGCGGCAAATCCGCTGGAGGCGAGCGCGCCGGGCTATCCAACGCTTACCCTTAATCTTTTGCGCCAGCGCGGCGGCAGTGCCGACCGTTCATGGCAAGTGGAGTGGAATCGTGACCAAGGGAAGTTCCGGGAAGCGGCGGTTCCTCGCGCTGTGGTTCCCCTATCTGTCGGCGGATCGCTGGCGACGGGCGGGGAACGCCGCACCGGCTGACGGTGTGGTGTTCACGCAGAAAATGCGCGGCGCGATGCGGATCGTGGCGGCAGATGATGGCGGGCGCGCGCATCTGGGGCTGGCGCTGGCCGATGCTCGCGCGCGTGTGCCGGATCTGCTGGCGGTTGATGATGATCCGGTGGCGGATCAGCAGTTGCTCGATCGGCTGGCCGATGCCTGCGACCGGTTTACGCCGATGGTCGCGCTCGACGATGCCGGGTTGACGCTGGACATCACCGGTTGCCCGCATGCGGGCGGTGAGGCGGGGCTGGTGGAGGATGTCGAGCATTGGGCCGACCGCGCCGGGGTGCAACTGCGCCACGCGCTTGCCTCAACCCCTGAAGCCGCGCAGGCGCTGGCGCGGTTCCAGTCCGTACCGGCAGCCGATGAAAAGGCGGCGGTGCTGCGCTTGCCGATCGCGGCGTTGCGCTGCGATGATGAAACCGAACTGGCGCTGCGCCGGGCCGGGCTGAAATCAATCGGTGATCTGGCGAGCCGACCCAGCGCCCCCCTGGCCGCGCGGTTTGGGGCGGAGACGAGCGACATGCTCGCCCGGCTGCTCGGCAAATCGGACAGCCGCATTTCACCGCGCCGCGCCGAACCGGCGTTGCTGTTCGAACGCCGCTTTGCAGAGCCGATTGCGCAGACGGATTATGCGCTGGCGGTGCTGGGTGAACTTGCGGGCGAGGCTGGGGAGGCGATGCTGGAGCGGCACAAGGGTGGGCGGCGCTTTGCCGCGCGGCTGTATCGCAGCGACGGCACCGTGCGTGATCTGGGCGTTGAGGCAAGCCTGCCGCTGCGTGATCCCAAGGCGGTGATGCGGCTGTTCGCGGAACGGATTGATTCGCTGAATGATCCGATTGATCCGGGGTTTGGTTTTGATTTGATCCGGCTGGCGGTGCCGGTGCTGGAGCCGCTTGCGCCCACGCAATTGCAACTGGAGGGCGGGGCGGTGGCAGCGGGTGAACTTGCCGCGCTGATCGATCGGCTGAGCACGCGGGTGGGGCGCAATCGCTTTCGCCGCCTGCGCCCGCGCGACACGCACATCCCCGAACAGGCGGCGTTTGCGCTGCCCGCGATTGATGCGCCCGAGCCTGCGGCGTGGCAGGCACCGGAACAGGGGGAGCCGCCGCTGCGCCCCATTCACTTGTTCGATCCGCCGCAGGTGATTGAGGTGATTGCCGAAGTGCCCGATGGCCCGCCGCACCGCTTTCGCTGGCGGCGGACGTTGCACGAGGTGACACGGTTCGAGGGACCGGAACGGATCGCGGCGGAATGGTGGAAGCGCGCCGACGGGCATATGAACAAAGGGGCAGGCCTGACGCGCGATTATTACCGCGTAGAGGATGCGCGCGGGCGGCGCTTCTGGATTTTCCGGCACGGGCTGTACGGGGCGGAAAAGGCCAATCCGGGCTGGTACATGCACGGGCTGTTCGCGTGAGCGTGGTTGGTGAGGGGCGGGCCTTGGTGCCGATTGGGCACCTCGCTGGCTTGCGTGGAATGGGCTTCGCGCGGAGGCGCGGAGGGGGTGCGTGAAGTAAGTAACCGGATCGCCCAGAGCCGCTTCCCCGGCGAAGGCCGGGGTCTAGTCGCGAAGGTTATCGTTTGGACGCGGTGCGCCAACCCAGACCTGACCGCAACTGGACCCCGGCCTTCGCCGGGGAAGCGCATTTTATCTAACCCCCTCCACGTCTCCGCGCTTCCGCGTGAACCAGCCTTTTTCTAATGTTCGCTGACCTCGTCACCGCCACCAATTATTCCTTCCTGCGCGGTGCATCGCACGCAGAGGAGATGGTTGCCGAGGCCATTGCACTGGGCCAGTCCGGCATCGGCATCGCTGATCGTAACACCGTTGCCGGTGTCGTCCGCGCGCATGTTGCGCTGCGTGAGGCGATGCAGAAAACGCCTGGGCTGAACTTCAAACTGGTCGTTGGCGCGCGGCTGGTGTTTGCGGATGGCACGCCGGATATCGTCGCCTATCCTGCGACCCGGCACGGCTGGGGGCGGCTATGCCGGTTGCTGACGCTGGGCAACAGGCGCGCGGTGAAGGGCGGGTGCCTGATCGGGCTGGCCGATCTGCTGGCGCATATCGATGATCTGCTGCTGATCGTGCTGCCGGAAACGAGCTTTGATGCGGCCGAAAATATTCCCGTCAGCACGCAAGCGCCGACAATCGTTCACCGTGCCAGCGGCAATAAAGACCGGCTACGCTGGCTAATCAAAGCCGCACCCAACCGCGTATGGATTGCCGCGCGGATGCCCTATGCCGGGCGTGACCGGCGGATGCTGGCGCGGCGCGCGGCGCTGGCGGCAAAGCTTGGCGTGCCGATGATCGCCACCAATGATGCGCTTTATGCCAATCCCGCCGCCAGGCCGCTGCATGATGTGCTGAGCTGCATATTGGGCAGAACCACGATTGCGGCGGCGGGAAAACGCTTGCTGGCCAATGCCGAACGCCACCTGAAAAGCCCGGATGAGATGGCGCGGCTGTTCTGCGATTATCCGCAGGCGATTGCCGAAAGCATCACCCTGTTGGGCCGCATCGATTTTTCGCTCGATCAGTTGCGCTATGAATATCCGCATGAACCGGTGCCCGATGGTTGGACGTCGCAGGACTGGCTGCAGCATATTGTGCTGATGGCAGCACAAGCGCGCTATCCCGGTGCGTTGCCCGGCAAGCTGTGCCGGCTGCTGTACGAAGAATTCGATCTGATCCGCGCGCGCAACTATGCCTATTATTTCCTCACCGTGTACGAAATGGTGAAGTTTGCCCGCTCCGTCACCCCGCCGATATTGTGTCAGGGGCGGGGTTCCGCTGCCAATTCGGTAGTGTGTTTTCTGCTTGGCATCACCTCGGTTGATCCAATGAAATATGATCTGCTGTTCTCGCGTTTCGTGTCGTCCGCGCGCGATGAGCCGCCCGATATTGATGTCGATTTCGAACATGAACGCCGTGAAGAGGTGATGCAGCATATCTATGCCCGCTATGGCCGCGATCATGCCGGGATTGCCGCAACGGTGATCCATTATCGCCCGCGCAGCGCGGTGCGCGAAGTGGGCAAGGTGCTTGGCTTTACAGAGGATGTGACGACGCGGATCAGCAGCACCGTATGGGGCAGCTATGCCAGCCAGATGGAGGAAAAGCGCTTTGCCGAAACCGGGTTCAGCCTGGATGATCCGGCGATGCAGCGGCTGAAATCACTGGTCGATCAGTTGCTGCATTTCCCGCGCCATCTGTCGCAGCATGTCGGCGGGTTCGTGCTGACGCAGGGGCGGCTGGATGAGCTGGTGCCAATCCATAACGCCGCAATGGCCGACCGGACCTTCATCGAATGGGACAAGGACGATATCGACGCGCTGGGGCTGATGAAGGTTGATGTGCTCGCGCTCGGCATGCTGACCTGCATCCAGAAAAGCTTTGAGCTGCTGCGCGCGGAGGGGCTGGGCGATTACCAGCTTGATAGCATCCCGGCGGATGATCCGGCGGTGTATGACATGCTGTGCAAGGGCGACAGCATCGGCGTGTTCCAGGTCGAAAGCCGCGCGCAGATCAACATGCTGCCCCGGCTGAAACCCCGTGAGCTCTATGATCTGGTGATCCAGGTCGCGATTGTGCGGCCGGGGCCGATTCAGGGCGATATGGTGCATCCATATCTGCGGCGCAGGGCGGGGCGCGAGAAGGTGGAATATCCATCCCCCAGCCCCGAACATGGACCAGCGGATGAGTTGAAGCAGTTGCTGGGCAAGACATTCGGCGTGCCGCTTTTTCAGGAACAGGCGATGAAGCTGGCCATCGTCGCGGCGAAGTTTACGCCTGACGAGGCGAACCGGCTGCGCAAATCAATGGCGACGTTTCGTAATGTCGGCGGGATGGAGCATTTTGAGGCGAAGATGGTCGGTGGCATGGTGTCGCGCGGCTATGAGGCTGATTTTGCCCGGCGCTGTTTTGAACAGATCAAGGGATTTGGCAGTTACGGCTTTCCCGAAAGCCATGCGCTGGCATTTGCGCGGCTCGTCTATGTGTCGTCGTGGATCAAATGCCACCATCCGGCGGTGTTCGCCTGCGCGCTGCTCAATTCGCAACCGATGGGGTTTTACGCCCCCGCACAGATCGTGCGCGACGCGCGCGAGCATGGCGTCGAGGTGCGCGGTATCGATGTGGCGTGGAGTGGGTGGGATAATGGGATCGAAAATCAGCCCCTTCCCTGCTTTGAAGGGGAGGGGCCTAGAGTCGACACCAAAGGCCATGCGCTTCGCCTTGGTTTTCGCCAGATCACCGGCTTTCGGCATGATTGGGCGGGGGCAATCGCCCTGGCCCGCGCGCAAGCCCCGTTCACCTCAATCGAGGATATCGCTCACCGCGCGCACCTGCCGCAACGCGCATTGCGGTTGCTGGCGGATGCCGATGCGTTCCGTTCCATCGCGCTGAACCGGCGTGAGGCATTATGGGAAGTGCGCCGCACCCCGACCGGCGAACTGCCTTTATTCGCCGCCGCGCGCGCGCGCGAACTGGGGGAGGAGGCGGATGCGGCGCTGCCCGTCATGTCCGCCGCCGAGCATGTCGTTGCCGATTACCAGATGACCCGGCTGTCGCTAAAGGCGCATCCAATGGCTTTCTTGCGCGCAGAATTGCGGGCGGAGGGCATCCTCAGCTGTGCCGAAACCACCACCGCCAAAGGCGACGCGCGCGTCCGCACCGCCGGGATTGTGCTGGTCCGCCAGCGACCGGGCAATGGCAATGCGATCTTCATCACGATTGAGGATGAAACCGGGGTCACCAATGTCGTGCTATGGGCACGGCAGTTTGAGATGTACCGGCGACAGGTGATGGCATCGCGGCTGATGCTGGTGGAGGGCCAGGTGCAGCGCAGTATTGAGGGCGTCGTCCACCTGATGGCCAGCCGGATCATCGATCGCACGGTGATGCTCGATAGCTTGTCAGAACGCGGCGACACGCCGGTCGAACGATCGCGCGCCGATGAATTTGATCACCCGCCCCACCCCAGTTCCATGTCCAACCGCCACCGCCCCGGCGGCGGCCACCCCCGCAACATTCGCGTCATTCCGAAGTCCCGCGACTTTCATTGATCCTGGGGACAAACTCAGCCTTTGCTTCGGAGCCAGCCGGTAATCGCGTAACGCCGAAAGGCGGCGGCACGGGTCACTTCGCTCACGCTGTGGATTTGTGGAACGCGGAACAGGTTGAGCGCATTATGCACGGGCGAAAAGCCATCAACCGAAACGCCGTCGCGATCATGAAACAACAGCAGCCCGCCCCATTCGGGTCGCCAGATCGGGGTCAGGTTAAAGACATAGGCTGCCAGCCGGTGCTTGCCGGGCACAGCATCATCATGCCCGGTCAAAAAATCACCCGGCGAATAAGCGGTCGCCTGCGCATCGGCATAAGCGATTTTCGGCTCTTGCATTACCTCCCGCAGAAAATCGCGTGCCGCGCCTCGCGACAGCCAGGCAGCAAATGCCGCCAGAGGATCATTACTGGTCGCCCGCAGCCTTGTTTCATCAGGCACCCGGATCGATTCATACCGAAATTGGAAGCCTTCCCGGGCCCCGGCATAGACTGCGTTATCGAGATCAGTCTGCTGCGCCGCGCTTAATCCCGCGCGCGTCGGGCGCGTTAGTTCGACCAGGCGTTCGCCTGAGTTGATCACCTGTTTCCAATCCGTTCGCGCCCGCAATTGTGCGTGCATGGCATCGGCCGAAGCTGGATCGAGCAAACCGCCAATATGGATGCGGCCCGATTCCTGAAATCGCTTCGCCAGTGCTTGGGCGTCTAGCGCCGGGTTAAGCGCAAACTGCGGTGTCGCTTGCTTGGCCATCACACCTTTATCCGGTTTGTGCGCGTATTCGCTGCCATGCCACCCAATGCTGTCATGAAAATGCTGTGCCGCAATCATGGGCGAGCATCAATCCCCGGATCGATTGCATCATGGTTGCCACGCATGCAGCTCCACCCCCGCAACATTCGCGTCATTCCGAAGTCACGCGACTTTCATTGACCCGCCCCTGCTCGCGCCGGCAGGAAACGGCTGTTGCGCAACAGCGCCGCCGAGACGAGCGACACCAGCACGCCGACCGGGAAAATCTCTGTGAACGTAATGGGCAGCCGGAAGAGCGGGTTGGCGTAGTTCCTCTTGAAATCTTCCATCTCGGCCGTGAACTTGGCAAGTGCCGCGCCGCTGACGCCCTTGGCTTTTTCGGCTTCGATCAGTTGCCGCGAATAATCCCCCGCGAAGTCCATGCCCGTCACCGCCATCGCGGCTTCCCATGACAGGCTGTAGAGAATCCCGGCAATCACGCTAACGCCGAGCCCCAGCATGAGCGCGGGCCAGAAACGGATCACGCCACCGCCCTCGACGTCGCGCTGACGCTTGATCGCGACGAAGATCGCACTCAACGCCACCAGCATCGTGGAATAGCCGATCAGCAGGCCGAAATTCTCGGGCGGATGATCCTTCAGCAAGACCGTCAGCCCGAAGGTCGGGATCGCGACAATCACCCCGGCGATGATCCCATAGAAGAATATGTTGCGCAGCATTTGTGCCTCCCCGTTTTGGTTCGTGTTGAAACGCCCGCGTCATCAACCCGCCCTGCTCGTCAGGCAATCGCCCGAAAGGGTGATTGGGCGTCCATCACCCGCAATATTTCACGGCACGATCCCCAACATGCGCGCGCGGTTGATCGCATCGGTGCGGCGCTGCGCCTCGAGTTTTTCGAACAGCCGCGCGATGTGCGTTTTGACCGTATTGGGCGAGACCTGCAGCGCCTGCGCGATCTGCTTGTTCGATTTGCCCGCCGCGAGTTCGTGCAGCACGGCCAGCTCGCGTGGTGAAATCTTCAGCGCTTCAATCGCTTTCGGATTGCCGTCGAACGGCAATGGCGCTGGTTGACGAAGCGCGCGCGCGCCGACAAAGATGCCGAGCGCGAGAAAGAGCATCGCCACCAGCAAAAGGTAGACATCGCCGATCCGCGTCCGCACGGCGGCCTGATAATCGAGCCATTGCAGCGCAAACGTACCCGCTGCCAGAAACGCGCCATAGCCTGCCACGCGCCGCCACATTGCCGACCCCTCCACCGCCCGAAGGCAGCAGTCTAGGGCTTGGTCGGGCTCGCCACAACGGGCCCGTCGCGCGCCGCATCGACCAGCGCGTCGCCGCCAAGCGTGCGGTACAGTGTGACGCGGTTGGTTGCCGCCACCAACTGGGTTTGCGTCAGCGATCTTTGCGCCTGATACAGGCTGCGCTGGGCATCAAGATTGGCAAGAAAACTGTCCACCCCGCCGCGATAGCGCGCTTCGCTGAGGGTGAAACTGTCGCGCGTAGCCGCCACCAGCCGGGTTTGCGCACCAAGCTGATCGTCGATGGTGCCGCGCCGGGCCAGCGCATCGGCGACTTCGCGAAACGCGATCTGGATGGCGCGTTCATAGCTTGCGACGGCGACATCGAATTGTGCCCGCGCGCCCGCCAGCGCTGCCTTGTTACGCCCGCCTGCAAATAGCGGATAGCTGACCGTTGGTGTCGCGGTGTAATTGAACGCGCGGGTCGTAAACAACTGCGACAGCCCGTTTGAGGCCAGCCCCGCCAGCGTCGTCAGCGATAGCCGGGGAAACAGGGCGGCGCGCGCCGCGCCCACTTCGGCATTGGCGGCGCGCAGTTGATATTCGGCCTGCACCACATCGGGGCGGCGCAGCAGGATGCTGGTTTCCAGCGCAGCAGGCGCATCGCCGATGCTGGCGGCTGCCTCTGCGATGGCGGTGGGCAGCAGTGCGTCATCAACCGGCGCGCCGACCAGTAATTGCAGCGCGTTCACATCCTGCGCCAATGCCGTTAGTTGAACCGCGCGATCCGATTGCGCCATGGCAAGCACCGTCTCGGCCTGCGCGACATCGGTGCGCGCCGCGATTCCGCCATCGAGCCGGGCGCGGGTTAGCCGGACGCTGGCACTGGCATTGGCCAGCGTTTCATCGGCAATCATCAGCAGGCTTTTGTCGGCGGCATATTGCAGCCAGGCCGCAGCAATATCACCGATCAGCGCCAGCCGCGTGGCGCGTGCGCCCACATCGCTGGCGAAATAGCGTGCCTGATCCGCCCGGGTCAGCGCGGCGAGCCGCCCGAACAGATCGATTTCAAACTGGGTTACGCCCAGCCCGACGTTCAAATTGGTGCGCTGCCCGCCCTGCACCGGCGCACCGCCATTGTTGGTGCGGCCCGTGCCCGCATCGGCAAAGCTGGCGGTGTTGTTGGTGTTGACCAGCGGTAGCTGTTCGGCGCGCTGGGCACGAAATTGCGCGCGCGCAGTTTCGATATTGGCGGCGGCGATCCGCAAATCGCGGTTGTTGACAAGCGCCTGTTCGACAATCGACTGAAGCCGCGCATCGCGAAACACATCGCGGTAGCCAAGCACGGGCAGCGCCGCATCGCCCGGCTCGCCATAAGCCGCGCCGGTTGGGAAAGCAGACGGCACCGGCAAAGCGGGCCGCACATCTGCGGGCACCATCGAGCAGGCACTCAGGGCAATCAGCGCAGTAGCGGGGGCAAATGCGCGGGTCATGGGGCGCTCGCCTCTGGCAGGGTTGGTTCGTGGTGAAAACGCTTCAGCGTGTCGCGGGTGGTGCGGCGGACCAGCACGAAGAACAGCGGGATATAGAACACCGCCAGCACCGTCGCTGTCAGCATGCCGCCGATCACCGATGTGCCAATGGCGATGCGGCTGTTTGCGCCCGCGCCGGTGGAAATCGCCAGCGGCAGCACGCCAAAAATAAACGCCAGGCTGGTCATCAAAATCGGCCGCAACCGCAGCCGCGCCGCTTCCACCGCCGCCACAATCACGCGCTTGCCCTGTTTTTCGGCCTGTTCGGCAAATTCGATCATCAGGATGGCGTTTTTGGCGGCAAGGCCCATCGTCGTTAGCAGGCCGATTTGCAGATACACGTCATTCTGTAACCCGCGTAGCGTAACCGCAAAGATCGCGCCGACCAGGCCAAGCGGGATCACCAGCAGCACGGCGACCGGGATCGTCCAGCTTTCATACAACGCGGCAAGGCACAAAAACACCACGAGCAATGACAGGCCGTACAGGATCGGTGCCTGCCCGGACGACAATCGCTCCTGGTAGGAAAGCCCTGACCAGGCAACCGACGTGCCGGGATACTTGGCGGCCAGCGCGGCTATTTTGTCCATCGCCTCGCCAGAACTGCGTCCCGGCGCGGCCTGGCCCTGAAACTCAACCGAAGGAATGCCCATGAACCGCGCCAGCGATGGCGGCGCGGTTGACCATGATACATGCGCAAAGGACGAAAACGGGACCATCGATCCGTCTGATGTGCGCACAAACCATTGCGACAAATCCTCTGGTGCGGCGCGATAGGGGGCATCGCCCTGCACATATACCCGCTTCACCCGGCCGCGATCGTTGAAATCATTCACATATCGCCCGCCCCAGGCGGTCGACAGCGTGTTGTTCACATCGGTCTGGCTCAGCCCCATCACCTGCAGTTTCTGCTGGTCGATATCGATGGCAAGTGTCGGCTGATCGTCAAGATCGCTCAACCGCACCTGCGCCAGCGCGGGATCGGCGAGTGCCTCCGCCAGAATTTTCTCCCGTACCGCGCGAAATTGCTCGCGGCTCATGCCGCCGGTATTTTGCAACTGCATCGTAAAGCCGTTGGACTGGCCCAGCCCGCGGATGGCGCCCGGCACCGTCACATTAACGCGCGCATCGCGAAACCCGGCAAAGGCGGCGGCGGCGCGCTTGGTGATGCCGTCGGCGCTGTTCGCAGCGCCGTGCCGTTCGGACCAATCCTTGAACGCGATAAAGCCGCGCCCCTGGTTCTGACCACCGGAAGTGCCGCCGCCGCCGCTGCCCGCCACGGTCAACATCGCGCGCAGATTGGCCTTTTCATCGGTTAGGAAATATTTCTCCACCGCTTGCTGGATTTCCGCGGTGCGACCCGCCGTTGCGCCGGGCGGCAGGGTGATCTGCAACTGTGCGCCGCCCTGATCCTCGGTCGGCAGAAACCCGGTGGGCAGCCGAACGAACAGGCCGATCAGCAGCGCGACGACGCCTGCATAAATCAGCAGGAACAGCCATTTGCGATCGACCACCTTTTCCACCGATGCGGCGTAATTATCGGTCATTCGCGCAAAACCGGTGTTGAACCAGCTGCGCGCGCGTTCGGTGCGCTGGGCAAACCAGCCGACCGGCTTTGCCTCGCCCCGGTGCTTCAACATCGTTGCGGTCAGCGCCGGTGTCAGCACCAGCGCGACGACCACGGAAAGGACCATGGCGGAGACGATCGTGACCGAAAACTGGCGATAGATGACGCCCGTCGATCCCCCGAAAAACGCCATCGGCAGGAACACCGCCGACAGCACCAGCGCAATCGCGATCAGCGCGACGGTGATTTCGTCCATCGATTTGATGGTCGCCTCACGCGGGGTCATTTCAGGGTTTTCGTCCATCAGCCGCTCGACATTTTCGACGACGACAATCGCGTCATCGACCAGCAGGCCGATGGCGAGCACCAGCCCGAACAGCGTCATCGTGTTGATCGAAAAACCGGCGACGGCAAACACCGCAAATGTGCCCAGCAGCACAACCGGCACGGCAATCGTGGGGATCAACGTCGCGCGCCAGTTTTGCAGGAAAACGAACATCACGATCACGACCAAGATGATCGCCTCGATCAGCGTCTTGACGACCTCATCAACGGACAGTTTGATGAACAATGTCGCGTCCGACGGATAGGCGACGGCAAAGTCAGCCGACATTGATTTGGTCGCGGCGGCCACCTCTGCCTTCACCAATTCGGCGGTTTTCAGGGCATCGGCACCGGGCGCAAGCGACACGGCAAAGCCGGCACCCGGATGCCCGTTGATGCGGCTGCGCACGCCGTAATTTTCCGCGCCCAGCTCAACGCGGGCAACATCCGCCAGCCGCACCGTTGATCCGTCACGCGTCGTTTTAATGACGATATTCTTGAACTGTTCCGCCGTGCGCAGGCGTGATTGTGCGGTGACGGTGGCGTTCAGCATCTGGGTGTCAGGCATTGGCTGCCCGCCGATTTCGCCTGCTGCAATCTCACTGTTCTGCGCTTGCACTGCCGCGATGATATCGCCCGGCACCAGCGAGAAAGCCGCCAGCCGTTCGGGGTTCAGCCAGATACGCATCGCATATTGTGCGCCGAACACATTGGTATCACCAACGCCCTGCAACCGCGCGATCCGATCCTGCACATTGGACACCAGATAGTCCGAAACGTCCTGGTTGGTGCGCGTATCGGTGGTATCGTAAATCGCGAAGATCATCAGGAAATCGGGGTTTGACTTGGTAACCGTCAGCCCCTGCTGCTGCACCTGTTGCGGCAGGCGCGAAATGGCCTGCTGCACTTTGTTTTGCACCTGCACCTGCGCGATATCCGGGTCGATGCCCTTTTCGAATGTCGCTGAAATGTTCACCGACCCGCGAGAGCTGGAGCTTGAGCTGAAATACAGCAGCCCGTCGATGCCGGTCAGCTGTTGCTCAATGATCTGGGTAACGCTGTTTTCCAGCGTTTCGGCCGACGCGCCGGGGTAGGTGGCGCGAATATTGACCTGGGGCGGGGCAACATCGGGATATTGCTCTTTTGGCAGCGTCAGGATTGCGCCGACGCCCGCCAGCATGATGATGATCGAGATCACCCAGGCAAAAATCGGCCGGTCAATGAAGATGCGCGATATCATTGCCCGCTCAGCGCGCCGGACCGGCGGGCGATTTGCCGCTCTTTGGTGCCGCGATCCGCTGTGGCGAACCGGCGGGGACGGGCTTTACCTCACTTCCCAATTTGGCTCTCACCGTGCCCTCGACAATCACCTTATCCCCGGCGGAAAGCCCGGCGGTGACGACCCAGTCGGCGCCCTGCGTGCGTTCGGCGGTTACCTTGCGCTGGATCACCTTATTGCCAGGATCGACCAGCAACACCGTCGCGTTGCCGCGCGGATCGCGCGCTAGCCCGCGCTGGGGCACCAGGAAGGCGGTGGTCGATATGGCCTGCGCAAACACGGTGCGCACGAACATGCCGGGCAGCAACAGATTTTGCGGATTGGGAAAGCGGGCCCGCAGCGTGACGGTGCCGGTGGCCGGATCAACCGTTACCTCGGTAAATTCAACTGTGCCGCTATAGCCATAATCGCTGCCATCCTCGAGCTTCAACTGCACGTTGGCCGTTGTCGGGGCGGCATCGCCCTGCGCGAGTGCCTTGCGTAACACCAGCAGATCAGCGCTTGATTGCTGAATGTCGACAAAGATCGGATCGAGTTTTTGAATGACGGCCAGCGGCTCTGCCTGATTGGTGGTCACCAACGCACCCTGCGTGAACAATGATCGGCCAATCCGCCCGCTGATCGGGGCGGGGACGCGGGTGAAGCGCAGATTGATTTGCGCGGTGGCCAGTTGCGCGCGCGATTGCGCAATCGCCGCCTGCGCCTGGCGCGACTGGGCGAGCGCATCGGTATATTCCTGTGCGCTGACGGCCTGCATCTCCGCCAGCGGCTTGAAGCGCTCGGCCTTGATGCGCGCGGCCTCTGCATTGGCCTGGGCGCTCATCAAATTGGCGCGCGCTTCATCCCCGGCGGCGCGGTATAGGCTGGGATCGACTTCGTATAATGTTTGCCCGGCCCGAACATAACTGCCTTCGGTGAACATCCGCCGCCGGATGATTCCGGATATCTGAGGGCGAACCTCTGCCGTCTGATAGGCGCTGGTGCGGCCGCTTAGATTGGCGATGACGGGTACGGCACCCGGCTGGGCCACGATATAGCCAACTTCGGGCGTGCCGCCGCCGGGGCCCTTGCCACCCTTTGCCGCGTCCCCTGATCCGCATCCTGCCAATCCCAAGCCCATCGCAAGGGACAGCACGATCAGGCGGGCACGATTGGTGAAAAAGGCAGCTTGCATCATCGGCCCCGATTGCGGCCCGATGGCCTGCGGTGAAAGTTCCAGCGATTTTAACGAAACAGGCTGTTCGTGGTTCCTTGGTCGCAACCAAGATCGCAAAATGCAACTGAATTCAATACCGCCCTATCGGCAGCTTGATCCGGTGGCGCGGTGCAGCCAGATGCGGGCGTGATTGGTGGCCCGATTGACGATTACTGTTTTCATTATCGCGGCATAAACCGACACAGTTTTGCGACACATGGCTGATAAGGCGCGCTGAATCTGCCCATTTTTGGCTCATTACGATTGGACCCGATGCGTATCTCTCGAATTGCCGCAATGCTGCTCCTCACCACCTGCCCGGTCGCGCTTCAGGCCCAGTCGTCGCCGGGGGTTGGCCCCGTTGCTGGTCCAGTCGCTGGCCCAACTGCTGGCCCAACATCTGCCCAAACTTCTGGCCCCGCGACCAGGCCTGCACGCCAGCCTGGTGCCCCCCGGCCTGCTGCGCCAGCCCAACCTGCCGATGACGAAGGCGAAGGCGAGATTGTTGTGCGTGGTGCGCGCCCGCCCGGCGCGGTGATTGGCGATATTCCCCCCGACCAACAGCTTAGCCCTGCAGACATTCGATCCTACGGCGTCAGCTCGGTGGCTGATCTCCTTGCCGAACTCTCCCCACAAACGCGGAGCGGGCGCGGCAGTGGCGGAGCGCCGGTGGTGTTGCTGAACGGCAAACGCATTTCCGGCTTTGGCGAAATTCGCGATCTGCCAACCGAGGCGATCCTGCGGGTAGACATCCTGCCCGAAGAAGTTGCGCTAAAATATGGCTACCGCGCTGATCAGCGCGTGATCAATTTCGTGCTGCGCCCGCGCTTCCGCTCGGTGACGCTGGAGGCAGAGGGCAACGCGGCCACCGCGGGCGGCAGCGCGGCGCAGGGTGGCAGATTTGACATTTTGAAGATCACGCAGGGCAGGCGGATCAATTTTCACGTCGATTATTTTGAGCGTTCCGCGTTGACCGAAGCCGAACGCAACATTCAGTTCCAGCCCAATTTGTTTGCAGCGGGGGGCAATGTTATCGGCACGGGCGGGCCCGGCAGTGAGATTGATCCGGTGTTGAGCGCACGTGCTGCATCACGCGTCACGGTCGCGGGGGTGCCCGGCATCGCCGCCGCACAACCGGCGACGCTGAATGATTTTGCAGCAACCGCGAACATCGCCAATGTGACTGATCCCACCCCATTTCGCACCTTATTGCCCGCGACGCGCAACTTTGGGGCGACGGGCACCTATGCAACAACAGTGTTCGGTGATGTCGGCGCGACGATCAACGCGCAGCTGAACGCGACTGACAGCCGCAGCCGCCTGGGGCTGGCCGGGCTGAACGTGGTGCTGCCCGGCGGCAATCCGTTTTCGCCGTTTTCGCGCGACGTTGTTGTCAACCGTGGCCTGCTGGACGGGTTTCAGCCGCTCGGCCAGGGCAATTCGGCGATCACCGGGCATCTCGGCGTGACGCTGAATGGCACTGTCGGCAAATGGCAATGGTCGGTCATCAGCAATTATGATCGGGTGGACAATGAAACGCTGACCGACACCGGAATCGATGCCAGCCGGTTTCAGGCACGGTTGCGCGCTAATGATCCGGGCACCAATCCCTTTGGTCCGCTGTCGGTGGCGGCTTTTGACGTGCTGCCGGCCACGCGGGCCATGTCGACCACCAGCCGGGTTGAGCTGGATGTGCTGGTCAACGGCACCTTGTTGACGCTGCCTGCGGGCGGCATTTCGGCAAGCCTGCGTGTGGGCGGCGATACGATTGATTTCAGCAGCACTTCCGTTCGCGGCGGCATCACGCAACCCGGCCCGGTGTCGCGTGACATCGTCAACGGTCAGGCCAATATCGATGTGCCGCTGACCAGCCGGTCACGCGGATTTCTGGCACCGGTTGGCAATTTGTCCGCCAATTTCAACATCGCCTATGATCGGTTGTCGGATTTCGGCACGTTGCGCACGTTGGGTTATGGCGTGAACTGGTCGCCAATTGAAGCGGTGCGGATCATCGGCTCGGTCACTGATCAGGACGTGGCACCCACGCCGCAACAGCTGGGCAATCCCGAGATCACCACGCCCAACACGGTGGCGTTTGATTTTGTGCGCGGCGAAAATGCGCTGGTGACGGTTAGATCGGGCGGCAATCCGGGGCTGCGGCGCGAAAATCGGCTGACAAAAAGGCTGGGGCTGACGCTGAAGCCGATCAAATCGACCGATTTCGATTTTACCGCCAGCTATGTCGACAGCCGCACCAATGATGCGATCGCTGGTTTCCCGAGTACGACGGCCGCAATCGCCGCTGCATTCGACGGCCGGTTCGTGCGCGATGACGGCGGGCGATTGCTGCAAATCAATCGGCGTCCAATCAATTTTTCGCAAACCAGCCGATCAGAATTACGGGTTGGATTTAACTTTTCCACGCCGATCAAATCGAAAATCCAAAAGCAGATTGAGGCTTTTCGCGCAGGCAAAGGCCCCAATCCGTTCATCGGCCTAACCCCACCGCGTGGCAGCGTGTTCGGCCAGACGGCTGGACAGGGTGGCTTTGGCGGTTTTGGCGGTGGCGGGCGCCCAACCGGTGGTGCGCCCGGCGGCGCGCCGGGTGGCGCGCCGGGTGGTGGTGGGTTCGGCGGTGGCGGCGGCGGGGGTCGGGGCGGCTTTGGCGGCGGCGGTGGCGCGGCGCAGGCCGGTGGTCGCCTGCAATTTGCGCTGTATGACACCATTCATTTCACCAACCAGGTGCAGATCGGTGCTGCGGGCCCGACGCTCGATTTGCTGAACGGCGATACGATCGGCAATGGCGGTGGCCAGTCCCGGCACGAGCTGGAGGCGCAGGCGGGCTATAACAATAACGGCATCGGCCTGCGTTTTTCGGCCAATTATCGCACCGCAACCACCGTGGTGGGCGGCACCCCGGCCACCCCTGACACGCTCAATTTCTCCTCATTGGCGACCGTCAATTTTCGGCTGTTCGCCGATCTGGGGCAGCGGCTTGATCTGGTGAAGAAAAACCCCTGGGCACGCGGCGTGCGCATTGTGGTTTCGGTCGATAATCTGTTCAATGAACGCCAGCGCGTTACCGATTCAACCGGCGTGACGCCAATCAGCTATCAACCGGCCTATCTTGATCCGCTGGGGCGTTCGGTGCGGCTGACGTTGCGTAAACTATTGTTCTGAACACGCCCCGTCGCGTTCGGGCTGAGCGAAGTTGAAGCCCCTTGCTTGATAGGTGGGGCGTTGCGCCTGCCGCCTTCGGCGAAGCTCGGGGTGAACGGGAGAGGGTGTTTTGCGCAGGCTGAGATCGGGCCCGCTAAATCGTCCGGCGATCGAACGGCAGGCCGGACAGCCCGGCCTGGCGTTTTTGCGCAAGCGTTTGAAAATCGCACAAGACGCCGCGGTAAAACCCGGTGCACGACAGTGCGAAATACAGCAGCCACAGCCGCGTGCGGGTCAACCCCGCCTCGGCAATTGCCGCTTCACGATTGGCGTACAGGTTTTCGCTCCACGCCTTTAGCGACAGATAATAGTGCTCGCGCATGCTTTCCACATCCCGCACTTCGAACCCGTGGCGTTCCAGGTCGGTGGTGGTCATGCCGATATAATCCAGCTCGCCGCCGGGGAAGATATACCGGTTGATCACCTTCATATAGGCCGTGCGCTTGCGAAACTGGGTGATGTCCAGCGTCGCGCGACGCGTGGTCGCCTGGTGGAAATACAGGCCGTGCGGCACCAGCAGCCGGTGCATTTGCCGGTAATGCGTATCGTAATTGTCGATGCCAACATGCTCAAACATGCCGACCTGCGCGATTTTGGTATAGGCGCCGGGTGTTTCGATTGTGCGGTAATCGCGCAGTTCGATTGTCACCCGGTCGCTCAGCCCGCGTTCGGCGGCGCGCGCAACGGCGCGTTCGCGCTGTGCCTCTGACAGGGTAACGCCGTGCACGCGCGCGCCAAAATGTTCGGCGGCGTGGCAGGCAAGGCCACCCCAGCCGCACCCCAGATCGAGCAAATGATCGCCATCGTTCAGCATCAGCTTGCGGCAGATCAGGTCCATCTTCGCGATCTGCGCATCGGCCAGACTGGTTTCAGGCGAGGCGAAAACTGCGCTTGAATATTGCATCGCGGGATCAAGGAAAAGCGCATAGAAGGCGTTTGACACGTCATAATGAAACTGGATCATTGCCGTATCGTCGCGCCCGCGCCCGAACAGCGCGCCAACCCGCTGGCCAAAGCTCAGCGTGTCGTCAATCCCCTCAAACGCGAACAGAAATGGCCAGCCGGCTTTCAGGATCAGCGCGCGATCAACCGATTTGGCCAGTCGCACCGCGCGCAGATGATCCCAGCGCTGCAGCGCCTCAAGCGGGCTGCCCCCGGAAATGTCGATGCCGCCCGCGATATAGATTTCCACCAATGTCATCAGTTTCGGGCTGCGGATCAGCGTGCCGATCACGCCGGGGGACGCGATAACGATGCGGATGTCATCACGGGCATTGGGCCCGAGCGGCAGCACTTCGCCATTCCACAGCTGGATGCTGGCATCGGCCTGAAGCCGTTCTGCAATATGCGCGATGATGGTCCGCGCGCCTTCCAGCAAGCTGCTCATTATCTTTCCCGTCGTCCGGCCTGGCGATGATTGCCCAAGCTTACCTCAATCCATTGGTCCATAATCAAAATCGGTGGGTTTAACAGCCGTGCGTTTTGCCGGTTGTGGGGGTGGTTTCGTGCGCTGAAACTACGCGCCATTGCCATTGCCTGTGTAGACGCGATCGCGCTAGATGGTGCGTATGATCCGCTCCCTGTCGACCTATGTCATGGGCGCAAGTTCGGGATTGGCGATGGCACACACGGCGGCTTATGCGGCGCCACCGCCAAAAATGCCGTTTCCGCAACATGTGGTCTATGCCGCGGGCACGATTAAGCCCGATAATTTTCGCCAGCCGGTCATGGACGGCGATGTCCGGCGATTTTATGCTTGGTGGAAAGACCATTATCTGATCGATGCCGGCCGACGCGCCGGGCGGCGCATGTACCGCATCGGCCTGGGCAAGCGAAAATCGGGCGCCACCGTTTCCGAAGGGCAGGGATATGGGATGATCATCGTCGCGCTGATGGCGGGCCATGATCCGCAGGCGAAGCGGATTTTCGATGGGCTGCTGGCGTACACGCTCGCCCACCCAAGCGAGATCAGCCCGGCCCTGATGGCCTGGAAAAGCCCGTCGCGCACAGGCGATGGCGACAGCGCTTTTGATGGGGATGCCGATATCGCCTATGCGCTGATGCTTGCCGACGCCCAGTGGGGTAGCAACGGGCAAATCAATTATCGCCGCCATGCCAAGCGGCGGCTGACGGCGCTCAAAAAATCGTCAATGGGGCACCAACTGGGCCTGCCGCTACTGGGGGATTGGGTGCGGTCAAACGACAATGATATCGATGAGACCATGGCGCGCACATCAGATTTCATGCCCGCGCATTTTGCCAGTTTTGCCCGCTTTACCAGCAGTAAAAGCTGGCGGGTGGCAACCCAACGAACGCGCGCCACCATGTCTGCCATGCAGGCTGCATTGACCCCGCGAACCGGGCTGGTGCCCGATTTCGTGACGCATCTTGATCAGTTGCCAAAGGCTGCGTCGGCCCATTTTCTCGAAACAATCAACGATGGCGATTATTTTATGAATGCCGCCCGGGTGCCGTGGCGGATCGGCACCGATGCGCTGATCAACGGCAGCCGCGCATCAATTGCTCAGGTGAGCAGGATATCGGCCTGGATTGAGCGCAATACTGGGGGCAATCCACGCGCCATTCGCGCCGGGTACAGCCTGAATGGCAAGCCCTTGCCGAACACCGATTATTTCAGCGCGCTGTTTGCCGCGCCCTTTGGTGTGGCTGCCATGGCCAACCCCGCCCAGCAAGGCTGGCTAAACGCCGTCTATGCCGCCGTGCGCCAGCATCATGAGGGCTATTATGAGGATTCGGTCACGCTGCTGTCGTTGCTGGTGATGACCGGCAACTACTGGGATCCTACCCGCGTGCGAAAAGCTGGAACCAGCGGCGGCGCGGTTTGCCAAGCTGGCCGCTCCGTTTCGGCTTGCCCCACCGGACCGAAGGGCCGCGTAACGCGGTAACCACCGCGCGGATCACCACCCAATACATCAACTGGCGATAGATAAACCGTTGCGCGATCAGCAGCAGGAACGGAAAGCGCAGTCGGCGCGGCTCCATCTTATAGGCTGCATAGCCGCACAGCGCGTCGATGGTGGTGAACCCAAACCAGAAGACCAACATCGTCAGCCCGTCACCGTGGATTTCGCCCGCACCGTGCTGCCAGCTATTGGCGAGCGCCAACGCGATGTTCAGCACCAGCAACAGATCAATCACCGGGGCAATCAACGAAAAACCGATCTGGAACAGCAGCGATTGCGGAATGCCGATATAGGCGAGCGCCCACGGCCGACCCGTCCACAGGATGGACCGGTGCTTCCACAGGCATTGCAGCGTGCCGAATGACCAGCGGAAGCGCTGCCGCGCGAGCAACAAAAACGTCTCCGGTGCTTCGGTCCACGCCAACGCGGCTGGATCATAAATCACCCGCCAACCATCGCGCTGAATCTGAATCGTCAAATCCTGGTCTTCCGCCAGCGTCTCTTCGGGATAGCCGCCGCTTTGCGCCAATGCCGCGCGCCGAAACGCGCCGACCGCGCCGGGCACGACCATGACGGCATTCAGCGCCGCCAATGCGCGCCGCTCCAGATTTTGCGATGTGATATATTCAATCGATTGCCAGCGGGTGACCAGATTGATCCGGTTGCCAACCTGCACATTGCCAGCAACCGCACCAATGCGGGGATCGGCAAACCAGCGTTGCAGCCGGGCAATGGTATCAAGCCCGAACATCGTATCGGCATCAAGCGCGATCAGCACGTCTCCCCTGGCCAGTTCGACCGCGAGGTTCAGCGCCTTTGCCTTGCCACCATTGGGCACGGTGACCAAGCGCACCGCCGGATGATCGCCAAAAGCTGCCGTCACTACCGCCGCTGTCGCATCGCGTGATCCATCGTCGATCACGATAATCTCAATCCGCGCGTTGCGGCTGGCCAGCACCTGCCGGATGGTGGATTCGATCACCCGCTCCTCATTATAGGCGGGGATAAGCACGGAAACCAGCAAATCGGGATTGATGGCAGGCTTTTCGCGGCGGCCGTTCATGGCGTTGGAAAATAGGGCAATCCCCGTCATCAGCACGGCGCGGATCAGCCCGGCCACGATCGCTGCATAAAACAGCATTTTCAAAACCTGCCCGGCGGCGTCCAGCAACAAAAACAACCCCAGATCGGCCCCGGTGGCGAACAATTCGGTGCCAGCGACGATCGGCATCGTCACCGCGCGGTTCAGGCCGGTAAGCGCGGAAATGCTGGTGAGCTGATAGCCACGGGCGCGCAGTTCATCGATGATCAGGGGCAGGGCGGCGACGGTCTGGCTTCGGTTTCCGCCGCCGTCGTGCAGCAACACGATCTGCCGGGTTTCGTCGCTACTCTCGCCTGCCACTTGTGCCAGCACCGATTCCGCAATCGCGGGCGCATCTTTGCCGTCCCAGTCTTGCGGATCGACGTGAAGGCCAACATTGATATAGCCGTTCTCCTGCGCGATCAGCGCTGCGCGAAGTTCATCGGCTGTGCTTGCTTCGGCATCGGCGAAATAGGGCGCGCGAAACAACCGCATCGACCGTCCGGTATATGCCTGGACAAGGCGTTGGTTGGCGTTGAGTTCAAGCATCGCCTGCTGATCGGGGACAATCGCCAGATTGGGGTGGGTGAAGGTGTGATTGCCCAGTTCATGGCCCTCATCGATGATCTGGTTCAGCAGTGATCGATTGGCAATCGCATTCCTGCCAATGATGAAAAAGGTCGCGGGCACGCGCTTCTGGCGCAAAATCGCCAGAATCTTCGGGGTCCAGTTGGGGTCGGGGCCATCATCAAAGGTCAGCGCGACGGTTTTTGGGCGATATCCGGTTCGGCTGACGACAAAGGGCGTTGGCAATCTGATAAATTCTTCGCCGGTGATCATGCCCTGATCGTTGGTCACAATCCTGCGCCTGCCATCGGTTGGCACCGCAGAAATCCGCAGAATTTCGCCGCTGCCCTCCACATCGACGTTCGAATTTGATTGTAGCAGGGCAATATTGGGCGGGGTTGCGCTTTCAACGCCCTTCAGCGCGGCCCATAAGCTGCTGTCTTCGGTGCCCAGCCGCCAGATCGCGAGGCCTGCCGCGCCCGAAGCATAGGCCATGCGCAACTGGTTCCACCCCGTTGCCGCATCGAGCAGCCATACCTTGTGCACCTCGGTACCGTCTTCATAGTCGAAGGTGGGATTGCCGCTGGCCTGGTCAAAGCGGATGGGCGCGCCACTTTCGCGCGCGGTCAGCCAGGCTTCTTCCACCGATATTGGCAGCGCCTCGCGATCGGCCGGCCAATCATAGGCAAAATTGCCAATGGCGACGATCAGCTTTTCGCTGCCCATTACCGCCGTTACACGCGCCAGCCGGTCTGCAAACCAGCGCTGGCCGGCAATGGGGCCAGCCCCGCTCTCAGCCCCGTTCTCAGCCCCGCCCGCAGGCCCGTGTTCGCCGAACCCCTTGAAAACAACCTTGTCCGCTGCGGCGGCAAAAGCGGCAATCTGCCAGTCGGAACTGTCAGCGGGCAGGGTAACGATCACCTGCCAGCGCCGCGCCGCAAATCGCGCATGCGCTTCGGTGATCAGGCGCAGATAATCCACCCGGGCGGGCGCTGGTAAATCTTCAAAATCAAATGCCATGCCCGGCGCTGCACGCATCGCCACAATGCGTTCAATCCGGTCCAGCAGCACAGCGCGCGCCGCTGGATCGGCCAGCAATTTGGCGGCGCCCTCACCGTCCCAATCTTCCTCGATGCCATTTTGGATCATCGGAAACACGGCAATTCGCGCTTTGGCTTGGGCGAGCGCTGCATCCAGCCGTTCATCGGGCGTCACCTCCACCGCATGATCCGGCCCGGAAACGGACACTATACTGGCAATCAGCCAATCAAGCTGGCCGATATGTTTGCGCAGTGAAGCGGGGCTATTGTCATCCCAGGGCGCATAAAAGCCGACCATGATGGGCCGGATCGTTCGGGTCGCATTGCCCGCGATCATTGGCCACGGAGCGGAAAAAGGCGCACCACCGGTAAAGGATGCGCGATTGCCAACCAATGGCTTTTGCGGCGCGCGTAATCGGGTTTTATCGGTCCAGAATTTTACCGGATCAGGCCGGGGCAGATAATAAATCGTCGCTGCAAACACACAGCCCATTAAAAACAGAATCAGATACCCCAGCCCGAACACCCGATTCGTCCACCGGGTTCGCGCGCCGCTCGCGTCAAAAAAGACCTGCCTCCCAATCACATCATACCGCTCAAGCTGAATTTCCGTGATGATCAGGGCCACAATAGGCGGAGTGCCGTCTTTAAGCTGTTTTTACCCTAGCCGGAACCGGCGGCACTGCCCGGCGCAATTTCATCCCGGAATGGGAAAGCCGCCGCATTGGCCCACCCGTGGCGTTTATTCAGGGCATAAAAAATCGCGCCGACGTCGGGCTTATGCCGGCCGCCAGCCCCGCAAGAACGTATCAATTGCCGCATCGATATCGCGGCGGACATCGTCGGGATTGATCGGCCCGGCCACGCCGAACACGCTATCCTGGAACACGCCTGATTGGCACAGCCCGGCAAATTGCCGTGCGGCGATCATCGGGTCACCGCGCCGGATATGGCCATGCGCCATCGCCGCTTCCAGAAACCGGGCGAGCCGTTCCTTGCCGCGCTTTGGCCCGCGTTCATGAAACAGGGCCCCCAGTTCGGGAAAACGCGCGGCTTCACCGGTGACGACACGGTGCAGGGCGACAATCGGGGCCGACAGGATCGTGCCCATCAGCGCTTCTGCAAAGCGCCGCAGGGCTGGCTCCAGTGGCTCGCCAGGCTCCAGCGGCATCGTCAGTGCCTGGCCGTACCGCCCGACCAGATCATCGATCACCGCGACAAATAAATCCTGTTTTGACGGAAAATGGCGCCACAGCGTCGTTTTGGAACCGCCAACCTGCGCCGCAATCGCCGACATGGCCGTGCCGGCATAGCCATGCGTGAAGAAAGCAGCGCGCGCGGTGGCGATGATCAGATCACGCCGCGCGTCACGGGCTGAAGAATTTGTACCGCCTGGTATCGTTTCGATTGACAACTGAAACGACTTTCGCGAAAGGGCCATGATACCACATAGTATGGTTGCCATCATGAATCGTCAATTCGTCCTTCTTGCCCTGCTGGCCACCACGGCTTGCGCGCCCATGCCACGGCTGGGGGAGGTTGCACCGCCGCGTGATGTGGCGTCGCTGGCCGCGCAGCAATCGCTGACGGGTCCGGCTGCGGCCTGGCCAAGCGATGAATGGTGGAAAGGGCTGGGCGATCCGGCGCTTGATGCGCTGATTACCGAAGGATTGAACGGATCGCCCGATGTCGTGGCAGCAGCGGCGCGGGTGCGCGCGGCAGAAGCCTTGTCGCAACAGGCGCGCGCAGCGATTGGGCCCAGCCTTGCCGTCGATGGATCGGTTGGCGGAACGCAGCAAAGCCAAAATCTGGGGCCACCCCCGCAATTTGTGCCCGATGGCGTGCTCGATACTGGCCGGTTGACCGCTATGCTGTCGTTCAACCCCGATCTATGGGGCAAAAACCGCGCCGCCCTGCGCGCGGCGCGCGGCGAAGCAGCGGCGGCGCTGGTTGATGCGGCGCAAGCACGGCTGTTGCTGACCACCAGCATCGCGGCGGCCTATGCCGATCTGGCGCTATATTACATCCAGCGTGACGTGGCGCTGGATGCGGTGAAAGTGCGCGAACAGATCGCCAAGCTGACGGCGGACCGGGTTTCGGTGGGCCTCGATAATCGCGGCAGCATGGCCCAGGCCGAAACGCGCTTGCCGCAAGCGCGCGCCGATGTGCTGGCGATTGACGAGGCGATGGTGCTGACCCGCAACCGGATTGCAGCACTGCTGGGGGCCGGGCCGGATCGCGGGCTGAGCATCGCGCGCCCGGCGTTGAAACCGGTACCCCTGGGCATCCCCAGTGATGCATCGATTGCGCTGGTGGGGCGTCGGCCTGATATTGTCGCAGCCAAATTGCGCGCAGAGGCGGCGTCGGCGCGAGTAAAGGTTGCGCGCGCTGATTTTTATCCCAACGTCAACCTGTCGGTACTCGCCGGTGTCCAGTCGCTGGGCGTGGGGCGATTGCTGACGAGCAATTCTGGCTATGGCAATGGCGGGCTCGCGGTAAGCCTGCCGGTGTTTGATGCTGGCCGGGTTCAAGGGCGGTATCGCGGTGCGCGCGCTGATTATGACGCGGCTGTTGCCCGCTATGACGGCACATTGGTGGCCGCGCTGCGCGATGTGGCGGATGCGTTGGCTACCCGCAACGCCGCTGATATCCGGCTGGCCCAGCTCAACGCAGCGCTGGTTTCTGCCGAAGAGGGCAGTCGTATCGCCCTGCTGCGCTATCGCGGCGGGCTTTCCAATGAATTATCGGTGCTGGCGACGGCAGATGGCTTGCTGGCGGTGCGCCGTGCGGCGGCTGATCTGGATGCACGCCGGACAGCGCTTGATATCATCCTGATCCGCGCGCTTGGCGGCGGCTATCGTTCCACCCCTATTGATGCAGGAGCCAAGTAATGGCCGACGCTTCCCCGCAAGACATGCCTGTTGACGCCCCCGCCGCTGTGGTCAGCAATGGCAAACGCGCGCGATTGCTGCGGATTTTGGGTGTGTCGGTGCTGGCTGCCGCTGCAATCTTTGCGCTGTGGTATTATCTGACCCAGGCCGGGCGGGTGCAGACCGACAACGCCTATGTCGGTGCCGATACCGCACAGGTGACGGCGTTGGTCTCGGGCGCTGTTCAGGAAGTGCGCGTTGGCGGCACACAATCGGTAAAGCGCGGCGATATTCTCGTCATTCTTGATCCCGCCGATGCGCAGGTCGATGTGGCGACCGCCGAAGCGGCGCTGTTCCAGGCGCAGCAGCGTTTCGGGCAGGCGAGCGCGCAGGTCGGGTCTGCCCGCGCCAAACTGGTCTCGCGGGATGCCGATATCGCCCAGGCCCGCGCGCGCGTGGCAGAGGCGGATGCGATGCTCACCCGTGCGCGGCTTGATCTGGCCCGGCGCAAGGAACTTGCGGCATCGGGTGCTGTTTCGGGCGAGGAACTGTCCACTGCCGAAGCAGCCTTCGCCAGCGCCACCGCCGCCCGCCAACTGGCCAGCGCCGGGCTGGATGCGGCACAGGCAACCAGCAGCGCGGCAACCAGCGACGTTGCGGCCAGCGAAGCCGTAGTGCGCGGCACCACCATCTATTCTGCGCCTGATGTGGCAGCGGCGCGCGCCCGGCTGGCGGCGGCAAAGCTGGGCCTTGCCCGCACCGTCATTCGTGCGCCGGTCGATGGGATTGTCACGAACCGGCAAGTGCAGATCGGCCAGCGCATTCAGGCCGGCACCCCGATCATGACGTTGGTGCCGATCGCCACCGCCTATGTCGACGCCAATTTCAAGGAAAGCCAGTTGCGCGGCGTGCGCATTGGCATGCCGGTGGAATTAACGTCTGACTTTTATGGCAGCGGGGTGGTTTACCACGGCAAGGTCGTTGGTTTTGCCGGCGGCACCGGCGCTGCATTTTCGTTGATCCCAGCCCAGAATGCGACCGGCAACTGGGTGAAGGTGGTGCAGCGGCTTCCCGTGCGCATCGCGCTGGACCCAGCCGAAGTGCGGGCGCACCCGTTGCGGGTTGGCCTGTCTATGGACGCCATTATCGACACGCGCGGCCAGTAATCGTGGCAAGTGTAGCCGCCCCGGCCACAGCATCCGCAGCGCCGCACCGCGCTGAACCGGCGCCGCTGACCGGCGGCAAGCTGGTGCTCGCCGGGTTTGTGCTGGCGCTCGCCAATTTTGTCGTGGTGCTGGATACCACCATTGCCAATGTGTCGGTGCCGCATATCGCGGGCGGGCTGGCGATATCCCCGTCGCAGGGCACCTGGGCGATCACGTCCTACGCCGTTGCCGATGCGATCAGCGTGCCGCTATCCGGCTGGCTGGCGGCGCGGTTCGGCACGGTGCGCTGGTTTTTATACTCGCTGGTTGGCTTTGCGGTTTTTTCGTTTCTGTGCGGCGTCTCTGGCAGTTTGGAGGCGCTGGTCGTTTTCCGGATTTTTCAGGGCCTGTCGGGCGGGCCACTAATGCCGCTGTCGCAGGCGCTGCTGATGCGCGTCTTCCCCCCGCACCTGCGCGGCGCGGCGCTAGGGCTATGGGCGATGACCACGGTGTGCGCGCCGATCGCCGGGCCAATTCTGGGGGGTTATATCAGCGATAACTGGACCTGGCCGTGGATTTTCTTCATCAACCTGCCGATCGTTTTGATCTGCATCTTTGCTGTCGGGCGGCTGGTAACCCCGTTTGAAACGCCGGTCGCCAAGGCACCCATCGATGTTATTGGCCTGATCCTGCTGGTCGTATGGGTCGGCGCGTTTCAGCTGATGCTGGATACCGGGCGGGAAAATGACTGGTTCGCATCACCATTTGTCACCGCCATGGCGGTGATCGCGGCGGTTGGCCTGCCCGCATTCATTATCTGGGAATTGGGGGAGGAAAACCCGATCGTGGATATCCGCATCTTCCGGTATCGCGGGTTTACCGCGGGCACGATTGCGGTGGCGCTGGGCTTTGGGGCGTTTTTCGCGTCGGTCGTGCTGACGCCGCTGTGGCTGCAACAAGTGGTTGGCTACACTGCGACCCAGGCGGGCTATGCGACGGCGTTTGTCGGGGTGTTCGCCGTGCTGATGTCGCCCGTCGCCGCCCAGATGCTCAGCAAGGTGGATGCCCGGATTACCGTGTTTGGCGGCATCATGTGGCTGGGCGTGATGTCGCTGCTGCGCGCAAACTGGAGCACCGAATCCGATTTCTGGCAGCTGGCAATGCCGCAATTGCTGCAGGGATTTGGCATGCCGTTTTTCTTCATCGGGCTGACAGCGATTGCGCTGGCATCGGTTAAGCCCAGCGAGACGACATCGGCGGCCGGCATTATGAGCTTTGTTCGCACGCTGTGCGGTGCAATCGGCACGGCAATGGCGACCACCGCGTGGGAGGGCGCCTCACGCGTCAGCCGTTCGGATATGGTGCCCAGCCTGAACGGGGTTCAACCGACCATCGACGCGCTGGAAGCACGCGGCTTCACCCCGCTCCAGTCACAAGGGGTGATTGATCGGCTGGTCGATGCCCAGTCCGCCACGGTCGGCGCGACGCATGTGTTTATCTATGCCTTTATCGTCTTCATGATTGCCGCTGCCTTTGTATGGCTTGCACCCCGGCCAAACCGCGCGGTGGACATGGCCGAAGCGCATTAGGTAGCGAACCCACAAACGACCGTAATTGGCACGAGGACTTGTCGACAGAAACTGGTGGCAAGCAGACGTTCCGGCCCTATGCTATCTCGCTCAAGGAGGACCGGCGATGACGTTCAACTTGCTCCTATGGCACTGGTCGGACGACTATGCGACGCCGGCAAAACGCAAGAAGAAGGGTGTTAAGTTCGCGGACATAACAGCCCAGTTCGCGAGAACGGGCGATCACGCTGCGATTGGAGATGCCGACATATTGGCATTTCGAGCCGCCGTGGACGAGATTTTTGGCGTTGATGAAGACAACCGACCATTTGTTTTCGAGCAATATCCACGATGCGCCGTCATCAATTACACGCACGCGGTCAGATTTGATCTTGTGCCGAAGATTGCCGATCTGGGCCGCCGCTTCGGGCTGAACGCTTCCGAGTTTTAGCGACGACCACAACTTAGGCGAAAGCTGACAGGCCGGTTTTTATCAGTCTACACCCCAAGTCGCGCTGACCGGATGAATCGCCATTGCCGGGCATCGGGGCGCTGACAGACGCGCACGGCTATGCCAAAGGGCTTGGTAAAATCCCCAGGAGAGCTGCAATGCGCATCATCGATCATCACATCGCCGGGCCTGCCGGTGTGGCCGCCACCCGCTTTGGCGATGTGTTCGACCCCAATTCGGGGGAGGTGCAGGCGCGGGTGCCGCTGGGCACAAAGGCCGATCTCGACCGGGCAATTGCGGCGGCGCAGGCGGTGCAGCCGGGCTGGGCGGCCACCAACCCGCAGCGCCGGGCGCGGGTGATGTTTGAATTCAAGCGGCTGGTGGAAGCCAATATCGATGAACTCGCCCGGCTGCTTTCCGCTGAACATGGCAAGGTGGTGGCGGACGCGCGCGGCGATGTGCAGCGCGGGTTGGACGTGATCGAATTCGCCTGCGGCGTGCCGCATCTGCTGAAGGGCGAATATACCCAAGGGGCGGGCCCGGGCATTGATGTTTATTCGATGCGGCTGCCGCTGGGGATTGGCGCGGGGATTACCCCGTTTAATTTCCCCGCGATGATCCCGATGTGGATGTTCGGCGTTGCGATTGCGTGCGGTAATGCGTTTATTCTGAAACCGTCGGAGCGCGACCCCAGCGTCCCCGTGCGGCTTGCCCAGTTGATGGAGGAGGCAGGGGCCCCCGCGGGCATTTTGCAGGTGGTGAACGGCGACAAGGAAATGGTCGACGCCATCCTTGATCATCCCGCGATCAGCGCGGTCAGCTTTGTCGGATCGTCGGATATTGCGCATTATGTGTACCGCCAGGGCGTGGCGGCGGGCAAGCGCGTGCAGGCGATGGGCGGGGCCAAAAACCACGGCGTCGTCATGCCGGATGCCGATCTGGATCAGGTGGTGGCTGAACTGTCCGGCGCGGCATTTGGTTCAGCGGGGGAACGCTGCATGGCGCTGCCCGTGGTGGTGCCGGTGGGCGACAAGACCGCCATTGCCCTGCGCGAAAAGCTGTTGCCCGCCATCGCCAAGCTGCGGATCGGCGTGTCGAGCGACAAGGATGCAGATTACGGCCCTGTCGTAAACGCCGCCCACCGTGCCCGCGTGGAAAACTGGATTCAAACAGGCGTGGATGAAGGCGCAGAACTTGTCGTCGACGGGCGCGGTTTCGTGTTGCAGGGCCATGAAAAGGGCTTTTTCATCGGGCCGTCGCTGTTCGATCACGTCAAGCCGACCATGGAAAGCTATAAGGAAGAAATCTTCGGCCCCGTGCTGCAAATTGTGCGCGCGGCAGATTTCGAGGAAGCCGTTTCTCTCCCCTCGCAGCACCAATATGGCAACGGCGTCGCGATCTTCACCCGCAACGGTCATGCCGCGCGTGAATTTGCGGCCCGCGTCAATGTCGGCATGGTCGGCATTAACGTGCCAATCCCGGTGCCCGTCGCGTACCACACCTTTGGCGGGTGGAAGCGCAGCGCCTTTGGTGACACCAACCAGCACGGCCCCGAAGGCATCAAGTTCTGGACCAAGATCAAAACGATTACCCAACGCTGGCCTGATGGATCGCCCGACGGCGGGAATGCATTCGTCATCCCGACAATGGGGTAATTTGCGGTCAGTTAGCCACCCCCTTGTGCATCGCAACAAGGCGTTGCAGCATGGCAGCCGCAATGTTGCCGGGGGTTAGCCAATTTAATGGCGTTGAAACGCGCGTTTGACGAGATTTGGGGGGATGGCGCGGCGCAGGTTGCCCGGCCGGAACTCGCCGCGCTTGGCAGCTGGCTGGCGGACACCTCTGCGGCCGATCTACGCCGTCGCCAGCACGCCGCCGAAACCACGTTTCGTCAGCTCGGCATCACCTTTGCGGTGTATGGCGACAGTGACGCTGGGGAGCGGATTATTCCGTTTGATATCGTGCCGCGCGTTTTCCTGGCTGATGAATGGGCGCGGCTGTCGGCGGGGCTGGTTCAGCGGGTGGAGGCGATCAACGCGTTTCTCAACGACATTTACGGTGAGCGGCGCATTCTGGCCGAGGGCGTTATCCCGCCCGACCTGATTTATGGCAACGCGCAATTCCGCCCCGAAATTGCCGGCATCAAGCCGCCGCACGGGGTGTGGGCGCATATCTGCGGCATTGATCTGGTTCGCACCGGACCGAACGATTTTTATGTGCTGGAGGATAACGCCCGCACCCCCTCCGGCGTGTCGTACATGCTCGAAAATCGCGAGGCGATGTTGCGGCTGTGCCCGGAATTATTCCGGTCGCTGCGCGTCGCCGCGGTGGACAGCTATCCCGATAAATTGCTGGAAACGATGCGATCGGTGACGCCGCTGGGGGCGGGCAACAACCCGGTCTGCGTCGTGCTGACGCCCGGCCATTTCAACTCGGCCTATTACGAACACAGCTTCCTGGCGGACAGCATGGGCGTGGAACTGGTGGAGGCCGCTGATCTGGTGGTCGACAATGATGTCGTGTGGATGCGGACGATATCCGGTCGCGTGCGCGTCGATGTGATTTATCGGCGGATCGATGATGATTACCTTGATCCTTTGGTATTCCGCGCTGATTCGATGCTGGGTGTGCCGGGGCTGATCGCGGCCTATGCAGCTGGCAATGTCGCCATCATCAACGCGCCGGGCAATGGCATTGCCGATGACAAGGCGATTTATAGCTATATGCCGGAAATCGTGCGCTTCTATTCGGGCGGTGAGGCAAAGCTGCCCAATGTCGAAACCTATCGCTGCCGCGAACCGCAGGCGCTGAAATATGTGCTCGATAATCTGGCTGATCTGGTCGTGAAGCTGGTGGACGGGTCTGGCGGTTACGGGATGCTCGTCGGCCCCACCGCGACCAAGGCGGAGATTGAGGCGTTTCGCGCCGCGCTGATTGCAGAGCCGCAGCGGTATATCGCACAGCCCACGCTGGCGCTGTCGACCGTGCCGACGCTGGCCGATGATGGCCTGTCGCCGCGCCATGTCGATTTCCGCCCGTTCGTGCTGACGGGATCAAAGGGGGTGCAGGTGGTGCCCGGCGGGCTGACGCGGGTGGCGCTGAAGGCGGGGTCGCTGGTGGTGAATTCCAGCCAGGGCGGCGGCACGAAGGACAGTTTTGTGCTGCTCGACAATGGCGACGCTGGGCCGCCCGCAAGCGCAACCGCCGCGCAGCAGCAACAGCAACAACAGGCGCAGAACTGATGCTGTCGCGCACCGCCGCATCGCTTTACTGGTTGGGCCGCTATGTCGAGCGGGCTGATTTCGTTGCGCGGCTGGTGGAGGCGACGGTGCGGCTGGATGCGCTGTCGGCGCGCCCGGCGGGGGAAGCCGCCTGGGCCAGCGCGCTGGCGGTTTCCGAAACGGACGAGGCTTTTGCGCAAACGGGCCAGACGATCACCCAGTCGCATGTCGCGCGGTTTCTGACGCTGGACACCAGCCATCCCGGATCGATCATGCGCTGCCTGGAAATGGCGCGGATGAACGCCAAGGCGGTCCGCACCGCGCTGACCCGCGACGCATGGACGTCGATCAACCGGGCCTGGATGATCTTTGGCAACCGCTCCAGCCCCGGCGGCGCCATGGCCACGCTCAGCCTGGTTGAGGCGGTCAAGGTGGAGACATTGGGGTTCGAGGGCGCGGTCCACCGGATGCTGCGCAACCAAGCGAATGCGTTCATCCGGCTCGGCCAGTTGATCGAGCGGGCGGATAACACCGCGCGGTTGCTCGACGTGAAATATCACCTGCTGCTGCCCGAAGGAGAGTCGGTCGGCGGGCTGGTCGACCGCGATCAATGGACGACGATCTTGCAAACGGTGTCGGCGGTAACCGCCTATCGCTGGCTGTATAGTGATGGGCTGACGCCCGCCAATGTCATTGATCTGTTGCTCAGCCGGCAGGAAATGCCCCGGTCGCTGGCAGGCGCGGTGGAGGAAACAGTGGAGATCCTCAACCTGCTGGCCAAACGCACCGGGTTGCAGGGCGAGGCTGACCGGATGGCGCGCCTGCGCTATTCCCGCATGCAGAAAACCACGTCGAAGGAAGTGATTGCGGGCGGGCTGCACCAGTATCTGAAGGACTTCAACGCCGAAAACGCGGTGCTCAGCGGCGCGATTGCGCGGCAATTCCGGTTTGTCGGATGAGCCACCGATCATGAGGCTGTCGATCGATCACCGGACCGTCTACCGTTTTTCCAATCCGCAAACCCGGCTGGTGCAGATGCTGCGGATGACGCCCAGCGACACCAATGATCAGACGATCACGGCCTGGCGGATTGATATTGATTGCGATGCCCGGCTGAAGATCAGCCGCGATGGTTTCGGCAACAGGGTGACGATGCTCTATGCCGAAGGGCCGATCAGCGCGATTGAGATTTGCGTCGTCGGCGAAGTGTTCAGGGCGCCGCATGCCGGGATCATCGGCGGGGCGATTGAGCGATTTGCGCCGGGTTTATATCGGCGATCAACACCGCTGACGCAGGTTGACCCGGCAATGGCGGGCTTCGCGCAGGCGGCGATGGGTGGCAATCAGGCGGTTGATCACCTCCAGGCGCTTTGCCGCGCGGTGTGTGATCGGTTCGCGCAGTCGGCGCATCGCCAGGTGGCGGGGCGTAGCGCCATTCAGGCCTTTGCCCAGGATCAGGCATCGGCGTGCGACATGGCGGATGTCTTTATCGCCTGCGCGAGGTCGCAGGCGGTGCCTGCGCGGCATGTGTCGGGCTATCGCCTGCAGGTTATTGACGGCCAGCGCCGCACCAGCCCGCATCACTGGGCCGAAGCCTATGTCGACGGGGTCGGCTGGGTGGCGTTCGATCCCTGCGCGGGCCAGCGGGGATCGCATGATTATGTTCGCGTCGCCATCGGCCTTGATGCCGCAGGCGCGGCCCCCGTTGCGGGATCACGCTTGGGTGAAGGAAATGCAGCGCCTGAGGGAGCTATCGGCAGCTAGGCCGTTGAGCGGATTTGAATTGACCGGGTTTGAATGCGGAAAGCTCAGGCGCGTTCATCTGCCAGTGCGGCCAGCCGCCCGGTATCAATGTCTTCGCTGGCCATCACGCGCCAGCCCGATGGGCCAAGCACTTCGATGGGACGATAGCGCGTTTTGTACGACATCCGCTCTGATCCCTTCACCCAATAACCCAGATAGACATAGGGCAGGCCAATCGCGCGGGCGCGCAGGATGTGATCGAGGATAATCAGGTTGCCCAGGCCGGGCCGGGTTTCATCAGCCGAATCGAAAAAGCTGTAGATCATCGACAGCCCGTCAGCCTGTTGATCGGTAAGGCATGCGCCAATCAGGCGTCCCGCCCGCCCGTTCACGGCCGGCTCACGATATTCAACCACAAAGCTGTTGACCGGGCTTTGTTCGACCATGTCGGCATAATCGCCATCATCCATGCCGGCCATGCCGCCGCCGGGATGGCGATTTGCCAGGTAACGGCGAAGCAGATCGAATTGCTCATCGGTGGCCCAGGGCTTGCACGCGCTGACGTCCAGGTCGGCATGGCGGCGGATCAGCTTGCGCTGGGTGGCGTTGGGTTTGAATTCATTGGCGACCACGCGCACCGAAACACAGGCGGTGCAGCCCGCGCAGCTAGGGCGATAGGCAACCGATTGGCTGCGGCGAAACCCGATGCGACCCAGCGCATCGTTCAGTTCCGCTGCATGCGGGCCGTTCAGCTCGGTGAAGACTTTGCGTTCAAGCCTGTCAGGCAGATAGGGGCACGGCGCCGGGCTGGTGACAAAGAATCGCGGAAAGCGAAAAGGCGCTGACACTGCCGCTGATCCTCCCAATATTGCCGCTAACCGGCACCCCGAATGCGCCCCTTATGAATAACCGCCATCGTGATGAAAAGCGGCTTTACCATGATTGAAGGTTAACGCGGGGAAAGCACGATTGAATTGGACGCGCCGGGGTATGGTAGCGGCATCCTACTGGAATGCAGCGCGGGCGAAAGGGTGCCGCGACTCGGATCGTCGCACGCGTGACTCGTTTCGTCAGGTCGCCCCTTCACGTCACTCTGCTCAGGCGAGTTCGACCAGGCTTGCTTCATACCCCGCCAGCCGGATCGCGGCGATCAAGCGGTCCAGGTGCGCGCGGTCGCGCGTTTCGCATTCGATATCGGTAATCAGCCCCTTGGCGGGCAAGGTGGTGAAAACGCGCTGGTGATACACTTCGATAATGTTCACCCGTTCGGCATCAAACACGCGGACCAGATTGAACAGCGCGCCGGGCTGATCCTGCAACCGCACGCGCAACCGCGCCAGCCGCCCTGATCGCGCCAGATCACGCAGCAGCACATTGGCGAGCAGCCGGGTATCGATGTTGCCGCCGCACAGCGTGATGCCCACGGTCTTGCCCGCAAATCGTTCTGGATGCTGGAGAAGGGCGGCAAGCCCAGCCGCGCCCGCGCCCTCTACCACCGTCTTTTCAATCTGCAGCAGCAGGCTGACGGCCTTTTCCAGATTGCGCTCGCTCACCAGCAAAATGTCATCGACCAGCGCCTCCACCATCGTCGCGGTGATTGCGCCGGGTTCCTTCACCGCGATGCCCTCGGCCAGCGTGTCGCCTGCACAGGGCATGTCGGTGCCATTGATGCGGTTGTACATCGATGGGAACAGCTCTGCCTCAACGCCGATCACCTCGATGTCGCGGCCGCTGGCGCGCGCCACGGTCGCCATGCCCGAAATCAGCCCGCCGCCGCCAATCGGCGTCAAAATCGTGTCGATGGCGGGCACATCCTCCAGCATCTCAATCGCGACGGTGCCTTGGCCGGCAATGATGCGTGGATCATCGAACGGGTGAACAAAGGTAAGCCCGCGTTCGGCCTCCAATTGGCGGGCATGGGCATAGGCCGCATCAAAAGTTTCGCCGAACAGGATCACATTCGCGCCGTGCCCTTCGGTCTGCGTTACCTTTACCGTGGGCGTGGTGGTGGGCATCACGATCGTCACCGGAATGCCCAGCCGGTTCGCGTGATAGGCCAGCCCCTGGGCGTGGTTGCCTGCCGACGCTGCAATCACGCCGAGCACCTGGGGGTTTAGCTGCATCAGCGTATTCAGCGCACCGCGTTCTTTATAGGCCGCGGTAAACTGCAGATTTTCAAACTTCAGATACACCGTCGCGCCGGTCATATCCGACAGCGTTTTGCTGATCAGCGTGGGCGTGCGCACAATCGAGGGCGCAATGCGCGCATGCGCGGCGCGGATATCATCGATGGAAACGGGCAATTCTGCCGTGGATGCGGGGGCGGTATCGATAGCCATAGCCTTGGCCCCTAGACCATCTGGCGCAGCGACGGAACACGCCTTATGCGGCTAGGCCATGGCAGACATCGCATTCATCGGCACCGGCGTCATGGGTGGCCCCATGGCCCGGCATTTGGCAATGGCGGGGCACCAGCTGACCGTCTATAATCGCACCCGTGCCAAGGCAGTGGCCTGGGTGGCAGCGCATGGCGGCGCGGTGGCTGAATCCCCGGCAGCGGCGGCGGCTGGCAAGGACGCGGTTATCGCCTGCGTCGGCAATGATGATGATCTGGCGCACGTGACATTGGGCAGCCACGGCGCGTTTGCCGCAATGCGCGATGATGCGGTGTTTATCGATCACACCACGGTTTCGGCAGATATTGCGCGGCGGCTGGCCGCGGCGCGCGCGCTGGTGGTGGATGCGCCGGTATCGGGGGGCCAGGCGGGCGCGGAAAATGGCAAGCTTTCCATCATGTGTGGCGGTTCTGCGGCAGCGATGGCGGCGGCGGAACCGCTGATGAAGGCCTATGCGCTGCGCATCGTCCATGTCGGCGGGCCGGGTGCGGGCCAGCAGACCAAGATGGTCAACCAGATTGCGATTGCGGGTGTGTTGCAGGGCTTAAGCGAGGCGTTGCGCTTTGCGCAGGCGAGCGACCTTGATCTGGCACGCGTGTTCGAAGCGATTTCGGGCGGCGCGGCGCAAAGCTGGCAAATGGTCAATCGCTGGCAGACGATGGCCGATGACCAGTTCGATTTCGGCTTTGCGGTGGATTGGATGCGCAAGGATTTGGGCCTGGCGCTCGATGAAGCGCGCAAAAATGGCGCAAGCCTGCCTGTGGCGGCGATGGTCGACCAATTCTACGCCGATGTGCAGAAAATGGGCGGCGCCCGGCAGGATACGAGTTCGCTGGTGCGGAGAATGCCGAGGTAGGGCGAATTTGGTTGGTGCGGTTGGCGTTGGGTTGGGGAGTTGATTGGTCGGGCATGGCCCCATCTGGTGCCGTTGCTGTTATCCCTCTCCCGTCGGGAGTTCGGGGTCGGCCATGCCCCCGGCATGGCCTGATCAGCACGGGGTGCTGATCACCCCGGACTGGTTGCGCAGACTTGGGTCGCGCTCCTTCAGCGCGGCCCTAGTCGGAGCTGGGTGAGGGGATCGCCCTCACGATGGCGCGGAAACCCTCATCCAACCTCCGCTAGCCAGCAAGCTGGCAAGCTGCGGTATCCTTCTCCCTTTAGGGAGAAGGCAAGAATGGCAGCTATCGGGCAGAAGACCGGACAGCCTGTAATCGCCTCATTCGAGTCCATACTGAAGGTCCGCATCTCGCCCTGAAGCGGTCGTTGCAGGGCGTGGCGCGAGAAAGAACAGTGACGGCAAGCAGGCGATCGTTGCACTGCGCAAGGCTCTGAAACATCACACGCGCAGGGCGTATTGTTTTTGCCTCAGCGAGGCAATGCGAGATGATAAACTGATTTTTTCCTCTGCCTTTATCCGGGCATGATCTGACATAAATGTTAGCAAGCTTTCCAATCCGGGTGAGTCTGAGACATTAAAAAAATCCTTATGTTTATTCACAAAGACAACAGACTTTTTGTCGTACTTAAGAAGTTCGATGATATTGCTTAATGTGCCTGTGCTTTTACAATCCCAAATCATTAGTCCGTAGTCGCTGGCGCGTGCCATCTCTAAATCTTTGGCAGTAAAGTAAGCACGGCTGCCGCGCGCTGCGTCAGGGTAAACGTTTCTGACCGGCCAGTCCGCCAAGTTATTTCTAGCCTGATCGCCGCTGCAATAAACCGTGACGTGTTTTGCACCCTTTTGAAGTAAGTAATCCTGAATCGAAGTGTCGGCTCCGTCGGCATCGCCTACTACTACATCAAAATCGGAGGCAATCACGTTTTCTATGCGCATCTTGACCTTATCATGAAGGTGCATGATGGAGATTGATCCTGCAATGAAGACTGTTGTCATTTCTATTTCCACGTTACGGCGGCGGCGAACACTCCGGCGATCTTCGGATAAGCTCGCAGCGCAGCGCAGACGGCCTCCATCGTCGCTCCGGTGTCAAACAAATCGTCCAGCAACAAGGCGTTCCAACGACCTTCGCTCGTTATTGCTGGGTTTATCGTAAAACGGCCCTCAAGTGCAGCCACTTTCTCGGCTTTGGTATTCAGGTTTTTGAGCTGCAGCGCTCCTTGGGGTGCAGGAGCCTTTACAATGATATTGGCGAATACCGGGATATTGGCCAGACGGCTCAGTTCGTTGGCAATTTCCTCTACCGGCTGCCTCGCTCGGACGTTGGACGCAGGCATGGGGATGATTAGCCCAAGTTCAGGGAATCTAGGCAGGAGGTTGGCGTGGATGGCGGCCGCGATCGGCGCAACTTGTGACCAGTCCGCTCGATATTTAAGCTTATACAACGCCTCGCCAGGCTCCGACCGGGTAGTATTGAACTGAGGATGTCCGTTGGCGTCATCGCCAAGATAGACGCTATTCAACGTATGCTTGTGCAGTGCGTAGCCGTCATCCCAATTGCCAAAAATCTGCTTTAACTGGATCTGCATTCCTCGACACCTTCCACTATTCAGTTTGGCTTAGGCTATGTCGATGGAATAGAATACATTATTCATCCCGTTTTCTATTTTATCTTGGGTGCCGAATAATCGATCCTCGTTCCTTTGCGAGGAAGCCAGCAATGCCTTTCAGCGGCACCTATTGCGGTCTCCCACATTAGAAGCCGCCATACAGCTTAAAACCCAATATCAGCGCTGCCCCCAGCGATAGCGACATGGAAGCCCCAGCTGAGCCCCCTCAACGCTTCACCGAAAACGCAGCATGGCGCCCACGATAACGATCGATCGACGCATCATCTCTTCTCTCTCGCAAAATCCGCTGCGGGATCATATCACCACGTCATGACCAGACCCAGCATGTTCGCCCGCCTGATGCTTGCCGCCTGCCTGAGCGCGGCAACCCCCGCTTATGCCGATGCGTTGATCGATAATGTCGACGGCATCACGCTCGACGCCGATGGCACCGTCATCCGCTTTACCGGGCTGGTGATGACGCCCGACGGTCACGTCGCCCGGCTGTTGAAACAGGGGGAGAAGCGCCCCGACAAGCTTGATTGGCGCGCGGACATGAAGGGCCAGGTGCTGATGCCCGGCTTTGTCGATGCGCATGGCCATGTGGTGGAGCTCGGCTTTCGCGCGCTGGAGCTTGACCTGTCGGACACGCGCTCGCTTGATGAGGCAAAGGGGAAGATCGCGGCCTATGTCGCGGCGAACCCTGAAAAGAAATGGATCCTGGGCGGCGGCTGGAATCAGGAAAAATGGGGGCTGGGCCGCTTCCCCACCGCTGCTGATCTGGACTTGGTGGTGGGCGATCGCCCCGTCTGGCTGTCGCGCGCTGATGGGCATGCCAGCTGGGCCAATACCGCCGCGATGAAGGCAGCGGGCATCACCGCCAAAAGCCTATCCCCCACCGGTGGTCGCATCGAAAAAACGGGCACTGAGCCCAATGGCGTGTTCGTCGATGCAGCGCAGGACCTGGTGCTGAAGGCCGTGCCAAAGCCGCTGCCCAAGGAACGCGGCACAGCCGTGCTGAAGGCGCAGGCAATGCTGCTCAGCTATGGCATTACCGCCACGGCCGATATGGGCACCTCGGTTGATGACTGGATGGCCTATCGCCGTTTGGGCGATGCCGGATCGTTGCGGGTACGCATCATCAGTTACGGCGCGGGGGTGGAGCATACCATCCGCATCGGCGGCATCGGGCCAACGACGTGGCTTTACAATGGTCGGCTGAAGCTGGCCGGGGTGAAGCTGTATTCCGATGGCGCGCTGGGATCGCGCGGGGCGTGGCTAAAGGCGCCCTATGCTGATGCGCCGGGACAGTCGGGTGCGGGTTTTCTGGCCGATGATGTGTTGCGCAACCTGATGAGCCGGGCGGCGATGGATGGGTATCAGGTCGCCGTCCATGCGATTGGCGACAAGGCGAACGCGCAAGTGGTGGATGCCATCGCTGACCTGTCCGAAACCTATAAGGGCGATCGGCGCTGGCGGGTGGAGCACGCCCAGGTGGTTGATCCCGCCGATCTCGCCAAATTCGGCAAGCACGGCATTATCGCATCGATGCAGCCCGTCCACGAAACCAGCGACCGCACCATGGCAGAGGCGCGGCTGGGGCCAAACCGGCTGGCGGGGGCCTATGCCTGGGCGACGATGATCCGTGACGGCGCGGTGCTGGCGTTTGGCACCGATTATCCGGTCGAAAGCCCTGATCCCTTCGCGGGCTGGGCGGCGGGGTTCACCCGCTCAGACGCTGATGGCCAGCCCTTTGGCGGCTGGCAACCGCAGGAACGCGTCAGCCGCGAACAGGCTTGGCGCGCCTATACGATGGACGCGGCCTATGCTGGTTTTGCCGAAAAGGATTTCGGTCGGCTGGGCGCAGGCCAATGGGCCGATTTCATCATCGTCGACCGGGATCCCTTGCTCGCCAGCCCCAGCGACCTGCGCGCGACGAAGGTGGCAGAGACATGGATTGGTGGGCAAAAAGTGTGGAGCAGCGCGGGGGCCAAATAGCGGCGGGCAATTGCTGCCATTTTTGGTGATTTTCCCGACCATATCCTGCAAAAACGGTGAAAATGCTGGCCATGGCGAACCAAAAACTGCCCAAAGCGTCGCTTTTGCGACCCGAAATGGGCGTTTTACGGCTATGATCGGGCAGCTACGAACGATCGATTGGCGCGCTTGTCCATGCCCCGCATCCCTGTAACCCGATCGATCAGCATCGACAGCGAAGAGCTGGAGGAAAGCTTTTCGCGGTCCTCCGGGCCGGGTGGGCAATCGGTAAACACGACCGATTCGGCGGTCATGCTGCGGTTCGACGTGGCAAATTCGCCCAGCCTGCCGCAAGCCGTGAAAGCGCGGTTGACGGCGCTGGGCGGCAGCCGGATGACGCGCGAGGGCGTGTTGGTGTTGCGCAGCGAAGGCGCGCGATCTCAATTACTTAACCGGCAGGAAGTGCGCGAACGGCTGATCGCGCTGATCGGCGAAGCGACGATTGTGCCCAAAAAGCGCCGCCCGACCAAACCATCAAAAGCCGCCAAGGCAAAGCGCGTTGAGGGCAAGGTGAAACGTGGCGCGATAAAGACCCTGCGCGGCCGCGTAACTGATTAGCCTGCCGCGGTATTTTCTGGATCGGCATCGGTATCTGGGTCGATCTCCGCCCCAAAACCTGCCGCCACAAACCGCACCGGCAACGGCGCTTCGGCGATCACATCGGGCTTGCCCTCACGCGGCACAACCAGCCCTGCGGCGTGGAGCAGCATGCCGTGCGGCCCCTTCGCGCCATATAGGGGGTCGCCCGCTACAGGCGCGCCCAGCCCCTCAGCGGCATGGACGCGGATTTGGTGCGTGCGCCCGGTTTCGGGACGAAACTCGACAAGCGATTGCGTGCCCACCACGCGCACCAGCCGCCAATGGGTGCGCGATGGCTTGCCCTTCGGGCTGCCAATCATGCGCCAGCCTGCTTCTTCGCTGCTGATCTTGTCGAGCGCGATGTCGATCATTCCGCTGTCGCCCTGGGGAATGCCGTCGAGCACGGCGAGGTAATGTTTTGTCACCAACCCCGCCTCAAACACGCGCTGAAACCGCTTATGCGCCTTGGGATTGCGCGACAGCAGCAGGCAGCCACTGGTGTCCCGGTCGAGCCGGTGCACCGCCTGTGGCCAGCGCTGGAACCCGAAGGTCAGGCTTTGCAGATGGTTTTCCAGGCTGAGCGCGCCGTCGCGCGGCGGATCGACTGGCAGGCCGGTGGGCTTGTCAATCACGATCGCTTCGCCGTCGATAAAAAGAACATGGTCTGTAATCATCAACTGCCCTTGCCACTCGCCGCGCCCGCGTGCCAGAAAAAGCGCAACACCCTCCCCCGGAGAGACAATGAAATACGCCGCCGCCATCACCTTGATGACGATCGTGCTGGCGCCTGCCCTTGCGCAGGCGGCAGTCGATGAACTGTGCATTGGGCAACGCGTTGCCGCCGGCCCCGACGGGCGGATGCTCGGCCATCTGCCGTACGGCCAGGCCAGCGCGAGTGAACTGGTGCCCATGCCGGGCCGTTTTGCGCTGGGCGCGCCGTGCCTGCTGCGCCCGGCCGTGGCCGCTGATTTGTCGCGCATGCTGACGGCCGCAAGCGCGTCAGGCCTGAACGGCCAGATCAGGGCGGTATCCTGTTATCGCACCGTCAACCGCCAGCGCAGTGTGTTTTGCAGCCAGATCGGGCCTAGAAAGCGCTGTAGGGACGCAGTCGAACGTGCGCGCTTTGTCGGCCCGCCGGGCTATAGTGAACACGCGACGGGTTATGCGATTGATTTCGGCACCCGCCCTTCGGTGGGATGCGGCGATGTCGATGCCTGTTTTGCCCGCACTCCGGCGGGGCGCTGGTTGCTTGCCAATGCCAGCGATTACGGGTTTGAACTGTCCTTCCCCGCAGGCAATGCGCAGGGCGTAACGTGGGAGCCATGGCATTGGCGGTGGGTGGGCACGGCGGCCTCCGCGCCCGGTGCCGGGCCTGCGCGCGCGATTTTTGCCCGCGCGCGCACCGCCTATCCGGCCCGCCCGATGCAGGTGGATGCCGTTGCCATCGTTCCGCGACCAGCGGCGCTCCCACCGGGAACGCCGCTGCAGGAATAGGTAGGCGACATCCGTAACCGTTAATCTTGGCCCGTTTGTGCCGAGCGAAGTCGAGGGGGTGTCACATGAACTGCGGGGGGTGTCTCGACGATGCTCGACGCGGGGGTTTTGCGACAAGGATGAACGTGAAAGCAGCGTCGCTCGCTGAGATTTACACCGCCAATTTGCCGGCCACTTCGGCGATTCGGCGGCCCTGATAGCGGGCCCCGTCCAGTTCCGCCGCGCTTGGCTGGCGGCTGCCATCGCCATCGGCGATGGTGGTCGCACCGTAAGGCGATCCGCCCTTCACCTCGTCAACACCCATCTGTGCCTGAAAGCCGTAATCAAGCCCAACAATCGTCATGCCGAAATGCATCAGGTTGGTGATGATTGAAAACAGCGTCACTTCCTGGCCACCATGCTGGGTTGCACTGGAGGTAAAGGCGCCGCCGACCTTGCCGTTCAGCGCGCCGCGAAACCACAGCCCGCCCGCTTGATCAAGAAACGCGGCCATCTGCCCCGGCATCCGGCCAAAGCGGGTTGGTGCACCGATGATGATGGCATCATAGGCGGCGAGTTCTTCAACCGATCCGATCACCGGGTGGGGACTCTCCGTTTTGAAATGCGCCGCCTGTGCCACAGCCTGCGGCACGGTTTCGGGCACGCGGCGAATATCGACGCTGGCGCCGGCAGAACGTGCGCCATCGGCGGCTGCATCCGCCATTTGTTCGATATGGCCGTAGGACGAATAATAGAGGACCAGGACTTTCGACATGATGTGTCTCCTTGGGGAAATGGCGTTCGGGGCGGGCACCGCACGGGGGGTGGGGGGCGATGCCCGCCCCTTTTCCGCACCCTTAAAAAGGGCGCGGAATCGGTAAGCGCGGGGTTGGGTGTGGCGTTATTCGGAATCGACCAGAACGATTTCGGATTCTTCCAGCGCGGTGATCGTCAACGTCTGGCCGCCGCCAATGGCAGCACCGTCGCGCGCATTTATCCGTTCGCCGTCAATTTCAATCGCACCGGTGGCGGGCACCAGATAACCATGGCGACCCTTTGCCAGGGTATAGCTGATCGTCTCGCCCGCCTTCACCGTCGCGGCGAGCAATCTGGCATCGGCGCGGATCGGCAATGCGTCCGTATCCTCGGCAAAGCCGCTCGCCAGCGTGACGAATTTGCCAGAACGATCATCCTTGGGGAAAGGCTTTGCACCCCAGCTTGGCGATCCGCCCAGGCGCTTTGGTTCAATCCAGATCTGGAACAATGTGGTCGTCTCAGGCTCCAGATTAAATTCCGAATGGCGAACGCCCGTGCCTGCGCTCATCACCTGAACATCGCCTGCTTCTGTTCGCCCGGTATTGCCCAGCGAATCCTGGTGCGTGATCGCGCCCGAACGGACATAGGTGATGATCTCCATGTCGCGGTGCGGGTGCGGCGGAAATCCGGCATTGGCCGCGATCTCATCATCATTCCACACCCGGATGCTGCCCCAGCCCATCCGGTCAGGGTCATGATACTCCGAAAACGAGAAATGATGGCGCGCATTCAGCCAGCCATGATCAGCATGGCCCAAGCTGTCGAAAGGCCGCCGGTCGATATGTGTTTTGGTCAACATGGGAACCTCCTTTGTGTTGGGGCCAAGATAGGGCTTGACCGGATCGCGTAAATAGAAACGATAGAAACTGATTGTTTCTTGAATAGATCTAATCGTCAAACGGAGGGCGAAATGCGGCTACCCGATCTTGAAGCCTGGGCGATCTTTGCCAGCGTCGTCGAACATCGATCGTTCAGCGGCGCGGCCGACGCCATCGGGGTATCGAAGGCGACGGTGTCGAAGGCGGTAACGCGATTGGAGACTCACCTTGGTCAGTCGCTGTTCCACCGCACGTCGCGACGCCTGACGCTGACCGAGAATGGCAAAACGCTTGCCGAGCGGGCCGCGCGCATGCTGGCGGAAGCCAATGCAGCGGAGGAAGCCGCACGCGACGCGGCCACCGCGCCCACCGGGTTGATCCGGGTTGCGGCCCCGATGGCACTGGGGCTGCTGCACCTGACCGGCCCGATTGCCGATTTCATCGCCGCCCATCCCGGCATTGAGATCGATCTGCACCTGTCCGACGCCAAGGTCGATATCGTGGCGGAAGGGTATGACATTGCGGTTCGGGTGGCTGACCTGCCCGATAGTTCGCTGCGCGCCCGTCGGTTGGGGCCGGTGACCGCGCATGTCGTTGCTGCACCCGCCTATCTTGCGCGCCACGGCGCCCCGACGCACCCGGCACAACTCGGCGAGCATCAATGCCTGGCATATACCAATGTCACCGGCCCGTGGCGCTTCACCGGGCCGGGCGGCGCAGAGGTTGCGGTGCGCCCTGCCGGGCCGTTTCGCGCCAATAGCGGCGATGCGTTGATGCCGGCGCTGCGGCAGGGGCTGGGGATTGCGCTGCTGCCTGATTTCATTGTCGGCACTGACCTGAAGGCGGGCACGCTGGTCGCTATCCTTGCTGATTGGCACGCGCCGCCCGTCGCGCTGCACCTGATGACCCCGCCCGGCAATTTGCGTCCCGCTCGCGTAGAGGCGTTGCTCGCTTTCCTGAGCGACAGGTTGCGCCCGATTTGCGCTAGCGCACCGCAATGAGAGTCCCCGCGACTCGTGGAGTCAGGCCGATTAATCTGAAATTAACCTTTTACCTTCATCACTGATCAGGTTATTGGAATGTGCGTGAACGCGCCGGGCGATTGGGGAAGTTCCGGGGCTGCAATGAACAGGGGAACTGCCAGATGCGCGTACTGCTGATCGAAGACGAGCCCACGACCGCCAAGGCGATTGAGCTGATGCTGTCGGCCGAAGGGTTTAACGTTTACACCACCGACCTGGGCGAAGAGGGCCTCGATCTGGGCAAGCTGTATGATTATGATATCATCCTGCTCGACCTGAACCTGCCCGACATGCACGGCTATGACGTGCTGAAAAAGCTCCGCGTCGCCAGGGTGCAGACGCCCGTACTCATCCTTTCCGGCATTAACGAAATGGACTCAAAGGTCCGCTCGTTCGGCTTTGGTGCTGACGATTACGTCACCAAGCCATTCCACCGCGAAGAACTTACCGCCCGCATTCATGCGGTCGTCCGCCGGTCCAAGGGCCATTCGCAGTCGGTGATCCGCACGGGCAAACTCGCCGTCAACCTGGATGCCAAGACCGTCGAAGTCGATGGTGCCCGCGTCCACCTGACCGGCAAGGAATATGCGATGCTAGAGCTGCTTAGCTTGCGCAAGGGCACCACCCTGACCAAGGAAATGTTCCTGAACCACCTGTATGGCGGCATGGACGAACCCGAACTCAAGATTATCGACGTCTTCATCTGCAAGCTGCGCAAGAAATTGAGCATGGCGTGTGAAGGCGACAATTACATCGAAACCGTCTGGGGCCGCGGCTATGTGCTGCGCGAGCCGGACGAGGTGCAAGAAGCCGCCGTCGCGTAACGCGGGCAATACCAACAACGGGGGAAAAGCCCGCAGTTTCCGAGAAGGGAGCTGCGGGCTTTTTTGTGGTTGCGGAATTGCCGAATGGGTTATCGCCTTTTTTTGGCACCCGACCACATGCCGAGCGGACGAGAACGCGTGGGACGGCACAGGATCGTTTCGCTGCCTTGCTTAAGCAGCAGGGGATCACCAACTCCACCGCACCTTCACCCCATCCCCAATCGCGAAAGATTGCCCATGTACGCCTTCACCGTCGATGCCAGCGCCAAGGCTGAGCTGTACCGCGATCTTGAATCGGCGCTTGATGCGCTGACGGCCAATGAGCCCGATGCGGTGGCCAACATGGCCAATGCTGCGGCGCTGATGTGGCAATATCTGCCCGATCTGAACTGGGCGGGTTTTTATCGGCTGGTGGGGGGTGAGCTCGTGCTGGGACCGTTTCAGGGCAAGCCCGCCTGTATCCGCATTGCGGTGGGTAAGGGTGTATGCGGCACGGCGGCGGCAACGCTCGCGACGCAAGTGGTGGACGATGTCCATGAATTCCCCGGTCATATCGCCTGCGATGCCGATAGCCGATCCGAACTCGTCGTGCCGATCGTGCGCGACGGGGTGCTGCTGGCGGTGCTTGATCTCGACAGCCCCATTGCCGGGCGGTTCGATGCCGCTGATGCAGTGGGGGTACAGGCGCTGGCCGGGATGCTTGCCGCCCGTATCTAAACCAAAGGCATCTGACCCGAAGTGGGACTCGCTCTCCCGTGGCTGAAATCCGCCAAAAATGGTAACAGCAACGTTAAGAATTTGGCCGTTGCCACCGCTCTTCGCACGGCCTTTGGAGAGTTAACCATGCGCACCCCCGTAATCGCGTCATTTGCCGTTCTGGCGATGTCGCTTGTCGGCACCGCCGATGCCCAGCGACTCGAGCGGGGCCGCATGATCGCGCCGCAAATCGCGGTACCGCCAATGGGGCCAGAAGGTGGTCCGCCAATGGTGCTCGGCGGCCAACCTGCTCAGGTCCAATCTACGCAGGTCCAAGCTACTCAGGTCCAAGCTAATCAGGGCCAATCACTTCAGGGCCAAAGAATTCAGGGCCAGCGCATCCAGGGCCAACGTTGGGGCGGGCGCGTTGGCGGTCGGTGGATTGGCGGCATGCAGGCACCCGGCGGTTGGAACGCCTATCGTCGCCCCGGGCGTGGCTTTGCCCTGCCGCGCTACTGGTTCGCGCCCAGCTTTTTCATCGGCAATTTCGCAGATTACGGGCTGGCCCCGCCGCCTCGCGGCTATCGCTGGTCGCGTTACTATGACGATGCCGTCCTGATCGACGGCGGTGGCCGCGTTTACGACAGTGTGCAGGGCATTGGCTGGGACGACGCCGCCGATGAGTATGGCGACGGCGGCTATTATGCCGATAATCAGCCCGGCTACGGCGCTCCCTATGCCGCACCGGGCATTGGCTATCAGGGGGGCTATCAGGGCGAGTATCAGGGCAGTTACGAGGTGAACGGCCAGCGCGGTTATCAGCAGGGGCGGCAAAGTGGGCGCTATCTGCCGCAACCGCCAGTCCAGGCAGGCGCGGTGATCCAGCCGCTGTATCCGCAGGGCTATACCCAGACATGGTCGGCAGGCAGCGGCTATTACTACCCAGGGGGTGTCACGACGACGATTACGGTACAACAGGCCCCCGTCATCACCACAACAGTGACCGAATATATCGAGGAAACCGTCTACCGCGCGCCCGTCCGGCGCGTGTACCGCAAGCCGGCGCGCAAGTGGAAGCCCAAGCCGCGTTGCGGGTGCAACTGCTGCCGGTGAGGGCGTAACTTAGATTGCGCGAAAGCCACTTTTCCGGGCTTTTGTCATCGAGGCTTGCGCAGGCTGAGGGGCGGGTGAGATTATTGTCGCGGCGGCGCGGCCCCCAGTGTCGCGATGCTTTCGGCGCCTGACGCGCTGATTGCCGCCACCGCAAACAAATGATCGTCGATTGACGTGTTGACCAATGTCACATTCGTGTCGGTCACGTCGCGTTTTCCGGTCCAGCGATCAGTGTCGGTGCGGCGCCAGTACACGCGGTAGCCGGTGGCGCCAGGCACAGCTTGCCATGAAACCTTGGTATCGAAAGAAATTGCTCCGCTGATCGCGACGGTCTTTGGCGCAGCGGGGGCGCTGGCGAAGCGGCGGATGGCGGCGATGTTGATCGCGGTTACCTTTGCCAGATAGGGGAAGTCCATCTTGTCGATGGTGTCGCCGTAGACGATGCCGTTTTCGGTGCGCAGATCCTGATGCTGCTGCGTCCAGTTTTCGGCGCCGACGGAAAAGCGCACAGCGGGATAGCCGAGCTTCAAGAAAGGCTCGTGATCACCGCCGCGCCCAAACCGGTCCGGGCGGCGATCCATGAACACGTCCAGACCGCCGGGGATAGTGCCTGCAATGCCATCAATCGCCTTGGCCAGCGCGCGGCTGGGGCCATCATCCTCGCCGCCATTGCCGCGCCGGGCGAGTTGATCCTTCAATTCCTCCGATGCGCGAATCCCTTCGGAAAACACGCGGACCCGGTCTGCGACGCGGATGCCGTTTTGGCCCATGGTGTTGCCGACGATATCATTGTTGAGCATCGCGGAGACTTCCCAGCCGCGTTCCTTTGCGGTTTCGGCCAGCAATGTGCCGCCCCACAACCCCTGCTCCTCACCGGAGAAAATCGCATAGACAATGGTCGCCTCGAAGCTTTCCTTGGACAGAATGCGCGCAGCCTCCATCACCAGCGCGACGCCTGATCCGTCGTCATTCGCGCCGGGGGCGTCCTTGGTAACGTCCAGCGTGTCGCTGCCCCGGCTGTCGATATGCGCGCCGACGATGACGACGCGGTTCTTATCGCGCCCCCATTGCACACCCAGCACGTCGATCACCTCAACGCCGTTGGGCGCGCGCGGCCCGGTGAAGGTGCGGCCGATGCGCTGCACCTGCATACATCGGCAAGCCTCCCCCAGCTTGTCCAGCTCATCTGCCGCCCAAGCCCGCGCAGCGCCAATGCCGCGCACCGGATCAGTCGGTGACGACAATGTGTTGCGCGTGCCAAACGAAACGAGCTTTTCAACCGTTGCCTTCAACCGAACCGGATCGGGCTTATCGGCGGCAAGCGCGGGGGTGCATATAGCAAGGGTGAGCGCAGCGGTGGCGAGCAATTTCTGGTTCATTCCCGCATCGTGGCGCGCGGTGGGCGCCGGATCAAGTGCCCTTAATGCCGGGGTCAACTCAACCGGTCGATCGCTTCGGTGCTCAAGCCACCTGGGATGATCATCAGCGGGATGGGTAGCGCACCTGCTTCTGATCCCGCGAAATGGCTGATCAACGGGCCGGGCGCGCCGGTGGCAGCGGCGGCGAGCACAAGGGCGGCAATTTCGGCGTTGCCCGCAATCACCTCTCGTATAATTTTATGGGCATCGCCCTGGCGCACGGTGATGATTGGTTTCAACCCGGATTCGGCAATCAACGTGCCAGCGGCAGCGGCGACCAGCGCTTCGGCGTGTTGGCGCGCTTCCTCCTCAATTGTTGCCTGCACGCCGCCCCAGGGGACAAATTCTGCGGGGGGAACAAGCGCCAGAATCTCGACCCCACCGCCGGTTTTCACCGCACGGCGTGCGGCAAACCGGAGCGCTGTTTCCGCCTCCCGGCTTTCGTCGATGACCACCAGATAGATCCGCATCGCCGCCCTCCTGATTTATCGTTGGTCGAATAGGTGCGCCCGATAGGCAAGCTGTGCAAGTCACGCTTGTGTTTCAGTTGGACTTGACCGCGCGGCTAGGATGTCGAAGGAAACGCGCACCCCCAGGACTCGTGCAAGGACGCGCTTTTCATGCCGATCGAGATCAAAATGCCCGCCCTGTCGCCAACGATGGAAGAAGGCACGCTGGCCAAATGGCTGATTAAAGCGGGTGATACCGTGGCATCTGGTGATCTGATGGCCGAAATCGAAACCGACAAGGCAACGATGGAGTTTGAAGCAGTCGATGAAGGGGTGATTTCAGAGATTTTGGTCGCTGAGGGTACAGATAACGTGAAAGTCGGCACCGTGATCGCCATCCTGATGCAGGAAGGCGAGGCTGCCGCCCCTAAGGGGGTTGCGCCCAAGTCGGCTACACCAATGGTCGCCGTAGCGGCACCACCAGCACCAGCACCAGCCCCAGCTCTGGCCGCCGCCCCGGTGGCTGCCGCAGCTGTACCGGGCATGACGGGTGACCGCATCAAGGCCAGCCCGCTGGCCCGGCGCATTGCCGCGGCAAAAAGCGTTGACCTTGCCACGCTCACCGGCACCGGCCCCAATGGGCGGATCATCAAGGCGGATGTCGACGCCGCAGGGGCAGGAGTAGGGGCAGGGGCAACCGCGCCCGGCGCAGCACCGGCTGCCGCCCCGGCACCCGGTGCGATATCAACCCCGATATCAGTTGAAGCCCCGCGTGCGGTTTCACCGGTTGCATGGGATGATACCATCCCTCACCAGATCGATAAGCTGTCGAACATGCGCAAAACCATCGCCCGGCGGCTGACCGAGGCGAAGTCGACGATCCCGCATATCTATTTGACGGTCGACATCCGGCTGGATGCGCTGCTGAAACTGCGCGGTGAGCTGAACAAGGCGCTGGAACCGCGTGGGGTGAAGCTGTCGGTCAATGATCTTCTGATCAAGGCGCTGGGTGCCGCGCTCATTCAGGTGCCGAAGTGCAATGTCACTTTTCTGGGCGATCAGCTGGTTAGCTACTCCCGCGCTGATATTGCGGTGGCAGTGTCGATCCCCGGTGGGCTGATCACGCCGATCATCAAGGATGCAGCGAACAAGAGCATGTCGGCCATCGCCACCGAGATGAAGGATCTCGCCGCTCGCGCGAAGGATGGCAAGCTGCAACCCGCCGAATATCAGGGCGGCACCGCGTCCATTTCCAACATGGGGATGTTTGGTATCAAGGCGTTTGATGCCGTTATTAACCCGCCCCAGGGCATGATATTGGCGGTCGGCGCGGGTGAGCAGCGGCCTTATGTGATCGACGGCGCGTTGGGCATTGCGACGGTTATGTCGGTTACCGGCAGTTTTGATCACCGCGCGATTGACGGCGCAGATGGTGCGCAGTTGATGCAGGCGCTGAAGGCGCTGATCGAAAATCCGCTCGGCCTGCTGGCGTAAGGAACAATGATGCGGTTCGCCACGGAGCTGATGTATGTCGCGCTTGGCATTGCGACCTCAATCGTGATGGCGACGGGGGCTGCCTGGGCCGTGCCGCTCGCGCGCGCCGAGATTTGGATCATCGATTATGTCGCAATCGCGTTCATTATCGGGATGGGATATCCCCAGATGCGCGAAGCCTGGATGGCCGATCGGGCGTCCGATGCGGCGGCGGAAAAGGCACACTCGATGAAGGCAACGCGCCCCAAATAGGCAGGAGTTCGGCACATGAAAATCGCAGTGATCGGCACGGGCCGCGTGGGCGGGGCGATTGCCCCCAATATCGCCGCGGCGGGGCACGAGGTGGTCTATGGCGTGCGCAATCCCGACGATCCAAAATATGCGGGTAGTGACGGCGTGGCGCGGCGTTCAACTGCCGATGCTGCTGCCTGGGCGGACGTCATCATCCTCGCGATCGGTTGGGACGCCGTCGATGGCGCGCTGACGGCGATGGGGCCGATCACGGGCAAGATTCTGATCGATCCGATCAACCCCTATGATTTTATGAACAACCTGGCGCCCCTCATTGCGTCCGATCAATCGGCAGCCCGGTTGCTGCAGGCCAAGACCGATGCGATCGTGGTAAAGGCGCTGAACCAGGTCGGCTCAGCCGTGATGGCGAACGCCCGCGCGCAATCAATCAAGCCGCTGCAATTCGTGGCGGCCGACGATCCAGCGGCCAAAGCGACGGTGATGCAGCTGCTGCGCGATATCGGCTTCGATGCGCGCGATGCCGGTCCTCTCGATTGGTCACGCGAACTGGAAGGGATGGCGCGGCTTTGGATCGCGCAGGCGTTTGGCCATGGACTGGCACCGACATCGGGCTGGGCGCTCGTCGACAGTAATGACTGATCAGCCTTTCAACCGCGTACCGGCGATCCGCTCTACCGCGATGGCAGCGGATGCCAATCCTTATGGGTCGATCTTCGTCGGCTGGCTGATGGGGCAGATGGCGCTTGCGGCGGGATCGGTCGCGTCGCAGCGCTGCCGGGGTCAGGCTCCCGTCGTCGCTGCCGACGGGTTCAGCTTTACCGCGCCGGTCACGATTGGTGATGAGGTTAGCTTCTATGCCGACATCGTCGCTACAGGGCGAACTTCGATGACGGTTGCGGTTGAATGCTGGCGGCGTGATCGCCACAGCGACGACACCGAGCGCGCTGCGCGCGGCCAGTTCACGCTCGTATCGATGGGGCCGGATGGCAGGCCCCGCCCGGTTGATGGCCCTCTCGTCTGACGCTGTTGTTTTCCCTTTTTCCTCCCGCCCCAGGAGATTCGCGTGGCTGACCCTTTTGATCTCATCGTTCTCGGATCCGGCCCGGGCGGCTATGTCGCCGCCATCCGCGCGAGCCAGCTTGGCCTGAAGGTCGCGATTGTCGAGCGTGAGCTGCTCGGTGGCATTTGCCTGAACTGGGGGTGCATCCCGACCAAGGCGCTGCTGCGCTCCGCCGAGATCTATCATTATATGCAGCACGCCAAGGATTACGGACTGGTTGCTGATGGGATCAGCGCGGATATCGCCGCGGTGGTAAAACGGTCTCGCGGGGTGGCCAAACAGCTCAATCAGGGCGTCACCCACCTGATGAAGAAGAACAAAATCACTGTGTTCATGGGCGATGGCACGCTGACCGCTGCCAACCAGATCACCGTGACGAAAGACGGCAAGTCAGACGTGCTGAGCGGGAAAAACATCATCCTCGCCACTGGCGCACGGGCGCGCGACCTGCCGTTTGCGCCTGCTGACGGGGAGCGCATCTGGACCTATCGCCATGCGATGGTGCCGCCCGAAATGCCCACCAAGTTGCTGGTCATCGGCTCCGGCGCGATTGGCATCGAATTCGCCAGTTTCTATAATGATATGGGTGCTGAGGTGACGGTGGTGGAGATGCTCGACCGGGTGGTGCCGGTGGAGGACGCTGATGTCTCTGCGTTCCTGGAAAAGGCGCTGAAGAAGCAGGGCATGACGATCATGACCAGTGCCGGCGTTGAGAGCTTGAAGGCAACCGCGACTGGCGTCACCGCTGCCATCAAGGGGAGCGACGGCAAAGTTGCGACCAGCGAGTTCAGCCATTGCATCGTCGCCATCGGCATCGTCCCTAACACCGAAAATATCGGCCTGGACGCGCTGGGCGTTGCGACCGACCGGGGTTTCCTGAAAACCGATGCGATGTGCCGCACCAATGTGCCCGGCCTGTATGCGATTGGGGACATCACCGCGCCGCCCTGGCTCGCGCACAAGGCAAGCCATGAAGGTGTGATCGCGGCAGAGGCGATTGCGGGCAACCACCCGCACGCGATGGACCCGCTGAACATCCCCGGCTGCACTTACTGCCACCCACAAATCGCCAGCGTGGGGCTGACCGAGGCAAAAGCGAAGGCGGCGGGGTATGAGGTGAAGGTTGGCAACTTCCCCTTCATCGGTAACGGCAAGGCGATTGCGCTGGGCGAGGCCGAAGGTTTTGTAAAAACCGTGTTCGACGCCAAAACCGGCGAATTGCTGGGCGCACACATGATCGGCGCGGAAGTGACTGAGCTGATTCAGGGTTATACGATTGGCAAAACTGCAGAGCTGGTCGAAGCGGATTTCATGGAAAGCGTGTTCCCGCACCCGACGCTCAGTGAGATGATGCACGAAAGCGTGCTGGGCGCTTATGGGCGGGCGTTGCATATATGATCAGCACGCTGTCGCTGGTGCTGATGATCGGCACGGCGGAAGCCCTGACGATCGATTATAACGCCGACGCGCGGGCACTCGATAGGATCATCGCCGAGAACTACGCTTACACCGATCACTGGCCCGGCGGGGTGCTGCCCGATTCCCCCGCGCTCGCGGCGGAACGGACGGCAGTGCATGATGCCGACAGCCTGCTCCATTATGCCGAGAACCGGATCACAAGTCTGGCGGATCATCACGCCATCACAGGCGGGTCGTTCAAGGACAGCTGGGCGATCGTGCCGACCTATGCCGATCTGTGGATCGAGAGGCGGGGCGATGGCTATGTCGTCGTCGCGGTGAAGCCTGACACGCCAGCGTCGGCAGCGGGGATCGGCGTGGGTGAACAGCTGACGGCGGTCAACGGCGTGCCGACCGCGCAGGCGGTGGCGAGCTTCTGGGAAGCGCTCGGGTTGGAAGTAACGCCCGAGCGCGCCGATTATGCCGCACGGGTGCTTGCCGCCGGGCGGCGCGATCGGTCGCGTGTGCTGACCTTCACCCATGCCGGGGCCACGCGCACGCTGACACTACCGAGCCGCTATACGATCAAGCATGATCAGCCGCCGGTGAGCGTGATCGAGGGCGCGCGCAAGGTGCCGACCCGGATCAGGATCAACAACAGCCTGGGCAACCAGTCGACGATCGCCGCGTTCGATTCGGCGATGGCAAAGACCGCGCCCAAGGCCACGGTCATCATCGACGTGAGCGACACGCCGAGCGGCGGCAACACCAGCGTCGCGCGCGCGATGATGAGCTGGTTCGTCCGCGCGCCCGCCAACTATCAGATTCACAGCTTGCCCGCCGAGAAACGCGACACTGGCATCGTGCGCCAGTGGATAGAGCAGGTTTTGCCGCGCGCGGGCAAATTCCACTCAGGCAAAGTGATCGTCCAGGTCGGGCGCTGGACCGGCAGCATGGGCGAAGGAATCGCGATCGGCTTTCGCGCGATCGGCGCCGAAGTCTGCGGCGGGCGCATGGCCCAGCTGAAGGGCGCGGTCTATGATTTCAGCTTGCCAGCGAGCGGGATGGTCGTGAAGCTGCCCGCTGAGCGGCTGACGGCGACCGACGGACTGCCGAGGGAGGATTTCGTGGCCCGCCAATGCCGCGTTTATTGAGGATTTGATCTAATGTTGAAATCTGTTCTCGCGGCGAGTGCCGCGTTTCTGCTCGCAGCTCCCGCGCTGGCCGAAAGCGTTGTCGTCACGGCGGACCATCTGGTCGATGTGACAAGTGGCAAGACGGTCGATTATCCGGCGGTGTTCATCACCGATGGCCGGATCACCAGCGTGGCCGATGCGCGCACGGTGAAATGGGGCAGTGACGTCAAGCATATCGACCTTGCCGGTCAGACGATTCTGCCCGGCTTGATCGACATGCATGTGCATCTTGATTCGAACCCGTTGTACGGCGGCTATTCGGGGTTGCGCTTCACCGATGCGTTTTGGGCGGTCCAGGGTGTCGCCAATGCGCGCGCGATGCTTGAGGCGGGGTTCACGACCGTGCGCAATGTCGGGTCGGAAAACTATGCCGATGTTGCGTATAAGCAGGCGATCGAGGAGGGGTTGATGGTCGGCCCGCGGATCGTGCCGGCGGCGCACGCGCTGGGGGCGACGGGCGGGCATTGCGACAGCACCTATCTGCCGCCGTCCTACAAGGCCAAGGGTGTGGCAGTTGGCGACGGCCCGCAGGAACTGCGTTCACGCGTGCGCGAACAGCGTAAATATGGTGCCGAGGTGATCAAGGTCTGCGCGACCGGCGGTGTCTTTTCGCGCAACACCGAACCCGGTCAGCAACAATTGTCCGAGGACGAACTGCGCGCGATTGCCGAGGAAGCGCATCTATGGGGGCTGCGGGTGGCGGCACACGCGCATGGTGGTGCGGGGATTAAAGCGGCGATCCGCGCGGGGATCGACACGATCGAACATGCCAGCCTGATCGACGATGAGGGCATTCGTCTCGCCAAGGAGCGCGGTACTTGGCTGTCGATGGATATCTTCAACACCGATTACACCCAGGCCGAGGGTGCCAAGAACGGCGTGCTGGAGGATAATCTGCGTAAGGATCGCGAGATCGCGCAGATCCAGCGCGACAATTTCCGCAAAGCGCATGCCGCTGGTGTGAAGATGGTGTTCGGATCGGACGCCGGGGTGATGCCGCATGGCTCGGCTGCCGGGCAGCTGCGAGTGATGGTCGAATACGGCATGACACCAATCCAGGCGATCCGCGCTGCGACGCGCAATGCGGCGGAAGCCCTGTCGCGCGCCGCCGATGTCGGCACGCTGGCAGTCGGCCGCTATGGTGATATCGTCGCGGTGACGGGCGATCCGCTCACCAATGTACGCCTGCTCGAAAAGCCGAGTGCAGTGATCAAGGGCGGGGTGCGGATCAAGTAACTGGGGTTTTGCCCGCAGCAAGCGGGCAACAAAAAAGGCGCTTTCCCAGCCCCCCGGGAAAGCGCCCTTCCGTGCGCAGCAAATGCGCGCAACGCTTGCCGACAACCAGGCCGATCAGGCGGCGGCTTCGTCTTGCCCGGTGTAAAATACCGAATCGGCCACCCGAACGGGAGAAAGCGTGCTGGCCGGGGCCGTGAAGTTCTTGCCGGATTCAGGCGAGATATGCTTCAGGCGGCCATCAATGCTCGCCCCGTTTTCGATCGCGATATTTTCATATTCCACATCACCGGTGATCCGCGCAGCGCGTTCCACGGTAAGCTGGCGAACTGAAACAGTGCCCTCGACGGCACCGGCAAGCCGGGCGCTTTCGGCGCGAACATTGCCTGCGATCCGGCTTTCCGCGCCTTGCACCAGCGAGCCGCAGTTCACGTCTCCGTCAATGCGGCCATCAATGTGCAGGTCTGCAGTTGCGGTGACATTACCCGTCACGATGACGTCCGCCCCGAGCACTGAGAACATGCCGCGCTTGCCCGCAGGTTGGCTGGGGGCGGGCGGCAGGCTGGAAGAGCCCGTGTCGCGCGACGATCCCGACTTGTTGTTACCGAACATGCTCATAATTACCCCGCCCAAAAAACCGATCAAGAAGCTGATCCAGCGACTCGGGTTGATCCCTAGCATGAATCATCGAACGCTAGGAGATTAGAACGCTCAAACCGGGCGTGCCAGAAGGGGATTGTCGTTTGCAGCCGGTTGCAGCAATGGCACCGCCACGCGCCAGGTCGCGACCAGCATCGGTACCGCGCTGATCGCGGCGACAGATTCAATGCCGCTCAGATACGCAAACAGCGCCAGCGTCGATCCGGTTTGCACCATCAGTGCGGTGCGCCAGCTATTGCGATCGCCTGCCGCCACGGCGAGTACCAGCGCGACGATATCGGCAAGATAGAAAAAGCGTTCATGCATTTTGGGCAACAGTCCTGCCGTTACCAGCATTGCCAGCAGCGCCGCAGCGATCAGCACGCGGCCATGCATTGGCTGGGCAGAAAATCGCGCAATATACGCCGCGCTCACGCCAATAGCGGCGGTAAAGGCCAGCCCCAGCAACGGCATATCATCCCCGCGCGGCAGCAGATCAATGATCGACCATATGTTCGGCGCATTGCGTGACAGATCGGCAAAGGTGGTGGATTGCTGGGCATAGATTGCGAGCAGATCGCCCGGCGGCCATCCCGCTAAAATGGCGGGCATCATCATCGCTGCGGTGGCAAGCGGCGTAAGCGGCCACAGCCGAAGCGGCACGCGACGGTGGATCAGCACGGCAATGAAGAATGGCGCGATCAGCACTGACTGCGCCTTGAATGACAGCGCCACACCGCACCACAACAGCATCACCGCGTGGCGACGATCAAGTGCCGCGGCCAGGGCCATAATGCATGGGGCCGCCCAGAACATATCAGCCTGCCCCAGCAGCGACGCGTTAATGGCAACGCTGGGCAGCAGAAACACCAACGCTGCGCCGCGTTCAGGCTGCGGGACATCCAGCCGAATCAGCAAATGGCGCACCGCCAGCGCCAGCGCGCCGGTCCCCGTGACCGAAATGAGCTTGATAAGCGACACCGCCGGAACAAACGGCCCAAGCGGGCTGAACAGCGCGAGCAAGTAGAGATAGGGCGGGGTGTAATTTGAAAAGGGCGCGGCAAAGGCGGCGATCGGCCCGGTCTGGCGGATATGGTCAAACCATGGCAGCAGATATGCTGTCATGTCCGCGGCCACGATGTGCCAGAATGCCAGGTGCAGCGCTCCAGCCGCCGCCAGCGTCACAAGGACGGGCGGCAATGGAGAGCGGGCTGGCGCAGCGACAAGAAGGGGCAGGGGGATCATCTGTTACCCCATGCCCGCATGATGGTTGAAGGCGGGTTAAGTCCAGCGGCCTGAATGCGAAATCAGCGGCGGAAATCTGGGCAATATTCGTTACTTTTACTGGCGCGGCCAGATTGGCTGCAACATGGCATTGACCACCCCTGCCCGCATGGGTATAGCGCCGCCTGCTTATCAACGGGACTGGTAGTGGTTTTTTCCGCACGCCGCCCGCTAATGGGCAGAGCTGAACATTGCTGAACGCAAGGGGCCTGGGGGGCCGAATGGCCGCCGGGGTCCCTTTGTATTTTTCCGCTTTCAGCAAAGTAACCGCCGGAATTTGCCGGTAACAAAAGGTGAAGGGCTTCATGCCAACGATTAACCAGCTGGTCCGCAAGGGCCGCGATCCGCAGAAGGCCAAATCAAAGGTCCCTGCGATGGATCAGAACCCGCAGAAGCGGGGCGTCTGCACGCGCGTTTATACAACGACTCCGAAAAAGCCGAACTCGGCATTGCGCAAGGTTGCCAAGGTTCGCCTGACCAACCAGCGCGAAGTTATCAGCTACATCCCTGGTGAAGGGCATAACCTGCAGGAGCACTCGGTTGTGCTGATCCGCGGCGGTCGCGTTCGCGATTTGCCCGGCGTCCGCTACCACGTGCTGCGCGGCGTGCTCGATACACAGGGTGTGAAGGATCGTCGTCAGTCCCGTTCCAAATACGGCGCCAAGCGTCCGAAGTAAGCCGATGGGCTTGTCCCGTCATCAAGGCTGAAGTGCAAAGGAAGAAAATATGTCTCGTCGTCGTCGCCCCGAAAAGCGGGAAATCCTGCCTGATCCCAAATTTGGTGATGAGGTGCTGTCAAAGTTCATGAATTCGGTAATGCTGGACGGCAAGAAGTCCGTCGCCGAAGGTATTGTGTACGGTGCGCTTGAAACCGTTGAAACCCGCGCGAAGAAAGACCCGCTCGCGGTGTTTCATGAAGCGCTGAACAACGTAAAGCCAAACATCGAAGTGCGCAGCCGCCGCGTTGGTGGTGCGACCTATCAGGTGCCGGTTGAGGTGCGCTTTGAACGGTCGCAGGCATTGGCGATTCGCTGGCTGATCTCGGCCGCGCGCGCCCGCAGCGAGCATACGATGGCTGGCCGGCTTTCCGGTGAGCTGATGGATGCCGCAAACAACCGCGGCAACGCCGTCAAAAAGCGTGAAGACACGCATCGTATGGCCGAAGCAAACCGCGCATTCTCGCATTACCGCTGGTAACGGTTGGCAATAGCCTTCCGCTGAAAGCCTAAACTTCCTATATCGGACCGGCCGGGGTGAAAGCCCCGGCCTATCCACATTCCCCCGGATAATCCCTACTCCAAGGAACCGATCATGGCCCGCAGCCATCCGCTCGAAAAATATCGCAATATCGGCATCATGGCGCATATCGACGCCGGTAAGACGACGACGACCGAGCGTATCCTGTATTACACCGGCAAGTCCTACAAGATTGGCGAGGTCCATGAGGGAACCGCCACGATGGACTGGATGGAGCAGGAGCAGGAGCGCGGGATCACGATCACGTCGGCTGCGACCACGTGTTTCTGGAACGATCACCGCATCAACATCATCGACACCCCCGGCCACGTTGACTTCACGATTGAAGTTGAGCGTTCGCTGCGCGTGCTCGACGGCGCGATCACCTGTTTCGACGGCGTTGCGGGAGTCGAGCCGCAGTCGGAAACCGTGTGGCGCCAGGCTGACAAGTACAAGGTGCCGCGGATGTGCTTCGTCAACAAGCTCGATCGCACCGGGGCGGACTTTTATTTCTGTGTCGATTCGATCGTGGAGCGCCTCGGCGCGCGTCCGGCCATTTTGTACCTTCCGATCGGTATTGAGGGCGGCTTCAAGGGCCTGGTCGATCTGGTCGAGAACCGCGCGATCATTTGGCTCGAAGAGAGCCTGGGCGCGAAGTTCGAATATCGGGAGATCCCCGAAGACATGGCCGAAAAGGCCGCCAAGTATCGCAGCGAGCTGATCGAAATGGCGGTCGAGCAGGACGACGACCTGATGGAGGCCTATCTCGAAGGCAATGAGCCGTCGGTCGCCGATCTGAAGGCGCTGATCCGCAAGGGCACGCTGAACTCTTCATTCGTGCCGGTCCTGTGCGGCTCGGCGTTCAAGAACAAGGGTGTCCAGCCGTTGCTCGACGCGGTCGTAGATTATCTGCCGTCGCCGCTCGACGTGCCGGCCATCGACGGTCTCAAGCTTGACGGCGTGACGCCTGACAGCCGTGCTGCAGCCGACGATGCGCCGTTCTCGGCATTGGCGTTCAAGATCATGAACGATCCATTCGTCGGCACGCTGACCTTTGCCCGTATTTATTCCGGCAAGCTGGAGACGGCATCGTCAGTGACCAACTCGGTCAAGGACAAGAAGGAAAAGGTCGGCCGCATGCTGCTGATGCATGCCAATGACCGCGAGGATATTCAGGTCGCCTATGCCGGTGATATCGTGGCGCTAGCGGGCCTGAAGGACACGACGACGGGCGATACTTTGTGCTCGCAGACCAATCCGATCATCCTTGAGCGGATGGAGTTTCCGGAGCCCGTTATCGAGGTTTCGGTGGAACCGAAGACCAAGGCTGACCAGGAAAAGATGGGCGTCGCGCTCAACCGCCTGGCGCGCGAGGATCCATCGTTCCGTGTGTCGACCGATCACGAATCCGGCCAGACCCTGCTAAAGGGGATGGGCGAGCTTCATCTCGAAATCATGGTTGATCGCATGAAGCGCGAGTTCAAGGTCGAGGCGAACGTCGGCGCGCCGCAGGTTGCGTACCGCGAATATCTCGGCAAGCCTGTCGAGCTGACCTATACCCATAAGAAGCAATCGGGCGGCTCCGGCCAGTTCGGCGAAATCAAGGTTAAGGTCACGCCGGGCGAGCGCGGTTCGGGCTTTGTGTTCATCGATTCGGTGAAGGGCGGCAACGTGCCGAAGGAATATATTCCTTCGGTCGAAAAGGGCATGCGCGAAACCGCGATGACCGGGTCTCTGATCGGCTTTCCGATCATCGATTTTTCGGTCGAACTGGTCGACGGCAAGTATCATGACGTCGATTCGTCAGCGCTGGCGTTCGAAATCTGCGCGCGGGGCTGCATGCGTGAAGCGGCGCAAAAGGCTGGCATCAAGCTGCTTGAGCCGATCATGAAAGTTGAGGTCGTGACGCCTGAGGATTATCTCGGCGACGTGATCGGCGACTTGAACAGCCGCCGTGGCCAGATTCAGGGCACCGACAGCCGCGGCAATGCCCAAACGGTTGAGGCGATTGTGCCGCTGGCCAACATGTTTGGCTATGTGAACCAGCTCCGCTCGTTCACGCAGGGGCGTGCACAATACTCGATGCAGTTCTCGCATTATGACGAAGTGCCAGCCAATGTTGCCGATGAAGTGAAGGCAAAGCTGGCGTAACCCAAAATCACTCGCTATGGGGCACGCTTTCGCACCGCCCCGGCGACCCGAAAAACTGATCAGTAAGGTAGGAAACAATGGCTAAAGCAAAGTTTGAGCGGAACAAGCCGCATCTCAACATCGGCACGATCGGCCACGTCGATCACGGCAAGACGTCGCTGACGGCCGCCATCACCAAGGTGCTGGCAGAGACCGGCGGCGCAACGTTCACCAGCTATGCCAACATCGACAAGGCTCCTGAGGAGCGTGAGCGCGGCATCACGATTTCGACCGCGCACGTCGAATATGAAACAACGGCGCGCCATTACGCGCACGTCGATTGCCCAGGCCACGCCGATTATGTGAAGAACATGATCACCGGCGCCGCGCAGATGGACGGCGCGATTCTGGTCGTTTCGGCCACCGACGGCCCGATGCCACAGACGCGCGAGCACATCCTGCTCGCCCGCCAGGTTGGCGTGCCAACGATGGTTGTTTTCATGAACAAGGTCGATCTGGTCGATGACGAGGAAATCCTCGAACTCGTCGAGATGGAAATCCGCGAGCTGCTGTCGAAGTATGATTTCGATGGCGACAACATTCCGATCATCCGTGGTTCGGCAGTGTGTGCGCTTGACGACAAGCAGCCTGAGATCGGCCATGACGCCGTTCTGAAGCTGATGCAGGCAGTTGACGAATATCTGCCACAGCCAGAGCGTCCGCTCGACAAGCCGTTCATGATGCCAATCGAAGACGTGTTCTCGATCTCGGGTCGCGGTACGGTTGTCACCGGTCGCGTCGAAACCGGCATTGTGAAGGTTGGCGAGGAAGTCGAAATCGTCGGCATCCACCCTGCAGTTCGCAAGACGGTTGTCACCGGCGTTGAAATGTTCCGCAAGCTGCTCGATCAGGGCCAGGCTGGCGACAACATCGGCGCGCTGATCCGCGGCGTTGGTCGTGAAGAAGTTGAGCGCGGCCAGGTGCTGTGCAAGCCCGGCTCGATCAAGCCACACACTGACTTCCAGTCAGAAGTGTACGTGCTGTCGAAGGACGAGGGTGGCCGTCATACGCCATTCTTCGCCAACTATCGCCCGCAGTTCTACTTCCGCACCACGGACGTGACCGGCACCGTCGAGCTGCCTGAGGGCACCGAAATGGTGATGCCTGGCGATAACATTGCACTCGGCGTGAAGCTGATTGCACCGATCGCCATGGACCTTGGCCAGCGCTTCACGATCCGCGAAGGCGGTCGTACCGTTGGTTCGGGGATTGTCAGCGGCATCTCGAAGTAAGCCTCGCCCGAAAGGGCGGAGAAATTGAGGCCCGGTCTTCCGTCGAGGAGGCCGGGCCTTTTTTTGGGGTGGGCATCAAAATTTCAGGTTAATCCCACCAAGCAGCGAGCGGTCGATGGCCCTCACGTACTTCGCATTCGTCATAGCTCCGTCCAGGAATCCACCCCTCCCAAACTTCATCGGGAGCCAAATGCGAGGGAAATCTCGCTGCGATTTCGTTCGGGCTTATATTTGTGAAAATCCATACGGTGTCAGAAAATGGCCAGTCGTTACCGGGATCGTCTACGCAGGTAACTTGAACCCTGATGTCGCTGACATCCGGTGCAGATCGCATATTGCTAAGCAACTCGTAAAACTCGGCGGGGGCGGGCTCGCTGTCTAAGTTGCATCCAATTGACCCAACAAAGTCATTCCCGTCGAAAAACTCTTCCAAAGTTAATAAAGGGGTTCGCACTCGCCGGTCTTCTGGATTGCCGTTTGCCATTACCCGTTCGGTGATGCGTTCGAGCGCCGTCATCAATTTCTCCATTTTTATGGGCAACCATCATCGTCGGTAGTATCTCATTGACTGCAGTATATGCAATGATGTGTCGATAGAGCGAAAATTTCACGGAGAGGCTTGATCTCTCCCCGTCTGCGCTGTAGTGGCACGTCCTCAAATTAAACAGAACAGCAAGCGGTCGGTAACGGCCCCGCTCTTTCGCATCGGTAGGGACTATGGAAACGCAGAATATCCGTATTCGTCTGAAGGCATTCGATCACCGGGTGCTTGATCAGGCAACCGGCGACATTGCCGATACGGCACGCCGCACTGGTGCGCTTATTCGCGGTCCTATCCCTTTGCCGACGCGCATTGAGAAGTTCACCGTGAACCGCGGTCCGCACATCGACAAAAAGTCGCGTGAGCAGTTCGAGGTGCGCACCTACAAGCGGATGCTGGACATTGTTCAGCCTACCCCACAGACGGTTGATGCTTTGATGAAGCTCGATCTTGCAGCAGGGGTGGACGTGGAGATCAAGCTCGCTTGAAGCGAGCTTGCCTTTAGCTCCGGCGAAGGCCGGGGTGGCTTGTTGACGTAGTCAACCGGCTAGCGTAAAGGCCCGCTTCCAACGAGATTCGGTGCCGTTCATTCGGTGCCGCACGACAAGGGATACCGCCGGATTTATCCGGGCCGCGTCCCCCGACACGCTCCCCAGAATTGGGGAACACCAGCCCGGGTCGGGGCACGTTTCTACATGATGGGCTGAGGCAAGCACACTGCGGAATGGTCCGTGGTGTGCCTCTGTTATTTTATGGAGCATGGATCATGCGCACTGGCGTGATCGCGAAGAAAATGGGGATGACCCGCTTGTTTAAGGACGATGGGCGCCATGTGCCCGTCACCGTCCTTTCGCTTGAAGGTCTCCAGGTCGTTGCCCGCCGCGAGGCCGACCGTGATGGTTACACTGCTGTGCAGCTTGGTGCTGGCACGGCCAAAGCAAAGAACGTCGCCAAGCCGCAGCGCGGCCATTTCGGCAAGGCCGAAGTGGAACCCAAGGCAAAGCTGGCTGAATTCCGCGTATCCGAAGATGCACTGCTCGACGTGGGCGCCGAGATTTCGGCTGACCATTTCGTCGCCGGCCAGTTCGTCGATATTGCCGGCAACACGCAGGGCAAGGGTTTCCAGGGCGGTATGAAGCGCTGGGGCTTCGGCGGTCTGCGCGCGACGCACGGCGTTTCGGTCTCGCACCGTTCGCTCGGTTCGACCGGTCAGCGCCAGGATCCGGGCAAGGTCTTCAAGAACAAGAAGATGGCCGGTCACATGGGTGACAAGCAGCGCACGCAGCAGAATCTGGAAGTCGTCTCGACCGATGTTGAGCGCGGCCTGATCTTCATCAAGGGCTCCGTCCCTGGATCGAAGGGCGGCTGGTTGCTCGTCAAGGACTCGGTCAAGATCGCGCGTCCTGAAGCAGCGCCATATCCCGCCGGCCTGAAGGCCGTCGCCAACAGCAACGATGCTCCGGCTGAAGTCCCCGTCGAAGACGTGGCGGCTCCCGAAGCCACTGACGGCCAGGAGGGCTGAACATGAAGATCAAGCTTCAGTCGCTCGACGGTGCCCAGGGCGCCGATATCGACCTCAGCGATGACGTGTTCGGCCTAGAGCCGCGTGCGGACATCCTTCACCGCGTTGTCACTTGGCAGCTCGAAAAGCGTCGCGGCACCGCCCGCGGCACCCGTGAGCGCGCCGATGTTGCCCGCACCGGCAAGAAGTTCGGTCGCCAGAAGGGCGGCGGTACGGCCCGTCACGGCGATCGCCGCGCGCCGGTGTTCATTGGTGGTGGTAAAGCCCACGGCGCCCGCGTTCGTGATTTCAACCCATCGCTGAACAAGAAGGTTCGCGCGCTGGGTCTGAAGATGGCGCTGTCGTCAAAGGCCAAGACCGGCAAGCTGATCGTCATGGACAGCCTGGTTGTCGAAAATGCCAAGACGTCCGTGCTGTTCAAGAACTTCAGCACGCTGGATGCCAAGACCGCGTTGGTGATTGATGGTGATATGGTGGAGGCGAGCTTCGCGCTTGCAGCCGGTAACCTGCGCCAGATCAACGTGATGCCGGCAGCTGGTGCCAATGTGTACGATATTCTGAAGGCCGATACGCTCGTTCTGACGCGCGCGGCCGTCGAAAAGCTGGAGGCGCGCTTCAATGGCTAAGAAGGAAACGGCAGCGATTGCGGTACGTCATTACGACGTGATCCTCGCGCCGCACATCACCGAAAAGGCAACCTTGCTGAGCGAGCACAACGCCGTTGTGTTTCGCGTGGCAGGTGACGCGACCAAGCCCGAGATCAAGGCTGCTGTGGAAGCGTTGTTCAACGTCAATGTGACCGGCGTGAACACGATCGTCCAGAAGGGCAAGACCAAGAAGTGGAAGGGCAAGCCCTACACGCGCTCGGATATCAAAAAAGCGATCGTCACCCTGAAAGACGGGCAATCGATCGACGTGACGACGGGGATCTGAGGCAATGGCACTCAAGCATTATAACCCGACTTCGCCTGCACGCCGCGGCCTGATCCTGGTGGACCGTTCCGGTCTGCACAAGGGCGGCCCGGTAAAGGCGTTGACCGAGGGCAAGCGCAAGACTGGTGGTCGTAACAACAAGGGCCATGTCACGTCACGCGGCATCGCCGGCGGCCATAAGCAGCGTTATCGCATCATCGATTTCAAGCGTCGCAAATGGGACGTTGAAGGCACCGTGGCGCGGATCGAATATGACCCAAACCGCACGGCATTCATCGCGCTGATCGAATATCCCGGCGACGAAGTCGTGTACATCCTGGCGCCGCAGCGTCTGGCGGTTGGTGACAAGGTTGTCGCCGGCAAGAAGACCGACGTGAAGCCTGGCAATGCGATGGAACTCGGCCAGATGCCGGTCGGAACGATCGTTCACAATGTTGAGATGAAGCCCGGCAAGGGTGGTCAGCTCGCGCGCTCGGCAGGCACTTATGTGCAGGTTGTCGGTCGCGACAAGGGCATGGTGATGGTGCGCCTGAATTCGGGCGAACAGCGTTATATCCGCAGCGATTGCATGGCGACGGTGGGCGCGGTGTCGAACCCCGACAACGCCAACACCAACCTCGCCAAGGCAGGCCGCAACCGTTGGAAGGGCATCCGCCCGCTGACGCGCGGTGTCGCCAAGAACCCGGTCGACCATCCGCATGGCGGTGGTGAAGGCCGTACCTCAGGTGGTCGCCATCCAGTGACCCCATGGGGCAAGCCGACCAAGGGTGCGCGCACCCGTCATAACAAGTCGACGGATAAGATGATCATCCGTTCGCGTCACGCCAAGAAGAAGGGCTGATAGCTCATGGCACGTTCCGTCTGGAAGGGTCCGTTTGTCGACCTTCACCTCCTGAAAAAGGCGCAAGCTGCACAGGAAGCCAATAACCGCGCCCCGATCAAAACCTGGTCGCGTCGCTCCACGATCCTGCCCGATTTCGTCGGCTTGACGTTCAGCGTCTATAACGGTCGCAAGTTCGTGCCGGTTTCGGTCAACGAAGATATGGTCGGCATGAAGCTTGGTGAATTTGCGCCGACGCGCTTTTTCCCCGGCCATGCTGCCGATAAGAAGGGCAAGCGCTGATGGGCAAGGAAAAATCCCCGCGTCGCGTGGCGGATAACGAGGCGCTCTCGGTCGGCACGCAGATCCGTGGTTCGGCGCAGAAGCTGGGCCTGGTCGCTGCGCTCATCCGCAACCGCAAGGTTGGTGATGCGATGAACATCCTGCAATTCTCGAACAAGGCAATGGCCGTCGAGGCGCGCAAGGTGCTGGCATCGGCAATCGCCAATGCAGAAAACAACCACAACCTTGATGTCGATGCGCTGGTCGTATCGGAAGCATCGGTTGGTAAGTCGATCGTGATGAAGCGTTTCGCCACGCGTGGTCGCGGCAAATCGACCCGCATCCTCAAGCCGTTCAGCCGGTTGCGGATTGTGGTGCGTGAGCAGGCAGAGGAAGCGTAATGGGTCAGAAGAGCAATCCGATCGGGCTTCGGCTGCAGATCAACCGCACCTGGGACAGCCGCTGGTACGCAGAAGGCGCCGATTATGGCCGCTTGCTGCTGGAAGACCTGCGCATCCGTGAATTCGTCATGAAGACGCTGCCTCAGGCTGCGATTTCAAAGGTGGTGATCGACCGTCCCGCCAAGCTGTGCCGCATCTCCATCTTCGCTGCGCGCCCCGGCGTGATCATCGGCAAGAAGGGCGCTGACATTGAAAAGCTGCGCAAGACGATTGGCAAGATGACGGCTTCGGACGTCAGCCTGAACATCGTCGAAATCCGCAAGCCTGAAATCGATGCCAAGCTGGTAGCACAGGGTGTTGCCGATCAGCTGGAGCGCCGCATCGCGTTCCGCCGCGCCATGAAGCGCGCGGTGCAATCAGCACTGCGTCTGGGTGCAGAGGGCATTCGTATTACCTGCGGTGGTCGTTTGGGCGGCGCGGAAATCGCGCGGACCGAATGGTATCGTGAGGGTCGTGTGCCGCTCCACACGCTGCGCGCGAACGTCGATTATGCCGAAGCAACGGCACACACCGCCTACGGCGTGTGCGGCGTGAAGGTGTGGATCTTCAAGGGCGAAATCCTGGGTCATGACCCGATGGCGCAAGACCGGCTGATGATGGAAGCGCAGACTTCCGGCGTCCGTCCGGCTCGCTGAGGAATAGACAATGTTGCAGCCAAAAAAGACCAAGTTCCGCAAGGCGTTCAAGGGCCGCATTCATGGCAAGGCCACGGGTGGCTCCGCGCTCAACTTCGGGTCGTACGGCCTGAAGGCGATGGAGCCGGACCGGATCACCGCGCGCCAGATCGAAGCGGCACGCCGCGCGATCACGCGCCACATCAAGCGCCAGGGCCGGTTGTGGATCCGCATTTTTCCCGACGTGCCGGTATCGTCAAAGCCTGCCGAAGTCCGCATGGGCAAGGGCAAGGGTTCGCCTGAATTCTGGGCAGCCCGCGTCAAGCCCGGCCGTATTCTGTTCGAACTGGACGGCGTACCTGGCCCGGTTGCAGCAGTTGCATTCGAACGCGCAGCGATGAAGCTGCCAATCAAGGTAAAGGTTGTCGCCCGGCTTGGCGATACCTCGCACCTGGGAGCATAAGTCATGGCCGATGTGAAAGACATGCGGACCAAGTCCGACGACCAGCTAAGCGAAGAGCTTGGCAATCTGAAGCGCGAGGCATTCAACCTGCGTTTTCAGGCCGCGACCAACCAGCTCGAAAAGCCGAGCCGGGTGCGCGAAGTTCGCCGCGGCATCGCCCGTATCAAGACTCTGCAGTCTGAGCGCACGCGCTCGGCTGCCAAGTAAGGAATTAGACATGCCGAAGCGCGTGCTGACGGGGCTGATCGTCTCCGACAAGGGCGACAAGACGGTGGTGGTGAATGTTGAGCGCAAGGTGAAGCACCCGCTCTACGGCAAGATCATCCGTCGTTCGAAGAAATATCATGCCCATGATGAGGGCAATGAGTTCAAGGCTGGCGAAATCGTGCGCATCGAAGAGATCGCGCCGATCAGCAAGCTGAAGACGTGGAAGGTGCTGGATCGGGTCAACGCCCATGCAACGCCCGACCGGGTTGATGTGGACGCATAAGCGTCTTTTGATTTTGGCGGGGACCGGTCAGCAATCGGCCCCAAAGTGAAGAAGGAAGCGGATCAATGATCCAGATGCAGTCCAATCTCGAGGTCGCTGACAACAGCGGCGCGAAGCGGGTGCAGTGCATCAAGGTGCTGGGCGGCTCAAAGCGTCGCACGGCCGGTGTGGGCGACATCATTGTCGTCAGCATCAAGGAAGCACAGCCCCGTGGCAAGGTGAAGAAGGGTGACGTGCACCGTGCGGTCATCGTGCGCACGGCGAAGGATATCCGCCGCGCCGATGGGTCGGTGATCCGTTTCGACACCAACGCTGCCGTTCTCGTCAACAAGAACGAAGAGCCGATTGGCACGCGTATTTTTGGCCCGGTGGTGCGTGAGCTCCGTGGCAAGAAGCACATGAAGATCATCTCGCTCGCGCCGGAGGTGCTGTGATGGCTGCGGCCAAGATCAAAAAGGGTGACACCGTCGTCATCCTGTCCGGCAAGGACAAGGGCAAAACGGGCGAAGTGACGCGCGCCTTCCCGAAGGACGGTAAAGTTATCGTGTCGGGCGCGAACATCGCCACCCGCCACAAAAAGCCGAGCCAGGCAAACCCGCAAGGTGGCCTGGAAAAGCTGGAAGCGCCGATGCACGTGTCGAAGGTGGCGATTGCCGACCCCAAGACCGGCAAGCCGACGCGCGTTCGCTTTGAGGAAAAGGACGGCAAGAAGGTCCGTGTGGCCGTGAAGTCCGGGGAGACGATCAGTGGCTGATGTTTATGTGCCGCGGATGCGGTCGAGATATGACGAGGTTATCGTGAAGGCGATGACTGAGAAGTTCGGCTACAAGAACGCGATGGAAGTACCCCGGATCGAAAAGATCGTGCTCAACATGGGCGTGGGCGAAGCGACGCAGGACAAGAAGAAGGTCGAGCAGGCCGTTGGCGAAATGGAACTGATCGCGGGGCAGAAGCCTGTCGTGACCAAGGCCAAGAAGTCGATCGCTCAGTTCAAGCTGCGCGAAGGCATGCCAATCGGTTGCAAGGTAACGCTGCGCCGTGAGCGGATGTATGAGTTTCTGGATCGTTTCATCACGATCGCGCTGCCACGCGTTCGCGATTTCCGCGGGCTTAACCCCAAGTCATTCGACGGACGCGGCAATTATGCCTGCGGCCTGAAGGAGCAGCTGATCTTCCCGGAAATCAGCTATGACAAGGTTGGTCAGATCCGCGGCATGGACGTGATCGTGACGACGACAGCGAAAACCGACGAAGAGGGCCGTGAGCTGCTCCGTCTGTTTGGCTTCCCGTTCCCGATTGAAGACGCAGACGACGCGAAGAAGGCGGCATAAGATGGCGAAGAAGAGTTCGATCAACAAGAACGAGCGCCGCAAGATGCTCGTCAAGAAATATGCTGGCCGTTACGCCAAGCTGAAGGCAATCGCGAACGACAAGTCGCTCGACGATACCGAGCGGCTGATCGCGCGGCTGAAGCAGGCTGAAATTCCGCGCAACGCCAACCGCACGCGCATTCGCAATCGGTGTGAGCTCACGGGTCGCCCGCGCGCTTATTACCGCAAGTTCCGCCTCTGCCGTATTCAGCTGCGTGATCTGGCCAACAAGGGCCTGATCCCCGGCGTTACGAAGTCGAGCTGGTAAGGACGAGATATGGCACTGACCGATCCCATTGGTGATATGCTCACCCGCATCCGCAACGGCCAGCGTGCGCGTAAGGACTCTGTCCTGACGCCGGGCAGCAAGCTGCGTACCCGCGTGCTCGACGTGCTTCAGCGCGAGGGCTATATCCGCGGCTATACCGAAGAAGAGATGGGCCCTGCCAAGGGCATCCGCATTGAACTGAAGTATTTCGAAGGCCAGCCTGCGATCAAGCATGTTGCCCGCGTTTCCAAGCCTGGCCGCCGTGTCTATTCGGGATCGCAGGATCTGCCCCGGATCATGAACGGCCTTGGCATCACCATCGTATCGACGCCGCGTGGCGTTCTGTCTGACGCCGAAGCGCGCGAACAGAATGTTGGTGGCGAAGTGCTGGCGGAGGTATTCTGATGAGCCGCATTGGTAAAAAAGCGGTGCCGATCCCGGCTGGCGTTACTGCCAGCATCGATGGCGGCATCATCTCGGTGAAGGGGCCCAAGGGCACCCTCACCATGCCGCTGGTGGACGATATCAGCTATATCCTTGAGGATGGCGGTATTTCGGTGAAGCCAGCAAATGACACCAAGCGCGCTCGCGCGTTTTGGGGCATGCAGCGTACCCTGGTGCAGAACCTGGTAACGGGCGTCAGCGATGGCTTTTCAAAGGTGCTTGAAATCACCGGCGTCGGTTACCGTGCCGCCTCGCAGGGTCGTAACCTGAACCTGCAGCTTGGGTATAGCCACCACGTCAACTTCGCGATCCCGGACGGGATTGAGATCAAGACGCCGGATCAGACCACGGTCGAAATCACGGGCATCGACAAGCAGAAGGTTGGCCAGGTTGCCGCCGAAATCCGCCGCTGGCGGCCGCCAGAGCCCTATAAGGGCAAGGGCATCAAGTACCGCGGCGAGTTCATCTTCCGCAAGGAAGGGAAGAAGAAGTAATGAGCAAGGGAATGTCTCTGTTCGAGAAGCGGCGTCGCCGCAACCGCACTGCGCTGCGCGCACGGGGGGCGGGCCGTCCTCGGCTGTCCGTCCATCGTTCGGGCAAGCACATTTATGCGCAGGTGATCGACGATGCCGCTGGCAAGACGATCGTCGCGGCATCGACGCTGGAAAAGGACGTGCGCGGCACGAACGGTTCCAACATCGAAGCAGCATCAAGCGTTGGCAAGCGTGTTGCCGAAGCGGCCAAGCAGGCTGGCGTGACGCAGGTCGTGTTCGATCGCGGCGGCTTCCTGTATCATGGTCGCGTCAAGGCGCTGGCGGATGCCGCGCGCGAAGCCGGATTGGAGTTCTAATTTATGTCCGATGAAATCCAGACGCCGACTGCCGACGCAGGTGCCCCAGGCGGCGACAACCGTGGTGGTCCGCCGCGCGGTGGTCGCGGTCGCGGCGCTCCCGGTGGTGGTGGCAACCGTGATGGTCGCGGCCGTGACAGCCGTGGCGGTCGCGACAATCGCGGTCGTGGTGGCCCCGGTGGCGATGACGGCGGCGAAGAGCTGATTGAAAAGCTGGTCCATATCAACCGCGTTTCGAAAACGGTGAAGGGCGGCAAGCGCTTTGGCTTTGCAGCACTCGTCGTGGTTGGCGATGGCAAGGGCCGGGTTGGCTTTGGCCATGGCAAGGCGCGCGAAGTGCCGGAAGCGATCAGCAAGGCAACGGCTGCTGCCAAGAAGGCAATGGTCCGCGTTCCTCTGAAGGAAGGCCGCACGCTGCATCATGACGCCAAGGGCCATTTCGGCGCTGGTCTGGTGACAGTGCGTTCGGCACCACAAGGTACCGGCATCATCGCTGGTGGCCCGATGCGCGCCGTATTCGAATCGCTGGGCGTGGCTGATGTGGTGACCAAATCGGTCGGCACGTCGAACCCATACAACATGATCCGTGCGACATTCGAAGCGCTGGTCAACCAGACGAGCCCCAAGGCTGTCGCGCAACGTCGCGGCAAGAAGATCGTCGATCTGCTCGGTCGCGGTGGTTCACAGACTGCCGAAGCTGATGCACTTGCGGTCGTGGAGTAACTGACATGGCAACGATCAAAATTACGCAGACCGGCTCGCCGATCCGCCGCACGAGCGACCAGCGCGCAACGCTGGTTGGCCTGGGCCTGAACAAGATGCACAAGACGGTGGAGTTGACCGATACGCCTGAAGTACGGGGTATGATCCGCAAGGTTGCCCATATGCTGAGCGTAGAAAAATAAGTTCTTCTCCCTCTCCCTGCAGGGGAGAGGGCTTTATATTTGATCAGCGCGAAATAAGCGAAAGCGAGTGCACGACATGAAACTGAACGAACTCCGTGATAACGAGGGCGCCCGTAAGTCGCGGATGCGCGTTGGCCGTGGTATCGGTTCCGGCAAGGGCAAGACCGCTGGCCGTGGCCAGAAGGGCCAGAAGAGCCGCGAAGGCGTGTCCATCGCCGGCTTCGAAGGCGGCCAGATGCCGCTCCACATGCGGCTGCCAAAGCGCGGCTTCAACAACATCTTTGCGATGGATTACGCCGAAGTGAATCTGGGCGCGATCCAGAAGATGATCGACGCTGGCAAGCTGGCAACCGATGCGGTCATCGATCACGCGACGTTGAAGGCCGCTGGCCTGGCGCGCGGTGGCAAGGATGGCGTGCGGCTCCTCGCCAAGGGCGAATTGACCACCAAGCTGAGCTTCACCGTTGCTGGCGCTTCAAAGGGTGCGATTGAGGCAGTGGCAAAGCTGGGCGGCGTGGTTGACGTCATTCATGTTGTCCCCGCCAACGAAAAGGCTGCTGCCAAAAAGGGCGTCAAGTACCGTGAACGCCAGGCACACAAGGCTTCGTTCAAAGCCTAACGTTCGGGGCGTAACGGGTCGCTTTGGCGATCAAGCGCTAGGCAAGCCCGCTTGCATGACTATATGAGCGGCGGGGCGGTAACACGTTTCCCGCCGTTTCAGTTTCCAGGACGATCAGACCGATGGCATCAGTAGCCGAGCAAATGGCCTCCAGCATCAGCTTTGCGAAGTTTTCGCAGGCGACCGATCTCAAAAAGCGACTTTGGTTCACCATTGTTGCACTGGTCGTATTTCGGTTGCTCAGCTTTGTGCCGCTGCCGGGGATTGATCCCACTGCCTTGGGCCTGCTTTCTGCGCAAACGCAGGGCGGGGTGCTTGACCTGTTCAACTCGTTTACCGGCGGCTCGCTCGAACGGATGAGCCTGACCGCGCTGGGCGTGACGCCTTATATTACTGCCTCCATCGTGGTGCAGCTGTCGACATCGCTGTCGCCCACGCTGGCGGCGATCAAGAAGGACGGTGAAAGCGGTCGCAAGCGACTGAACCAATATACCCGCTATGGCACTGTTGGACTGACGATGGTCCAGGGCTATTTCATCGCCGTCGGGCTGGAGACTTTTGGCGCGAGCCAGGGGATTGCCGCGGTGATCGAACCAGGCATCATCTTTCGCATCGCGGCTGTGATTTCGCTGGTGGGCGGCACGATGTTTCTGATGTGGCTGGGCGAGCAGATCACCAGCCGCGGCATCGGCAACGGCATTTCGCTGATCATCATGGCTGGCATTGTCGCCAGCATGCCAACGACACTGTACAATTTGTTTGAGGGCAGCCGCACGGGTTCGCTTGATGTGGTGCGCCTGTTGGGCATCATCGTCGCCGTCGTCGTGCTGATCCTGTTCATCTGCTTCATGGAACGGGCGCAACGCCGCATCCTGATCCAATATCCCAAGCGCCAAACGCAGCGCGGCATGCAGGCCGATCGCAGCCATTTGCCGCTCAAGATCAATACGGCAGGCGTTATTCCCCCGATCTTCGCATCGTCTTTGCTGCTGATGCCGCTGACGATCACACAGTTCGCGGGCAGTTATGTGCAGGGCGAGAGCAGCTGGGGTGACACGATCATCACCCTGAACCAGTATCTGCAGCACGGTTCGCCGATGTACATGTTCCTGTACGGCGCGGGCATCATCTTCTTTTCATTCTTTTACACAGCGGTCGTGTTCAACCCCGAGGAAACGGCGGATAATCTGAAGCGGCACGGCGGGTTCATTCCCGGCATCCGCCCCGGCAAAAATACCGAGCTATATTTCGATTATGTGTTGACGCGATTGACGGTGATTGGCGCGGGCTATCTGACGATCATCTGTCTGGTGCCGGAATATCTGGTATCTGCGCTGTCGATCCCGTTCTATCTCGGTGGAACAAGCTTGCTGATTGTCGTGAATGTGACGATGGATACCGTGACGCAGATACAAAGCCACTTGCTTGCGCATCAATATGGCGATCTGATCAAAAAGGCGAAATTGAAGGGCGGCCGGCTCCGTTAAGAGGGTTGGCGTCGAACGAGGGGACCTGAGCATTTGAATATCATCCTGCTGGGGCCCCCCGGGGCGGGCAAGGGCACGCAAGCGGGCCGGTTACAGGCCGATCGCGGCATGGTGCAGCTTTCCACAGGCGACATGCTGCGGGCTGCCGTGAAATCGGGCAGCCCCGCCGGGCTGAAGGCCAAGGCAGTGATGGAGGCGGGTGCGCTCGTCTCTGATGACATCGTGTCTGCATTGATCGATGAAAAACTGGGGACGATGTCTGCTGATCAGGGAGCTATTTTTGACGGCTATCCCCGCACCGCCCCGCAGGCTGAATCGCTTGACCAGATTCTGACCGCGCATGGCCGGACGCTTGACCATGTAATCGAGCTTGAAGTCGATGAGGAGGCGCTCGTGGAACGGATCGTTGGCCGGTTTAGCTGTGCCAGCTGCGGCACCAACTATCATGAGGTGTTCAACCGCCCCAAAGTGGACAATGTGTGCGACGTTTGCGGCGGCATCGAATTCAAACGCCGTGCCGATGACAATGCCGAAACGGTGCGCACCCGCATGGCCGAATACCGCGCCAAGACTGCACCGATCCTGCCAATCTATGACGCGCGGCACCTGGTTCACCGCATCGACGGCATGGCCGATATCGACCATGTCAGTGCGGCGATCGAAGCGATTTTGACGCCTGACACCTGAACGCCTGCATCGGGTTAACCCCCGTGGGATCAGCGATGCGGGGCGTGACATCAATATGCACGCTGTGCCAAAGGTGTCCCTTATGACCACTCGTGCGCAACTCGTTGACGAAATGGATGCGATTGCGGCGGTTGCGGCCCGCTTGGCGGCGATCGCCGGTCGATCCGATCCGGGACGCAAAGCAGCTTTGGTGGAAGCGCGCCGCGAGCTGGCAATGCGCATGATGACGGTGATGGCCATCGGTGAGCATTATGCGCCGATTCGTCAGAATGAAGTCATTTATGGCGAGCTTAGGGAACGGTTGAGCATATTGCGGTCAGCAATTGCGGATCATCAATCGCGCTGGTCAGCCGTGGCAATCGACAGTGATGATGCAGCGTATATTGCGTCGTCGGATGCAGTCCAGCTGGCGGGGCGCGACTTTATGCGCTGGATCCGACAGGTGGTAGAAGCAACGCCCGATCACGCGTCTGTGATCTGACGGGGCGGCAACCGGTGGTTATGAAGGGGAATCGGATGAGGCTGCACCTGCAATCCATGGCCATGATGATCGCGACGGCGGTGGCACCGGCACCGGCATGTGCCGAAGTCGTTGCTGCAACCCCGGAGAGTTTCGAGATCACGCAGAGCGTGACAATCGACAAGCCTGTCGCGCAGACTTGGGAGCAGCTGCGCAGCCCGCAGAAATGGTGGAGCAAGGATCACACCTATTCGGGCGATAGCGCGAACCTGTATCTCGATACTCAGGCGACCGGCTGCTTTTGTGAACGGCTGCCAGGCGGTGGCAGTGTTGAGCATGGACGGATCGTTTACCTTCAGCCGCAGCGGATGATGCGGTTGAATGCGGCGCTTGGCCCGCTTCAGGCCGAAGCGGTGACGGGTATCCTTACCTGGACGCTGGCGGCGGACGGTGAAACGGCGACGCGGGTTAAAATGACCTATAACGTCGCGGGCCACATCCGCGGTGGTGCAGAAGCGTTCGCGCCGCAGGTCGACGAAGTGATGGCGATCCAGTTGCTGGGCTTGAAAGCTGCAACTGAGGCAATGCCGCCAGCCGCCAGCCCGACAGCGCCGTAATCAGGGCGCTGTTGCTGCTGCTGCCGCCTTTTTTGCCCGGCCGGGCAGGGTGCGCAGGAAATAGCCGATTATGCCAACGCCCACCACCGTGGGCAGGCCCCAGATAACTGGGTTGAACGCATGTTCGGGAAATAGTTCGATCAGGCCAACCGACAGGAACGCAGTGTACGCCGCGATCCCCGTTGCCACCATCGCCTTGAGGTGTTCGGGAATATAGTCACGCGCGCCGGGGGCAGGGCGGAACATGAACCAAAGATAGGTTGCGGTGGTGCCAAAGCCAATGATGGCAACGCCGATCATCAGCGGTTGACCCAGCATGATGCCCTGCACAAAACAGTTGGTGCCCGCGACCAGCACAGCGATCTGCAAGCCAACCATCGACCAGTGGCGATTGGCAGCATGATCGCGTTTGTTCGCGACCATTTTCAGGCCGTAGCGCGTCATGCTGATCGTCAGTAGTGCCAGATAGATCATCATCCAGCCAAACAGCCCGCGATACAGCGTCTCGTCCGTCAGTTGCGGGTGCATCGCCAGCGGCCAGCGCAGCGACAATGCGCCCATGCCCAGCGCCATGAGGCTGGCGGTATAGATGGCGGTGGTGAAGGCCTTGCCCCAGCGACGATGTGCCGGGCCTCCCTTGCGCGTGAACACCGACCCCCAGCAACTTGTGAGCGCGACGATCCCGGCCATGACGTGGACGATGAGGATCAGATTGAACAGCCAGGGCATAATGGCCCGGAACCTCCTGTTGGAACAATCCGGAGCATGTTTCACCGGTGCTTATAGTGCAAGATCAAACAGCGTGCGGCTATGTTGGTGTGCGATCTTCAGCGGTTGATGCCGGGGCGGAGGTTGTGGCGGGGGCGGGACCTCGCTATACATTTCAACTTCGAGCGGGACGGCGCTTGACTCATATCGCGCTGGGGCCTAAGCGCCTGCTCTTCCGAAGCACCGGTTACCGGCGGCGTGCCAACGCGCGCCGGTGTCGTGCGTTAGAGATGTCAACGCGATGAGATGGGGCCAGCGCAGCCATGCCAGGCCCTGTGGAGCAGGAGAAACAAGTTCATGGCACGTATTGCGGGTGTTAACATCCCGACCAACAAGCGCGTAGTTATCGCGCTGACCTATATTCACGGCATTGGCAACACCAAGGCCAAGCAGATCACCACCAAGCTGGGCATCGCGCCAGAGCGCCGCGTGCAGGACCTGAGCGATCAGGAAGTCCTGCAGATTCGCGAGACGATCGATGCCGATCACACCGTTGAGGGCGATCTTCGCCGCGAAGTGTCGATCAACATCAAGCGTCTGATGGATCTGGCCTGCTATCGTGGGCTTCGCCATCGCAAGGGGCTTCCGGTCCGCGGCCAGCGCACGCACACCAATGCGCGCACCCGCAAGGGCAAGGCCAAGCCGATTGCAGGCAAGAAGAAGTAAGAATTCAGTCCGAGGGACTGAATTCACTTCTTCTCCGCCGGAGGCAGGCTGACGGCAGACCGCCTCCCGCTCTCCGTACCAGAGATTTTGGGTTAGGATTTTTCAACTATGGCACGCGAACCTCAGCGCATTCGTCGGCGCGAGCGCAAGAACATCACCAGCGGCGTCGCGCATGTGAACGCCAGCTTCAACAACACGATGATCACGATCACCGATGCCCAGGGCAACGCGATTTCGTGGTCGTCGGCAGGCACCATGGGTTTCAAGGGATCGCGCAAATCGACCCCTTATGCGGCTCAGGTTGCAGCCGAAGACGCAGGCCGCAAGGCAGCAGAACACGGCGTGCGCACGTTGGAAGTTGAAGTGAAGGGCCCGGGTTCGGGTCGCGAATCGGCGCTTCGTGCGCTGCAGGCCGTGGGTTTCCAAATCACGTCGATCCGTGACGTGACATCGATCCCGCATAACGGCGTTCGCCCTTCAAAGCGTCGCCGCGTCTGATTCCGGCTTGTTCGCGCGCGACTAAACGCTTGCGCGAACAGGTCTCCCACCGGCCGGAGCAACGCCCCCGCTCCCGCCCAAAACCAAGGGGAAGCCCGTGTCCGTGAATGCAAAAAACTGGCAGGAACTAAAGAAGCCCAGCAGCCTTGAACGCAAGGCTGGTGGCGATACCAAGCGTAAGGCGACCTTTATCGCCGAGCCGCTGGAGCGTGGATTTGGCCTGACGCTCGGCAACGCGCTGCGCCGCGTGCTGCTGTCGTCGCTGCAGGGTGCTGCCGTTACCTCGATCAAAATCGAAAACGTGTTGCACGAATTCTCGTCGTTGGCGGGTGTTCGTGAAGACGTGACCGACATCGTCCTGAACGTGAAGCAGATCGCGCTGCGCATGCAGGGCGAGGGCCCCAAGCGCTTGCAGCTTTCGGCAACCGGCCCTGGTGAAGTCAAAGCCGGCGATATCGCGGTTTCGGGCGATATTGAGGTGCTGAACCCCAATCTGGTGATCTGCAACCTGGATGACGGTGCGACGCTGAACATGGAACTGACGGCTGATGTCGGCAAGGGCTATGTTCCCGCCATCGCCAACCGCCCGGCAGACGCGCCGATCGGCCTGATCCCGGTTGACGCGCTCTACTCACCAGTTCGCCAGGTCAGCTACAAGGTGGAAAACACCCGCGTTGGCCAGGAACTGGATTACGACAAGCTGACGCTGACGGTGGAAACCGACGGCACGGTGACCCCGGATGATGCGGTCGCCTATGCGGGCCGCATCTTGCAAGACCAGCTTGCGCTGTTCGTTCACTTTGACGAATCGGCGATGGTCCGTTCGGCACCGATCGGCCATGCAGTCCCTGCGGCGACGACAGACGTCCAAGGCGATGCCCAGCAGATCAACCGTTACCTGCTCAAGAAGGTCGACGAGCTCGAACTGTCGGTGCGTTCGGCAAACTGCCTGAAGAACGACAACATCATCTATATCGGCGATCTGGTGCAAAAGACCGAAGCCGAGATGCTGCGCACGCCAAATTTTGGTCGCAAGTCGCTGAACGAGATCAAGGAAGTGCTGTCGTCGATGGGTCTGCGGCTGGGCATGGAAATCCCCGGCTGGCCGCCTGAGAATATCGAAGAGATGGCCAAGAAGTTGGAACAAGAAATAATGGGTTGAGCCTTTTTGGCTCGTCACCCCGGGCTTGACCCGAGGTCCCGCTTCTTCGGACGCGGGTAAGGCAGCGGGACCCCGGCTCAAGGCCGGGGTGACGGAATATCGGTTGGCTCACCGTCCCAACCTGGTCTGGGGTACCTGATACGGCCCCCTAACGAACGAAGGAAAATATCATGCGCCATCGCGTAGGCGGTCGTAAACTCTCGCGGACTTCGGCCCACCGCACAGCCCTGTTCCGCAACATGTCGGCAGCGCTTATCAAGCACGAGCAGATCACCACGACGGTCGCCAAGGCAAAGGAACTGCGCCCCTATGTCGAAAAGCTGATTACGCTGGCGAAGAAGGGCGGCCTCTCCAACCGTCGCCTCGCGCATGCGCGGATGCTGGATGAGACACAGCTGACCAAGTTGTTCGACACGCTGGCGGCGCGCTATGCGGATCGCAACGGCGGCTATACCCGCATCATCANNCGGCGCTCATCAAGCATGAGCAGATCACCACCACCCTGCCCAAGGCGAAGGAGCTTCGCCCCTATGTCGAAAAGCTGGTCACGCTGGCCAAGCGCGGCGGGCTTTCGAACCGTCGGCTTGCCCATGCGCGCCTGCTCGACGATGCGCAGCTGGTGAAGCTGTTTGAAGTGCTGGCCGATCGCTATGCGAACCGCAATGGCGGCTATACCCGCATCATCAAGACGGGCCCACGTGGATCAGACGCGGCACCGATGGCAATCATCGAATTCGTTGACCGTGATGTATCGGCCAAGGGCCAGGATTCGGGCCCGGTGATGGGCGAAGACGATTACGATCAGGCTGCTTAGTTTCTGAGCGGTTAAACTGCACAAGCCCCTCCCCTTCAGGGGAGGGGTGATATCGTCAGACTGTCAGCGCTGCCGAACGCCGCGTCGAACGCCGCACCAATGATATTGAGAAAGGGGTCGCACCTGTTACGGTGCGGCTCCTTTTTCGTTATCTGGAGCCTTGTTCATGCGCCGCGCCCTTCCGCTGATGTTGCTTGCTGTGCCAGCGCCTGTTCTCGCCAACACCAGCCCGGAAGCAAATGTCATCATGCCTGCACCGATCGCCTATCCGCAAACTCGCCGTGTTGATCAGGTGGATGAACAATTCGGGGTAAAGGTGGCCGACCCGTATCGCTGGCTTGAAAATGATGTCCGCACCGACAGCGAAGTCCGCGGCTGGGTGGATCAACAGGTAGCCGTGACGAGCGCGTATCTGGCCACGCTGCCGGGCCGCGACATTTTCAAGGCGCGGATGAAACAGCTCTATAATTATGAGCGCTTCGGCCTGCCGGTGAAGAAGGGTGGCAAATATTTCTACAGCCGCAATTCGGGGCTGCAGAACCAGTCGGTGCTGTATGTTCGCGATACGCTCGACGGGGTGGGCCGGGTGGTGATTGACCCTAATGGTTGGTCAAAGGACGGCGCGACCGCGCTGGCCGAATGGAGACCGTCTGAAGACGGCAGCAAAATCCTATATGGTATTCAGGACGGCGGCACCGATTGGCGGACGCTGAAAGTGCTTGATGTGGCCAGCGGCCAATTGTTGAGCGATACCGTAGAGTGGGTGAAATTTTCTGGCCTTTCCTGGGCGAAGGATGGATCGGGTTTTTATTACTCGGCGTTTCCGGCACCCGCTGAGGGCGCGAAGTTTCAGGCGCTGAACGAAAATCAGAAGGTGTTTTTTCACAAGCTTGGCACGCCCCAATCCGCCGACCGGCTGATCTATGCGACGCCAGACAAGCCCCGCCAGGGCCATATCGCGCAGCTCACCGATGACGGGCGCTGGTTGATCATCGCGACCACGCAGGGCACCGATCGCCGGTACGAGGTGCACGCCGTTGACATGACGGTGGCAGGTGCAGCGCCACGCATGGTGTTCGCCGGGCTGGAATATGAGTGGCAGCTGGCGGGCAATTCGGGCGCGACGCTTTTTTGGAAAACAAATAATGGGGCGCCCAGGCTGCGCATCGTCGCAACCGATTTGCCAGCAGATGGCGGTTTGCCAACCGTTCGCGAGGTGGTGCCGCAGGATGACGCCGTGCTTGAAAGCGCGACGATTATCGGTGGTGAGCTGATCGCTGAGTATCTCGTCGATGTGAAGGGCGAGGTGCGTCGCTATTCGCTCGACGGCCAAATGCTTGGCCTGGTGCCGTTGCCGGGGATAGGCGCGGTCGGCGGGTTCGGCGGCGACCAGAGCGATCCTGAAACCTTTTTCGCCTTCACCAGCTTCAACACGCCCACCACCATTTATCGCTATGATGTGAAAACCGGGGCCGCGACTGCATGGGCAACGCCGACGGTGGCGTTCAACCCGGCTGACTATGTTGTCGAGCAGAAGTTCTACGCGTCGAAGGACGGCACGAAAGTACCGATGTTTGTCGTCCACAAAAAGGCGCTAGCCACGGGGCCGGCACCGACGCTGCTTTATGCGTATGGCGGGTTCAACATATCAACGCTGCCCGGCTTTTCGGCAACGCGGCTGGCCTGGATGGAGCAGGGTGGGGTGCTCGCGGTGGCCAATATTCGCGGCGGGGGTGAATATGGCACGGCGTGGCATGATGGTGGTCGGCTGGCCAACAAGCAGAACGTGTTCGATGACTTTATTGCAGCGGGCGAATATCTGATCGCGCAGGGCATAACGTCGAAGGACAAGCTGACCATCCAGGGTGGATCGAACGGTGGGTTGCTGGTGGGTGCCGTCGTCAACCAGCGGCCTGATCTGTTCGCTGCCGCTTTGCCTGCGGTGGGCGTGATGGACATGCTGCGCTTTGATCGGTTCACCGCCGGGCGATACTGGGTGGATGATTATGGCTATCCTTCCAAAAAGGCTGATTTCAAGGTGCTGCTGGCCTATTCGCCGTATCACAATGTAAAGTCGGGCGTTGCCTATCCCGCGATTTTGGCGACCACGGCGGATACTGACGATCGCGTTGTGCCGGGCCACACCTTCAAATATGCCGCCGCGATTCAAGCGGCGGAAATTGGCCCCAAACCCCATCTGGTCCGCATCGAAACCCGCGCTGGCCACGGCAGCGGTAAGCCAACCGATAAGGTGATTGAGGAAGCTGCCGACCTATGGGCGTTCGCGGCCAAATGGACGGGTATGGCGGTCAAGTAAGCGACCCGGTCGAAAGGCGCGGATCATGTCTGACGGATGGGTGCAATCGGCAGCAGCCTGGATTGATCACCTGGGGGAAGAGGGTGATTTTGGGCGGGTTCATGTGCTTGATCAGCCGATGCTCGCCCGTGTGCGCGCGCGGCACATTGTTGATGCAATCGACGTCGGCTGTGGCGAGGGCCGTTTTTGTCGCATGCTCGCAAACGAAGGGATCAGGCCCGTTGGCATCGACCCGACAGCGGCATTGATTGACCGCGCGCGCGCCCTTCACCCTGCGGGAGATTACCGGTTGGGCGCCGCTGAAAAGCTCGATTTTGCCGATCATTCTTTCGATCTGGTGTGCAGTTATCTGTCGCTGATCGACATTACTGATATCGACCTGGCCATTGCCGAAATGGCGCGCGTGCTGCGCCCCGGCGGATCGCTGTTGATTGCTAACCTGACGAGCTTTAACACGGCCGGACAGCCCGATAGCTGGAAACGCGACCTGTTGGGGCGGGCACGCTTCTCGATAGATCATTATCTTGAAGAGCGGGTAACCTGGGCCGTATGGAAGGGGATCCGGGTGGTGAATTGGCACCGCCCGCTCAGCACCTATATGAAATTGCTGATCGATCAGGGCCTGGTGCTGCGCCATTTTGACGAGCCATCCCCCACCGGCGGGGATCCTGCGCGGGGGGCTCGTTTCCGGCGGGTGCCGTATTTCGTGATGATGGAGTGGGGCAAGCCGGTCGCCTGATCGGCATGCGCGATTTTGGGGCTTTTAACGTGATGCAGCTTTTCTGGCGGCGCACATCTGCTATCGGAACGCATGAACCAGCATCCTGATTCCATTCTGCCCAGCTCGATTCTCATTGTCGATTTCGGCAGCCAGGTAACCCAGCTCATCGCGCGCCGCGTGCGCGAAGCGGGCGTCTATAGTGAAATAGCCCCGTTCAATGCCGCTGCCGACGCTTTTGCGCGAATGCAGCCAAAAGGCGTCATCCTGTCCGGCAGCCCGGCTTCTGTACTGGACGCTGACAGCCCGCGCGCACCCCAGATCGTGTTTGATAGCGGCGTGCCCGTGCTCGGCATCTGTTACGGTCAGCAGACGATGATGGCACAGCTTGGTGGCGCGGTGACGCTGGGCGACAGTGGCGAATTCGGCCATGCGTTTATTGATGTGCAGGATAGCTGCAACCTGTTCAACGGCTTGTGGACAGAGGGTGATACCCACCAGGTGTGGATGAGCCACGGCGACAAGGTGACCAGCCTTGCGCCCGGCTTTCGCGTTGTGGCCACCAGCGCCGGTGCGCCCTTTGCCGTGATTGCTGACGATGACCGGCAATATTACGCCATGCAATTTCACCCAGAGGTGGTCCACACGCCGGATGGCGGGAAGCTGATCGCCAATTTCGCGCGGCATGTGTGCGGGCTGGCGGGTGACTGGACGATGGCCGAGTTCCGTCAAACCAAGATCGATGAAATTCGCGCGCAAGTCGGCAGCGGCAAAGTGATTTGCGGGCTTTCCGGGGGCGTCGATTCGGCGGTGGCGGCGGTGCTGATCCACGAAGCAATCGGATCGCAGCTCACCTGCGTGTTTGTTGATCACGGCCTGATGCGCAGTGGCGAGGCGGATCAGGTGGTCGGGCTGTTTCGTAACCATTACAATATCCCGCTGGTTCATGTGAACGCCGAGACATTGTTCCTGAACGGCCTGAAGGGGCTCACCGACCCTGAGGCCAAGCGTAAATTCATCGGGGCGACATTTATCGAGGTATTTGAAGCGGAAGCACGCAAGATTGGCGGCGCTGAATTTCTGGCGCAGGGCACGCTATACCCCGATGTTATCGAAAGCGTCAGCTTCACAGGTGGCCCATCAGTGACGATCAAAAGCCACCACAATGTTGGTGGCCTGCCCGAACGAATGAACATGAAGCTTGTCGAGCCGCTTCGCGAATTGTTCAAGGATGAGGTTCGCGCCTTGGGCCGGGAGCTTGGACTGCCTGATATCTTTGTCGGGCGGCATCCTTTTCCAGGGCCGGGCCTCGCCATCCGTATCCCGGGCGAAGTGACCAAAGAGCGCTGCGATATTTTGCGCAAGGCCGATGCAATCTACCTTGAGGAAATCCGCAACGCCGGGCTGTACGACGCGATCTGGCAGGCATTTGCGGTGCTGCTGCCGGTGCGCAGCGTGGGCGTGATGGGCGACGGGCGCACCTATGACAATGTGCTGGCGCTGCGCGCGGTGACATCAACCGACGGGATGACGGCGCAAGCATTTGAATTTCCCGGCGGCTTGCTGCCCCGCATGGCAACCCGGATTGTCAACGAGGTAAAGGGCATTAACCGCGTGACATATGACTATACGAGCAAACCGCCGGGGACGATCGAGTGGGAATGATGACGTGACCCCCAGGTTTCAACCGATGTTATGGACATATGGGCAAGGCGCACATCTCCCGCAGTGACGTTATCGATCAAGGCGCGCCCGCACCCGCAGGTGCGCCGCCAGTGGCGTGCTCGATCAGCATGCGGACGACCGAATTGGGGAAGCGCCGTTCGGCAGTAACGGCGTAAAAAGTTTCGGTAATGCCCGGCAACGCGTCCGCTTCGGCGCACACCCGATGAACCCGTTTCTATCGGTAGGCCGAGAAATTGTGATGCTGGCGGACCGCGCACAGGGATTGGAACTCATCGGCCAACACGCCACACTGGACACCAATTTCAGCAATGCCCTGGTGGGTGATGTGGAAAGCGGTTTTGCCTTTGCGGCCGGTATCGGTTTTCCGGCGCAAGGCGTGATCGTCATCGGCTGTCACGACGGATCGCCAGCCCCTGACGTCGCCTTAATCAAGGACATAGCAACGCCCGACCAGCTGCGTGCTGCATTGACAAAGGTGTTGGGCGCCTGTGGCTTTGCCTTTGTCGAAACCGACATGCGCGCGCACCGTAACCCGCACCGGATGCGCGCGACAAAACGTGCAACGATCGACCTGATAAAGTGCGCACGCAGCGCCTGCCCCATATGCGATCGCCCCGGCTTCGTGGCCACGCAAAAGCTGCCAGGGTTGCCGTGGGTGCGCTGTGCCACACTCACAAGCTTGCCCCGTGCCGATCTGATCCGTTGCGTGGGCTGCGCCCATCAGATCGAACGGCCAGTGGCCGTCACGCATGCCGATGCGGCGCAATGCGACGTCTGCAATCCTGAATATTCGCCGGGTTCCCTGGGACCACCCGTGCCGAAACACGTGCCCTCGCGTTCCAATGGGTCTCTCAATCACTCTTTATCACGAAATCGATTGGACGCTTCGTTCGCAGGGTTTAGATCGTGACGAGAGCGAAAGAACAAAACGCCGTAAGAGGAGCGATCATGAATATCGAAGCAAAATGCCCGATGGGTGGTGGTGCCACGTCAATGTCCAGCCGTGGACAGGCCAACCGCGATTGGTGGCCGAACCAGCTCAGCCTGAACGTGTTGCATCAGCATTCTTCATTGTCTGATCCGATGGGCAAGGACTTTGATTATGCTATGGAATTCAAGACGCTCGATCTGGAAGCAGTGGTCGCCGATCTGCACGCCTTGATGACCGATTCGCAAAGCTGGTGGCCTGCGGATTATGGCCATTACGGTCCGTTATTCGTCCGCATGACTTGGCATAGCGCGGGCACCTATCGTATCGCCGACGGTCGCGGGGGCGCTGGTTCGGGCACACAGCGATTTGCGCCGCTCAACAGTTGGCCAGACAATGGCAACCTCGATAAGGCACGCCGCCTGTTGTGGCCGATCAAGCAAAAATATGGCCGTAAGCTCAGCTGGGCCGATCTGATGGTGCTGGCGGGCAATGTCGCGCTCGAATCGATGGGCTTCAAGACATTCGGTTTCGCTGGTGGCCGCGCTGATGTGTGGGAACCCGAAGAGGATATCTTCTGGGGTCCTGAAGGCAAATGGCTGGATGATGAGCGCTATAGCGGCGACCGTGAACTCGCCGGGCCGCTTGGCGCGGTGCAAATGGGGTTGATCTACGTCAATCCAGAAGGCCCCAATGGCCGGCCAGATCCTGTCGCGTCGGGCCGCGACATTCGCGAAACCTTTGCACGTATGGCAATGGATGACACCGAAACCGTGGCGTTGGTCGCGGGCGGTCACACCTTTGGCAAAGCGCACGGCGCAGGCGACCCCGGCCAGTATGTTGGCCCTGAGCCCGAAGCTGCCCCGCTGGAGGCGATGGGCCTGGGCTGGATTAACACAATGGGCAGCGGCCGAGGGGTCGACACCATTACCAGCGGCATTGAAGGCGCGTGGACGGCAACGCCGATCACGTGGGACAACAGCTATTTTGACACGCTGTTCAACAATGAATGGGAATTAACGCACAGCCCCGCAGGTGCCCAGCAATGGACGCCGAAAAATCCCGAAGCCCAGGGCACGGTGCCCGATGCGCATGATCCTGCACGCCGGCATGCGCCGATGATGACGACGGCCGATATGGCGATGCGGATGGACCCCGCCTATGAGGCGATTTCGCGTCGTTTCCACCAGAATCCGGCTGAATTTGCGGATGCTTTTGCGCGTGCCTGGTACAAGCTTACGCACCGCGACATGGGGCCGCGCCCACGCTATCTTGGGCCACTTGTTCCTGCCGAAGTGCTTATCTGGCAAGATCCTGTGCCTGATGTCACGCACCCGCTGATCGATTCACAGGATGTCGCCGATCTGAAGCGCGAAATTCTGTCGGCCGGCCTGTCCATTTCGCAGCTCGTCTCGACGGCCTGGGCATCTGCCTCCACCTTCCGTGGTTCTGACATGCGCGGCGGTGCCAATGGCGCGCGCATCCGTTTGGCCCCGCAGAAGGATTGGGCGGTGAATCAGCCGGCCCAACTCGCCACGGTGTTGACGGCGCTGGAGGGCATCCAGCGGGCATTCAACGCCGCTCACGCCGGCGGCAAACAGGTGTCGATTGCCGATCTGATCGTGCTTGGCGGCTGCGCTGGCATTGAACAGGCGGCGAAAAGTGCTGGCCACGAGGTGATCGTGCCGTTCAGCCCGGGCCGCACCGATGCGACGCAGGCAGAAACGGACGTCGATTCCTTCGCTGTGCTGGAGCCCATGGCAGACGGGTTCCGTAATTATGTGGGCTCAGACAATGGCATGACGGCTGAGGAGCGGCTGGTTGATCGGGCGCAGTTGCTGAAGTTGACCGCGCCGGAAATGACGGTGCTGGTCGGTGGGCTTCGCGTGCTGAATGCCAATGTCGATCAGGCGGCGCATGGTGTGTTTACCCAGCGCCCATGGATGCTGACCACCGATTTCTTCGTCAACCTGCTCGACATCAATACGGTCTGGACTCCGGTGGCAGGCTTGGACGGCGTATTCGAAGGCCTTGATCGCGCAACCGGCAACGCCAAATGGACTGCAACCCGTGTCGACCTGATTTTTGGATCGCACTCGCAGTTGCGGGCGCTCGCCGAAGTCTATGCAAGCGCAGACTCGCAAGCCGCCTTCGTCGCTGATTTTGTGGCAGCATGGGCCAAGGTAATGAACCTCGATCGGTATGATTTGGACTGATCGGATCAACACGATAACGGACCACGGAACGGCGCCTTACGATTGCGTGGGGCGCCGTTTCGGCGTGCAAAGTGCAAGGTCATTGGTTTTGCTGCATCCGCTGCCCGGTCTGGCACCACGCGGCGATCCGCCGTAAGGGCAGCCAATGCCCGCAGCCCGGATCACCTTCAAACAACTTCTTTACCTGAACGCACTGGCGGCAACGGGGCATTTTCGACGGGCAGCCGAACAGGTTGGCGTTACCCAGCCATCGCTTTCCGCCCAAATTGCCCTACTGGAGGAACGGCTGGGCATCCGGCTGGTCGAGCGCGGCAGCACCACCGCCATCCTAACCCCGCGCGGTCGCGATATCGTCGAGCGGGCGCAGCGCATCCTGGCCGATGTCCGTGCGCTGGAGGAGGTGGCGCTTGATGACCCCGACGGGCTGAGCGGTACGATTCGGCTGGGCGTATCACCCACGCTAGGGCCATATCTGATGCCGCATGTCGTTGCCCGGCTGCACCGCGACCATCGGACGCTCAGGCTGCACGTCCGCGAAGGCGCGCCAGAGGATTTGCTGCGCGATCTGGCCAGCGGCAAACATGATGCAGCGCTGATCCAATTGCCAACGGGTAGCGAGGATTTTGCCGTGGAGCGGCTGTTTCGCGAGGAATTGCTGGTGGCGATGGCAGCGGATGATCCGCTGCATGCCAAAGCCGTGATTGATCCGCGCGACATGGCTGGGCGCGGATTGCTGACGCTTTCCCCCGAATATCGGATGACTGACCAGATTTATAGCCTGGCCAATGCGGTGCAGGCGGTTGTGATGCGCGATTACGAGGGTACCAGCCTGGACGCCATCCGCCAGATGGCCGGCATGGGCATGGGTTTTGCGCTGTTGCCATCTCTTTATATTCGCTCGGAAATTCGGGCCGGGGACGATGTGATCGTCCGGGCAATCAAGGGGCGGCCAATGTACCGGGAAGTGGGGATGGTGTGGCGCAAGCGGGCAGGCCGTGGAACCGCTTACCAGCGGCTTGCCGCGATTGTCGCTGAGGTTGAAAAGTCGATATCGCCGATAGGATAATCCTATTGATATAGATTGCTTCATAGTGTTGTTCCTATCGAAGCAAGTGTTTATCGAGGCGAAATTACGGGGCGTAGTGCCTCAAATGCAGGAGGAAACATGGCAGCGGATAAGGATCGTACCGTCAGGTTGCGCGACGTATTGCGCTGGGCGACACCGATCCTGGGGCCGGATCGCCCGTTCTTCACGCTCGCGATAATCTATGGCGCTGGTATCAGCCTGTTGTCACTGGCAACGCCGATTTCGGTGCAGATGTTGATCAACAGCGTCGCGAACCAGGCGCTGCCGGCACCCTTGTTCACCTTGTCGGGTGTCTTGTTTGTGCTGCTGATGCTGTCTGCAGTGATGAGCGCAATGCGCGCCTATTTGATGGAGATTTTCGGCCAGCGCTTTTTCGCGCGCATGGTGGCGGAAATTACGTTGCGCGCGGTTCACGCCCGCAATCCATTTTTTGGCGATGAGCGCAAAGTCGACCTGTTTGATCGCTATTTTGAGGTGATGAACATCCAAAAAGCGATGCCGTCGCTGTTGATCGGTCTGTTCACGATCCTGCTGCAATCGGGGGTGGGTTTTGTCGTCACCTCATTTTACCACCCGTTCTTTTTGGGGTTCAACCTGATCTTCATCCTGGTGACATGGTTGATCTGGCGAATTTGGTCGCGCGGCGCGATGACCAGCCGGATCGAGCTTAGCCATGCCAAATATGAAACCGCGCATTGGCTGGAAAGCGTGGGATCATCGAACGGATTTTATAAATCTAACCGTCATCTCGACTTTGCGATCGACCGGTCCGAGGCAAAGACGGCGAGCTATATTGCGGCATATCGTCGGCATGTCCGGTACAGCCTGACGCAGACGACGGCATTTCTCGTGCTCTATGCGGTGGCGAGCGCAGGATTGCTCGCGATGGGCGGCTGGCTCGTCATTCAGTCGCAGCTCTCCATTGGCCAGCTGGTTGCAGCCGAGCTGATTCTGTCGAGCATCTTTTATGGCGCGGCGCAGCTTGGGCCGTATCTCGATACGTTTTACGATCTCGTGGCGGCGTTGGAGGAGTTGCATCTGCTCAACGACATTCCTCAGGAAACGCCCGGATCAGTGGGCGCAATTGCGCAGGCCCGCAGCGACCTGGCATTTGCCGATGTACGGCTGGATGATATGGCATTTGACATGGCGATCGCGCATGGCAGCCGCCTGATCGCCAGCGCTGATGATGATGTGCAGCGGGCTTTTTCGCTGCTGCTCAAGCGCGATCGCCAGCCGGCGGGCGGGTTCGTGACGCTGGGCGGGGCCGATCTGGCGACGCTTGATGCCTATGATCTGCGCGGCGACGTGATCGTGCTTGATCGACCAATGATCGTTGAAAGCTCGATCATCGATTATCTCAAGCTTGCGTCACCGGACGATTCACCCACCGCGATGATGGCAGCGGTTCGTGCGGCGTCACTTGATCGCCGGATTGGCCGGTTGCCGGAGGGGTTGCATACGGTGCTGTCCCAAACGGGTTGGCCATTGTCAGTGCCCGAAACGATGCGGCTGAAATTTGCCGGCGCGCTGCTTGCCGAGCCGAAAATCCTGGTGTTGTCGCCGCTGTTCGACATGATGCCCCGGCGCGATCTGGACCGGATGATTGCAGCAATCGGCCCCAGCCGCACGACGATGATCTATTTCACCAATCGCGAAGATCCGCCTGAGCTCGACGGCTATTACTGGATTGGCCGCACTGCCCAGTCGCGGGTTGCCGATCAGGCAGGGTTCGACGCCCTGCGGTTTGCGCAAAGGGAGGCGTCTGATGTTGCTGCACGCTGATCTTTTCAGCCGGTTCACCACGCTGGCAAAAATCAAAACACCCCGGGTGATCAGCACCTTTGCGATGATGATTGTGATCGGCATGACGGTGTCGATCGTGGGGCTGATATACCTGCCCTGGGTGCAGACGGCGCCTGGCACGGGCAGCGTCACCGCGCTTGATCCCCGCGACCGGGTACAGAATGTGACGGCGATGGTCGGTGGGCGCATCGAGCAATGGTATGTCACCGACGGGAGTGCGGTGAAGCGCGGCGATCCGATTGCGCGGATTACCGATAATGATCCAATGCTGCTCCAACGGCTGGGTGCCGAACGCGATCAGGTGGTTGCCGAAATTGCGGCGGCGGAACAGGCGATGGCCACTGCATCGCTGGATGTTAATCGCTTTGGCGGGCTGTTCCGCGAGGGGCTGGCCGCGCGGCGTGATTATGAAGGCGCGCAGATCAAGGTGGCGGATTACCGTGCAAAGGTCGCATCCAGCAGGGCGGCGTTGAAGCGGGTAGAGGTGAATTTGAACCGCCAGTCGGTGCAGATCATCCGGGCGCCGCGCGATGGCCGCATCATGCAAATAGCTGCGGGCGATACCGCGACGATGGTGAAGCAGGGCGATGTGCTGGCCACATTTGCGCCCGAACAGGCAACGCGCATCGTGGAGCTGTATGTTGACGGGCGCGATGTCCCGCTGATCAAGCCGGGGCGCCGGGTGCGGCTGGCGTTTGAAGGATGGCCGGCAATTCAGTTCAGCGGCTGGCCTTCGGTGGCGCGCGGAATGTTTGACGGCCAGGTGCGGGCAATCGATTTGTCGGCATCGTCGAACGGGCTGTTCCGTCTCCTTGTTGAACCCTCGCCGGATCGGGGGCCGTGGCCGCGCGAACCTTTTGTCCGGCTGGGTGCCAAGGTGCGCGGCTGGGTGTTGATGGATACTGTTTCGGCCGGGTTTGAGGTGTGGCGACAGTTGAACGATTTCCCCCTCCAGTTTGATCGTCCTGCCGATAGCGAAGCCAATGCCAAGGATGCAGCCAGCAAGCCGACCCAACTTGGGGCCGACAAGGGCAAGGCGAGCGATGCAAAGTAAACTGATCGCCCTGGCCATTGCGCTGCTGCCGATGCCGGTGGTTGCGCAGAGCTCAGCGCAAGCGCAAGCCCCGCTGACACTGGGAGAGGTGCTGCAATCATCCCGCCGCCACGCCCCTCAGGTACAGGAGGCTGTGGCGCGGGTGCGCGGGGCGGAGGGCAAGCTGCTCACCGCCGAAGGGGCATTCGACACTGTCGTCAACGCCGAAGCAACGTCGCGCGTGCCCAGCTTTTATGATGGCCAGACGCTGGGCGGCACGGTGACGCGCCCGCTCGCCGATTGGGGCGGGCAGGTTTATGGCGGCTACCGCGTATCGACCGGCAGTTTTCCCATTTACGAGGATAAATCATTCACCAACGCGCTGGGCGAGGTGAAAGTGGGCGCGGTATTTTCCCTGATGCGCGACCGGCTGATCGATGATCGCCGCTTTGCGCGGCGGAATGCCACGATCGACATCGACTTGGCAGAAGCAGACCGCTTGCTTGCCGCTATCACCATTCAGCGCCGCGCAGTGGCTGCCTATAATCAATGGGTAGCCAGTGGGTTGCGGCTGACCGTGTTTCGCGAGCTGCTGGATCTGGCTAAGGGGCGGCAGTCTGGCTTGGCGCGCCAGGTGGAGGCTGGCGCCCGGCCGCGCATTCTTTTGACCGAAAATGAGCAGAATGTGCTGCGCCGTCAAACATTGGTGGCGCGCGCGGAACAGGATTTGGCGCTGGCGGCAAACACGCTGTCGCTGTTCTGGCGTGATGATGAAGGTCATCCGCGTCGCCCGGATGCCGCGCAGTTGCCCGCTGAATTGCCGACGATCGGCCCCGCCGTTGCCGATGCTGCTGCAGTCATCGCCCTGCGGCCTGATTTCCGCCAGATCGACATGAGGATTGCACAGGCAAATAATCGCCTCGAACTGGATCGTAACGCGCTTCGCCCCCGGCTGGATTTCAAGGCTGAGGTATCAAAGGATATTGGTGCGCTGGGGGAGGGTGGCAAATCGCGCACGGCAACTGACGCGATCTTTGGTCTGAACTTTTCGGTACCGTTGCAGCAACGTGTCGCGCGCGGCCGGATCGCCCAGTCCACTGCGGAAATTGATGCGCAGCGCCGCCGGCGGCAGCAGATCGAGGAACAAATCACCGCCGAGATTGACGGTTTGGCGATTGATGTGCGCGGTACGGAGCGGCTGCGGATGTTGGCCGAACAGGAACTGGCGCTGGCGCAGACCATGGCGCGCGCCGAAGTCCGCCGGTTTGATGCGGGGGCAAGCGATTTCTTCCTGGTCAATTCGCGCGAGGAAGCGGCAGCAGATGCCAGTATCCGTAAGCTGGACGCCAGCGTGCGTCAGATCGTGGCACGGGCTGAATTGGCTGCCGCATCGGTTGATTTGAAGGCGCTTGGGCTTGAATGATGTGCATTGGCCGCGATGCGGCACGGGCGCACCGGTTCGCTAATCCTGCTTGACCCGTTTTGCGTATCGGTATTATTCTCGGTCGTCCTCCCCAAGGAAAAAGTAAGTTTATTCCGCGCGTCATTGGTTGTGCGTATTTTTCTATTGCAGCGCGGTGATAATTTGTAATTATAGCACAGTCTGCATTGGCGGATGGGCGTGCGCGCCAGGGGACGAATCGCTGATGAATGAAGTTTCGACCGTGTTTTCAGCGCCCGTGCCTGTTGCCAATCGAAATCCCGTCCGAACCGGCGATGACTGGCGCGCGATGCGCAACGCGTGCCTGACGGATCCCGGTGCCTTTCACGGCGATGTCGCCGCGACCACCATTCATTGGTTTGTTGACCATATCGGGGCCAACGGCGCCTGGCTGATGCGCGATGCGCAGGGCCAATGGCGTGGGTGGGACGCTGTTACAGCGGCTGATGTATCGGCTGATGTACCCGCCGATTTTGCACCCTGGACCAAGGCGTTTGATGGCAGCAATCCGCCGCACTGGCGCTGGTTTGTCGGTGGGCGGACCAATGCGGTGTTTAGCGAGGTTGATCGCCATGTGCTGAGCGGCAATGGTGGCGAAGCCGCCCTGATTTTCGAAGGGGATCGTTGGGATATGTCGGCGGGCGGCGGGCGTGGCGCGCCGGTCGACTGTTTCACGGTGTCACGCAAGCAATTGCTGTTGGAAACGGCGAAATGCGCGCTGGCGCTTGAGGCTTTGGGGCTGAAGGCTGGCGATCGCATCGCGCTCAACATGCCCAGCATTGTGCCGCAGATTTACTGGACCGAAGCGGCAAAACGGCTGGGTATCGTCTATACGGCCGTGTTTGGCGGTTTCAGCGACAAGACGCTGTCGGACCGGATTTGTGATGCCGGCGCACGGGTGATCGTTACCTCCGACGGCAGTTACCGCAATGCGCAGGTCGCCGCGTTCAAGAACGCCTATACCGATCCGGCGCTCGATAACTACGTGCCGGTGACAACTGCGCTGGCTATTCTGGCAGATACCGATCTGGGTTTGCCCGATGCCGATGCCGCGACGATCCGTGAAACGGTGAAGGAAACGCTGGCAGGCGAAGTGACCGTTGAACGGTCTGATGTCATGCGCGGGGTGGGTCGCGCGCTGATTTTGCTGGGCAAGGAAGCGCGAATTACCTCTGCCGATGCCGCCCGGGTGCGGATCGCGATTGCGTCGAGCCTGGTGACATTGCCGCCGCGCGTCGAAACGGTGATTGTGGTAAAGCACACCGCGCAGCCAGATGTGATATGGCGCGAAGAGCGGGATCGCTGGAGCCACGATCTGACCGATGCCGCGCTGGAGACGTTGCTTGCGAAGGCGCGCGATGCGGGGTTTGCGGTCACTACGCAGGCCGACCTACTCGCGCTACCCGATCAGGATTTCGTCCGCGCGATCTGGGCATCGTCAAAACCGCTGCCAGTCGATGCCGATTATCCGATGTTTTTCATCTACACCTCAGGATCGACGGGTAAGCCAAAGGGCATCGTCCACGCGCACGGTTATGCCGCCGGTGTCGCCCACACGATGGCGGTTTCTTTCGACGCAGCGCCCGGTGATACATTGTTCGTCGTGGCCGATCCGGGCTGGATCACGGGCCAAAGCTATCTGATCTGCGCACCGCTCGTCACGCGTGTGACGACGGTGATTTCGGAAGGATCGCCGGTATTCCCGCACGCCGGGCGCTTTGCGTCGATGATCGAGCGGCACAATGTCAAAATATTCAAGGCGGGTGTTACCTTCCTGAAATCGGTGATGTCCGATCCGTCGAACCTTGCCGACTTGCAGCGCTATGACATGGGCGGTTTGCGCGTCGCCACCTTCTGCGCCGAACCAACCTCGCCGTCGGTGCAGGCTTTCGGGATGGAGCATGTCGTCCCGCAATATATCAACAGCTATTGGGCGACCGAGCATGGCGGCATCGCCTGGACCCATTTCTACGGCAATGGCGATTTCCCGCTAAAGGCTGATGCCCATGCCTATCCGCTGCCCTGGATTGTCGGCGATGTTTGGGTGGAAGACGCCGATGCGACGATCAGCGCAACGCCGTTCGCTCGCGGCGGCGACGCAGGCGTGCCTTGGCGGCAGGCGGAGATGGGCGAAAAGGGCGAGATCGTGATCGCCGCACCCTATCCGTACCTCGCCCGCACCATTTGGGGGGATGTTGAGAATTTCCGTGTTGAGGGCGGCAGGGTCGTTGGTGACTGGGTGGGCGACGCAGCGCGCTGGACAGACGGCTATTGGAAGCGCTGGCGTGGCGTGTGGGCGTATACGCAAGGCGATTTTGCCATCGCCCATGACGATGGCTCCGTTTCGCTCCACGGCCGCAGCGATGATGTAATCAACGTTTCCGGCCACCGCATGGGCACTGAAGAGATTGAAGGCGCGGTGCTGCGCGACAAGGCGCTGGATCCAGATTCGCCGGTCGGCAACGTGCTTGTCGTCGGCGCGCCGCACCGCGAAAAGGGGCTGACGCCGCTGGCGTTCGTTGTGCCCGTGGCGGGGCGGAAACTGACACAGGATGACAAGCGCCGCTTGTTTGAGCTGGTCCGCAGCGAAAAGGGCGCCGTTGCCGTGCCCGCAGATTTTATCGAAGTGTCGCAATTTCCCGAAACACGCAGCGGCAAATACATGCGCCGCATGGTGCGCGCGCTGGTGGAGGGGGGCGATGTTGGCGATGTGACGACGCTGCGCAACCCGGAATCGCTGGTCGAACTCAAAACCGTGATCGTCGATTGGCAGCGCCAGCAGCGCCTGTCCGAAGAACAATCGCTGTTTGAGCGTAACCGCTATTTTCTGGTGCAGTATAATCATGTCGCGCCGGGCAAGCGCGTTGCCACCGTCACCGTCACCAACCCGCCGGTCAACGCACTGAACGAACGCGCCATCGATGAACTGGTGACTGTGGTCGATCACCTGTCGCGTAAGGATGATGTGATCGCGGTGGTGTTTACAGGCCAGGGCACCGCATCGTTCGTGGCGGGCGCGGATATCCGGCAGATGCTGGAGGAAATCCATTCGTTCGATGAAGCGATGGTGCTGCCCAACAACGCGCAACTGGCGTTCCGCAAAATCGAGATGATGGGCAAGCCATGTATCGCGGCGGTGCAGGGCGTTGCGCTGGGCGGCGGTATGGAATTTGCGCTGGCCTGCCATTACCGCATCGCTGAATCCACCGCACGTTTCGGCCAGCCCGAAATCCGGCTGCGATTGCTGCCCGGCTATGGCGGGACGCAGCGGCTGCCGCGCCTGCTCGCCGAGAGCCGTGGCGCAGATGGGGTGCGCGATGCGCTTGACCTTATTCTGGGCGGGCGCAGCATTGATGGGGTGGCGGCAGCTGCGATCGGCCTGCTCGATACGCTGGTCGACGGATCGACCGATGCGTTGGCAGAGGCACATGCCGCCGTGCGTGCTTATGTAAAGGATGGCGAGCAAAGTCCGCTCGGCGCTGCCTTTGTCGCGCGCCGGACGGCGACTGCGCGCTGGGAATCTCCTGCGGCAATCGACCTAGACACGGTAATGCAGGATGAATTCCTGCAACGCATCCAGCGCCAGCTTGCATGGGCAGGGCGTGAAACTGCCGGTAAACGCGCGCTTGAGGCAGTTCGCACCGGGCTCGAACAAGGGATGACGGCGGGGCTCGCGCGCGAGGCGACGTTGTTTGCGGAAGCGATTATCGATCCCGAGGGCGGCAAAACGGGCATTCGCCAGTTCATGGACAAGGTGAGCCCGCCATTGCCGGTACGCCGCGACGGCGTGTGGATTGATGCAGATCACGGTCCGCGCGGCGCTATGCTGCAGGCTGAAGGCGAATTGCTGCCCGTTGGCGCGCCATTCTTCCCGGGCGTCAGCAAAATACCGGCGTGGCAATATGCGTTCGGCATCGCCCGCGATGCTGACACAGGCCTGCCACGCTTTGGCCCGCCTGCCACGCATGAGCGCGAGTTGATCGTGAAGGTGCCCGAACCCGCGCCCAATGAAGCGTTGCTCTACATGCTGACCAGCGAGGTGAACTTTAACGATATCTGGGCGCTGACGGGCATTCCGGTATCCCCGTTCGACAGCCATGAGGAAGACGTCCAGACCACCGGATCGGGCGGTATCGCGCTGGTGGCAGCGTTGGGCAGCGAAACCCGCGCGCAGGGCCGGGTGAAGGTCGGCGATATGGTGACGGTCTATTCCGGCACCAATGATCTGCTGTCGCCGCTGGTGGGCAATGATCCGATGTATGCTGGCTTTTCGATCCAGGGCTATGAGACGGAAACGGGCAGCCACGCGCAGTTCCTGACGGTGCAGGCACCGCAGATGCACAGCATTCCGCCTGATCTGACGCTGGAACAGGCGGGCAGCTATGTGCTGAACCTGGGCACGATTTCGCGGTGCTTGTTCACCACGCTACAGATTGCGCCGGGCCGGACATTGTTTGTGGAGGGTGCGGCAACGGGTACGGGTCTGGATGCGCTGCGCAGTTCAGTGCGGACGGGGCTGCAAGTAACCGGGCTGGTATCGAGCCCGGCGCGTGCCGCGTTCATCACGCAGCAGCAGGGCGCGGTTGGCGCAATCGACCGCAAGGACGCGCGCTTTGCCGATTTGTTCACCACGGTGCCGGAGGATGCTGATGAAGCACGGGCATGGGAAGCAGCTGGTGCGCCGTTAATTGCCGAATATGAAGCGCTGAACGACGGCAAGCGCGCGGACTATGTCGTCAGCCACGCGGGCGAAACCGCCTTTCCGCGCAGTTTCCAGCTGTTGGCGGCAGGCGGCACGCTGGCATTCTACGGCGCGTCATCGGGCTATCATTTCAGCTTCATGGGCAAGCCGGGTTCGGCAGCGCCTGAGGAGATGCTCCGCAAGGCCGCCCTGCGCGGTGGTGAAGCGGTGCTGATCTATTACGGCCCCGGATCGACCGATCTGCTTGACGAAACCGGCCTTGAGATGATCGAGGCGGCACGGCGCTTCAACGCGCGCAGCGTGGTCGCCACCACCACCGATGGCCAGCGCGAGTTTCTGCAATCGCTGGGGCTTGAGGATGCGATTGAGGGGATTGTCAGCCTGGAGGCGATCCGCAGGCGGGAGGGCGCAAATTTCCTGTGGCCCGATACTATGCCGCGCTTGCCCGATGCCAAGGTTGATATCGAGCCGTTCAAGGCGGCCGTCCGCGATTATCAGGACCGGGTGATGAAGCCGTTCGGCAATGCGGTGGGCAAAATCCTGCGATCACCGGATAATCCGCGTGGTGCGCCTGACCTCATCTTTGAACGCGCCGGGCAGGACACGCTCGGCGTCTCTACTTCGCTGGTGAAGCCGTTTACCGGGCGGGTTATCTTTGCCGAGGATTTGGCCGGTCAGCGCTTCACTTTCTACGCGCCGCAGGTGTGGACCCGGCAGCGCCAGATTTTGATGCCGACCGCGTCGATCCTGGGCACGCATCTTTGCAACGCGTTTGAAGTTGCCCGGATGAATGACATGATCGCCGCAGGCCTGCTCGAAGTAACCGAACCGCAGGTCGTGCCGTGGGATGGCCTGCCAGAGGCCCATCAGGCGATGTGGGAAAACCGGCATTCGGGGGCGACCTATGTCGTCAACCACGCGCTGCCGGCCCTGGGCCTGCGCAGTCGCGATGCGTTGCTGGAGGCATGGGCGGCGGGGTTATCGGCTGCGGGGGCTCAGGAACACGCAAATTAACCCCTCCCCTTCAGGGGAGGGGAAGGGGTGGGGGTTCTCCCCACCTCCGACGGTCTCGATGAGACTGACAGCCCCCACCCCAACCCCTCCCCTGAAGGGGAGGGGCTTTAGTTGTAAGAACATAAGACCAAACACCGGAGAGTAAGATGGCCAAGGCGAAGACCACACCAGCTCCAACCACCGGCGGCAGGCTGGCAGGCAAGATCGCCGTGGTAACGGGTGCCGCAGGCAATCTGGGCGGGCATATCGTTCGGCATTACCTGGCCGAAGGCGCCACCGTGGTGATGACGGGGCGAACGCCTGCACGCACCGATGCGGCAGCAGAGGCGATCCGCGCGGAAATGGGCGTTGATGCCAATCGTCTGGGCACCGTGGCGCTTGATGGCGGTGATCCGCAATCGGTGCGGGACGCCGTGGCCGATGTGGTGAAGCGTTTTGGCCGGATTGATATTCTGGTCAACAATGCGGGTTCTGCCGGTCCCAAACAGCCGCTGGAGCAATTGCCGCTGAGCGATGCCGAATTGGCGATGCTGCAAAAAGCGGGATCGACCGATAGCGAAACCGTGGGCGCGGCGATCCGCAACATCTTTGGTGTTGCGTGGAATGTGTCGCGTGCGGCGGCAACGGCGATGGGGGAGGGTGGCTCCATCATCAACGTCTCGACGATTTTCTCGCGCACGCCCTATTATGCCCGCACCGCTTATGTGGTCCCCAAGGCCGCGATGAATGCGTTTTCCCGCGAATTGTCGCTCGAACTCGGGCCGCGCGGGATTCGCGTGAACCTGGTGTTCCCCGGCCCGATTGAGAGCGAGCGCATTCGCAGCGTGTTTGCGACGATGGATACAATGCGCGGTGACGATGCGGGCACTACCGCCAACCAGTTTTTCGACATGATGTCGCTGGAACGCGCCACTGGCGGCAATAAAAAGGCCAAAACGTTCCCGACGCCAACCGACATCGCGACGACCTGCGTGTTCCTGGGCAGCGACGATTCCGCCGCTTATAACGGCCATGATTTTGAAGTGACGCACGGGATGACGGTGCGCAAGGAAGCGCGCTCCACCTATTTGTCGCGGCCGACGATGCGGTCAATGGACGGGGCAGGGCTGGCGGTGCTGATCGCGGCGGGCGATGGCTGGCAGGAAGCGCTGGAGATCGCCAACATCCAAATCGCATGCGGCGCGCGCGTGCTGCTGGGTCTGACGCGGCAGGCCGACGTTGCGATTGCCCAGGCCCGCGCCAAGGCGGAAGGTGCTGACGATCGACTGACGATCATCCGCTTCAACCGTGGCGAACCTGCTGCGATGGAGGCCGCACTCGACGCCTATACCCAGGAAAATACCGCAATTACCGGCGCGATCTTCATGCCGGTGTTGGGCGCTGGCGAACTGGTCGGTGATCTTGTCGACGCAACCGATGAGGACGTCGCCAGCTTCATGGATGTCGAGCTGGCGGGCAGCATTGCGCTGGCCCGCACGCTCAGCCGGTACTGGAAGCGCAACGATAATCTGCTGCAGGAACCGCGCTTTGTTTTCCTGACCAACCCGAGCGACGGCAAGGGCGACGTCTATGCAAATATGCTGCGCGCGGCTGTTGAGCAGTTGGTGCGCATCTGGCGCGATGAATCCGAAATCGACGTGACACATGGCCGCCGTCGACAGGCGGAATGGGGCAATCAGATCGTCCGCTTCGGCAATGCCGAGGCCGAGAATACCCGCTTCACCGCAGGCCATGCTGCGCGCGTGCTGCTGAAGGAAAGCAAGATCCGCGAAGTGACGCTGTACGTGCCGCAAAGCATTGGCGAGGCGACGGGCGCGCGCAAGGCGATGCCGGGGTTCAGCGAGAACATCACCGGGCTGCATCTGGGCAAGGTGGCGCTGATCACCGGCGGGTCGGCGGGCATTGGCGGGCAAGTGGCACGGTTGCTGGCGCTGGCGGGCGCGCGGGTGATGATTGTTGCGCGCCGCGAGAGCGAACTGGCCGTCGCGCGGGCGCGGATTGTGAGCGAGCTGGAAGATATCGGTTTTGCCGGGGTCGAACGTCGCGTGCAGACGCTCGCTAATGTCGACGTCAGCGATTTTGACTCGTTGAAGTGGGCGGTCGATGCCACGCTGAAGGCGTTTGGGCGAATCGATTATCTGATCAACAATGCGGGCGTCGCCGGCGCTGAAGACATGGTGGTCGACATGAGCGTCGACGCCTGGAACTATACGCTCGATGCCAATCTGATCTCCAATTATTTCCTGATGCACCATGTTGTGCCGATGATGAAGAAACAGGGGTCGGGCTATATCCTGAACGTTTCATCCTATTTCGGCGGTGAGAAGTATCTCGCGGTCGCCTATCCCAATCGCGCTGATTATGCGGTGTCGAAATCGGGGCAGCGCGCGATGGTTGAATCGATGGCCCGCTATCTGGGGCCAGAGGTTCAGTTTAACGCAATCGCCCCCGGCCCGGTTGATGGAGATCGGCTGGCGGGCACGGGGGGCAAGCCTGGCCTGTTCGAGCGGCGCGGCAAGCTGATCCTGGAAAACAAGCGGCTGAATGCGATCCATGCGGCGGCTGTAAAGGCGCTGCGGCGTGGCGTGCGGGTGGAGGCGCTGCTGAAGCGGCTGGCGCGCAATGATACCGTGCGGATGTCTCATGATACCAACAATCCACGTGAAATTCGTGACTTGGCGCTTGCCTGCGCGCGGGAGGGCGACGGGGTGTGTACCTGGGATCAGTATCTGCTGACCCAGCCGATTGCGGCCGCACTCGTCTCGCGGTTGCGGCAGGCAGGCTATTTTCTGGATGCGCCCGAATGGGCTGACCGGCCTGACACGCCAGAGGCGAATAGCGACTGGCTGATGCGGATTCCGCCCGACGATGTCCCGTTCCTGCCCGCTGAAAAGATCGCGGTTGAGGCAAAGAAGGTTGGCGGCGGCGTGCTGTCGAAACTGCACTTGGGCAAGATGCCGACCGAAACCGATGTCGCGCAGGCAACGGTGTTTTTCTTGGCTGACCGGGCTGTCAGCGGCGAAACCTTCATGCCGTCAGGCGGCCTTAGCGTGGAACGCTCTACCACTGAGCGCGAATTGTTCGGCAGCCCGAAGCAGGAACGGCTCGATCAGATGCGCGGCAAGACGGTGTGGATCATCGGCGAACATCTGATTGATTACATTGCCGAAACGGTCCGCCAGTTTGTAAGCGAATGCCATGTCGCGCGTGTCGTGCTGGTGACGCGCACGGCGGAGGGCTTTGAAACGTTGAATAGCGCGATTGGCGATTTGCCGCCCGGATGCCTGGAATCGATCGTGTGCGACGGATCGGTGGAGGCTGCGATGGATGAGGCGCTGGTGAAATGGGGCCGCCCGATGACGATCCTGTCGACTCCGTTTGAGGCGCTACCCCAGCGGCTGTTTGCGCTTGATGCGCCGCTGACCCCTGAAGAGTTCCGCGATCTGGTGGCCAACAACCTGACCAACCACTTCCGCGTGTCGCGCAAGGCATCGCTTTATGATGATTGTCAGCTCGTGCTCGCCTCGCCTGACGTGGCGATGGGCGATAAGAGCCCGGCCTTTGCGCTGGCGAACTTCATCAAGACCACGCTGCACGCGTTCACCGCCACGCTGGCTGTGGAAAATGAGCGGCTGGTACACGATGTGCCTGTCAACCAGATCAACCTGACGCGCCGTGTACAATCCGAAGAGCCGCGCGATCTGGACGAGCATCTGGAAGAAGTGAAGCGCTTTGCCCGCGCGGTGCTGCTGGTCGGCGCGCCGCTGCCCGATGCGGAGGATTCGCGCTACCGCTCGCGCATCTATCGCGGCATGGCGATGACCGTATGAAGGATCTTGCGTGAGCGCGTATCTCGCCTTCGAAAAGGGGATCGAAGCGCTCGATCAAAGTGCTGCCGCATTGCGGCGCAGCGGTGAGCGCCCCGATGAGGCGGCGGAGCTGGAAGAGCGCTCGCAGCGGCAACTCGCGTTCCTGTACAGCAAGCTCACGCCTTGGCAGCGGGCAATGGTGGCGCGCCATCCCGCTCGGCCGCATTTCAATCACTATGTCGCCGGGCTGTTCGATGATTTCATGCCGCTGGGCGGCGATCGGGCCTTTGCCGATGATCAGGCGGTGCTGGGTGGGCTTGCCCGGTTTCAGGGCAAGCGTGTGGTGGTGATGGGGCATGTGAAGGGCGATGATACCGCGTCGCGGCTTCGCCATGGCCAAGCCAGAGGGGTATCGCAAGGCGATCAGGCTGATGGATTTGGCGGACCGGTTCGGCCTGCCGGTGATTACGCTGGTCGACACCCCTGGCGCTTTTCCAGGGATGGATGCCGAAGAACGCGGCCAGGCAGAGGCAATTGCGCGCAGCACCGAACGATGCCTGTCGCTGGGCGTGCCAATGATCGCGCTGATCGCGGGTGAGGGCGGTTCGGGCGGGGCGGTTGCATTGGCGGCGGCCAATCGCGTCTTGATGCTCGAACATTCGATTTATTCGGTGATTTCGCCCGAAGGCTGTGCCTCGATTCTGTGGCGGAGCGCCTCGAGGGCCGCCGAAGCGGCGGAGGCGATGAAGATCACGGCGGGGGAATTGCTGAACCTGCGCGTCATTGACCGGATTGTATACGAACCCGCTGGCGGCGCGCACCGCGATCATGAAACGACGATCAAGCGCGTTGGCGTGGCGATTGGCGCAGAACTGGCGGGGCTCAGCGCGCTGTCACCGGCGGCCTTGCGCGCGGAACGGCGGACCAAATATCTGCAAATCGGGCGGATGCGCGATTAAGCGATCGACATGTAAGGATGATGAAATGAGATCTACGTATACCCTTGCTATGCTGATGACCGCACTCGCTTTGCCGGCCTGTACCGAGAGTGAGCGCGCCAAGAATGAAGCCAAGTTTAACGACCGGCCCGCTGACATCACGTGCTGGACGCATGGCACAGAAATCTACACCGGCAAGTCGACGGGCAAGGTGGAATATAATGATGATGGCCGCATCTCGTTCGTCGATGCCGCCAACAAACGCTACACGACAATCACTGGCGACTGCCGGGTCGTGTACCTGCTACAGACCAAATGACGCGAACCAACGACATCGGTTAGAAAACAATGGCTTGCACGCTGTACGGCATCAAAAACTGCGACACGATGAAAAAGGCGCGGGGCTGGCTCGACGCCGCTGGGGTCGCGTATCAGTTTCACGACTATAAGGCGCAGGGCATCGACGCGGCATTGCTGCGTGGCTGGGTCGATCAAGCGGGGTGGGAAACGGTGTTGAACCGCGCTGGCACCACGTTTCGCGGGTTGCCCGATGCCGATAAGCAGGGGATCGACGCGGTAAAGGCCGTGGCGCTGATGCTGGCCAATCCATCGATGATCAAACGCCCGGTGCTGGTCGATGGCACGCGGTTGCTGATCGGGTTTAAGCCGGACGCATATAGCGCCTTTTTTGGCTGATCGCGCACTTGGCGCTTGGCCTGGGCCGCCCCATATCATTGCTTCACCGTCAGGAGCCCGCCCGCATGCCCACCGCCACCTGGAACGACACCGTCATCGCGCAATCCGATGATACGATTGTGGTTGAGGGAAATCATTATTTCCCGCCCGAATCGGTGAATATGGCGCTGCTCGCCGATAGCGCCACGCACAGCCATTGCCCATGGAAGGGCGAAGCAAGCTATAAGTCGATCGTCGTGGACGGGGCCAAAAATGTCGATGCGGTTTGGTACTACCCTGCACCCAAGGACAAGGCTGCGCAGATCAAGGGCTATTTCGCGTTCTGGAAGGGCGTGAAGGTCGCCTGATCGGGCGTTTGGAGCGTACGGCAACCCGTGGGTGATTGAGCAGCGCGTGCGCACGGAGCGCTGCGATCTGATGACGTTTCCCGGCTTTGTCCGGCACGGCGTGCGTCCGCACCGGGGCAGCCGCGATCGAGTGTCAACCGCGATGAAAATCTCCGCCAAGGAATAGATCAGCCGGCCCATTGAAACACCTCGTCAATGGGTTTGCCAAAAACATCGGCAATGCGGAACGCGGCTTCGAGCGAGGGAGAGTATTTCCCCGCCTCAATCGCGGCCACGGTTTGGCGGGTGACGCCGATCCGCTCGGCAAGCTCGGCCTGGGTCATTTCGCCAGCCATGAACCGCAGGGTTCGGATCGTGTTGGTGATGGGCGGTGCGGCCATGATCAACCCTCCCGGCGATAGCGCCACAGCTGCGCCGTCGTCCGCACCGTATGGGCGAGCACCAGCGCCAGCAGCAGCGCGTTGCCGATGACAACAGCATAGATTGTTTCGCGGTCCCCGCTCAGCCAGCGCGGCGCTGCGGTGACGATAGCGGGAGTCGCTATCATCACGCCCACCACGAGCAACGACAGCACATTGTATGCAGGAACTGATGCGGTGGCGGCAAAGTCGCGGTCGCGGGCATCTTCGGGGGCATTGGCGTCGGATGGAGCCATGATCGCCAGGATAGTGGCAGCGACAACCTCTACCACGACCAGCCAGATCACGGAGCGGATAAACCCACCAAGCGCCTGTTCCGCATCCACCACACCGCGCGATAGCAGCCAGCCTACGTCAAACAGATATGATCCCCAGATCGCGGTCTCTGCGATCAATGACACCCACAGCATTTTTTCCCTGAAGGACATGATTCCGATTCCCCAATGTCACATATTCTATGCTCAATGTTAAATGTATCTAACATTGAGTCAAGTATGATGTACAACAATGTGTATCGGGTCTGGCCCTAGCATGCGTGATCCGCTAGCGGATGGGAATGTCCACGACCTTTACGCTCGACACATCCACCAGCCGCGCGAACCCCACGCCGTCGCCGATGAAGCGGCTGACCGTTCCCGCAATCCGCAAGCAAAAGGGCGGCGAGCCGCTTGTCATGCTGACGGCTTATACCGTGCGGATGGCTCAACTGCTCGATCCGCACTGCGACATGCTGCTGGTCGGGGACAGTTTGGGGCAAGTGATTTACGGCCTGCCTTCAACCGTCCCGGTAACGCTCGAGATGATGGCGGCGCATGGTGCCGCGGTCGTGCGCGGCAGTTACCATAGCGTCGTGGTGATCGACATGCCGTTTGGCAGTTTTGAAGCGTCGCGTGAAAAGGCATTTGAAAGTGCCGCCTGGCTGCTGAAGCAAACCGGCGCTGCCGCGGTGAAGCTGGAAGGCGGCGCGGCGATGGCACCAACGGTCGCATTTTTGAGCGAGCGAGGCATTCCGGTGATGGGCCATGTGGGCCTGACGCCCCAGGCGGTGAACGTGCTGGGCGGGTATGGCGCACGCGGGCGAACGCCGCAGGAGGCATCGAAGATAATCGCCGATGCGACCGCCATCGCTGATGCGGGGGCGTTTGCCATTGTGGTCGAGGGGGTTGTGGAGCCGATTGCGATTGCAATTACGCAGGCGATTGACTGCCCGACGATTGGCATTGGCGCGTCCGCACAATGTGATGGCCAGGTGCTGGTGAGCGAGGATATGCTGGGCATGTTTGAGCGCACACCGCGTTTTGTGAAGCGTTTCGATGATCTGGCTGGCCGCATTTCCGCCGCGGTTGCCACCTATGCGACCGATGTTCGAAGCCGGGAATTTCCGGGGGCGGAACAGACCTATGCGCCAAAGGATTGATACCCTTTCGTTTGATGAATGCCGCCGCTAAGGTCCGCGCCTTCCTGTCCCGTCATCCCGTTACGTAATGGAGCCTGTCTTGGCCTTAACGCCGCAAACCAACGAAGCCTTTCTGCGCGAAGTCGATGAAGAGCTGCGCCGTGATCAAGCGGTGCAATTCTGGACGCGCTATGGTCGCTGGCTGATCGGTGCAGTGGTGCTCGGGCTCGCGATTTTTGGCGGCGTGCTGTTCTGGCAGAACCAGCGCCAGCAACAGGCTGGCATTCAGGGCGAAGAATTGGCGACCGCCTTTGAAAAGCTGGGTACGGGCGACGACAAGGCAGCCGCCGCGCCGCTGGCGGCGATGGCGGGATCGGGCATTGGCGGCTATCGCTCGCTAGCCCGCTTCACCCAGGCCGATGTGATGTTGCAAAAGAACGACTTGAAGGGTGCGGCCGCAAAATTTGCTGAAGTGGCCAACGATACCAGTGCGGCAAAGCCGTTTCGTGATCTGGCGCTGGTCCGCCAGACCTATGCCGAATTCGACACGTTGAAACCCCAGACGGTAATTGATCGGTTGAAGCCATTGGCCGTGAAGGGGCAGCCTTGGTTCGGCTCTGCTGGTGAGCTTGTCGCCGTGGCCTATTTGCAGCTGCGCAAAAATCGGGAAGCGGGGGCGCTTTTTGGTGAGATAGCCCGCGATCAAAAATTGCCGGAAAGTCTGCGCCAGCGTGCGGTGCAAATGGCAGGGGTGCTGGGCGTCGATGCCGTTGTTCAGGTTGAGGAAAAGAAACCGCAATGATGAAATCTTTTAAAACGTCGATCGCCATTGCGGTGGTGGTGGCGTTGAGCGGCTGCGGTGCATTCAAGGGCGGGCCAAAAAAGACGCCGACGCTGGGCAATCGCGTGCCCATTCTGGTCTCAGAAAACGGTGCCGAAGCCGACAAGACAATAAGTGACGTGCAAGTGCTGCTGCCCCCGCCCAGCCCGAATGGCGATTGGGCACAGCCGGGCGGCAATGCGGCAAAATCGCTTGGGCATCTAACGCTGGGGAGCAGCCTGACCAGGCAATGGTCGGCCAGCATTGATGGCGGATCTGTTCGCCAACGGCTGGCCGCCGCGCCGGTAGTTGCCGATAGTAAATTGTTTGCGGTTGATGTGGATGCCGTGGTGCACGCCTTTGCCGTTGATACGGGCAAACAGCTATGGTCCGCCAAGCTTGCTGAGAACAAGGATAACCGCGCAGCGCGTTTCGGGGGCGGGGTCAGCTTTGATGATGGCAAGGTTTTCGCCACCGATGGGCTGGGCGATGTCGTCGCGTTGGATGCTGCCGATGGCAAGATTTTGTGGCGCGCCCGGCCTGCGGGGCCGCTGCGCGGGGCACCAACGGTTGCCAATGGCGCGCTATATGTGATCAGCCAGAACAACGAACTGGTTGCCCTGTCGCAAGCCGATGGAACGATCCAATGGACTGGCAGCGGCTCGCTTGAATCGCAGGGCGTGTTCGGCGTGGGGGCGCCAGCAGCGGGGCGCGGCACGATTGTCGCTGGCTTCTCATCGGGCGAACTTTACGCTTATCGTTATGAAAACGGGCGCGTTTTGTGGACTGAGATTTTGTCACGCACCAGCGTCTCGACATCGGTTTCGAGCTTGGTGGATATTGATGCCAATCCGGTGATTGACCAGAACCGGGTATATGCCGTGGGTGAGGGTGGTCGCATGGTGGCGCTTGAACTCACCACAGGTCGGCGCTTGTGGGAGCAAAATCTTGCGGGCGTTTCTACGCCCTGGATCGCGGGCGAATGGCTGTTCGTGGTGACTGAGGAGGGCAAGCTATATTGCCTGTCGCGCGCCAACGGCAAAATTCGCTGGATCAGCGATCTCGGCGGCTTCAAAAATGCAAAGAAGCGCAAGAACCCGATTCACTGGACGGGGCCCGTCCTCGCGGGTGGGCGGTTGATTCTGCTTAATTCCGAAGGCCAGATTGTCTCTGTATCGCCGACCACTGGCGAAAAGGGTACCATCATCAAGGGGGGCGCGGGCTTCAGCCTGCCGCCAGTTGTGGCCAATGACACCTTGTACACAATAGACTCCAAGGGGCGGATCACCGCTTATAAATAGTCCATTGTTCACAGCGGGTGGCGAAAATCGGCAACGGCGCTAAAAGACGCCGATGTCAAAGCTTCCCGTCGTCGCAATTATTGGCCGTCCTAATGTCGGCAAATCCACCTTGTTCAACCGATTGGTCGGCAAAAAGCTGGCGCTGGTCGATGATCGGCCCGGCGTCACGCGTGATCGGCGCGAGGGTGATGCCCATCTGATCGGGCTCGATTTTCGTATCATCGATACCGCTGGCTATGAAGACGAAGACCCCGCCTCGCTGCCCGGCCGGATGCGCCAGCAGACAGAGGCGGCGGTGAAGATGGCCGATGTCGCGCTGTTCCTGATCGATGCACGCGTTGGCCTGGTGCCGCTGGATGAGGAAATCGCGCGCTGGCTTCGCGGATCAACCACACCAATCGTGCTGGTCGCCAACAAGGCCGAAGGGCGCGCGGGTGAGGCAGGCGTGCTCGATTCGCTCTCGCTGGGGCTGGGTGATCCTGTGCAACTGTCTGCCGAGCACGGCGAAGGGCTGGGCGATCTGTTCGAGGCCTTGTTTCCGCATCTCGATGGCAAGTCCATTGAGGACGAGGAGATTGAGGAAGACGATAACCCCAACGCAGTGTTGAAGCTTGCGATTGTCGGGCGCCCAAATGCCGGTAAATCGACGCTGATTAACCGCATATTGGGCGAGGATCGTCTGATTACCGGGCCAGAAGCGGGCATTACCCGCGATTCGATCGCGATTGATTGGGAATGGCATGATCCGGCCGGCGGCGTCCGGCCGGTGCGGCTGATCGACACTGCCGGGATGCGCAAGCGTGCCAATGTCCAGGACAAGCTGGAAAAGCTTTCCGTTGCCGATGCACTGCATGCGATTGATTTTGCAGAGGTGGTGGTGCTGCTGCTGGATGCAACGCGCGGGCTGGAGGTGCAGGATCTGAAAATCGCTGACCGCGCATTGCAGGAGGGGCGCGCGCTGGTCATTGCGCTGAACAAATGGGACGTGGCCGAAGGCGCAAGTAAACTGTTCAACGGCGTGCGCGCCGCGCTGGACGAAGGCCTGGCACAGGTGCGCGGCGTGCCGTTGCTCACCATTTCAGGCGCGACGGGCAAGGGCATTGATCAGTTGATCGCCGCTGCCTTTGAAACGCGCGATGCCTGGTCGCGGCGCGTGGGCACGGGCGAGCTTAACCGCTGGTTCGAACGCGCGGTTGAGGCAAATCCGCCGCCCGCGCCCGGCGGCAAGCGCATCAAACTGCGTTATCTGACGCAAGCCAAAACCCGCCCACCCGGCTTTGTGCTGTTTGGCACGCGCGTGGATCAGCTCCCCGAAAGCTATCAGCGCTATCTGATCAACGGCATCCGCCGCGATCTGGGGTTCGGCGCGGTACCGGTGCGGCTGACGCTGCGGGCACCAAAGAACCCGTTCGATCAGTGACGTTGGTTATTGACGCGCGCGGTCAGCGTTGCCCCTGGCCGTCGATCCGGCTGGCGCGCGCGCTCCGTGAGGATCACCGCGTCATTGAGATTACCGCTGACGACCCAGCTGCCGAGCGCGAACTGACGGCCGTGGCCCATGCAGCAGGTGCAAAAATTGCGCGAGCACCGAATGGTTTAGCCGATGTTTATCGCATTATTTTGCCCACCGCCGTCAACGTCTCGTTTACTCCCGACGTGTAAAACGAAAATCGGAATTTGCCTCTGATGTACGATTTGGGAGCAACAGGTGACGATGCAAACGGATATGCTGGTCGATTGGGATGCCTTCACGCAGGCGCGCAGTGAACTCGGCGCGGGGTTTGTGCGCATCCTTGGCTATTTTCAGGAAGACGGCATCAAATCAGTTGCAGCGATTGAGGTTGCGATGCGCGCTGGCAGTGCCGCCGCGCTGGTTCTGCCCGCGCATACCCTAAAAGGCGAAGCCCGGCAGTTCGGGGCCGAGCCGCTTGGCGTCGTTGCGGAAAAGATTGAGACAATTGCGCGGACCTGCGTCGAAAAACGCGACGCGCCGGACGCGGCGCTTGAGCACGTCGTTGGGCTGCGCGAGCTGTTCGAATCGACGATGGCGCTGCTGCTGCGGGAAGCCAATCCACTGGTCGAACGCCGCCCTACAGGCTTTGGCCGCCGCGCTGTCGGCGGGATGTAACCGATTATTCGCTGCTCATTTCCGCCTGGCTGTTGAGCTGGATATAGTTTTGCAGGCCCATGCGTTCGATCATGTCGAATTGCCGCCCAAGCATATCCAGATGATCCTCTTCATTGCTGAGGATCGAGGCAAACAGATCACGCGACACATAATCGCGAACTTTTTCTGCATGCTCCACAGCGTCGCGTAACGTTGCAATCGCTTCTTCTTCCAGCGCGTGATCGGCCTTTAATATCTCTTCGACCGTCTCGCCGATGCGGAGCCGACCGAGCATCTGGAAATTGGGGAGCCCTTCAAGAAACAGAATCCGCTCGGCCAGTTGGTCAGCATGTTTCATTTCATCAATTGATTCGTGGCGTTCGAGCGCTGCCAGCTTACGCACACCCCAATTATCGAGCATCCGGTAATGCAGCCAATATTGGTTGACGGCGGTCAGTTCGTTCTTGAGCACCTCGTTCAGATACTCGACGACCTTGGCATCACCCTTCATTACGACTCTCCATATGCGTTGGGCGTAGGAGACAGCGTCGCTACACAGCCGTCAAGCCGCTGCGCGTTCCTGATCGATGATGGTGCGTGCGAAAGACAGGCACTGGCCGCACTTTGCCCGGCGGCCAAGCGCGCGGTACGCGGCGCAGGCACTGGTTGCGCCATTGCGCGCCGCCTGGCGGACATCGTTTTCACGAATCGCATTGCAGACACAGACGACCATTGCCACCCTCACTCTCTGCCAGCATCATGTAGCTATTGAGAGTGATTCGCAAGCATTTATTGCGTCGCATTCGCAAAAACCCGCTCGGGCCATCATCCGATCCTGTTCGCCACCAGATCATCGACGACTGAAGGATCGGCAAGCGTGCTGGTATCACCCAGCGATGATACGTCGCCCTCGGCGATTTTGCGCAGGATCCGTCGCATGATCTTGCCGCTGCGCGTCTTGGGCAGGCCGGGAGCGAATTGCAGCGCGTCTGGCGTGGCGATCGGGCCGATTTCGGTGCGCACCCATGCTCGCAGGGTCTGGCGCAATTCTTCATTGCCCATCTCGCCTGCGTTCAGTGTGACATAAGCATAGATGCCCTGGCCTTTGATATCATGCGGCATGCCGACCACCGCGGCTTCGGCGACTTGCGGGTGGAGTACCAGCGCGCTCTCCACTTCGGCGGTGCCCATCCGGTGGCCGCTGACGTTGATGACGTCGTCGACGCGCCCTGTGATCCAGTAATCGCCATCGGCATCGCGGCGACAGCCATCGCCGGTGAAATATTTGCCGGGATAGGTGGTGAAATAGGTTTGGAAAAACCGCGCGTGATCCCCCCATACAGTGCGCATCTGGCCCGGCCAGCTTCGCGCGATGACCAAATTGCCCTCGGTCGCGCCGTCCTGAACGCGCCCTTCGGTATCGACAATCTGGGGCACCACGCCGGGCATTGGCCGCGTCGCGCTGCCAGGTTTCAGTGTCGTTGCGCCAGGCATCGGGGCGATCATCGCTCCCCCGGTTTCGGTTTGCCACCAGGTGTCGATGATCGGGCAGCGGCTGTCGCCCACCACCTCATGATACCACCGCCATGCCTCCGGGTTGATGGGTTCACCCACTGTGCCGAGCAGCTTCAGCGAGGCGCGCGATGTCGCCTTTACCGGCGCGTCACCCTCCTTCATCAGCGCGCGCAAGGCGGTGGGCGCGGTAAAGATGCTATGGACTTTGTGGCGATCGACGATTTGCCAGATGCGACTGGCATCGGGCCAGTTGGGCAGCCCTTCATACATCAGCGTCGTCGCGCCATTCGCCAGCGGACCATAGAGAATATAGCTGTGGCCGGTCACCCAGCCGATATCAGCCGCACACCACCAGACATCACCGGGGCGATAATCAAAACACCATTCATGCGTCAGGCTGGCCCAGAGCAGGTATCCGCCCGATGAGTGGAGCACGCCCTTGGGCTTGCCGGTCGAACCGCTGGTGTAAAGGATGAACAGAGGATCTTCCGCCCCCATTGGTTCGGGCGGGCAATCGGCGGATACCAGCGCGGCGGCTTCATGATACCAAACATCCCGGCCTTCATGCATCGTCACCGCGCCGCCCGTTGCCTTGATGACAATCACCTTTTGCAGCGCAGGCGCGTGATTCGCGGCGGCGTCGACAGCGGCCTTGAGCGGAATTTTCTTGCCGCCGCGTCGGCCTTCATCGGCCGTAATCACCAGCTTTGAATCGCAATCGGTAATCCGCCCGGCCAGCGCCTCTGCCGAAAAACCGCCGAACACCACCGAATGGATCGCGCCAATCCGCGCACAGGCCAAAATGGCAAACGCCGCCTCGGGGATCATCGGCATGTAAATCGTCACCCGGTCGCCGCGCTTGGCTCCCTGTGCCTTCAGCACATTGGCGAAGCGGCAAACTTCGGCATGCAGTTGGCGGTAGGTGAAACGGCGCGGTTCTTCCTCAGGCGCGTCGGGTTCCCAGATCAATGCGGTCTGGTCGCCGCGTTTGGCCAGATGGCGGTCGATGCAGTTTGCCGCGACGTTCAGCTTGCCATCGGCAAACCACCGGATGTGAAAATCCTTTTCGTCGAACGACCAGTCGCCGGCGATTTCAGGCCGCTTAATCCAGTCCAGTCGGCGCGCCTGTTCCAGCCAGAAACTGCCCGAATCACCCAGTGCCCGGCCATAGAGCCGGTCATAACCCTGGGCATCAATACGCGCCTTTGCGGCCCATGCTTCGGGGACGGGATACAGCTTTTCGGCCATGACATTCTCCTGAATGCTAACTGTGGCGCAATGGCTGCAATTGGCCAAGCCAAACTGCTTGGCAGCAAACCAGTTTCGATATAAAACTGATCAATCCTATGGGGAGATCAAGCGATGAGCGGGCGCGTTCTGGTAACCGGCGGCAGCGGGTATATTGGCAGTTTCATCATCCGCCAGCTGGTTGAACAGGGTTGGACGGTGAACACCACGGTGCGTTCACTGAAGCGCGAGGCAGAGGTGCGGGCGAGCCTTGCCGTGCCCGCTGACAAGCTGAAATTCTTCGCCGCTGACCTGTTGAACGATGCAGGCTGGGCAGATGCCGTGGCCGGGTGCAGCCATGTCGTCCATGTTGCGTCCCCATTGCCGAGTGGCGCTGTGAAGCATGAGGACGACCTGATCGTGCCCGCGCGGGAGGGGGCTTTGCGGGCGCTTCGCTTTGCCAAGGCGGCGGGGGTGCAGCGGGTGGTGATGACATCGTCGGTTGCGGCAATTGCCTATGGGCACGGCAAAAAGATCGGCACGTATACCGAAGCGGACTGGACCGATGTGAACGGCCCGCAAGTCCATGCCTATGCCAAGTCCAAAACGCTGGCAGAACGGGCAGCGCGCGACTGGATCGCGAGCGAGGGGGCGGGCATGGAATATGTCTCCGTCAATCCCGCTGCAGTGCTTGGGCCCGTGCTGAGCGCGGATTTCTCCAGCTCGGTGCAGATCATCACGCGGCTGCTGTCCGGATCGCTGCCGGGCCTGCCCAATTTCGGCTTTGGCGTGGTTGATGTGCGCGATGTGGCCGACCTGCACGTCCGCGCGCTGACGGCACCGGGGATGGACGGCGAGCGGTTCATCGCTTCCGGCCCGTTCATGATGATGAAGGAAGTCGCCGCGGTGCTTCGCGACCGGATGGGCAATGAAGCGCGCAAGGTGCCGACCCGGGGCTTGCCCGATTTTTTGCTGCAGTTGACCAGTCTGGTTGACCCCACGATCCGCATGGTAACGGGCGAGCTGGGCAAGCAACGCATCACCCCGTCAGATCATGCGCGGGATGTGCTCGGCTGGGTGCCGCGCCCCGCCTCTGACACGATCGTCGATACCGCGCGCAGCTTGATCGACAAGGGCGTCATCACCGTCTGAACGATTCGTCTTTGCGAGCGGAGCGAAGCAATCCAGCGTCGCCCGCGCTGCCCTGGATTGCTTCGCTGCGCTTGCAATGACAGAGTATTGGAGGACGATAGTATCCTTTCGCTGCGGTATGGCGGTTGCGTTTCGCGCGATTCCTTGAAAAAGGGGGGATGTCCGTGTTCGGGGAGCCCTATGGAAACGATCGTCGACCGTCTGGAAGCAAAGCGCGCGGCGGCGCGATTGGGCGGGGGCGAAGGGCGGATTGCCGCGCAACATGCCAAGGGCAAGCTGACCGCACGGGAACGGCTGAACGTGCTGCTCGACCAGGGATCGTTTGAAGAGCTCGACATGTATGTCGAGCATAATTGCGTCGATTTCGGCATGGCGGACCAGATTATCCCCGGCGACGGCGTCGTCACCGGTTCCGGCACGATCAACGGTCGCCTGGTGTTCGTGTTCAGCCAGGATTTCACGGTGTTCGGCGGATCATTGTCCGAACGTCACGCGCAAAAAATCTGCAAGATCATGGATATGGCGATGAAGGTCGGCGCGCCCGTGATCGGCATCAACGATTCGGGCGGCGCGCGCATTCAGGAGGGCGTTGCCTCGCTCGGCGGCTATGCCGAGGTGTTCCAGCGCAACGTGCTGGCATCAGGCGTCGTCCCGCAGCTTAGCCTCATCATGGGGCCATGCGCGGGGGGTGCTGTGTATAGCCCCGCCATGACCGACTTCATCTTCATGGTGAAGGATAGCTCTTACATGTTCGTCACCGGCCCCGATGTGGTGAAGACCGTCACTAACGAAATGGTCTCGCAGGAGGAACTCGGGGGTGCCGTGACGCATACCACGAAGTCGGGGGTCGCCGATGTTGCATTCGATGATGACATCGAAGCGCTGCTCGCGGCCCGCGACTTCGTGGACTTCTTGCCCGCTTCAAACCGCGACGCAGCGCCGGAACGCCCAACGGCCGATCCGTGGGACCGGCTGGAGGACAGCCTGGATCTGCTGATCCCGGCCAATGCGAACCAGCCTTACGACATGCACGAGGTGATCCGAAAAACGCTCGACGAGGGTGATTTTTTTGAAGTGCAGCCAGCGCATGCCTGCAACATCATCACCGGCTTCGGGCGGATAGAGGGGCGCACCGTGGGCGTGGTCGCGAACCAGCCAATGGTGCTGGCCGGGTGCCTCGACATTAATTCATCGAAGAAGGCCGCGCGCTTCGTCCGTTTCTGCGATGCATTCGAGATTCCGATCCTGACCTTCGTCGACGTACCGGGTTTCCTGCCGGGCACCGCGCAGGAACTGAACGGCATCATCAAGCACGGCGCCAAACTGCTCTTCGCCTATGCCGAAGCGACCGTGCCGAAGATCACCGTCATCACCCGCAAGGCTTATGGCGGGGCGTATGACGTGATGGCATCAAAGCATCTGCGCGGCGATTTGAACTATGCGTGGCCAACCGCGGAAATCGCGGTGATGGGCGCGAAAGGCGCGGTCGAGATCATCTTTCGCGGCAAGACGCCCGAGGAAATCGCCGAACGCACTGCGGAATATGAAGCGCGCTTCGCCAACCCGTTCGTGGCGGCAAGCAAGGGCTTTATCGATGAGGTAATCCAGCCGCACTCGACGCGGCGGAGGGTGGCGCTGGGGTTACGGAAACTGCGGGGGAAAGTGCTGGAGAACCCGTGGAAGAAGCATGATAACATTCCGCTTTAGGAGCAGAGAATGAGCGATAAGACCTCACGCAAAGATGCGATTACGGTCACAATTTTGGCCCTTGGGGTTACCGCAGGCGCTATCATTTACATGGTCATCAGGTATTCATGAGTGAATTTTTTGGTGCGGTGTATGACCCGCGCGCCCAAGTCGTCACCCTGGACTTGTTTCAGGGTCCATCCCGCCCCAAGCACCGGCTGTGCGAGCCGCAGAATGGATGCTGAAACAAGTTCAGCATGACGGGGAATTGAGAGCGGAACGAGCCAGTGAAACTCGGCCGCCTAAATCACATCGGGGCCACGACTTCTGGTACCATCCCGTCATTGCGAGCGGAGCGAAGCAAGCCAGCCGTTCCGCGAGCACGCCGCTGGATTGCTTCGCTGCGCTCGCAATGACGGGGTAAGGGGTGCGCAGATTGGCCCAAGTGAAGCGCCCCGCCGTCTACATCATGGCGAACAAGCGCAACGGTACGCTGTACACTGGCGTCACATCGAACCTTGGCCAGCGGGTTTGGCAGCACCGCGAGGGTATCGCGGATGGTTTTACCAAGCGCTATGGTTGCAAGCTGCTCGTCTGGTATGAAATGCATGAGACAATGGAGGCGGCGATCTCGCGCGAAAAGCAGATCAAGGCCGGGTCGCGGGCCAAGAAATTGGCGCTGATCGAGGCGTTGAATCCAAATTGGCTCGATTTGTTCGAGCAAGTGGCTCATGGCTGATATTCGTCATTGCGAGCGTAGCGAAGCAATCCAGCCGTGCCACGTCTTGTGATGTTGCGACTGGATTGCTTCGCTTCGCTCGCAATGACGGAAGAGGGAGATGATCGGTGGCAAAGTATACGGCTCGGGTAAGCTTTACCCTTCCCAAAGGGACGAAGGCACTGCTGAAGGCCCGGACAAAGGCCCAAGGGATATCAATGAGCGAACTCATTCGTCGTTTCACCGATAAAGACGATCAGGAAGCCATCGGGGCTTCGGCACAATGAAACTCGGGCGTCTCAACCATATCGGCGTTGCAACACCCTCGATCGAGGCATCGATCGCGCTGTACCGTGACGTGCTCGGCGCGACCAAGATCCACGATCCCTTCGATCTGCCCGCGCAGGGCGTGAAGGTGTGTTTCGTCGATACCCCCAACACGCAGATCGAGCTGATCGAACCGCTAGGCGAAAGCTCGCCAATTCACGGCTTCCTCGCCAAGAACCCGGCGGGCGGTCAGCATCATGTCTGCTACGAAGTGCCCGATATCCATGCGGCCAAGGCGTGGTTTGAGGGCAAGGGCGCAAAGGTGCTGGGCGAACCGCGAATCGGCGCGCATGGCACATTGATCTTCTTCGTCCACCCAAAGGATATGGGTGGCGTGCTGACCGAGATTATGGAAACGCCAAACGGGCATTGAGACGCGGGGGAAGCGCGGGCATGCCGTAGCGTCGCTGAATGTCTTCCCATACCCGATATTCAAAAGTACAAGCGACGGTTGCACGAACTGCTGTTTTCCAGCATACTATGGCTTGAAAATGGGCTGATAAAATTCCGGGATAGGGGATGCGCGATGACCTATGAAATGATCCGTACCGAACGCCAGGGCGACGTGCTTGTCCTCACCCTCAACCGACCCGAGCGGCTCAACGCAGCCCCGCCACAGATGTTTTTGGAAATCGGCCACGCGCTCGACAATCTGGATGGCGCGCGCGCCGTGCTGGTGACGGGCGAGGGCCGCGCCTTTTGTTCGGGGGCCGACCTTGCCGGGCGTGATTCTTCGCAGGCATCGCCCGCTGATCGCGCCAAGCAATCGCTGACCAACAGCTATAATCCCACGATGCTGAAGATCGCCAACGCCGGCGTGCCCATCGTCAGTGCCGTTAATGGTCCGGCGGCGGGCATCGGGTGCAGTCTGGCGCTCGCCGCTGATTTCTGCATCGCGGGCGAAAGCGGCTATTTCCTGCAAGCGTTTGTCAATATCGGGCTGGTGCCCGATGGCGGGGCGTCATGGATGCTCGCCCGTTTGGTGGGCAAGGCGCGGGCGACCGAAATGATGTTGCTGGGCGAACGCATTCATGGGCCAAAGGCGGCGGATTGGGGCCTGATCTACAAATGCGTGCCCGATGCCGTGCTGCGCGAAGAGGCGATGACGCTGGCGACACGGCTGGCGGCAGGGCCAACGCTGGCGCTGGGGCTGATGCGGCAGGGCCTCGCCGCTGCGCTTGAGAGCGATTACGCGACCGCCATGGCAGGTGAGGCGGATCGCCAATCGATCGCCGGACAGTCGGCAGACGCGGTTGAGGGGGCGGTGAGTTTCCTGCAAAAGCGCAAGGCGGTGTTCACAGGGGCTTAGCACCCAAATTAACCGTTCGTCCCGAGCCCTTCGGCTGGCTGGCAAGCCAGCCGCTCACGGCAGGCTTCGGCCATTTAGGCCGAAATCGAGGCACGTGCCGCAAGCGCTGCGCGGGGTGTCTCGACTTCGCTCGACACGAACGGGTAGGGATACGGCATGAGCGACGAATCTCCCACCAAACCCACCCTCGCCGACTGGCAGGCCCTCGCCGCCAAGGAAGTAAAGGGCGCTGACCTGACCTGGCATACCCCGGAGGGGATTGCCGTCAAGCCGCTCTACACGGCGCAAGATGTGCGCGATGATCCCGGCCTGCCCGGTTTTGCCCCTTTCACGCGCGGGGTGCGGGCCAGCATGTATGCCGGGCGCGCCTGGACGATCCGGCAATATGCGGGTTTCTCCACTGCAGAGGCATCCAACGCCTTTTACCGCCGCAATCTGGCGGCCGGGCAAAAGGGCTTAAGCGTCGCCTTCGATCTGGCGACCCACCGGGGCTATGACAGCGATCACCCGCGCGTGACGGGCGATGTCGGCAAGGCGGGCGTCGCCATCGACACGATCGACGACATGAAAATCCTGTTTGACGGCATCCCGCTCGATAAAATGAGCGTCAGCATGACGATGAACGGCGCGGTGATCCCGATTCTGGCCTTTTTCATCGTCGCGGGCGAGGAACAGGGCGTGCCGCAGGCGCTGCTCGACGGGACGATTCAGAATGACATTCTAAAAGAGTTCATGGTCCGCAACACCTATATTTACCCGCCCGAACCGAGCATGCGGATCATATCGGACATCATCGCCTATACCTCTGCCAACATGCCGAAATTCAACAGCATTTCGATCAGCGGCTATCATATGCAGGAAGCCGGGGCCACGCAGCTGCAGGAACTGGCGTTCACGATTGCCGATGGGCGCGAATATGCCAAGGCTGCGATGGCGGCGGGCATGGATATCGATGCATTTGCCGGCAGGTTGAGCTTCTTTTTCGCAATCGGCATGAACTTCTTCATGGAAGTCGCCAAGCTGCGCGCCGCGCGCACGCTCTGGTACCGTGTGATGACCGAGCTGGGCGCGAAGGACGAGCGGAGCAAAATGCTGCGCACGCATTGCCAGACATCAGGCGTCTCGCTGACCGAGCAAGACCCCTATAACAATGTCGTCCGCACAACCGTTGAGGCGCTGGCGGCGGCATTGGGGGGCACCCAATCGCTCCACACCAATGCACTGGATGAGGCGATTGCGCTGCCGACTGATTTTTCGGCGCGGATCGCGCGCAACACGCAGATCGTGCTGCAGGAAGAAACCGGCATTACCAAGGTCGTCGATCCGCTGGGCGGCAGCTATTATGTCGAGGCGTTGACGAGCGAACTGGTCGACAAGGCGTGGGAGATTATCCAGCGCGTCGATGCCGAAGGCGGCATGGCCAGCGCGGTCGCGGCGGGCTGGCCCAAATCGATGATTGAGGAAGCCGCCGCCGCGCGCCAGGCCCGGGTCGACAAGGGCGAGGACGTGATTGTCGGCGTCAACAAATATCGGCTGGCCGAAGAAGACGCGATCGACATTCTGGATGTCGATAATGTCGCGGTGCGCGCGGGGCAGATCGCACGGATTGAGCGGGTGAAGGCGGCGCGTGATGACGCGAAATGCCAGGCAGCGCTGGCGGCGTTGACGGCAGGTGCTGCGGGCGGCGAAAACCTGCTGGCGCTCGCGGTCGAATGTGCCCGGCAGCGCGCGACTTTAGGCGAAATGTCTGAGGCGATGGAGGCGGTGTTTGGCCGCTACGGCGTGGAAGTCACGCCGATTACGGGGGTGTATGGCCCCGCGCATGAATTTGATGTGGGCTGGGCACGCGCGATTGACGGCGTCGGCTCGGTCAGCGCGCGGATGGGGCGCAAACCCCGGATGCTCGTGGTGAAAATGGGGCAGGACGGGCATGATCGCGGCGCGAACGTGGTCGCCAGCGCCTTTGCCGATCTGGGTTTTGAGGTGATTTCCAGCCCGTTGTTCCAAACACCTGCCGAGGCGCGCGATCTGGCGATTGCGAAGGATGTTGATGTTGTCGGTGCGTCGTCTCTCGCGGCGGGGCACAAGACGCTGATCCCCGAACTGATCCAGTTGCTGCGCGATGCCGGTCGACCCGATATAAAGGTGGTCGCAGGCGGCGTCATTCCGGCGCAGGATTATGATTTTCTGCGCAATGCTGGCGTGCAGGCGATTTTCGGGCCGGGCACGAATTTGGTGAACGCGGCGGCGGAAGTGTTGAAACTGCTCGGCCATAATCTGCCGCCGATCGAGGAAGCGGCGGAGTGAGCGACGATGATGAGCCCATGGCGCATGATGGCCAGGCGATCTTGTATGACTATCTGAAGCACCTGACGACATTATGCCTTTTTTCGCTGGGTGGCGTCGCAGCACTCGCCGACAAGGTGTCCGGGCGTCAGGAAATACTGGTTGTCATGGCGATGGTGGTGATTGGGCTGGCGGCATTCAGCTCGTTCATCGCATCGGGCATGATCGTAGATGCACGATATACGCGGCAGCCGATAAAGCCCCATTTCGACCGCTATCGTCATGCAGCGCCGCTGTTGCTATCCGTCGGCCTTGGTATGTTTATGTATCTGTTTTTTGGATCGTTAAGGACGTGATGATGAAGCCAGGCTGCCGAACCGACTGGACCCGCACCGAAATCGCAGCGCTGTTCGATCTGCCGTTCGACGAACTGATGTTCCGCGCGCAGACTGTTCACCGCGCAAACCATGCGGCCGGAGAGGTGCAGCTTTGCACGCTTTTGTCGATCAAGACCGGCGGCTGCCCGGAGGATTGCGGTTACTGCTCGCAGTCCACATCTGCCGACAGCGGGCTGAAGGCCGATAAGCTAATGGAGGTGGCGGCCGTGCTCGCCGCCGCCGCTGAAGCCAAGGCGAGCGGATCGCAGCGTTTCTGCATGGGCGCCGCGTGGCGCAACCCCAAGGACCGCGACATGGGCGCGGTGATCGCGATGGTCGAAGGCGTGAAAGCGATGGGGCTGGAAACCTGCATGACGCTCGGCATGCTGGAGCCGCATCAGGCGCAGCAACTTGCCGCTGCGGGGCTCGATTACTACAACCATAATATCGATACCTCGCCGGAAAATTACAGCAACGTCATCACCACGCGCACCTTTGCGGACCGGCTCGATACGCTGGAAAATGTGCGGCAGGCGGGGATTAACGTGTGCTGCGGCGGTATCGTCGGCATGGGGGAGACGCGTAGCGACCGGGTGGGTTTCGTCCATGCCCTCGCCACCTTGCCGAAGCATCCCGAAAGCGTGCCGGTGAATGCGCTGGTGCCGGTGAAGGGCACGGTGCTGGGCGATATGCTTAGCGATACGCCGATGGCGAAAATCGACGATATTGAATTTGTGCGCACGGTGGCGGTGGCGCGGATCACCATGCCGCTGAGCATGGTGCGGCTGAGCGCGGGGCGAGAATCGATGTCCGAGGCGACACAGGCGCTATGCTTCATGGCAGGCGCAAACTCGATTTTTACCGGCGACAAATTGCTTACTACTGGCAACCGCGGCGACAGCGCAGACGGCGCGATGTTCGAGCGGCTGGGCCTGCGGCCGATGATGGGCGAGGAGCCGATGCGGGTGGCGGCGGCGTGAATGCCGACGGTTCTGCGCATTGGCGGGTTCCGCTTCTATTTCTACAGCCACGAGCCAAACGAGCCGCCGCACATTCACATCGATCGGGGCGCGGCGACGATTAAGGTTTGGCTCGATCCAGTAGAAGTCGCGAAAAGCCGAGGCTTTCGGGCGCATGAAATTGGTGGCATTGTCGCCATGGTTGAAGCGAACCGGATAATGCTGGCGGAGGCATGGCATGAATATTTCGGCTAAAGTCACTGACGAGCGCGTTCTCGACGTGCGCTTCGATGAAGCGAGTCTGATCGTCGATCTGATGGACGGGCGCACGATTTCGGTGCCGCTCGCTTGGTATCCGCGATTGTTGCACGCGACGGTGGAGCAGCGCGGGCACTGGGAAAAGGCCGGGGCGGGCTATGGCATCCATTGGCCTGCCCTCGATGAGGATTTGAGCACCGAAGGGTTGTTGCGCGGGGCACCGGCGGTGAAGGCGGCGTGACCACCCCAAACCCCAACCGTCACCCCGGACTTGATCCGGGGTCCACCGAGCAATCAGCTTTGGCGTTGCGGGTGGAGGCGTGGGCCCCGGAACAAGTCCGGGGCGACGCAGAATTGAAACTCAGGCTGGCGGCGTGACGAAGCAACGAGCACTTGCCCTGTTGGCGCTTTTCATTGCGTGGGCTTGCTATGGCTTGGTTGTAATGACGATGGCCGATCGCGAAGCGTCGCGCTGCGAACAGTTCGGCAACCTGTGGGCCGAATGTGTTGCGCCATTCGGACTGTTCTTCGCCGGAGTATCTCTCGTGTTCGCCATTGCAACCTGCGCACTGGCTTTCTTGGCGCTTCGTGCGCCTTCAAATTCGGATCATCGATAATGCTCAAAAAAATCCTCGTCGCCAATCGTGGTGAAATCGCCTGCCGCGTGTTCCGCACGGCCAAGCGGATGGGTCTTGCCACCGTCGCGGTGTACTCCGACGCCGATGCGCGCTCCCCCCATGTCCTGATGGCGGACGAAGCCGTGCGGCTCGGGCCGGCACCGGCGGCGGAATCCTATCTCAAGGCCGATCTCATCCTCGCCGCCGCCAAGGCGACGGGCGCGGATTGCATTCACCCCGGCTATGGTTTCCTGTCCGAACGCGAAAGTTTCGCGCGCGCTTGTGCCGAGGCCGGGATCGCCTTTGTTGGCCCACCGCCGGGCGCGATCGCCGCGATGGGCGACAAGATCGAATCGAAAAAGCTCGCCAAGGCGGCAGGGGTCAATGTCGTTCCCGGTTTTCTGGGCGAGATTGCCGATACCGAGGAGGCGGTGAAGATCGCCAAGGACATCGGCTTCCCCGTCATGATGAAAGCGTCCGCAGGCGGCGGCGGCAAGGGGATGCGGCTGGCCTATTCCGAGCAGGACGTGCGCGAAGGTTTTGAGGCGACCAAGCGCGAGGGGCTGGCGTCGTTCGGGGATGACCGCGTGTTCATCGAAAAATTCATCGAAACCCCGCGCCACATCGAAATCCAGCTGATCGGCGATCAGCACGGCAACATCATCTACCTCAACGAGCGCGAATGCAGCATCCAGCGCCGCCACCAGAAAGTGGTCGAGGAAGCGCCGTCGCCCTTCGTCACGCCCAAGATGCGCAAGGCGATGGGCGAGCAGGCGGTCGCACTCGCCCGCGCGGTGGGTTACTACAGCGCAGGCACGGTCGAACTGATCGTGTCGGGCGCCGATACGACGGGGGAGGGCTTCTATTTCCTCGAAATGAACACCCGGCTGCAGGTGGAGCATCCAGTAACCGAGGCAATTACCGGCATCGACCTGGTCGAGCAGATGATCCGCGTCGCAGCGGGGGAGGCGCTGCCCTTCACCCAAGCCGATATCGGCATCAACGGCTGGGCGATCGAGAATCGCGTCTATGCTGAGGATCCCTATCGCGGGTTCCTGCCCAGCATCGGGCGGCTGGTGCGTTATGGCCCGCCGGACAGCGAGGATACGCCCTACACTCCTCCCCGTTCACGGGGAGGTGGCAGCCGCAACGCGGCTGACGGAGGGGGCGGGCCGCAAAGTGCAGCGCTTGCGGATGGCCCCCTCCACCCCCCGGCTGCGCCGGGCGGTCCCCCTCCCCGTGCCGGGGAGGATTTACCCTATATTCGCGTCGATGATGGCGTGCAGGAGGGCGGGGAGGTCAGCATTTTCTATGACCCGATGATCGCCAAGCTGATCACCTGGGCACCCACGCGCGAGGCGGCGATCGATGCGCAGATCGGCGCCCTCGATGCCTTCGAGATTGAGGGGCCAGGGCATAACCTGGATTTCCTGTCGGCGCTGATGCAGCACCCGCGCTTTCGATCAGGCAACATCACCACGGGCTTCATTGCCGAGGAATATCCCGACGGTTTCCACGGCGCCCCTGCCAGTCCCGATCTGTTGCGCGCCCTCGCGGCCATTGCCGCCTTTGCCGCCACGGCAGAGGCAGATCGTGCACGGCGCACCGACGGACAATTGGGCGACCGGCTGCAGCCACCCGCTGACTGGACGGTCCGTATTGTCGGCGTCGATCACAATATCGAGCTGGACGAGGACGAGATCACCGTCGATGGCACCCCGCTAGACTTGGCGATGGAATACACACCGGGCGACCGTGTGGTGGAAGCCGAAATTGACGGAGAACCGCTGATCGTGCGGCTTGCCCGCACGCGGACCGGTTTCAAGCTCACCACGCGCGGCGCAAGCCATCTCGTGCGCGTGCTGCCCGCGCATGTCGCCCCCTATGCCCGCCACCTGATCGAAAAAATACCGCCCGATCTGTCGCGGTTCCTGCTGTGTCCGATGCCCGGATTGCTGATGCGGCTGGATGTGGCGGCAGGCGACAAGGTCGAGCTTGGCCAGCCGCTGGCGGTGGTGGAGGCGATGAAGATGGAAAACATCCTGCGCGCCGAAAAATCGGGCGTGGTGAAATCGGTAAGCGCCGCGCCGGGTGACAGCCTGGCGGTTGATGCTGTAATTCTGGAGATCGAATAAAGGGCTTGCGCCTGTCGCTACGTCAACCGCTACACGGTCGCAATGATAACCGAACGATCCTGCGATCCCGTACAAATTGCGACAATTTTCCGTTGGACGGTGATCCTTTACGTCGATACGCCGCCGTCATGGTTCGCCTAAAATTTATCCCGTCATCGCTGCTTGCCCTCATGCTCAGCGCATGTGCGGTAGGCCCCAATTATGCGCCGCCCAGCCCCGCCCGGCTGGCCGTGCCGGAAAGTTATTCGACGCCCGCAGCGCCGGGGGCCGTGGGCGATGGCCAGCGCTGGTGGACAAGCTTCAACGACCCGCAACTGACGGCCATCATTGAACTGGCGCTGAAACAAAATCTCGATATCGATCAGGCGGTCGCGCGGTTGCGCCAGGCGCGGGAGGCTTTGGTCCAGTCCAACGCCGGGTTGTTTCCCACGGTGCGGGGGTCGACCAGCTATTCGCGCAACATCAATATTCGCGGGCAAAGCTTCGGCAACATTACCGACGCGGGCATCACCAACGAAAACTACGCGCTCAGTACGGATGCGTCGTACCAGGTCGATTTGTTCGGTGGCGTGCGGCGCGGGATTGAGGCCAGTCGCGCAAGCCAGGCGTCCAGCGCGTACAGCGTGGCGCAGGTGCGCAATTCGACCGCGTCGGAAGTTGCCCGCAACTATATCATCGCCCGCGCAGCACAGGCCAATCTGGCGATAACGCGCGGGTCGCTGGCCATTCAGGACGATAATCTGGAGATTGTCGGCTTTCGGATGCAGGCCGGGCTGGTATCGTCTTTTGATACCGAACAAACCCGCTCGCAGCGCGCGCAGACCGCGACGCAGGTGCCATTGCTTGAACAAAGCTTTCAGCAAGCAGCCAACCGACTTGGGGTGTTGACGGGGCAAGCCCCCGGCGCGCTGAAGGCTGAACTTGCTGCCACCCAGCCGATCCCGCGGGGGCCAGATAGCGTGCCGGTGGGTATTCCTGCCGACATCATCCGGCTGCGCCCTGATGTGCTGGTCGCCGAACGTAATCTGGCGGCGGCGACCGCGCAGATTGGCGTTGCCAAGGCGCAGCTTTATCCCGTGCTGAACCTGACGGCGAGCATCAGCACCAATGCCGGCATGATCGATCGGCTGACTGACATCATCACAGGCCGGGTATTTGGCAGCATTGCCCAGACAATTTTTGATGCGGGTCGAAACCGTTCGATCGTCCGGTCGCGCCGTGCCGCTGCCGAAGGGGCGTTTGCGGCGTATAAGCAAAGCGTGCTGCGCGCGCTGGAGGATGTGGAAAACGCGCTGACCGCGCTGCAAACCGCCACCGCGCGCGAGCAGGATTTTGCAACGGCACTGGATGCATCCACCAACGCCGCCGTGCTTGCCCGCAGCCAGTACCGCGCGGGACTTACCGATATCACCCGGCTCAACACCAGCGAGAGCGCGCTGTTCACCGCACAGAACGGGTTGAGCAATGTGCGCGCAGACCGGGCGCAGGCGCTGGTGCAACTCTATCTGGCGCTGGGCGGCGGGTGGGACAGCGCTAACCCGCCGTCGATTTCGTCCCTTACCGCGCCCGCAAAATAGCCGCAGGAAACGACATGGCCGACGCAACCACCACTGACCTCAACGATTTTCTGGGCAAGCGCGAGGTGCCGGCCTGGCGCAAGATCGTCAAATGGGTATTGGTCGCCATTGGCGTGCTGCTGCTGATCCTGCTGGGCGTGCGCCTGTTTGCGCCTGCACCAAAACCCAATTACGCGACGGAAACGGCGGAAAAGGGCGCGCTGGTCGTGTCAGTATCGGCGACGGGCAAGCTTGCGCCCACCAATCAGGTCGATGTCGGCTCCGAAGTTTCCGGCCTTGTGGCCAGGGTGCTGGTTGATGTGAATGACCGGGTGGCAAAGGGCCAGCCGATTGCGATCATCGATCCCACCCGGTTTCAGGATTCGGTAAACCAAAGCGGCGCGCAGTTGAGCTCGGCGATTGCGTCGGTGGCACAGGCCCAGGCAACGCTAGCGCAATCGAGCGCGCAACTGGCGCGGTTGGAGGAAGTCAGCCGGTTGTCGAACGGCCGGGTTCCTTCCAAGACCGAAATGGAGCAGGCGATTGCCGATCGTGCCCGGGCGGTGGCCAATGTGCGCGCAACCCAGGCCAATGTCGGCGCGGCGCGGGCAACCTTGTCGTCCAACCAGTATAATCTGGTCCGCGCGGTTATCCGCTCGCCCGTCAACGGCGTCATCCTCGCGCGCCAGGTTGAGCCGGGCCAGACGGTGGCTGCATCGTTCAACACGCCAACCTTGTTCGTGATTGCCGAAGATCTGACGCAGATGAAGCTCGAAGTCGCGATTGATGAAGCTGATGTGGGTGAAGTGCAGGCCGGACAGAAGGCGACCTTTACCGTCGATGCGTTTCCTGGCGAAAGCTTTCCGGCAACCATTACGCGGGTGAATCTGGGTTCCAACCTGTCGGCTCAAACGGCGACCACGACAGCGTCTGCAAACCAAGTGGTTAGCTATAGCGCGACATTAGCAGTGTCCAACCCGCAAATCCGGTTGCGGCCGGGGATGACGGCGACGGCGGATATCACCACGACCGAGAAAAACGGCGTTTTGCTGATCCCCAACGCGGCGCTGCGGTTTCGCCCCGGTGAAGGGGCATCCTCCGCGCAAGCGGGCGGCATCGCCAGCGCATTTGGCCCGCCACGCCTGCGCCGCGGTGGCGCGGAACGCACGGCGACAATTGGCAAGGGATCAACCCAAAGCGTGTCGGTTCTGCAGGCCGACGGCGGCTTGAAATCGGTATCGGTTGTCACCGGCGACACCAACGGAGCGATGACCGAGATAACCGGTGGCCAGCTGAAGGTTGGCATGAAGGTCGTCACGGGGCAGCTGGCCGCAGGCGCAAGTGGGCCCGCTGGCGATGCCCGTACCGGCGCCCGCACCGGTGGGCGCCCCCGGAACGGCGCGGGCAGCGGAACGGGCAGTGGCCAGTAACGCCCCCGCCCCAATGTCATCGGTGAAAACCGGGGTGGTTGATCCGCGCGTCCTGATTTCGTTGCGCGGCGTGACCAAAGTTTACGGCACCGGCCCAACCGCGTTTCAGGCGCTGAAGGGTGTTGACCTTGATATCGTCGCGGGGGATTTCGTCGCGGTGATGGGGCCATCAGGCTCGGGCAAATCGACGACGATGAATATCCTGGGCTGTCTTGATGTGCCGACAGCAGGCAGCTTTTTGTTCAAGGGCCACCGCGTCGAGGCGCTTGACCGGGATGAACGCGCGCTGCTGCGCCGCCGCTATCTGGGTTTTGTGTTTCAGGGATTCAACCTGCTCGCGCGCACCACTGCGCTGGAAAATGTTGAACTGCCGCTGCTGTATCGGGGCGATGGGCGCAAGGAACGGCATGATTCGGCGATGGCAGCACTCGATAAGGTCGGGCTGGCACCGTGGTGGGACCATACCCCGGCGGAGCTTTCCGGCGGGCAGCAGCAGCGCGTGGCCATTGCGCGCGCGCTCGTCACCAATCCTGATGTACTGCTGGCCGATGAACCAACCGGCAACCTCGATTCGGAACGATCGCTCGAAATCATGGAATTGCTCACCGATTTGAACCGCAAAACCGGCATCACCGTGCTGATGGTAACGCATGAGGGCGAGATGGCGGCCTATGCCAACACGATCATCCATTTCAAGGATGGGCTGGTTGAGCGAATTGAAACGGGCAAGCGAACAGCGCCGGTGCGGGCCTGATGTTTTTCACCACCGTACAACTCGCGCTTCGATCAATCGCCCGGCACAAGCTGCGTTCCTTCCTGACGACGCTGGGCATCATCATCGGCGTTGCAGCGGTGGTGACGATGGTCACCTTGGGTCGTGCCACAACGGCAGCCGTGCAGGCGTCGATTGCGTCGCTGGGCACCAATATCCTGCAAGTGCGCCCCGGCCAGGGTTTTGGCCGTGGTGGCGGCGGGCCACGGCCGCCTGATTTCAAGCCGGGCGATGTCATCGCGATTCGCCAGCAAGTCGCCGGCGTCACCGCCGTTGCTGCGCAGGCACAATCCGCCGGCACCGCGATTTACGAAGGCGCGAACTGGTCGACCACGATCAACGGCACCGACAATGCCTATTTCCGCGTCCAGCCCTGGCCTTTGTTGTCGGGGCGCAGCTTTACGCCGCAAGAAGAGCAGGCGGGCAAATCCGTCTGCATGCTGGGCAATACCGTGAAGACTAATCTGTATCGGCAGGCCGATCCGTTGGGCACGCGGATGCGGATTGCGGGCATTAGTTGCGACGTGATTGGGGTGCTGTCGGCGCGCGGGCAGGCTGGTTTTGGCGGCGATCAAGATGACATTGTGTTGATGCCGCTAAAGACCGTGCAACGACGGCTGACCGGCAATCGTGACGTGCGGCTGATGCTGGTCGGCGTTGATCAGGCCTATTCCACAACGCGGGTGCAATCGGCGCTGACGGATCTGTTGAAGGAACGCCGCGGCATCACGCCCGGCAAGGATGACGACTTCTTCGTTTTCGATACCAAACAGATCAACGATACCGTGGCGACGACCACCGGCTTGCTGACCGGAATCGTCACGGCAGTTGCGTCAATCAGCCTGATTGTCGGCGGCATTGGCATCATGAACATCATGCTCGTCTCCGTCACAGAGCGGACGCGGGAGATTGGCATTCGGCTGGCGATCGGCGCGGTTGCGCGCGAAGTGCTGATGCAGTTTTTGATTGAGGCGATTGCGCTGTCATGCCTGGGGGGATTGATCGGGCTGGTGGTGGCGCAAGGCGTCATCGCGCTGCTGGTGCCGGTGCTTAAAGTGTCGTGGATGTTCGATCCGCAGATCAACATTATCGCATTTGGGATTTCGGCGTTGATCGGCGTGGTATTCGGCTATTTCCCGGCGCGCCGGGCTGCAGCGCTGAACCCGATTGATGCGCTGCGCCACGAATAGGGGCGGGTGGCCGTTGGCGAACCGCTTTTTACGTTTTGAGCCCAGCCTGGCCCCGGTTTGGGATTTTCTATCGCCCGACACGATGGTTTTGAAATATCCCGAATGAAATCCAGTCAGTTCTGGTCACACCCGCAAAGATATGAGGTTTTCTACGCAGCAGATTTTACAATTGACGTTCAATATTCATTAAATCGATCACAGAGTGCGATTTAATCTGTTTTGCCGAGTCATCGGACACTGTTAATAAGGTCACAGTTCGCTGAGAGGCGAAAGACCGGCAGCCTCCCTGCCTTACCCCCCGGACAAGCGCCCCCCTTGCTTGTCCCCTGGCGGGCCTGATCCGGTCTGTGCGGCCGTCGGCATATCCCCTGTGCCGACGGCCGTTTCTTTTGGCCTTTCCCCGCACCGCATTGCGACGTACTCATGGCGTATGCGCAAACATATTCTCATTTTCCTCGCCATTTTGGTCGTGCTCGCCGCTGGTGCCTGGTTTTGGGTCAGCCAGCCTGACCAGGCGCGCCTGTCACTCGAAGCAGTGATGGGTCCGCGCCCCAAGATCACGGCGCCGCGCGTGCAGACAATTCCGACGATCAAGGTCGCCAATGTGGTGGGCTGGCAAAACGGGGCAAAGCCGGTGCCCGCCGCCGGGCTGCAGGTGGCGGCCTATGCCACCGGGCTCGATCATCCGCGCTGGATGTATCAGCTTCCCAATGGCGATATCCTGGTCGCCGAAACCAATTCGCCGCCGCGTAAAGCAGGCTTCAGCATCACGGGCGTGGTGATGAAGGCGTTGATGTCAAAGGCGGGGGCCGGGGTGCCATCTGCCAACCGAATCACGCTGCTACGCGATGGGAATGGCGACGGGGTGGCGGAAACACGCTCGGTACTGATCGCGGGGCTTAACTCGCCGATGGGCATGGTGCTGGTGGGTGACCAGCTTTACATCGCCAATACCGATGCGCTCGTCCGCGTCCCCTTTAGCGTTGGTGCGACCAAAATCACTGCCAAGCCGGAAACCGTTATCCGCTATCCCGGTGGCGGCAACCACTGGGCGCGCAACGTTGTGGCGAGTGCGGATGGCAAGACGCTTTACGTCGCGGTCGGATCATCATCCAACATCGCCGAAAATGGGCTGGATGTGGAGGTGAACCGCGCCAATATTTTGGAAGTCGACCCCGCCGCCAAATCGTTCCGCGTCTTTGCCGCTGGCCTGCGCAACCCGCAGGGGCTGGCGTTCGAACCGCAGACTGGCCGGTTATGGACCACCGTCAATGAACGCGACATGCTGGGATCGGACCTTGCACCTGATTATCTGACGGCGGTTGGCTTGGGCGATTTCTTTGGCTGGCCGTACAGCTATTGGGGCGGATATGTGGACAAGCGCGTTCAGCCCGAACGGCCCGATCTGCTGGAATATTCCAAGCGTCCCGATTACGCTTTGGGGCCGCACACTGCCTCGCTCGGCCTGTCCTTTGCCAAGGGCGCGACGCTGGGCGGGCCGTTCACCAACGGGGCGTTTATTGGCCAGCACGGATCATGGAACCGCACGCCTGTATCTGGCTATAAGGTTATTTATGTGCCGTTCGCGCCGGATGGTTTCCCGACAAAGGGCGTGAAGGCGGTCGATGTGCTGTCCGGTTTTCTCGACAAGAATGGCGATGCGCAGGGCAGGCCCGTTGGCGTGACGCTCGACAAAACGGGCAGCTTGTTGGTGGCAGACGATGTCGGCAATGTGATCTGGCGGGTGAGCAACACCCGGCCGTGACGCTACGGTTTTTGTAAAAAACACCCTAAACTATTGTCATACCCATTGCCGAAATCCCCCGAGTTGGACTACGTACCAACTGCCGTACCCGCTTTGGGTAATGACCCGAACAACGATTTTGGCGTGCGGCGGGTTGGGGAATCAAGCAGTATGGCAGCCAGGATCGCGACCAACCCTGAGAAAATGGTGTCAAACTGGCGAGTCGCCATGTTCGGGGTCGCCAATATGTTCCTGGCGACCCAGCGCGCATTCTCATCCGGCAACGTCGCGATCAGCCCCACTGAACTGCTCATTTACCTGACAGTCTGTGTAGCCAATGTTCAAAAGCTGATGCGTGAGCGCGCAGTTCCCGACCAGTTTTCTGCCACCGCCATCCTGCCGCGCAGTTGGGTGATCCCGATTTCGCGCAACGCCATTGCATCGGCGACCGGGCTGCCGCGCGAAACCGTGCGTCGGCAGGTGGAAAACATGATCAGGCGGGGATTGCTGGTGGAGGATGATCGCGGCGGCGTGACCCCGCCGCCCGGTGTGATTGACATGCTGGGCCTGGAACCGATGCTTGAGCCGATTCTCGCCGAATTCACCAAAACTGCTGAGCAACTTGCCCGCGTTGGGGTGATTGAGATTCACGACGATTGATTGCGCAAGGCGCAGCGAGCGGACTATTTCAATGTCGAAAAACAGGCACCAAGCGTTTCGCTTGCGGCAGGCCCCTCGACTGCGCTCGGGACGAACGGTTGGAGTCGCGGATCAACCGAAAGTCACGTCGCGCTAAAACGCGGCCTGTTGCCATCAGTTACGTCGCAAAAAGCATCGAATCGTTGGCAAATGCCTTGAATTCCAGCGCATTGCCGCTGGGATCATAGAAAAACATCGTCGCCTGCTCGCCGGGTTGCCCCTGAAACCGGATATGCGGGGCGATGCCAAAGCCGATTCCGGCCGCAGCCACCCGGTCCGCCAGCGCCTGCCAATCAGCCATGGTCAGCACCACGCCGAAATGCGGCACCGGCACGTCATGGCCATCCACCGCATTGGCGACCGCGACGGGCTTTGCCGCGGGGTCAAGATGGGCGACGATCTGATGCCCGAACAGGTCGAAATCAATCCACTGCGCGGCACTGCGCCCCTCCGCGCAGCCCAAGACGCCGCCGTAAAAAGTGCGGGCGGCGGCAAGGTCATGCACGGGAAAGGCGAGGTGGAATGGGCGGATCATGCAAAGCTGCTAGCAAATCCCGACGAACCACGCGATAGCCGCGACGTGATGAAACGCCCCGCCTTGATGTCGCTGATCCTTGGTGGCGTGGCCGCAACAGGCTTTGCCCCGTTGAACCTGTGGCCCGTCGCGCTGGGGTGTTTTGCAGCCTGGCTGTGGATCGTCCATGATTCGCCCGATCTTCGTGCTGCATTATGGCGTGGCTGGCTGTTTGGCGTGGCGCATTTCACGATCGGCAATAACTGGATCGCGCGCGCGTTCACGCTGCAAGATGCGATGCCGACCTGGCTCGGCTATCCCGCCGTGACAATTTTGGCGCTGTATCTTGCCATTTACCCGATGCTGGCGGCGGGGTTGATGTGGCGACTGGCCAGCCCGCGCGCGACCGGCGACGGCACCACCTCGCCGGGTGCCAGTTTTGTGCTGGTGGCAAGCGCTGCATGGATCGCGACCGAATGGCTGCGCGGCACGATGCTGACGGGGTATCCGTGGAACCCGCTGGCGGTGATCTGGCTGCCATTGCCGGGGGTGGCTTATGCCGCATCGTTCATCGGCACCTATGCGCTTGGCGGCATCGCGGTGCTCGTGGCGGGCGCGCTGATGCTGGCGACGCAGCGCGATTGGCGAATGGCGGGGCCTGTGCTCGGCGCGGTTAGCCTGCTGGCAATAAGCGGCCTGTTCGGTGCGCATAGCGCGGCGCCGCTTGCCCCAAACGCACCCCGCATCCGGGTGATTCAGCCCAATCTTGATCAGGAAGAACGCCCGCGTGACGATTATGCCGAGGCCAATCTGGCCGTCATCGCGCGCCATATGGGCACGCCCGGCCCCGGCCCAAACCCCGCGCCACGGCTCATCGTCTGGCCCGAAGGCGCGCTGCGACTGTTCGTCGAAAATGGCTATCCGCCGGAATATTACTGGCGCGGCCAGCCCGAATTGGTGCGGGCGCGTATCGCCGCGATGCTTGGCCCGCGCGATATCGTGTTGGCCGGCGGCAACGGCCTGCAGTTTGACGATCGCGGGCAATTAAGCGCGGTCAGCAATTCGGTGCTGGCGATTGATGCCAATGCGCAACTGCTGGGCCGCTATGACAAGGCACATCTGGTTCCCTGGGGCGAATATCTGCCTGCCCGCCCGATCATGTCGGCAATTGGCCTGGCAAGGTTGGTGCCCGGTGATGTCGATTTCCGCCCCGGCCCCGGTCCGGCGGGGCTGAACTTGCCCGGTTTCGGGTTGGTGGGATTTCAGATTTGCTATGAGATCATCTTTTCCGGCGAAACGGTGAACCGCGCGCATCGCCCGCGCTTCATCTTCAACCCGTCAAACGACAGCTGGTATGGCGTGTGGGGCCCGGTCGAACATCTCGCCATGGCGCGGTTGCGCGCGATTGAGGAGGGGCTGCCGATCATCCGCGCAACGCCCACCGGTGTCTCTGCCATCATTGACGCTGACGGCCGCGTGCTCGCCAGCATCCCTGCTGATCGCGAGGGGGCGATTGAACTGCCAATCCCGCCGGCACACCCGCCCACCCTGTTCGCAATGCTGGGCAATTGGATGGCCGCGCTTGTCGCTGCAGCGATGCTCGCGCTGGCAGTTGCCATTCGCCAGCGACCGCGATAGGGCGCATATAACAAAAGCTTTATATGCCGTTGGCCAATCAGTTTTGCGGCCAATTTCGCGGCCAGTTTGTGGCTCAATCTTGCCCAGTTAGAGGGATTTCAATGCGCGCATCATTTCTCTTCACGTCCGAATCCGTTTCCGAAGGCCATCCTGACAAGGTCGCCGATCAGATTTCCGACGCCGTCGTTGATCTGTTCCTGTCAAAGGATCCCTATGCGCGCGTGGCGTGCGAAACGCTGACGACCACCAACCGCGTCGTGCTGGCCGGCGAAATTCGCGGCAAGGGCATTTACGACGAAGCCACCGGCTGGGCACCCGGCGTGCCAGAGGAAATCGAAGCCGCCGTGCGCGCCACTGTAAAGCGGATCGGCTATGAACAGGATGGTTTCCACTGGAAAACCTTCTCATTTGAAAATCACCTTCACGGCCAGTCCGCGCACATCGCGCAGGGCGTGGACGAAAGCGGCAACAAGGATGAAGGCGCTGGCGACCAGGGCATCATGTTTGGCTATGCGACCGACGAGACGCCCGATCTGCTGCCCGCCACGCTCTATTATTCGCACCGCATCTTGGAACAGATGGCGCAGGACCGGCACAACAAAATTGTCCCTTTCCTTGAGCCCGACGCCAAGAGCCAGGTGACGTTGCAATATGAAAACGAAGTGCCCGTCCGTGCGACTGCACTTGTCGTCTCAACGCAGCATGCGCTCGGCTATTATGACGATGGCAGCGAAGGCAGCGATGCCGCCAAATATCAGGAACTACGCGATTACGTGATCGGCGTGTTCCACAAAGTCCTGCCCGATGGCTTCATCACCGATGAAACCAAGATTTACGTCAACCCCACGGGTCGCTTCGAAATCGGCGGGCCAGATGGCGATGCGGGCGTTACCGGGCGCAAGATCATCGTCGATACCTATGGCGGCGCAGCACCGCACGGCGGCGGCGCGTTCAGCGGCAAAGATCCCACCAAGGTTGACCGTTCCGCCGCTTATGTCGCGCGGTACATGGCCAAGAACGTCGTGGCGGCCGGGTTGGCCAAGCGCGTGACCATCCAGCTTTCATACGCAATCGGCATTGCCGAGCCGCTGAGCGTCTATGTCGACACGCACGGCACGGGCACCGTTTCCGAAGCCAAGCTTGAAGAAGTGCTGCCAAAGCTCGTTCGCCTGACGCCAAAGGGCATCCGTGAACACCTGAAGCTCAACGCCCCCATCTATCAGCAAACCGCCGCTTACGGCCATTTCGGCCGCAAGCCACAGGGCGACAGCTTCACCTGGGAAAAAACCGATCTGGTCGAAGAGCTGAAGGCGGCGGTGGCTTAAGCTTTTCGGGAATTTGTTTGGGCCCATGCGCGGCGGCGCGGCTTTGGCAGCCGTTCGGTTGCCATTTCGTCGCCAACCTGCGCGTGGGCGAGCAGCGCGAAAAGCCGAGCGCCGCCGAACAAATTCCCGCCAATCGCCAGCAAATAGGTGATGGCAGAGATCACCAGCAACGCCTGATCACGGGCATTGGCGGCCTTCAGGGCTTCAACGTCGATCACGCTCTGGTTGTCGGCCACAGTCAGCTCCCGATAAATTTACCGTGTTGAAACAGCCGTCACGCCACTTTGCTCTGCCCGTCCCCGGCGCTAGAGGATCACGATGAGCGATCCCACCACCATTCGCCGCCTTTATGGCCGCCGCGCCGGGCACAAACTCCGCCAGGGCCAGTCCGCGCTCATTGAGGAGTTGCTGCCCCAGCTTTCCATTCCCGAAACCGGGCCGATTGATGCCACCGCGCTATTTGGGGATGATCGTCCGCTGGAAGTGGAGATTGGCTTTGGCTCTGGCGAGCACCTTGCCGGGCAGGCGGCAATGCGGCCGGGCAGCGGGTTTATCGGCTGTGAGCCGTTTTTGAACGGCGTGGTGGGGGCGCTGGCGCATGTTCGTGATGGGGCGCTGGGCAATGTGCGGCTGCACATGGGCGATGCGCTGGAAGTGATTGAGCGGCTGCCCGATGCCAGCCTAGAGCGCGTGTACCTGCTCCATCCCGATCCGTGGCGAAAGGCGCGCCATGCCAAACGCCGCATGGTCAACCACGGCCCGCTCGACCTGATTCACGCCAAGCTGAAGCCCGGCGGCGAGTTTCGGCTGGGCACCGATGATCCCACGTATTGCCGCTGGTCGATGATGATCATGAACGCGCGCCGCGATTTCGACTGGCAGGCAAACAGCGCGGATGATTTTCTCACCCGCCCCGCCGATTGGCCCCAGACCCGCTACGAACGCAAAGCGCGGGCCAAGGGGCATGAGGTCTGGTATTTTCGCTACTTGCGGGTTTAACGCACCAGGCAGCGCCTGTTGGTCGCGTCAGTCATCGCCGGGCGCGTCATCGCGGGGCGGGTGCAGGCGCAGTTGCTGGATGCGCTTGGTATCGGCCGCAATCACTTCCAGCCGCCAACCGCTGGGGTGATCAATGCACACGCCCGCTTCGGGGACATGGCCGATCAGCACGGCAGCCAGCCCGCCAATGGTATCGATATCGTCATCGGTTTCGGCCAGGCGCGGATCAATTGCTTCGGCCACATCCTCCAGCTCGGCACGGCCATCGGCGTCCCACGCGCCGCCATCAATGGGCACCAGCAATTGCTGGGGCGCCTCGTCATGCTCGTCTTCAATATCGCCGACGATTTCCTCGATCAGATCCTCGATCGTCACCAGCCCTTCGGTGCCGAAATATTCATCGAGCACAATCGCCAGATGCACGCGTTTCTGGCGCATATCGGCCAACAGATCGAGCGTCCCGCGCGACATGGGCACAAATAAAGGCTGACGAATCAGGTCGTTGATCGTTGTGGGGTGTTCAGCGCCTGTCGCCAGAATGTGGAATACATCCTTGATATGGACCATGCCGATGATCGTATCGAGTTTTTCGCGGTACACCGGCAGGCGGCTGTGCCCGGCATCGGCAAATAACGTCACCAGATCGGCAAAGCTGGTCTGTTCCTCCACCGCGATAATGTCTGCGCGCGGCACGCCGACATCGCCTGCGTCTCGCTCCCCAAAATGGAGCAGGTTGCGCACCATCTGCCGTTCGAGCGGCGACAAGTCACCGCGCGCGTCGGGGGCGGGATCATCTTCATGCGCGTCAATCGCTTCTTCAAGCTGCGCGCGGAGCGAATCATCGGCGGGTTCACCGAATATAAGCTTACGGAAAGTGCGCCAAATGCTGCCTTCCTGGGGGCCGGCATGGCCGGTCTCGGTACTGGGGCCGTCGGCCATTGGAGTGCTTCAGTCCTCGTTATGATCGTCCAGATAGGGATCGGCGATGCCAAGCGATGCCAGCACATCGCGCTCGATCTGCTCCATCACTTCGGCCTCTGCCTGCCCCTGATGATCATAGCCTAGCAGATGCAGCGTACCATGCACGATCAAATGCGTCACATGGGCGGGCAGGGCAATGCCCTTGTCGTCCGCCTCGCGTGCGCAGGTTTCATGCGCCAGCACGATATCGCCCAGCAGCACCTCACCCCCCGCGCCGGGACCGGCACCATCATTGGCATCCGTATTGGCGACGCTATCAAGCAGATCGGGCGCGATCATGGGGAAGGACAAAACGTTGGTCGGTTTGTCCTTGTGCCGATAATCGCGGTTCAGCGTCTGCACCTCGGCATCGTCGGTCAGCCGGATGGAAATCTCCACCACCGCATCCGCCGTCGCCAGCGCCCCATGGGGCGTGGCATTCACCGCAGCCGCCACAGCGCACACAGCCAGCGCCTCCCAATCGGCATCGTCAGCCCAGATCCGTTCGGCAGACAGGGCGACATCAAGCATCCTTCCCCTCGTAAGCCTCCACAATCCGCCCCACGATCGGGTGGCGCACCACATCGCCTGCACCAAAGCGGCAGATTGACAGGCCGTCGACGCCGTCCAGCCGCCCCACTGCGTCGTTCAGGCCGCTGGCGCTCATGCCGCCGGGCAGATCGGTTTGCTTGGGATCGCCGCACACCACCATGCGGCTGTTTTCGCCAAAGCGCGTCAGGAACATCTTCATCTGCGCCGGCGTGGTGTTCTGCGCTTCATCCAGGATGATGAACGCATCAGCCAGCGTGCGCCCGCGCATGAAGGCGATGGGGGCAATCTCGATTTCGCCCGATGCAATCCGCCGCTCGACCTGTTCGGCGGGCAGGCAATCGTTCAGCGCATCGTATAGCGGCCGCAAATACGGATCGACCTTTTCCTTCATATCACCCGGCAGGAAACCCAGTTTTTCGCCCGCTTCCACCGCCGGACGCGAAAGAATGAGCCGCTGGATGCTGCCGGTGATCAACTGCGCCACGGCTTGCGCGACCGCGATGTAGGTCTTGCCGGTGCCCGCTGGCCCCAGCGCAAAGATGATGTCGTTGTTCAGCAGCTCGCGCATATAATGCGCCTGCGCCATGGTGCGCGGCACAATGGTTTTCTTGCGCGTGCGGATCATGATGGAGGGCGGGGCGGAGGCCTCTGCGCTGATGATGCCGTGCAGCGTCGGCTCGGCAGACATCGCGATCACCGCCTCGATCAGCCCGGTATCGATAATCTCGCCGCGGATGATGCGGTTGTACAGGCCGTTCAGCACATCGCGCGCCGCCGCCACCGCCTCTGCCGCACCCTCAAGCCCCACCTTGTTGCCGCGCGCGGTGATGTACACCCCCAGCCGGTTTTCGAGCAGCAACAGGTTCTTGTCGAACTCGCCAAACAGCTGCGGCATCAATTGTGGCCGGTCGAACGTCAGCTCGGCGCGGCTGCGTTCACCGGATTGCGCGGGGACAGGCTTGCGGCTCATGCGATTCCTTCGCGAGGGAGGGGGGCAAAGTTGCGGAAGTTGCAGGTCTGGAGTGTTTTCGCCGAGAGCCCGACAGAACCAGCGCGGCGAACAGGGCCGAGGGTCACGCGGGAAGGGCGGGTGTGCTGCATCCGTTTCGGAGTTTGGCAGATTGGGGGCGTGGGGGACAGCGGAAAGTGGGGGCTCTTCCTATTGCTGAACAAAATCTTCCGCGCTAAATTACACCAATAGTATGATAATTGCGTCTCATCGACTCAGATTTCATGGAGGGCAGCATGGCCACCGTCCGCAAGACCATCACCGTTTCGGCCCAGCAGGATGCATGGATCGCGGCGCAGATCGAGGCGGGCCGTTACACCAACGACAGCGAGGCCATCCGCGACCTGATCCGCCGCGAGCAGGAGCGGATGGTTGAGAATGATCGCGCATCCCTACTTCCCCCAAGGTAGCGCAGAGGCTGAAAAATACCTTGTAGTACAACCCGCTCTATTCCAAGATGAATTTTCCGCGCGTGGCACTGAACTCGGGGGCGAGATGACGAGCATCACGATACGTTCAAATAACTTGGATAATCTGGTTGTCGGTGAACTGAATGTGAAGTGGAGCGCTCGTGGTGATCGTATTTTACGATACTATATCGATGTCCGCCACGTGAAAATGAACCTTCATAAGGAAGTTAGTGCTCCTGAGTTATTTATACTTCAAAGTAAAATGGACACCTTAATCGCCTCGTGGGACGAAAAATACGAACATTTTACTAAGAAGAAAAATATTATTTCAGGACACGCTGCGGCAGAAGATTTAACTGTAGAGGCTGCCATGCGACTCGACAGTATTGAATCTATTTTGATAGATACTCTAAAAGTCGATGACCGTGTTGACTGGGAAGCGTTAAAGGACAAAAGCGCCTATGACTTTCCAAAGGATTTTGCAGAACCACAGCCTAACTCATCGTCAGAGCCAGAGCCGACCTTTACCGCTCCAAAGATCGGCTTCTTCGATCTAATCCTTGGGCGCAAAAAAAGGATTATTTGTGCTGCGGAGGACGACTTCCGCTCGGTCATGCAGGCGTGGCAAAATGTTGAACTTCAACGATCTGTCAATCATTCGAAGGCTGTTGAAGCATGGGACAAGCGCCGGAAAGCCTTTTGGGACGATCACTTGGCAAGGAAGGCTATATTTGAAGCAGAGCAAGCCTCCTCTCATGCAGAAGTGGAGCGGCTAAAGTCCGAAGTCGGTCAAAGCAACGAAGATGCAGTAATTGAACATGCATCACTCGTACTGGAAAACTCCAACTATCGGGGATTGTTCGAAAAATCATATTTAATTCAGTACCATAGCGAAAAGCTCCTTCTTAAAGTGGCTTACGATCTGCCTGCGATTGATGTCTTGCCATCAACAAAGGTTGTAAAGTTTGTAAAGGCGACCGGAGAGCTCCGCGAAAGTCACATTACTGACCGGGAGAAGAAGGCGAATTTCGAGTCTGCCTGCTATCAAATTTGTCTGCGAACTATTCACGAACTTTTCGAAGCCGACGAGTACGGCAACATTAACGACATCCTATTCAACGGATTTGTAAATTATGTCGATCCTGCCACGGGTGTTGAACGACGAGCTTGCTTGCTGTCGGTTTTAGTGAATAAAGCCACATTCTCCGCTATTGACCTTTCGCGCGTCGAACCAAAGGCATGTTTCAAATCGCTAAGGGGCGTGTCGGCTGCATCGTTGGCGTCGTTGGCGGCAGTGCCCCCGGTCATGGAAATGGACACAGAAGACCGCCGATTCATAACAGCCCGAGAAGTTGGCTCTGGCATGGATGAAGGTACAAATCTCGCTTCAATTTCTTGGGATGACTTTGAGCACTTGGTCCGTGAACTATTCGAGCGGGAATTCGCCTCGCGCGGGGGTGAGGTGAAAGTCACGCAGTCCAGCAGCGATGGCGGGGTGGATGCAGTAGCGTTCGACCCCGATCCGATAACTGGTGGGAAGATCGTGATCCAGGCCAAAAGATACACTCGTACAGTCGGTGTGTCTGCAGTTCGAGACCTCTATGGCACAGTGATGAACGAGGGGGCATCGCGCGGTATTCTCGTCACGACCGCAGACTACGGGCCTGACGCGTACTCCTTCGCCAACGGTAAACCACTTACCCTTATGAACGGGGCCAACCTATTGCATATGATGCAGCGCCACGGTCAGAAGGCAAAAATCGACATTAAGGAAGCACGTGCGCTTATGGAGGAAAATTAAGGTTAGGCCGGTTGAGCCTAACCACCGTAACTCAGAATTCGGTAATTCGAATTGATTATGGTTGAGTCACGGCGGCCATAGGGGTGCGTTTAGGGAGGTCCCCCATCACCGAATTCGCGCCCGCTTCCACAATCTCTACCTCAACTAAGTCCCCGATCGCCGCATCGCCCATCTGATGCACCGATTGCAGCCACGGGCTCTTGCCGATCAACTGGCCCTCCAGCTTGCCCTTGCGCTCCAGCAGCACATCACACCGCCGCCCCACGCTCGCAGCGTTGAATGCCGCTTGGTCGCGGTTGAGGGCGGCCTGGAGGCGTTGCAGGCGGTCGTCCATCACTTCGGGGGCGATTTGGCCGGCCATCGACGCGGCGGGGGTGCCGGGGCGGGGGCTGTATTTGAAGCTATAGGCTTGCGCATAGCCGACCGCGTCGACCAGGCTGAGGGTTTCGGCGAAATCGGCCTCGGTCTCACCCGGAAAGCCGACGATGAAATCGCCGGACAGCGCGATATCGGGACGGGCTTCGCGCACCCGCTCCAATAAGCGCAGATAGCCGGCGCGGCTGTGGCTGCGGTTCATCGCTTTCAGGATGCGGTCGCTGCCCGATTGCACGGGCAGGTGCAGGAACGGCATCAGCTTTTCGACGTCGCGGTGGGCGGCGATCAGCCCGTCCGCCATGTCGTTGGGGTGGCTGGTGGTGTAACGGATGCGGGCAAGCCCCTCGATCCGGTCGAGCGCGGCGATCAGATCGTGCAGGCCCCGAGAACCGTTGGCGCCCGCATCATCCCACGCATTCACATTCTGCCCCAGCAGCGTGATTTCCTTGGCGCCTGCATCCACCAGCGCTTTTGCCTCATCCACGATCTGGGCAAACGGACGGCTTACCTCGGCACCGCGGGTATAGGGCACCACGCAATAGGTGCAGAATTTGTCGCATCCCTCCTGCACCGTCAGGAACGCGCTGGGCGGTACGCGGCGGCGGGCGGGCAGATGGCCGAACTTCATGTCGACGGGCATGTCGGTATCCATCGCCACCTCGCCCCGTGTCGCACGCGCGACGAGATCGGGCAGGTTGTGATAGGCCTGCGGGCCGACCACCACGTCCACCTTCGCGCGGCGGATGATCTCCGCGCCTTCGGCTTGCGCGACGCAGCCTGCGACCGCGATGATCGGGTTTTCGCCGCGTTTGCCAGCCTCTTTGCGCAGGCGGCCAATCTCGGAATATACCTTGTCAGTGGCGCGTTCGCGGATGTGACAAGTGTTCAGGATGACAAGATCGGCGGCGAACTGATCATCGGTCGCGGTCATCCCCTGCGCCGCCATCAACTCGCCCATGCGGTCGCCGTCATAGACGTTCATCTGGCAGCCGGATGATTTGACGTGATAGGTTTTGGGCGCGGGTTTCATGGGCGGGGCTATAGCGGGGTAGGGCGGGCGCGACAAATCGACTGCTGATGATCAGTCGGCAGGCGCTTTCGCTTCCCACCAGTCATGCCCCCTGAACGGCACCAGTGGCGCGCCGACTTCGCGGGCCAGCGCTTCCTGGATCCGGCGGCGGCTTTCGGCGGCGATTGCCTTGCGGCCCGGATAGTCGCGCGGGTGAAACGGTTCGAGGAATTCGACCATCACCTTGAAACTGCCGTTCCGTGACAGGATTCGCGTCGCATTGTCCTGCCCGCTTTCAACACCCAGCCAGCCGATTTCATAGCCGGTATCGCGCCCGTACCAAAGCAGCACCGGCTGCACCATCACGCCGGGCGGTGGTGGCTCCAGCACTTTCAGCATCGGCGTTTTAAACGGCAGCAGCGACGATCCGTCGGTCGTGGTGCCTTCGGGAAATACCGTGATCGACCAATTATCCGCCAGCGCATCGCGCAGCCGATTAATCTGGTCGGCCACGCCCAGCCGGTCTTCGCGTTCAACAAAAACGGTGCGGTTCATTTTGGCGAGCGTGCCGACAATCGGTGCCGTGGCGAGCTCTGCCTTGGCGACAAAGGCGGTGCCGCTGGCGCTGGCGATGGCCAATATATCCACCCAGCTGACATGATTGGCGATGTAGAAAACGTCGCGCCGCAATGGCACGCCCTTTACCGCCACGCGCGCACCGCAAATCCGCGCCGATATGCGCATGAACAGGCGCGGCCAGGGTGATGAAAGACGCAGTAGCTGAAACAGATAATGCCCTGGTATGGAAATGCCGGCGATCAGCGCCAGCCCCAGCACCCGCCAGCCCAGCCGCATCCAGCCAATCAGTGGCACAGGGGCGGCGATGCCCGCCGCAGCCGCCTCGCGGGCGGGGGAGCCGATGGGGTATTCGGCGGGTAGCGCTTCGTTCGACAACGACCAGCCTTAGGCCTTGCGATCGATCGCGACGCCGTAAAGCTCCATCCGGTGATCGACCAGGCGAAAGCCCAACCGTTCGGCGATTTGTTTTTGAAGCTGTTCGAGCTCTGGGTCGACGAATTCGATCACCTTGCCGGTTTCAACATCGATCAAATGGTCATGATGTGATTCAGGTGCCGGTTCATAGCGCGATCTGCCATCGCCGAAATCATGCCGATCCAGAATGCCGGCCTCTTCAAACAGCCGCACTGTGCGATAGACGGTGGCGATTGAAATTCCCGGATCAATGGCGGATGCCCGCTCATATACTTTTTCGACGTCGGGATGGTCTTCGGCGTCGGATAGCACGCGCGCGATAACGCGGCGCTGCTCAGTGATGCGCAGGCCCTTTTCGTTGCACAGCGCCTCCAGATCGATCTTGCGCGCCATTATTCCCGTCCGCCCGTCAATTGCCGTCGTGCATCATCTGTGTAGCGGCAACGCGGCCGGGGCGAAAGGGCCTGTCCCGCCCCCAAAGTGATATGGGGGCGGGAAGGAGAGTGGGTGGTTTTAGCGAACCAGCTTGCGGCGCTTGGTGCCCAGGCCAATCTTCTTGGCGAGCGTACGACGCTGTTCGGCATAGTTTGGCGCGACCATCGGATAATCGGCGGCCAGGTTCCACTTGGTGCGGTACTGGTCTGGCGTCATCTTATAATGCGTCATCAGGTGGCGCTTCAGCATTTTCAGCTTTTTGCCATCTTCCAGACATACGATGTAATCAGGCTTAATCGACGCGCGGATCGATACAGCCGGTTCCTGCTTTACTTCAGGTTCGACAATCGGGCCGCCCAAGCCAGCCAGCGCGCTGTGCACATTGGCGATAAGAACCGGCAGATCGGAAACGGCGACGCTGTTGTTGCTGACATGTGCTGCAACGATATCTGCGGTCAGCGTGATCAGGGTTTCCTGAACTTCGGTGTGGGTATCCATATTCGTCCTTTCGGTACTGGGTGGAGGCCATACAAAGGCTTCAGCGTCCGCCTATCGTCCGCACATCAGCAAAGTGCAAGCAACAATTTACGTAAACTGCGGTTTTCACACTAACCGACGTTCAAAGGTCAAAGCATCGAAAGTTTCATTGCCCTTGCCACGGTAATAAGCGGGGCGCTCTCCGACCTGCGAAAACCCTGTTGATCGGTACAGTGACAGCGCCTCATTGCCGCGACGTACTTCAAGGTAAACCTTTGTTGCAGCCCGATCTTGTGCATCGTTTATCACCGAGCGCAATAAGGCATCACCAACGCCTCTCCGCCGCACCTCGGGTACACAAGCGAGCAATAATAGCTCAGCCTCGTTCGCGGCAACCCGAGCCATAGCGAAACCAGCATCAACACCATTTAGTTCCGCCATTGTCAGCCAAACACCGGGCATCGCCAGTATTCCCAGGCATTGGCCCCTGGTCCACGCCTCCCCAAAGCGCGGATCAAAGGCGCGCTGCATGATCAGATCAATCGTCCCAAGATCAGCAGGAGCGCCGGGGCGTAATGCAATAAGGTTTAACGTTGTGCTCATGGCGCGATACCCGATCCGGGGATGATGGCGTCCGGCGCGCGCCCGTAAATCGGGCGCGGGTCCAGTGTTGCAAATACAGGCGGCAGTAACCGGGCGTCAGCGGCATTGGGCAGGGCATCAATCAACTGCAGCGTGGGATTGATGGCGGCCAACAGCCGCACGCCGCTGCCCACCCCCTGGCGATCGCCCAGCGCGGCGATGGCATCGGCGGGCTTTAGCGAGCGCATTGGCCCAGTCGCGGCCAGCGGATCGGTGGTGAACCCCTGCATGAACACTTCGCCGTGTCCGCCTTCAATGATGATCGCAACGGCGCGGCAGGCTGCATTGGCGGCAAAATGCGCCGCTGCCATCACCGGCAGCGATGAATAGCCTTGCACATTGATGCCCCAGCCCAGCCCCAGCCCGCGCGCAGCGGCAATGCCAACGCGAATGCCGGTAAAGCTGCCGGGGCCGCAATCAACGGCGATCTGGTCAGCGCGCCCGCCGCCGGGCAAATCAGCGATCATGGCAACCAGCCGTTCGGCATGCCCGCGCCCGACCCGTTCATGCGTGGCGGCGATGATCCGATCGCCCTCAATCAGGGCGATGGAACAGGCGGCAGTGGCAGTGTCGATAACCAGAGTGCGCATCGCGCCCGCTTAGCGGCATGCGCGCCGATTGCAAAAGGGCCGCAAGCGTGCCGCCGTCAGACGACGGTGTTGAAAGCCTCAAAAGCCGGGCGTGGCAGGCGGCCAAAGATCGTTGCCGGGTCGCCCACGCCCAAGGTGGAGATGAAGTTTGATTTGATGTGCGGCGTATCGGCAAAGAAAGCGGCGTCGACGGCTTCATTGCTGAACCCTGACATTGGGCCGGTATCAAAACCAAGCGCGCGCGCCGCGATCATGAAATAGGCACCCTGCAATGTGCCGTTGCGCATCGCCGACACTTGGCGAAGCGGCTCATTCCCGTCGAACCATGACTTGGCATTGGTATGCGGGAACAGCTCAGGCAGTTTTTCGTGAAAATTTTCGTCGTTACCGAAAATAACGGTAACGGGTGCGGCCAGAATTTTGGGACCGTTGGTGCCGCTGGCGCAGGCGGCAAGCTTTGCCTTAGCGGCGTCGCTGGTGCACCAGATCAACCGGGCCGGCATCTGGTTGGCAGATGTTGGGCCCCATTTCATCACGTCCCAAATGGCATGGCAGTCATCAATGGTGACGGGGTGATCAGTATAGCCATTATAGCTGCGCGCGGCGCGAAAAATGGTGTCGAGCGCGGAGTCAGACAGTTTTTCTGCCATGGGAATGGAACTTTCGGCGGGGAGGATTGATGAATGTGCGGCGTAGATCAGACCGCGCGAACCTCTGTCACTTCGGGGACATAATATTTCAGCAACTGCTCAATGCCGTTTTTCAGCGTCGCCGTTGAAGACGGGCAACCTGCGCAGGCACCCTGCATCTTCAGATAGACTTTGCCCTTGTCAAATCCCTGATAGATGATGTCGCCACCATCATTGGCCACGGCGGGGCGGATGCGGGTTTCGATGAGATCCTGAATTTGCACGATGATATCAGCATCGGCGGGATCATCAGTATGGCCCCCTTCCATCGGCACCGCGATGCCGGCTGCAGAACCAGGGCGGAACAGCGGCATGCCACCGGCGAAATGATCAAGCAAAATGCCCAGCACGTCTGATTTCAGTGCATGCCAATAAACACCCGGCGCGGCAGTCACCGAAATGAAGTCACGTCCAAAAAACACGCCGGTCACGTCGCCCAGCGTGAACAAAGCCTCCGCCAGCGGGGATGCCTCTGCCGCCTCAGGATTGGCGAAGTCGCGGGTTCCCGCCTCCATCACCGTGCGGCCGGGCAGGAATTTCAGCGTGGCCGGATTCGGCGTTGTTTCGGTTTCTATCAACATATCGTCCATGTGGGCTGCATTTGGCACAGGATCAAGATGCCGGTGGCAGGAATGGCTTATGGCCGGTGCGAGCCGACCGTTGCCCACCCCAATTTCCGGCGGGCCAGCTCACCCGTCCAGCCGGCTCATCGCCGCATTCCACGCATGGATATTTTTGCGCGCGTCCTGCACGAAAGCGGATCGGCGGATGAAGCCCATGAATAGATCGGCAAACCATTTGCCGGGTTGGCGCAACGGGCGTTCGATATGCAGCAACAACACGACGCGGGTGGCGTCGCTATCGTTCCACACTTCGTGGCGATAGGTATCGTCGAATACCAGCATCTCGCCCTCTCCCCAGCGAACGAATTGGTCGGCAACCCGCATCCGCACATCGCCGTTCCGGGGCACGATCAGCCCCAGATGGCAGGTGATCAGCGCCTTGGTAACGCCGCGGTGATCAGGAATATGGGTGCCGGGCGCCAGAATTGAAAAGAATGCGCTGTTCAGGCCCGGGATGCCCGCAATCGCCGCTGCCGTGCGCGGGCAGCGCGCCAGATTTTCTGCAATCGGAAAGCCATAGCCGTGCAGGAAGAATGATCGCCAGCTATCCACCTCTGCAATGCCGCGATGATCGGGGGAAATGGTGACGAGCGAGGGGGCGGCATTGGCGTGCAACGCCACCGCCACCGCCTCGTCGCGAATGGCCTGCCAATGCCCGCGCAGCATCTGCGTCCACGCAAACAGCGCTGGATCAAGCACCGGATCATTGGGCACCAGTGATGATGCGCCGATCAACCGGTCAAACGTGCCGCGCAATCGCTTGCCGATGGCAATGCTGATCGGGCGGCGCGGTGCCAATCCCTGATCGTCCGGGGCGTCGGCGATCATATCATTGCCGGGCGCGGGCAGCGCGGTCGTTATAGGCTGGCGGGCAACCAAACCGGCGGGCGGAGCGACAGCCGCATCCCGGCCCTGCGCACCGCGATCCAGTTCTCGGCGGTCAGTTGATGACCGGGCGATCTTTGAATGAACAGTCACGATCGGATAAACCTCGTTACGCTCAATGCACTGGCAACACCCAACATAGACAGGGAAAGCAAGGCACTGGCGGGGCGTGCCAGCACCATCTTCCCGGGCGCCGAAGCCGGGTTGTTACGCAGGCGTTTGATAGGCAGCAGATGGGACAAAATCATGGCAAAATGCCGGTCATTCTGGTCGCTTGTCCTGATTTTTGACCATGTTGGGATGGGGCGTGGCTGGCGGTGGGCAATCAACGCGGCTAGACAGTGATCATGCATCGTTTTGTTCATACGCTTCTGCGTCCCGCCGCCCTTTGTCTCCTCCTTGCCGTCGCCCTGCCGATCGGCGCGCAATCAGTACCGCTGACGGACGGTGTGAATGCAGCAGCCGCCAAAAAAGTTCCGCGTTCGGGGCAGTCCGTGGCGGCAACCAAAAAGGGGGCCATCGCCAAAACGACGCCAGAACCGGCGGCAAAGGCAAGCGACGACATCCCCTGGCTCTTCCGGGGCAGCGACATTCCGCCCGACCGTGATTGGACCTTTGGCGAGTTGCCCAATGGCGTGCGCTACGCCGTCCGCCGCAACGGTGTGCCGCCTGGCCAGGTCGCGTTGCGCGTGCGGATTGATGCCGGTTCGCTGATGGAAACCGATAGCGAGCGCGGCTTTGCGCATTTGATTGAGCATCTCACCTTTCGCGGATCCGCCTATGTGCCCGATGGTGAGGCAAAGCGGATCTGGCAGCGGCTCGGCACCACTTTCGGTTCTGATACCAATGCACAGACCACGCCGACTGGCACCACTTACAAGCTCGATCTGCCCAGCGCCACGGCTGAGGGGCTGGATGAGAGCGTGAAGATCCTGTCGGGGATGATCGCCCAGCCCAATTTGTCAGCAGCAGCGCTGAATGCAGAACGCCCGGTGGTGCTTGCCGAACAGCGCGAACAGCCCGGTGCGCAGGTGCGGATTGGTGACACAATCCGCCAGACGTTTTTTGCAGGCCAACCCCTGGCAGAACGATCGCCCATCGGCACGGTGAAGGCGCTTGAAGCGGCAACGGCGGAGGCCGTGCAGGCATTCCACACTCGCTGGTATCGCCCGGAACGCACGGTGGTGATCATCTCCGGCGATGTTGATCCGGCCCAGTTCGAAGCGCTGGTCGCGAAATATTTCACAACCTGGAAGGTCAATGGCCCGCCACCCGCTGAACCCGATTTCGGCAAGCCCGATCCAAAGTCGCCAATCGGCGCGGCCACCAACGAACCATCGCTGCCGGCCATTGTGTCTTGGGCGGTGCTGCGTCCATGGGTTTACCGGGATGATACGATTATCTTCAACCAAAAGCGGATGGTCGATCAGCTCGCGTTGCGCCTGATCAACCGTCGGCTGGAAACCCGCGCGCGGAACGGCGGCAGTTTCATTCAGGCCAGCGTTTCGCTGGACGATGTGTCGCGGTCTGCCAACGGCACCTTTATCAGCATTCTGCCGATTGGGGACGATTGGGAAAAGGCGTTGCGCGATGTGCGGGCAGTGATTGCCGACGCTCAGGCGTCAGTCCCCGCGCAGGGCGAGATTGATCGCGAACTCGCCGAATTCGATGCCGCGATGAAAGCGCAGGTTGATACCGCACGCGCTGAACAGGGCGCTCAACAGGCCGATAATATGGGCCAGGCAATCGACATTCGCGAAACCATCGCCAGCGCTCAGGTATCCTATGATATCCTGATCGACGCGCGCGCGAAAAAGCTGTTCAACCCCGAAGCGGTGCTGGAATCTACCCGGCGCGTGTTTGTGGGTGATGCAACCCACGCCGTCGTTAACGTGCGAACAATGGACCCGACAATTGTTGCCCGGCTGGAGGCGGCGCTGAAATCGGATGTGTCGGGCGTCGTTGCAACGCGCGATGCGGTGAAGACGGTCACTTTTGCAGATCTGCCGCCGCTGGGCACGCCGGGCACGGTGGTGAAGCGCCAATCCGCCCGGGAATTGGATTCGCGGGTTGATATTGAGCAGATCGAGTTCAGCAATGGCGTCCGCGCGGTGCTGTATCCCAATAGTGGCGAGGCGAACCGCGTCTATGTGCGCGTGCGCTTTGGCGGCGGGTTGAACGCGCTGCCCACCAAACGCGCCACATTGGCATGGGCAGCGCCACTCGCGTTGGTGTCCGGCGGGATTGGCAAGCTGGGCCAGGAAGAGCTCGACCAGCTCACCGTTGGGCGTCGCATCGGCCTTAGCTTTGCAACGGAGGATGATGCGTTTTCGCTTTCATCAACCACATCGCCTGAGGATTTGGCTGACCAGTTGACGCTGATTGCGGCCAAGCTGGCAGCGCCCGCGTGGGACGATAAGCCGGTTGCCCGGGCACGCGCGGTATCGCTGGCGGGTTTTGATGCCGGTAATGCCTCGCCCGGCGGTGTGTTGTCGCGTGATCTGGAAGGGTTATTGCACAGCGGCGATCCGCGCTGGGCATCGCCAACTCGTAAACAGGTGGCGGCGGCAACCCCGGCGATGTTCAAGGCGCTGTGGGCACCGCTGCTCGCCTCTGGCCCGATTGAGGTTCAGGTATTTGGCGATTTCAAAACCGAAGATGCGATTGTCGCAATCGCCAAATCACTTGGCGCGCTCGCCCCGCGACCCATTACAAAGGCAGCAGCACCCCCGGTCCGCTTTCCCGCGATTACCGGCAAGCCCGTCATCCTGACGCATGATGGCCCCGCCAACCAGGCGGTCGCGCTTGTGGCCTGGCCAACCGGCGGCGGGGTGGATGGCATTTCGGACAGCCGCCGCCTTTCGCTGCTCGCGCAGATATTCAGCGACCGGCTGTTTGATCGGCTGCGTTCCGAAGCGGGCGCCAGCTATTCGCCCAGCGTACAGGCCGATTGGCCGTTGGGCCTGCCCAGTGGCGGGCGGTTGCTCGCAGTGGGGCAGGTGCCGCCTGACAAGGTGGCGTTCTTCTACAAGCTTGTCCGCGAGATTGCCGCTGATCTGGCCGCGCGCCCGATTGAAAAGGACGAACTGAAGCGCACCCTGGTGCCCTATCTGCAATATATCGCGCGGGCGTCGACCGGGAACACCTTTTGGCTCAACCAGCTCGAAAGCGGCGCGTTTGATCCGCGCCGGCTGACCGCGATCAACTCGCTTGCCGCCGATCTTCAGGGCACCACCCCCGAAGTGTTGCAGCAAACGGCACTGAAATATCTGAAACCTGATCGGGCATGGCTGCTGCAGGTGATGCCGAAATCTGCCATAGGCAAACCAATGAAGTAAGGCAGAGCAGCCGGCCAAAGTCGACTAGAGCCGTTTGCGATCAAACCAACTCACCCCTCCCCTTTAGGGGAGGGGCCGGGGGTGGGGGCTATCAGTCTCACCGAGACCAACGCGCCTTAGGAGAGCCCCCACCCCAACCCCTCCCCTGAAGGGGAGGGGCTTGAGAGTGCTGCTATGTGATTACAAACGGCTCTAAGCTGCCCGTCGTTGTTTGTGGCGGCGGACTCATAATTCCACCAGCATTGTTGGTGGTATGGACTGCGTAGTTAGTCAACGCTCGCATAACCGTAATCCACTTATACTCTCGACCTATAGAATCGAGATTATAAGTATATGTTTTACGACTAAAATCCGTCAATCGGTAACTTGAAAGCTGCTGATTGATCGATCATTGATGTTTTCTGTCGCGCATCACCCAGCGTCAACGTTCGCCAAGATTGCCTTGTTGTCGGCGCGAACCTTGTAATCATCGGTGGAGATCTTTTGCTTGATCACGCCGTTCTTGCCGATCACCAGGATCGTCGCAAGCGGCACGCCATATGCCGGGCTGTCCTTGGGGTAACGCGGATCGCGCAGGCCGAATGCATCGATCTGCTTGGACCCGACATCGGAAAGCAGCGTGTAGTTGACCGGCACCTTGGTGTTGAACTTGTTCAGCGCGTCGATTGAATCATAGCTGATCGCCGCCAGCGTATAGCCGCGCTTGGCAAGCTCTGGCTGCAGATCGCGAATATCCTTCAATTGCTTCTGGCAATAGGGGCACCAGGCAGCCGAGCGGAAGAATACCAGCACGACACCCTTTTTGCCCGAAATCGACGCAAAATTGCGCGGCTTGCCCGCGGTGTCGAGCGCGGAGAAATCGGCAGGCACCTTGTTGCCAACCGCAATTGGCTGGGCAGCCGTGGCGGCTGAAGCGGCGATTGCGGTGATGGGGGCAGCGATTGCCAGCGAAAGGGCAAGGAAACGGGCATGGCGCATCGGTCTGGGCTCCTGAACAGGGTGGTGCGCCTGCATACGTGGCCGGTGGGTGTTCGGTTACACCGTGATACGGCGTGCGGCGGATTAGGCAGCGGATTGGGACAAAAACCGACGGATCCTGGTGATTACCGTCCCATCACGCCGCATCACGCCCCTTTACGCTCGGTACAGCGCGTCCAGCCGTTCGCCGTAAACCTGTTTCAGCACATGCCGCCTGATCTTTAGCGACGGGGTCAGCTGTTCATTCTCGATGGCAAACGGCTCGTCGGCGATGATGAAGCGGCGGATGCGTTCGATGACGGACAGGTCTTTGTTCACCCGCTCAACGGCGGCGGATAATGCCGCGCGGTAATCAGGATTGTTGGACAATTTGGTAAAATCGCAACTGTCGCCGGTACGCGCGCAAAATTCCTGCGTCCATTCAGGATCGGGCACCAGCACCGCCACCATATGCGGTCGCCGGTCGCCGGCAATCATCGCCTGCAGAATTTCGGGCTGCAACGTCAGCATCCCTTCCACCTTTTGCGGGGCGACGTTGTCGCCCTTGTCGTTGATGATCAGATCCTTCTTGCGATCGGTTATCTTGATCCGGCCCTTCTCGTCGATGATGCCGATATCGCCCGTGTGAAGCCAGCCGTCCTTCAGCACGCGCGCGGTTTCCTCCGGGTTGCGCCAATAGCCGTGCATCACCAGCTCACCGCGCACTAGGATTTCGCCGTCCTCTGCAATCCGCACCTCGGTATTGGCAAGCGGCGGGCCGACCGTATCCATCTTCAGCCCCACCTTGGGCCGGTTGCATGAGATAACCGGGGCTGACTCGGTCTGGCCATATCCCTGCAGGAAGGTCAGGCCGAGCGACTGGAAGAACACGCCGATTTCGGGGTTCAGCGGCGCACCGCCCGATACCATTGCCTTGATCCGCCCGCCAAATTTCTTTGATACTTTTGGCCGCAATGTCGCGCCAAGCAGCAGGTTCATCGGCCCGTCGAGCAGCGCCTTTTTGCCGCGATGTTCGCGCCCGCCAACCGCCAGCGCCTGATCAAGCAGATAGTTGGAAAGCTTGCCTTGCTTCTCGATCGTTTTCAGCATCCGCGCGCGCAGCACCTCAAACAGGCGCGGCACAACGACCATCAGCGTGGGCCGGGTTTCCTCGATATTCGACGCCAGCTTGTCGAGCCCTTCAGCATAATAGATTTGCGCGCCCAGCCCGATCGGAAAATATTGGCCGCCTGTGTGTTCATAGGCGTGGGACAGCGGCAGGAATGACAGGAACACCTCCTCCTCCCAACCGAAATCTTCTGAGATAACGGTGCAACAGCCATTGACGTTGTGGAGGATCGCGCCGTGGTGCTGCATCACCCCGCGCGGCGCGCCGCCGGTGCCGCTGGTATAGATGATGCAGGCGGTATCATCGCGGCCAAATGTCGCCTGTGCGGCGCAGGCAGTGGGGGTCGTTGGGTTGTCGCTGATCAGTTGGTGCCAGCTGTGAAAATCCAGATTGCCGGATTGGCCGATGCGCAGATCTTCAATCCCGATCACGATTTTTGCCTGAGTGGCGCGCAGCACCGCGGGCAACAGGGTGCGGGCCAGCTTGGCATTCGACACGATTACCGCGCGCGCACCGCTGTTTTCCAGAATATGGGCATGGTCACGTTCGGTGTTCGTCACATAAGTCGGCACGGTTATCGCGCCTGCGGCCATGATTGCCAGATCGCTGATGCACCATTCGGGTCGGTTTTCGGACACCAGCATCACCCGGTCGCCCCGCGCAATCCCCATCGCCTTCAGCCCGGCAGCCAGCCCGGCCACCTGTTCGGCGGTTTCCCGCCAGCTCCGCGATACCCATGCGCCTTCATGCTTGTGCCACAAAAACGGCTTGTCGCCCTCTTCACGGGCGCGCGTGAAGAACATCGTGACGAGGTTTGGGAAATGTTCGAGCTTGCGCATCGTCTCTCCTGCAATCGCTTTTTGGCGCAGCCGTTACGACTTGCGCGGTCATTTACTCAGGCCGGTTTGCGACGATTATTCGGTCAGCGCAACGCCTACGCTGCGCGGATCGGCGGCACCCACCCAGCCGCTGGGGGTCAATTCAGCGGCATTGGCCTTTAATCCCAGCTTGCTGACGGACACAACATGGCCCAGCTTTTCGAGATCGGCCTTCATCGGTTCCAGCGTGGTTCCCTGTTCGAGCACCAGCCCCTTGGCGTTGAAATACACCAACCCCTGGCCCAGTGCCTCACGCCCTGGCATCCCCCAATCGAGATGCGCGATCAGCGCCTTGGCGACCTGCATGATGATCGTCTTGCCGCCCGCCGCGCCAACGGTGAAAATCGGCTTGCCGCTTTCGTCATAGACGATTGTCGGGGACATGGACGACAGGGGCCGCTTGCCGCCCTGCACCCGGTTCGCCACGGGCGCGCCGTTCTTTTCGGGTACATAGGTGAAATCGGTCAGTTCGTTGTTGAGCACAAAGCCGCCCGCGAGCAATTGGCTGCCAAAGGGGCCTTCGACCGTGGAGGTCATCGTCGCGACATTGCCGGCGCGGTCGACGGACACGAAATGGGTCGTGCCCGGCACTTCAGCTTGCGGTGCCGTGGTGCGCGGGGCGGCACCGAGGGGCAGGCCGGCATCATGCGACGGCAGCGTCTTGTTGATCGAGATCAGCTTGGATCGTGCCTTCAGATATGTTGGGTCGATCAGCCCTGCGACGGGCACATCCACGAAATCGCGGTCGCCCAGATAGGTTTCCCGGTCGGCATAGGCGAGCAACATTGCCTCGCCAATCAAGTGCCACGATACCGGGTTGGCCGCCCCCAGCTTTTTCATGTCGAACCGTTCGATCATGCCCAAAATCTGGAGCACGGTGGTTGCCCCAGAGGAGGGCGGGCCCATGCCGCAAATCCGGTACACGCGGTAATGGCCGCATACCGCCGGGCGTTGCTTTGCCTGATAGGCGGCAAGATCGGCCAGCGTCATGTCGCTTGGCGCGCGGGTGGATCCGGTGGCAGCGGCAATTATCGATTCGGCGATCGGGCCAGTGTAAAACGCATCGGCACCGCCATCCGCCAGCGCCCGCAGCGTTTTTGCCAGTGCGGGGTTTTTGATCGTCTCGCCCACCGCATAGGGTTTGCCGTCATGCATATATTGCGCGGCGGTGGCGGGAAAATCCTTCCACAGGGTTGAAACAAAGCCCAGCCCGTTGGCCATTGGCGGTGTGACGGTATAGCCTTCTTCCGCCAGCTTTATCGCGGGCGCGAACAGCGCCTTCCACGGCAGCTTGCCCCAGCGGCGATGCACCATCGCCATCAGCCGCATATTGCCCGGCACGCCAACCGATTTGCCGCCCGGCACCGCCTGCAAAAACCCCAGTGCCGTGCCGTCGGGCTTGGTGAAGCGGCCCGGCAGCGCGGCGGCTGGTGCCGTCTCGCGGCCATCAATGGTGGACAGCATGCCCGTGGCGGCATCCTGATAGACAAAGAACCCCCCACCGCCGATGCCGCTCGATTGCGGTTCAACCACGGTCAGCGCCAGCATCATCGCCATTTGCGCATCGGCGGCACTGCCGCCAGCGCGCAGAATTTCCTGGCCGGCCGCCGCCGCACGCGGATCAGCGGCGGAAACGACGCCGGGGGTGGTTGCCGGCGCTTGGGCAATGGATGGCGCAGCGACCGGCAGCAGCAGCGCAGCGAACGTCAGGATCAGCTTTTTCATGGGCGCAAACCTAGCCGGGTTTGGCCGATCCGCAAACACGCTTCGTTACCCAGCACCAATCGCTGCGGACAGGCTGGCAAAACCATCGCGCTTCAACAGTGCTGCCAGCCCGCTATTGATCCGCCGCGCCAGCCCCGGCCCTTCATATACCAGCGCACTGTAAAGCTGGATCAACGATGCCCCGGCGCGGATTCTGGCAAAGGCCTCGTCTGCGCTGTCGATGCCGCCAACGGAGATGATCGGCACGCCGCCACCGGTCGCCTGGCGCAGATCGGCCAGCCGGGCGCGGGCCAGCACAGCAAGCGGCGCGCCCGATAGCCCCCCGGTTTCGGCGGCGTGCGGCGAGTTGAGCGATGGCGGGCGCGATATCGTGGTGTTCGACACGATCAGCGCGTCGATATGGTGGGTGATGGCCGCCCGCGCGATATCGTCAATCGCCGCAGCTTCCAGGTCGGGCGCGATCTTCAGGAATAGCGGCGTTGCCCCGCGTGCCGAATCGCACGCCGCCAGCAATTCCGCCAGCGCCGCGCCGTGCTGCAAATCGCGCAGGCCCGGCGTGTTGGGCGAACTGATGTTGATGGTAATATAATCGGCGATTGGTGCCGCGCGGGTGACGCCGGCAACGTAATCCGCGATCCGATCCGCTGCATCCTTGTTCGCGCCGACATTGATGCCCAGCACGCCCTTTCGCGCGGCGGCGGTAGCGCGGGGCAGCGCCGCGTCGATGCCTTTATTGTTGAACCCCAACCGGTTGATCACCGCCCGGTCCGCCACCAGCCGAAAGATGCGCGGGCGCGGGTTGCCGGGCTGCGGCAGGGGGGTGAGCGTGCCAATTTCCACGCTGCCAAAGCCCAGCCCGAACCAACCGTCAATCGCCTCGCCATTCTTGTCGACGCCCGCCGCGAGGCCCAGCGGGGTGGAGAAATCGATGCCCGCAACGGTGCTGCGCAGAATCGGGTCGGGCGGCGGCGCGGCAAATGGCGTGCCCAGCCGTGCCCAGGCAGCCAAGCCGTCAATCGTCAGGCCATGCGCCTGCTCTGCATCAAGGGTGAACAGGGCGGGGCGGATCAGCGAGAACATGGCGGGCCGTTTGGCAGGGGCGAGGCGAGGTGGCAACTCGGTGTGGTGTTTTTGGGATGGCGCCTCTGCGTGAACCAGATCCTTCCCAGATCCTTTTTCACGCAAACAGGCCAACATACCGCCCCCGGACCCAATTGACGAAGCCACGGTGAAGGTGCATCTAGCAATCAGATCAAATCCGTCCGATTGGGAATCATGCGCCTTTCCAGCCTTGCCGATTATGCCGTTGTGATGATGAGCGCGTCTGCGCGCCATTGCGGCGTGACGGGGCGGCTGAATGCGACATTGTTGAGTGAAGAGACGGGCATTCCGCTTCCCACGGTGCAGAAACTCGTCAGTCGCCTGTCATCGGCCGGGCTGATCGAAAGCACGCGCGGCACCGGCGGTGGCTTCCGCCTGTCGCGCCCGCCGGTCAGCATCAGCCTGGCCGACATTATCGAGGCGGTAGAGGGACCCATCGTCCTCACATCATGCGTCGACGAAGGTCGCCATGACTGCATCATCGAAGAAAATTGCCGGGTGAAGCCCCACTGGAACGTCGTCAACGGCGCGGTGCGCGGCGCGCTGGCGGGGGTGAGTTTAGCGAGTTTATCCACACAAATTCCGTTCGTCCCGAGCGAAGTCGAGGGGCGGGCAACAGGCGATGCGCTCGGGGCACATGCCTCGACGCAGCCTGTCCTCGGGATCGGCGAAGTCAATGCCCGGGGGTTCGGCACAAACGGTTTGAGAATAGAGGCATAACGCGATGGCCACCAAGAATGCCGAGGCGATTGCCGCCGCGAACAAGAAATATGAATGGGGCTTCAGCTCAGATATTGAGCAGGAATTCGCCCCCAAGGGCCTGACCGAAGATACCGTCCGCTTCATCTCCGCCAAAAAGGGCGAGCCGGAATGGATGCTCGAATCGCGGCTGAAGGCGTTTCGTCACTGGCTGACGATGGAATCGCCCGATTGGGCCAAGCTGCAGCTTGATCCGATCGATTATCAGGACGCCTATTATTATGCTGAACCCAAGGCAAAGCCCAAGCTGGGCAGCCTGGATGAGGTCGATCCCGAAATCCTGCGCGTGTATGAAAAGCTCGGCATCCCGATTGCCGAACAGAAATTGCTGGCGGGCGTAGAGGGCGGCGAAGAAGGCGGTCTGCCCGCGCGTCGCGTCGCGGTGGATGCGGTGTTTGACAGCGTTTCGGTGGCAACCACTTTCCGCAAAGAGCTGGAAAGCGCGGGCGTGATTTTCCGCAGCATCAGCGAGGCGGTGAAGGAATATCCGGAGCTGGTGAAGAAGTGGCTGGGCAAGGTCGTGCCGATGCACGACAATTATTTCGCCGCCCTCAACTGCGCGGTCTTCAGCGACGGCACGTTTGTGTACATTCCAGAGGGCGTGCGCTGTCCAATGGAGCTGAGCACCTATTTTCGCATCAACGCAGAAAACACCGGCCAGTTCGAACGCACGCTGATCGTGGCCGACAAGGGCAGCTATGTTAGCTACCTCGAAGGCTGCACCGCGCCGATGCGCGACGAAAACCAGCTCCACGCCGCTGTGGTTGAACTCGTCGCGATGGACGATGCCGAGATCAAATATTCGACGGTCCAAAACTGGTATCCCGGTGACGAGAACGGCAAGGGCGGCATCTATAACTTCGTCACCAAGCGCGCTTTGTGCCAGGGCAAGAACAGCAAGGTCAGCTGGACGCAGGTCGAAACCGGCAGCGCGATCACGTGGAAATACCCGTCCTGCGTGCTGGCGGGCGACGGATCGGTCGGCGAGTTTTACTCGGTCGCGGTGACCAATAATCGCCAGCAGGCCGATACCGGCACCAAGATGATCCACCTTGGCAAGAACACCCGCTCGACGATCGTGTCGAAGGGGATTTCGGCGGGGCGTTCGGACAACACCTATCGCGGGCTGGTGCGCGTTTCGCCGACGGCGGAGGGCGTGCGCAACTTCACCCAGTGCGATTCCCTGCTGCTCGGCGACCAGTGCGGCGCGCATACCGTGCCCTATATCGAGGTCCGCAACCCGAGCGCGCAGATCGAGCATGAAGCGACCACGTCGAAGATCTCCGACGATCAGCTGTTCTACGCGATGTCGCGCGGGCTGGATCAAGAGGCGGCGGTGGCGCTGATCGTGAATGGCTTTGCGAAGGAAGTGCTGCAGCAGCTGCCAATGGAATTTGCGGTCGAAGCGCAGAAATTGCTGGGGATTTCGTTGGAAGGGTCGGTTGGATGAACCTGACGCCAACCGACGACGCGAAACGCCTTCAAACCCCTCCCCTTCAGGGGAGGGGCAGGGGGTGGGGCCTCTCCGCAAACACCCTCGCCGAACTCCACGAGCGCGCCCGCCAAATGCGCAACAATCCCACCGAGCCGGAGAAGCGGCTGTGGCGAAACCTGTCGAACGGTCAGCTCGGCGGCTGGAAGTTCCGCCGCCAACAGGTGATCGGCTGGTTCATCGCTGATTTCGTATGCCCTGCGGCTAAGCTGATCGTCGAAGTCGACGGCGATACGCATGATGCGGACGCGGATGCTGCTCGCGATGCTGCGTTGATGCGACGGGGCTACCGGGTGCTGCGGGTCACGAACGAGGATGTGATGCGCAATGTTGAGGGCGTGAAGGTAGCGATACTTCGGGCGTTGGAGCATGCGGACAGGCCCCACCCCAACCCCTCCCCTGAAGGGGAGGGGCTTGAGAAGGTGGAAGCGCAGGAGCTGCTGGGGATTTCGCTTGAGGGGAGCGTGGGGTGAAATTTGTTCCGTATCTAGTTACGGCACTCGCCGTTGCAGTTGCTGGCTGGATGGGCGCTACGGATCGAGGGTTGGCGCAGGTAATGTGTCCCGTTCTCTTGTTTGCGCTCTGGTTGACTGCCTTTGGACCGCAGTCGAATGAAGTCCAAGGCAATCCCAGTAAAGGGTTAATGCTCTTTTTTTCACTGGTCCTTGCGAGCGGGATTTGCGGAATTGCTTACGCGATCAGCCATTTTTTGTTTGGATAGATAATGCTCAAAATAACTAACCTCCACGCCGAAATCGACGGCAAGGAAATCCTCAAGGGCCTCTCGCTCAGCGTCAATGCGGGTGAGGTGCATGCGATTATGGGGCCGAACGGCGCGGGTAAATCCACGCTGGGCTATGTGCTCGGCGGGCGGCCGGGTTATGAGGTGACTTCGGGAACGGTCGAATTTCGCGCTCCCCCCTGGTGCTCCGGCGAAGGCCGGAGCGTTGGCGATGATGGTCAGGGCTCCGGCCTGCGCCGGAGCACGGAAGAGGGGGAGTGGGTGGACCTGCTCGCCCTCGCCCCGCATGAGCGCGCCGCCGCTGGCTTGTTCCTCGGCTTCCAATACCCGGTCGAGATCCCCGGCGTGTCCAACGTCCAGTTCCTGCGCGAGGCGCTGAACGCGCAGCGCAAGGGCCGCGATGAAGCCCCACTGTCGGGCGGCGAGTTCCTGAAGCTCGCCAAGGCGCAGGCGGCGGGGCTCGGCATGGACTATGAGATGCTCAAGCGGCCAGTGAATGTCGGCTTTTCGGGCGGCGAGAAAAAGCGCAACGAAATGGTGCAGATGGGCATCATCGCGCCCAAGCTGGCGATCCTCGACGAGACCGATAGCGGGCTCGACATCGATGCTTTGCGCGCGGTGGGCGACGGCATCAACCGCATCATGCGCGCGCCCGACAAAGCGGTGATCCTGATCACCCATTATCAGCGGCTGCTCGATTATGTGGCGCCCGATTTCGTGCACATCCTGAGCGGCGGGCGGATCGTGAAGACCGGCGGGCCGGAACTGGCGCTTGAGCTTGAGGCTGAGGGATATGCGGGGGTGACGGCGTAATGGTTAGCTATCGTCGCGATGTGTCCCCGCGAAGGCGGGGACCCAGTCTGGGCTCCCGCCTTCGCGGGAGCACAATGGAGGTTGGCAGCAAATGACCTCGCTGACCCTTCCCACCCGCCGCGATGAATCCTGGCGTTATTCTGATCTGGAGGCGGTCGCTTCGGTGTGGCCGGTGCCGGCACCCGAGCGGATCGAGGTTGCGGCGGGCGATGAGATCGCCCGCGTCATCGTGCAGGACGCCAATGCCGATGTTGTCGCGATCCATGATTATGTCGTGGTGCTGGGCGCAGGAGCCCGCGCAACATTCCATGTGCTCAACACCGGCGGGCGGCTGGGCCGCGTGACGATTGACGTGACGCTGCACGACAGCGCGCATTTTGAACTGGGTGCAGCGATGCTGGGCGGTGGCGAGCAGACGCTGGAGATCGTCACGACGATGCGCCACATCGAGCCGAACGCGACCAGCAATCAGGTGGTGCGCAGCGTGCTCGGCGGGCGGGCGACCGGCAGTTATCTGGGCAAGGTTGCCGTGGCGCGGCATGCGCAAAAGACCGATGCGGGCCAATCCGTAAAGGCAATGCTGCTGGCGCGCACCGCGACCGCCAATGCCAAGCCCGAGCTGGAAATCTATGCCGATGACGTGAAGTGCGCGCACGGTGCGACCGTGGGCGAGCTTGATGCCAATGCGCTCTTCTATTTGAACAGCCGGGGCATCGCGCCTGCCGAAGCAAAGGCGTTGTTGCTGCGCGGGTTTATCAGCGGCGTGTTCGACGATGTGGCGGATGAGGCTGCGCGGGCATCGCTTGAAGCAGCGGCAGGCGCGGCGCTGGAACGGATGTTGTGAGCGACGTCATACCTATCACCCCGTTCGTGCCGAGCGAAGTCGAGGCGCGTGACCCGAGCGGCGCGTTCGTGGCCCGTCCCTCGACTTCGCTCGGGACGAACGGTGATATGGCGGCGACCTCGACTATCCGCGATGACTTCCCCGGCCTCACCCCCGGCTGGCATTATCTCGACAGCGCCGTCACCGCGCAAAAGCCGCAGAGCGTGATAGACGCCATCGCGCGCGGCTATGGCCCCGATTACGCCAGCGTGCACCGGGGTGTTTACCAGCGTTCTGCCAACATGACGCTTGCCTATGAGGCGGCGCGGCGGCGCGTGGCGGGGTTCATCAACGCTGCCTCGCCCGACGAGATCGTGTTCGTGCGCGGCGCGACAGAGGCGATCAACCTGGTCGCGCAAAGCTGGGCCACAACGCAGCTGAAAACGGGTGATCGCATCCTGCTGAGCGCGCTGGAGCATCACAGCAACATCGTGCCGTGGCAGATGGTGGCAGCGCAGGTCGGCGCGCATATCGATGTGATTCCGCTGACCGCTGATCACCGGATTGATCTGGACGCGATGGCGGCGATGATCACGCCTGCGCATAAGCTGGTTGCGCTGGCGCATGTCTCCAATGTGCTTGGATCGGTGCTCGATGCGCGACGGGCCGCCGATATCGCGCATGCGGCGGGGGCAAAAATCCTGCTCGATGGCTGTCAGGCCGTCCCGCGTATGGTGGTCGACGTGCAGGCGCTCGATTGCGATTTCTACGTGTTTTCAGCGCACAAGCTGTACGGCCCGACTGGCATTGGCGTGCTGTGGGCGCGGGGGGATATTCTGGCGGACATGCCCCCCTGGCAGGGCGGCGGCGCGATGATTGACCGGGTGACGTTTGAGAAAACCACCTATGCCCCGCCGCCGGGCCGGTTTGAAGCGGGGACGCCGCATATTGTGGGCGCGCTGGGGCTGCATGCCGCGATTGATTATGTCGAAAGCATCGGGCTGGAGCGCATCCACGCCATCGAAACCGAGATGGTGGCGCGGACCCGCGCGGCGCTGGCGCAGATCAATAGCGTGCGGCTGTTCGGCCCGGCGGAGTCGGCCGGCATCGTCAGCTTTTCAATCGAAGGGGTGCATCCCCACGACATCGGCACCATCTTGGATGAGGCGGGGGTGGCGATCCGGGCCGGGCACCACTGCGCGCAACCGCTGATGGCGCTGCTGGGGGTCGACGCGACGGCGCGGGCCAGCTTTGGCGCCTATAGTGATGCAAGCGATGTCGACGCGCTGATCAAGGGCATCGAACGGGTTACGAGAATTTTCGGGTAGGAATGGGCCGATGAACGAAGAACGCAAGATCGAGATCGAGGAAGTCAGCGCCGTTGATGCGCCCCCACGCGCGCGGGTGGAGGATGTTGCAAACGGCGAAGCCCGCCAGCGCGATTACCTCGAAGGGTTTCTGGCGCTAAAACCGCAAGGCCTATCCCCCGGCGCGCCGGGTGGCGAAACCTATGAAGCGGTGGTTGCGGCGTTGAAAGATATTTATGATCCTGAAATCCCCGTAAACATCTATGATCTCGGGCTGATCTACGGCGTTGACGTGACGGATGATGGCCATGCCGTGGTGACGATGACGCTCACCACGCCGCACTGCCCGGTCGCCGAAACCATGCCTGCCGAGGTAGAGATTCGTGTCGGCGCGGTGCCGGGCGTTGGCTCTGCCGAGGTTAACCTCGTCTGGGAACCCGCCTGGGACCCCGCCAAGATGAGCGACGAAGCCCGGTTGGAAATGGGCATGCTGTAGTTTCTAAGCCCCTCCGCTTCAGGGGAGGGACCGGGGTGGGGGCTGTCCCCATGCGCGTCGGTCTCGGTGAGACTGATACCCCCCACCCCCAACCCCTCCCCTAAAGGGGAGGGGCTTAAGGAGAAGAAGATGACGACTACGACCACCCGCCAGCGCCCCGCCGCGCTCAACCTGACCGCCGCCGCCGAGGCGCGGATCGCGGACCTGATGGCGCGTGCGCCTGAAGGATCAGTGGGCGTCAAGCTCTCGACCCCGCGGCGTGGCTGCTCGGGGCTCGCTTATTCGGTCGATTATGTCAGCGAGGCCAAGCCTTTCGATGAGCGGATCGACACGCCCGGCGGCACATTGTTCGTCGATGGCGGATCGATCCTCTATCTGGTCGGCAGCAAGATGGACTGGGTGGAAGACGATTTCGCCGCGGGCTTCACCTTCGAAAACCCCAACGCCAAGGGCGCGTGCGGGTGCGGGGAAAGCTTTACGGTTTGATCAATCCCACGCGTGATTGACGTGAAGATATAGGGCTAGCCGCCGTAGATGGGCGCCCCAATGGATTTGATAATTAAATTGGAAATCCCAGTGGCCATCGTCCGGGCCGACCTGTTCATAGGTCGCGATAGCATCACGTAGGTCGCCGACGATATCAGCAAGGTCGTTCATCGCGTCGGCAACTAAGTTTTCATTGTCTGTCGTGGTCGGATCGGACGTTGCGTAAAGCCCTAGCGACGGAAATCTCGATGCTATCAACCGATATGTCGCTGGCCTGTCTTGAGCTGGCGGGGCAAATTTTTCGTCGTGTACGTCGCCGGGCGGACAGTCGTGATAAGCATGAGCGAGGCGATCAAGCATGACGATCAGGTCCGCAGGGCTTGGCGGATCACCCTCCGTGACGGCGCGCACGAAGTCACTAGCAACATTGATGGTCGTCGACACTGATCACGCCTTCCTCTTCAGCAACGCCGTGCGCAGGCATTCGCACACCACCTCGCCGCGCTGATTGATCATGCGGTGTTTCCACGTCACCAGCCCGGCATCGGGGCGTGACTTGCTCTCGCGCAGCTCGGTTACCTCGCTGGTCGCGTGGAGCGTGTCGCCGATGAACACCGGTTTGGGCATCACCAACTTGTCATAACCCAGATTAGCCACCAGCGTGCCCATCGTCGTTTCGGCCACGGTGATGCCGACCATCAGGCTGAAGGTGAAGGTGCCGTTGACGAGGATTTGGCCAAACTCGCTCGCCCGCGCGGCTTCTGCATCCAGATGCAGCGGCTGCGGGTTGTGGGTCATCGTCGACCATAATAAATTGTCGGTCTCCGTCACCGTGCGGCGCAGCGGGTGTTCAATGGCCTCGCCGATCTGCCATTCGTCGTAATATTTGCCGGGCATCATGTTGGTCCTTTTGTTCTCCCTCTCCCTTGAGGGAGAGGGTTGCGCAGACTTGGCAGCTTGCTGCCTAGTCGTAGCTGGGTGAGGGTGCTCGACGCGAGCGTTGCGTGCCAAACCACCCCCGCACACCCTCATCCAACCTTCGCTAGCCAGCAAGCTGGCAAGCTGCGGTATCCTTCTCCCTTCAGGGAGAAGGTTTGGAGCTCAGCCCCCCAATCCCCCAAATCCACGCCCCGCCGTCCAGCCCCCATCGGCGGGCAGCACCACGCCGCTCACGTACCGCGCATAGTCGCTTGCCAGGAACAGGCACACATCGGCCACGTCATCCACCGTGCCGAGCCGCCCGAGCGGCACGGCGCGTGCCGATGCTGCCTTGGCTTCGGGCGTGGGGGCCAGCCGGTCCATCCCCTCGGTCCCGTCGATCGGGCCGGGCGAGACGCTGTTCACGCGGACGCCTTCGCGGCCCCATTCGATCGCCAGCGTTTTGGTGATCATGTCGACACCCGCCTTCGCCGCGCAGACATGCACCTGCATCGCCATTGGGATCCAGGCTTGCGGCGCGGAGATGTTGATAATGGCGGCACCCGGCTTGGTCAGGTGTTCATACGCCGCGCGCATGACGTGAAACGTGCCGAGCGTGTCGATCTCTAGCACCGTCTTGAAACCATTGGGGGATAGCCCGGCGGCAGGCACCGGAAAGTTACCCGCCGCGCCCGATATCAGCACGTCGATGGTGCCGCGCTCCGCCCGGAAATGCTCGGTAGCGGCCTTCACCGCGTCGAAGTTGCGGACATCAAGCGCATAGCCAAGCGCCTGCTTGTCACCGTGGAGCGCGGCAATGGCGGCATCAACCTTGTCCTGGCTGCGGCTGGCAACGGCCATATTAGCCCCGGCGCGCGCAAAGGATTTCGCGACCCCCAGGTTGATGCCCGATGTGCCGCCAAACACGATGACGTTCTTGCCCGTGAAATCGAATGGCATTGGTTGTCCTTCCTACTTGTTCTTCCCTCTCCCTTGAGGGAGTTCGGGGTCGGCCATGCCGGGGGCATGGCCGACCCCAAACTCCCTTCAGGGAGAAGGTTTAAGCCGCGCTCACCCGCACCACCTTCACCAGCACCGTCCCCTCGCTCACCTGCGCACCGGGGGTGGCGTTGAGCTCATCGACTGTCCCGTCGAACGGCGCGGTCAGGCTGTGCTCCATCTTCATCGCCTCCAGCGTCACGAGCCGCTGGCCCTTGGTGACGACGTCGCCCGTCGCGACATCGACCGCCGTCACGCGGCCCGGCATGGGGGAGAGGATCGCGCCGTCGGCGGCGCTAATGCCCGTGCCTGATGTCAAAGCTCGCGTTGAAAGCAAAAATGATTGTCCTTGCTCGACAGAAATCACTGTTTCGTCGTCCAGCGTGTAGACATGACCGCGAGGGTAAGGAGTAACGCTCCACATGGGCTTGTACCTTGCGGACATCGCAGTGGCACCCTCATACAGAACAAGTCGATCGCTTGGGCTTCGGTTGAGACGGAACCCGAGGAAACCGCTCATCGCCTCGTAGTAAGACATTTCCTTTGGAGGATATTCCGCAATCAACTTGCTGGCAGCATTGCAAAGGATGTCGTCGCTCGGATGCGCGAGCGGCGCAAGATGAGCTGCATTATCAGTAATGAAGCCAGTCGATACCGAGCCGTCGACAAAATCGGGATGGTTTAGGCATTGGTAGATGAAGCCGCCATTTGATTTGACGGGGTAAATATAACTTCGGGCCAGAACTTCGATCAGGCTACGACGGGCCGAATCTCGATCATGTCCATACGAAATGAGCTTTGCGATCATCGGATCGTAAAAAGGCGATATCGCGTCCCCTTCTTCGACGCCGATTTCTATACGGTCTCCCGAGCCATAATCGCAAAGGTAGAAGCGCTCCAACCGCCCCACACTCGGCAAAAATCCCTTCGCTGGGTCCTCGGCATACAGGCGCGCCTCAATCGCCCAGCCGTTTATGCTTAGCTCGTCCTGCCGTTTGGGCAGCGCCTCCCCGCTGGCCACGCGCAGCTGCCATTCCACCAGATCGACGCCGGTAATCTCCTCGGTCACCGGGTGCTCCACCTGCAACCGCGTGTTCATTTCCATGAACCAGATGCGGTCCGCGCGGAGACCCTCGCTGGCATCCGCGATGAACTCGATTGTGCCCGCGCCGACATAGTCCACCGCCTTGGCCGCGCGCACGGCGGCGGCGCATAATTCCTCGCGGGTTTCCTCGGACATGCCGGGGGCAGGGGCTTCCTCGATCACCTTTTGGTGGCGACGCTGGAGCGAGCAGTCGCGTTCGAACAGGTGGACGACATTGCCATGCGTGTCGCCGAACACCTGCACTTCGATATGGCGTGGGCTGAGGATGTATTTCTCGATCAGCACCCGGTCATCGCCGAAACTCGATGCGGCCTCGCGCTTGCAACTGGTCAGCGCGTCGGCGAAATCGGCGGCGGATTCCACCCGGCGCATCCCCTTGCCGCCGCCGCCCGCCACGGCCTTGATCAGCACCGGATAACCGATCTTGCCCGCCTCGCTGCTGAGCACATCGGGCGATTGGTCCTCGCCCAGATAGCCCGGCGTCACCGGCACGCCCGCGGCGATCATCCGCGCCTTGGCGGCATCCTTCAGCCCCATCGCGCGGATCGAATCCGGGCGCGGCCCAACCCAGATCAGCCCGGCGTCGATCACGCTTTGCGCAAAATCGGCATTCTCGCTCAGGAAGCCATAGCCGGGGTGGATCGCCTCCGCGCCCGTCGCCTTGGCCGCCGCGATGATCTTTTCGCCCACCAGATAGCTTTCGCGCGCGGGCGAGGGGCCAATATGCACGGCCTCATCGGCCTGGCGCACATGCAGCGCCTTGGCATCGGCATCCGAATAAACCGCCACGGTCCGTACCCCCATCGTCCGCGCCGTGCGGATGATGCGGCAGGCAATCTCGCCGCGATTGGCGATGAGGAGGGATTTGATCATGCGCTTTCTACATCCGGTACGGGGCGCTCGCCCAGGGGTTCGGCAAATCGCAGCAGATAGCCGTCGGGATCCTGTATCAGGAATTCGCGCTGACCGTGCTCAATGTTACCCGCCCGGTACCAGCTTTCGCTGATGTCGCGAAAGATCGGCCACTGTGCGGCGCAGAGTGTTGCGTGCAGCGATCCGACATCTGCCGTTTCGATTTGCAGATTGATGCCCCGTCCAAATGGATAGTCAGCGCCGGCGGTGGACCATGCGCCTGTCAAATCCTCCAGCATGATCTGGGCCTGCGCGCGTTCAAGATAGGCGAAGCCAGGCCGTTCATAGCAAAGCCGAAAGCCGAGCAGGCCGACGTAAAAGGCCATGCTCGCCGAAAAATCGGAAACCCCGAGTTCGGGTACCATCGGTGCCCATGTCTGTGGCTGGGTCTGCAGTTGTTCGGCCGCACCCGTCATCCACCACCCTTTTTCGCCGCCAGAATGGTTGCCAGGTCGCCAATGGCGCGTTCGGGGTGGCGGGGCCTGCTGGCCTTATAGAAATCGAAAAGCTGCGCCATATCGGCTGCATAATCACCCGTTGGCATGATCGCAGGGCCAAGCCCGCCGACCCGGTCGGCATAGTCCATCATCCCGCACACGATTGGCACCTTTGCGCCCAGCGCGATGTGGTAAAAGCCTGATCGCCATTGCTTCACGGCGCCGCGCGTTCCCTCTGGCGCGATTGTCAGCATGAATTCCTTGCGGCGGGCAAATTCGGCAATCATTGCCTCGACATAATTATGATTACCGGAACGCAAGACCGGTACGCCGCCCATATCCCGCATGAACCGCGCCATCGGCCATCGGAACAGGCTGGTCTTGCCCATGAAATGCGCCTTGATGCCCAGTTCGTTGGTCAAGCCCAGATAGTTGACGAAATCCCAGTTCGATGTGTGCGGCACGGCGATGATCACGCAGCGGCGGTCCGCCGGGGGTGCGCCCACCGCCTTCCAGCCGCGCAGCCGGTAAAATGCCAACAGCAACCTTCGAACAACGCGCGACAACAACGCGGGCGGTGGATCTTCCTGCATTCGGCACCCCTCCCCCGGGTGTTTTGATGCACCGTATCAAGTTGATTGGCGTGCGGCTATCTCAGTCTTGCGCCGGCTGTTTCAAGAAGTGCAGCCCGTCGTGCGGCTGGAATAGGTGATGTTGGCAATCACCCAGCGGCCATTATCGCGCACCAGATCGAAATGATCATAGCCGCAGTGGTGCAGCTTGCCATCAATGTAGAAATTATACCGGCCCCAGACGAGCGCGACATCACCGTCTATCTCAATCGCCGGATCATAGAGCCGCTCCTCATAGCGTTCCGCCCCGGGCTTCATGCCGGTGATGAATTCGGTCATTGGGCGCCGGATGATCTTGCGCGTGCCATCGGCATTTTCGACGGCGATGAACAAATTGCCGTCTTCGCGCACCACGGGCCGCAGCAGCTCGCCATTGCGCGCCGCAATCGCTGCGAACGTGGCGTTGATGGGCGACATGACACCCGTCGCATCATCGATCACCGCAACCGGCGGCGGCAATCCGGTGCCCTTGGGGAGCGGCGGGGTAGGGGTGATTTGCATCAGGATGGGGAGGAACAGGGTGAGGGGCATCGAAATCGTCTCCGTCATGCTGAACTCGTTTCAGCATCCACTGTGCCACGAGCTTTGTGCTCGCCATAGTGGCGATGCGCAGGCAACCTTGCACCTATATTTTGGCGAGTGTTCGGCCGCGGACGATTTTTAACGGCCTAGCGGCTGATCTGATCACCTGGCAGCATCTGGAATCGTCGGGTGTAGGGCGCTGGTTTACTCGACAGCGCGATAATCCAGTTTGGGCGACCGGCTATCCTGCCAGCGCAACGACCATGACGGCGCAGGCGAGCATCGACAAACCAGTCCGAACTGCATGCAAGCCATTCCATTTCCGGAGTAGCGGGCGAATCCGTTCATCGCCCGAAGCCGGATCAATCGCCATCAGGATATTGTTGGTCGGCATGATGATGAGCAGCGTAAAGGGCCAGTTCGCTATCATCAGCGCGGCACCGACCAGAAAGAGGCTGTTTCCCGTCTGCCACCAAGCGGCGGTCCCCAGCACAAACCCGGCGATGGCAAGGGTCGATTGCATGGCAAATCCGCGCTTGTATGACGGTTTCCATTGCGTCAGCAGCGCTGCGTCATCGAGCTTCATCCTTGCCGGTTGTTCCGCCACGTTGATGTAAGACGCAGCACCAGCAAACAAGGCAGCGGCAAGTAATGCCAATATTCCAGTCAGCATTTCAGTCCCTCTGGTCGAATTACATCCGGAACACCCCGAACCGGGGCGTCTCCCCAATCGGCGCATTCAAACATGCAGCGAGCGACAGCCCCAGCACATCGCGCGTCTGTGCCGGGTCGATAATCCCGTCGTCCCACAGCCGCGCGGTGGCATACCAGGGGTTGCCTTCGTCTTCGTATTTCTGGCGGATCGGGGCTTTAAAGGCTTCGGCCTCGTCGGGTGTCCATGTCTCCGCATCGCGGTGGACGGTGGCCAGCACCGATGCGGCCTGTTCGCCGCCCATCACGCTGATCCGCGCATTGGGCCAGGTGAACAGGAAGCGGGGCCCGTAAGCGCGGCCGCACATCCCGTAATTGCCCGCGCCGAACGATCCGCCGATCAGCACGGTGATCTTGGGCACTTGTGCGGTGGCAACGGCGGTCACTAGTTTCGCGCCGTGCTTGGCGATCCCCTCCGCCTCATATTTCCCGCCGACCATGAAGCCGCTGATATTCTGCAGGAACAGCAGGGGTATCCGCCGTTGGCACGCCAATTCGATAAAATGCGCGCCTTTTTGGGCACTTTCGCTGAAAAGGACGCCATTATTCGCCAAAATCGCGACCGGCATCCCCCAAATATGGGCAAAACCGCACACTAATGACGTCCCGTACAGCGCCTTGAACTCGTGAAATTCAGATCCGTCGACCAACCGGGCGATCACCTCATGCACATCATAGGGCGCGCGCACGTCGCTGGGGACGATGCCGTATAGCTCGTCTGCGTCGTACTTTGGCGGCCTTGGCTCCCGCAGTGCTCCGGCGGAGGCCGGAGCGCTGGCGGCCAGGGCTCCGGCCTGCGCCGGAGCACAGGGGAAGCCCAGGTGGCTGACGATGTCGCGGACGATGGTCAGCGCGTGCTCGTCATTCTCGGCGACATGATCGACCACGCCCGATTTGCGGCCATGCGTGTCTGCCCCGCCCAGTTCCTCGGCGGAAATAATCTCGCCCGTTGCGGCCTTTACCAGCGGTGGCCCGGCGAGGAAGATCGTCCCCTGACCCCGCACGATGATCGTCTCGTCGCTCATCGCGGGCACATAAGCGCCGCCCGCCGTGCAGCTGCCCATCACGCAGGCGATCTGCGGAATGCCGAGCGCGGACATAGTCGCCTGGTTAAAAAAGATGCGGCCAAAATGATCGCGATCAGGGAAAACCTCTGCCTGATGCGGCAAATTCGCCCCGCCCGAATCGACCAGATAGATACACGGCAGCCGGTTTTCCTGCGCAATTTCCTGCGCCCGCAAATGCTTCTTCACGGTCAGCGGATAGTAAGTCCCGCCCTTCACCGTCGCATCGTTGCAGACGATCATGCACTGGCGACCCGATACCCGGCCAATGCCCGCGATCATGCCCGCGCCGGGGATATCCTCCCCATAAACCTCGTGCGCCGCCAGCTGGCCGATCTCCAAAAAAGGACTGCCGGGATCGAGCAGCCGCTCCACGCGTTCTCGCGGGAGAAGCTTGCCGCGGGCGGTGTGGCGTTCGCGGGATTTCTCGTTGCCGCCAAGCGCTGCCTTGGCGACATCGGCGCGCAGCCGCTCAACCAGCGCAATATTGTGTGCGGCATTCGCGCGGAAGGCGTCGCTGTCGATGGCGATCTTGGTGTCGAGCACCGGGGCGCTCATGCTGGGCATCCTTATCGTTTGGCCCTGACTAACCGTCGGACCCAGACTTGGGAAGCGGCATGAATTATTGCAGGTGCGAGGATTTGGCCAGCGACACCGCCGGCGCAATTGCGGGTTGCGGCCATCCGGTAATCGGCTTAGGAGAATGTAGCGTTTGCTACAAAAGGAGGAGGCAATGACCGTTTTCAGGGCAATATTGGTAGCGATTTTTTTCGTTATCGCAGGGTACACGCTGCCGGTGACGAGTGTCCATGGCTGGAATTTGGTGCCGATCTTCTTCGCTGCCATCGGCGAGATGACCTGGCAGGGGCAGTTCAATGTCGATTTCTCGTGCTTCTTGATCCTGTCCGGACTGTGGACCGCGTGGCGCAACGATTTTTCGCTGCTCGGGCTGGTGCTTGCGCCCATCGCCAGCTTTGGCGGGGCGCTGTTCCTGAGCGTTTATCTGCTGATCCTCAGCTTTCAGGTGAAGGGCGATATGGCGGCGCTGCTGCTGGGCACCAACCGTGCGGCGGCGCTGCGCTCGCAATTGTCTGT
>MSXR01000004.1 GCA_002083655.1 Proteobacteria bacterium ST_bin14 | reverse complement strand
GAAAGCGCGTCACCACGCGGGTTCCATCCGCCGATTCAAACTGGTCGATGATCTCAACGGGTGATTCCGCTGGAAAGGCATCGACAAAGCCGGTCAGAATTGCCTTATATTCATCAATACCCTCGATCGGCCCGATCGGCTTCAAGCCGGTAACGCCACGAATATCGGGATGCATGGTCGCCTCTGCAGCCATAAGATCGGCGCGGCCAAGAAATTCGGTAGTGAAGCGTCGAACGATTGCCAGATTATCCATGTTGTGCTCCTCAGCTCATATTAACGTTGATTGGCCTATACTGTATATAGTTCGCTTGCGCTTCAACCGTGACAGCGGCTGATGCGCGAAGATGTGCTCCGCCTGATCGTGCGGCGAGTGTTTTAAAGCGCGTGGGCGCGGCGGTCAGCGTCAGACGCTCCTTCGAAATTCCGTGATCGACCGGACGATCAAGCGCGATCTTATGGCGATCTGCACGAATCGTTTGCGTTCTGGGTTGAGAAAAAATTGCGACCGAGGCCGAAGCCCCGGTCGCAAGAACCATCACGAGCGGAACAAACTTAAAGTGGGAGGCCATTAAGCTAGTCATTCCCGTGAATTGCACATCCTAACTCTGGTCGATGTGTCCGTATCCCAGACAATATTTGAAAATCGTCATTCATTGGTCGAAGGCTTTCGTCGCACTGTTTGAGCTTGATCCTTACAAAAAACGCTCAGCCTATTCGCGATGTTGATTTTCCAGGCTGAAGCACCTCGCAAGCAATCAGGCCTGAGTGAAGTATTCTAGGACAATATCTTGCCATCACGCCAGTAGCGCTCGAATGTATCGTTCCCCACATTCGGGCTGCCATTGTCGGCGGTCATCTTGGACGTCCGCACGCCAACCGAAAAATTGTAACCACCCGTCTGGCCGTGGAACGTGGTGCTTTCCGAGCGTTTGAGGCTGGCGAGTTGATCCTTCATTGTGGACCGACTCGAACCATCGGGTTCGATGAAGACGCAGCCCTCGGCAAAGAACTGGTCGATCGAATCGATGATCTTGCCATGGGCGTTCGACGCATTCGAGGCGGCTTCGGCGATTTCGATGGGATTCGTCATCTAGAAATCCTTTGGTTGAGATCAGATGCAGCGTGTGGCCCGTGCACGCCAGAACGAAGACGTTCGCGAAGTTGCCTTCAGGCGCCCCGGCCATGTCGCCAGCGCAACCTTTGAATTCGCCGACGGGAAATCGATGTCGCGGCCCGCGATATGATTGAGATAATCGACAAAAATGTTGAGCCCAATCTGGGCCACGGCATCATTGTCGAACCCGGCGTTGCTCAACGGGATCTGCACTACTGCACCGTCATCGCCGACGTTGACCAGGCCTTGGGTTTTGGCTGAAGCGGGATCGATCCGGGTAGGGTTTTGCATGCCTCGTTTCCTCCAATCCATGCGCGCCAGCGGACCCGGACGTTTAGCCTCAATACACTTGAATCGATTGCCAGGCTTAGCCGGGATTGCGCCGAACGACCGATGTTGCGCAAAACTGCCCTGTGGCACTGCTCTGTCGTGCACGTTGCCGCCGCCATAGGCGCGGATTAGCGTTCTTATGGCCTGGTAGGCTCCCGCAGCGAGTGGCCTGCGCCCCATTTCTCCTCCGCCATTAAGTAGAGTCGAGGTTCGTCTTCGTGCCCCTGGTGGCGGGGCTGCCCACCCCGTCTGGACGCATCAGCAGCAAGGTCGAGGCTGGTATTGCGCGGCGTCAATCGGCAGCAAGGAACCTAAAGACGCTCGTCCAGATCGACGTGCTCGAACAGCGCAAGGCGGGCCGCGAGCGACCCTCAATAATCCGGCATTGCTCGCGCTCTTGATACGCGGCTGGCGCTGCGGGGCATGATCAGGTTTTCCTTGTGGATTGAAAGCATGGCTTTCGAATTACAAGGATGGTGCGGGCGGTCGGAATCGAACCGACACTCCTTTCGGAACCGGATTTTGAGTCCGGCGCGTCTACCAGTTCCACCACGCCCGCAACGCTGTGGTCGCTAACCCAAGCCGCGCGGGATCGCAAGTCTTTGCCGGGTCCAGTGCCCGGCCCAGTCCCTAGCCCGTTGGCGGACGTTGCATTCGTCAATCTACCGGGACCATAATCGCGCATGAACCACACCCCTTGCATGCCCCGATGAGCGTCGCGTTTCGCCGCGACAGCGATGAGGAAGTGCTCGAGCCCAAATTCGAGCTGCCGATCCCGCCCGGCCCCAATCTGGTAACCGCCGCCGGGCTGGCGCTGATTGAGGCGCGGCTGGCGACGGCGGAGGCGATGGTCGCTGCCGAGACGGACGAGGTTGCACTGGCCGATGCCAAACGTCAGCGCCGCTATTGGATCACGCGCAAAACCAGCGCGCAACTTGCCCCGCCCCCGCCGCCGGACCGTGTCGCGTTCGGGTCGCGCGTGCGGTTCACGCTGAACGGCGCGGCGCGCGGGGTGATGCTGGTCGGCAGCGACGAAGCCGAGGGGGTGACAGACAAAATCCCCTTCACCGCTCCCCTCGCCCGCGCGCTCATTGGCGGCGAAGTGGGTGAGGTGTTGGATTTTGCAGGAACGGCAGATGCGATCGAGATTTTGGGGATTGAGCGGGCTGGGTAAACGCTAGGGCGTCGTGCCCGAACCCGAGCCGTCACCCCGGGCTAGACCCGGGGTCCCGCTGCCTTGCCCGACCGCAGAAAAGCGGGACCCCGGATCAAGTCCGGGGTGACGAATGAGAGAAGGTCGTAATCGCCCATTTGCGGACATTACCTGCTCAGCTATGGTCACCCCATGCGGCGTATTCTACTTTGGACTGAAGATGAGGTTACGGGGCTTGCGGATGCGTGGGGCTTATCGCGCATCCTCACCGAAGTTGATGAGCAAGGCACGGTCACACGCGAGCTTGGCTACGACGAAAGTGGCAATGCAGTCCACCGGCATCCCGGCGCACCAACGCGCGCTAAGTACGGCGTTTTCGACCTAGCCCAAATCGCACCATCAATAGCGACCGATATAGAACCGGCGGAGTTCGACCGGCTCTGGTCGGTGTAGGTCCGCTTTCCACCATTATCGGCCAACGATTTAGGGACTCGCCCTCCCTAACTCCGCGGCGCCTGCCTACGGTAGCTAAGCGCTTCCGCCACATGAATGCGCCCCACCCCCTCGCTCCCCGCCAAATCGGCGATCGTCCTCGCCACCCGCAAAATCCGGGTGTAGCCGCGCGCGGATAGCCGCATTGCCTCTGCCGCCTGCGCCAGCAACTTCCTGCCAGCGTCATCCGGGGTCGCGACCGCCTCCAGCACCGGGCCATCTGCCTCGGCATTGGTGCGCGCGGTGGTGGCTGCATAGCGCGCACGCTGGATAGCGCGGGCTGCGGCCACCCGCGCGGCGACTTCTGCCGATCCTTCGGCTGGGGGCGGCAGCACAAGATCGGCGGCGCTCACCGCTGCCACATCGACATGCAGGTCAATCCGGTCGAGGAGTGGCCCCGACACCTTGGCCTGATAATCAGCGGCGCACCGGGGCGCCCGCGAACAGGCGAGCGCTGCATCGCCCAAATGGCCGCAGCGACACGGGTTCATCGCCGCGACCAACTGCACCCGCGCTGGAAAGGTGACGTGCGCATTCGCCCGCGCAACGCTGACCGTGCCGGTCTCCAGCGGCTGGCGCAGCGAATCCAGCACCGCGCGCTGAAACTCGGGCAGTTCATCAAGGAATAGCACGCCCAGATGCGCCAGACTCACCTCACCCGGCTTCACCTTCAACCCGCCACCGACCAGTGCTGCCATCGATGCCGAATGATGCGGCGCACGATAGGGCCGCGACCGGGTAAGCCGCCCGCCCTGAAGCGTTCCGGCAACCGATGCGACCATGGAAACCTCCAGCGCCTCGCTCGAATCGAGCGGCGGTAAAATCCCCGGCAGGCACGACGCCATCAGGGATTTGCCCGAACCCGGCGGGCCGACCATCAGCAGATTGTGCCCGCCCGCCGCTGCAATCTCCAGCGCGCGCTTGGCGGTTTCCTGCCCCTTTACCTGCCGCAGATCGGGGCCATGATCGGCGAGTTCGGCGACCCCCGGCTCGGGCGTGGCGAGCAGGCCGTGGCCCTTGAAATGGTTGAGCAGCGAGAGGAGATCGGGTGCTGCAATAACCTCTATTGATCCCGCCCACGCCGCTTCCGGCCCTTGCGCGGCAGGGCACACCAGCCCCTTTGACTCAGCCGAGGCGTGCAGCGCTGCCAGCAGCACGCCGGGCGAAGTCGCGATCCGTGCGTCCAGACCAAGTTCGCCCACCACCACATAATCGGCCAGCGTTTCGGCATCCACCACGCCCATGGCGCCCAGCACGCCCAGCGCGATGGGCAGATCGTAATGCGACCCTTCCTTGGGCAGATCAGCGGGTGACAGATTAACGGTGATCCGCTTGGGCGGCAGCGCCAGGCCTAGTGCAGCAATGGCTGCACGCACGCGCTCGCGGCTTTCAGCGACGGCCTTGTCCGCCAGCCCCACGATATTGAAGGCGGGCAAACCGGGCGCGACCTGCACCTGCACTTCCACCCCGCGCGCCTCAAGCCCAAGATACGCCACTGTCGATACGATCGCGACCATTGCCCCTCCGCCCCCCGTCAGGCGCGCGCCATCCGGCTAATGCTCTGTTCATACCCGCTTTCTTAAATGAAGGAAGCTTGCGGAAGACTGTCTTGCAAAAACAACACACCACCCCCACATCGGCATCTGTGTCGATAGCGCATCAAATCCGCCCGCGTAGCGCCGCCGTCCGGCTTGGCCTGACGTTGGTTGGTGCGCTGATCATTCTGGTATCGCCGCTGGTCGGCGTTATCCCCGGCCCCGGCGGCGTTTTCGTATTTGCGGCAGGGCTTGCGTTGATGTTGCAGAATTCGGCCATCGCAAAGCGTGTATTTGTGCGGGCGAAGCGCCGTTGGCCGCCGCTTGGCTATTATGCCGATCTTGGCCTGCGCCGCGCGAGCGCCTTGCGCCGATTCGAACGGGACCGCCCGCTGGGCAAGGATGGCAAAAAATTGTCGGCCTTTGCCAGTTTTTGGCGGACGGCCAGAGATTTCATCAGTGGTCGCCGGACCTGATCTGTTGTCATCGTTGACTTGGCTGCGGGGCTCCCCTAAAGGCTTTCGCCAGTCGGCCGTCGTTTTTGGTGGCCTTTTTGTATTTTCGATGATCAGGGAATGAGTGATGAAGCGGACCTTTCAGCCGAGCAATCTGGTGCGTGCACGCCGCCACGGCTTCCGCGCGCGGACGGCAACGGTGGGCGGTCGCAACATCCTCCGTGCGCGCCGCGCACGCGGTCGCAAGAAGCTTTCGGCATAATAGCCGGCAACAGCCCTGCCCCTGTGGTGCGGGCTTAAGTGCTGGTGCGGGCTGAAGTGGCGTTGGGGACCGAAGTGGCTTTGCGGCCCGAAGTGTCCGGGGCCATTATCCACGGCCTGAAAATTCGCCGCGATTTCCTTGCGGCGAATGCTGGTAAGCGTGCGCCAATGCCGGGCTTTGTGCTGCTCGCGCGCGACCGGGCTGATGGTGTGGCCGACATGCGGATTGGCTTTACCGTTACCAAAAAAATCGGCAATTCGGTGGTGCGCAATCGCCTGAAGCGGCGGTTGCGCGCATTGGCGCGTGATGTGTTGCCCAAGGCAGGGTTGCGGGGCCATGATCATGTGCTGATTGGCCGTTCAGATGGGCTGAAGCGCGATTTTGCGGTGTTGCAGGCCGATCTGGCCAAGGCGCTCGCCAAGGTTGCCCGCGGGCCGGCCAGATGATCGCCCGGCTGCTGATTCTGCTCACACGGGGCTGGCAATTGGGGCCGTCGGTCATCCTGCCGCCGTCCTGCCGCTATGCGCCGTCCTGTTCGGCCTATGCAATCACTGCACTTCGCCGCTATGGCGCGCTGAAGGGGAGTTGGCTCGCGGCAAAACGGATCGCGCGCTGCCATCCCTGGGGGGGATCCGGATATGATCCCGTTCCTTAAACGCACAAAAATTCACGATCGGGACAGTCTTCAGTGAACCAAGAAAATCGCAACATGGTGCTGTTTCTGGCGATTGCCGCGCTGATCCTGGTCGGCTGGCCGATTGTGTCGCAGAGTCTGTTTCCGCAACCCAAGCGCCCCCCGATCGCGCGCGTGCTGCCAGGCCCCGCGCCAACCGGCCCCGTTACCTCCAATGCAACAGCCCCTGCCGTCGACGCGGTAAAGGCGACGCGCGACCGCGCCGTCGTGCTGGCGGAAACCCCGCGTGTGGCAGTTATCACGCCGTCGCTAAAGGGCTCCATCAACCTGAAGGGCGCGCGGCTCGACGATCTTGTGCTGTTACGCCATGCAGAGACGATCAAAAAGAATTCCCCGCCGGTGCGGCTGCTGTCGCCATCGGGCACGACGCACAGCTATTTTGCAGGCTTTGGTTGGTCGGGTGACGGCGTCGCCGCGCCCGACAAGAACAGCGTCTGGACCGCCGATGCGACAACCCTGACGCCGGGCCGCCCGGTGACGCTTAGCTGGGCCAACCCGCAGGGACTGCGCTTTCAGATCAAGATCGCGGTCGACAATGATTATCTGTTCACGGTTGAACAGATTGCCGGCAACGGTGGCACCACCCCCGTCACTTTGCGCCCTTATGGCCTGATTTCACGGACTGGCGTGCCAACGGATATCGATACCTGGGTGAACCATGTCGGGCCGATCGGCGTGTTCGGGCCGGGCGCGAACTACGACATCGGCTATCCCAACCTTCGTGGTGAAGAGCCAGGGTTTTTTGACGCGATCGGCGGCACCACGGCCAAGGCTGGTGCCAATTACTTTGATGCCAAGGGCGGCTGGCTGGGCTTTGGCGACCTGTATTGGCTGACCGCGCTGATCCCTGATCAAGGCGCGCAAGTGCATTCGGGGTTTCGTGCATCGGGCGATGTGTTCCAGGCCGATTACGCCAGCACCCCGGTAAAGATCGCGCCCGGCAAAACCGCCAGCACATCTTCGCGCTTTTTCGCCGGTGCCAAGGAAGTGCGACTGATCGACAAATATCAGGATGGCGGCAACATCGCCAATTTTGACAAGGCAATCGACTGGGGCTGGTTCCGCATCGTCGAAAAGCCGATCTTCTATTATCTCGACTTTCTGTTCCGGCTGGTGAGCAATTTCGGCGTCGCAATCATTTTGCTGACGGTGACGATTCGGGGGCTGCTGTTCCCGATCGCCCAGCGCCAGTTCGCCTCCATGGCGAAAATGAAGGCGATCCAGCCCAAGATGAAGCTGCTGCAGGAACGCTATAAGGACGATAAGCCGCGCCAGCAGCAGGAAATCATGGCGCTGTACAAAACCGAAGGGGTGAACCCGCTGGGCGGCTGTGGCCCTACCCTGTTGCAGATTCCCATCATGTACGCGCTGTACAAGGTGCTGCTGCTCTCAACCGAAATGCGGCACCAGCCGTTTGTGCTGTGGATTCGCGATCTGGCCGCACCCGATCCGTTGACGCCGATAAACCTGTTCGGCCTGCTCCCTTTCACGCCCCCGGTTTTTATCGCGATTGGGATCATCCCGATCATGCTGGGCATTTCGATGTACTTCCAGTTCAAGCTCAACCCCGCGCCAATGGATGAAGCCCAGAAACAGGTGTTCGCGATCATGCCGTGGATGTTGATGTTCGTGATGGCACCATTTGCCGTCGGGTTGCAGCTTTACTGGATCACGTCGAACGTACTGACGATCCTGCAGCAGCGGATGCTCTATGCGCGACACCCCGAGATGCTTGTCCCGGCAACCAAGAAATGATGGCGCATGGCTGAATTTGACGAGGATCTGATCGAGGCGGCACGGATCACCTTTGCCGGGCCGATCAGCTTCTTGAAGTCTGCACCCACGCTGGAGTTTATTCCAGATCCAGACGTGCCCGAAATCGCGTTTGCGGGGCGATCCAATGTCGGCAAGTCGTCGCTGTTGAATGCGCTCACCGGGCGCAATTCGCTGGCGCGCACATCGAACACGCCGGGCCGCACGCAGGAGTTGAACTTCTTCGACGTGGGCGATCCGCTGAAGCTGCGGCTGGTGGATATGCCGGGCTATGGCTTTGCCAAGGCGCCCAAGGACATGGTCAAGAAATGGCGGTTCCTGATCAATGATTTCCTGCGCGGTCGGCAAGTGTTGAAGCGCGTGCTGGTGCTGGTCGATTCGCGCCACGGGCTGAAGGATGTCGACCATGAAATCATGGAAATGCTCGACAAAGCGGCCGTCAGCTATCGCCTGATCCTGACCAAGGCAGACAAGATCAAGCCCACCGAATTGCTGAAAATCACCGAAGCCACCGCCGCCGAAGCCCGCAAACGGCCCGCCGCGCATCCCGACATCATGGCAACCTCAAGCGAGGTCGGCTTCGGCATCCCCGAATTGCGCGCGGCGGTAATTGAAGCGATTGGTTAGGCAGGCGGATAGCCTGCCGTTTCAGCAACTTCCGTCACCCACGAGCGTAGCGAAACATCCAGCCGCGCCGCAGACGGTGACCCTGGATTGCTTCGCTACGCGCGTGGGTGACGATCGCGTTTTGTTCGCGCCATCTGCCCCCTCACCGCTTCCCCGGCGAAGGCCGGGGCCCAGTGGCGGACGGGTTGTCGGCTTGGTCAGCGCCCACAATCACCGGGGCGGCCTGCGCCACCCCGGTCATCGCAGCCCGGTTTACCGGAACTTCTTGGTCAGCCGCACACCGAACTCGCTGCGGTCATTGCTCACCACAACGCCCACAAAGCCGCCCTGGTCCAACCGGCCCTGATCATAGACCTTGTTGAAAATGTTGCTGCCATAGATGCTGAAGCTCAGATCACGGGCTTCGTTTTCATATTTCAGGTTGAAGCCCACCAGGCTGCGCGCGTCGATCAGCTCACTGGCGCGGGCGACGGGCTGGCCGAACTGCTCGCCGCGATAGGAATAATCGCCCTGCGCGGTGATCGAGCCGCCATTCGCCAGATCGAAGGTGTAGCTTGCCGTTACCGCCCCGGTGAATTCGGGGCTGAGCGCGGTCGGCGCACCAGCGACCGGCGTGCCGCCCGTCGGGAAGAACGCAGGCGGCAGCGAGTTCACACTGGTGATCTTGCTGTCGAGATAGCCGAGCGATCCCTTCAGGCGCAAACCGCCAAAGGTGACGGTTGATTCCGCCTCGATCCCGCGTGCCCGCGCATCGGCGGCGATGATCACGGTGTTAAATCCGTTCGCGTTGATGAACGAATAGGGCAGCCCACGATCATTATAGTTGGTGTTGAATGCCGACAGCAGCACCACCCAATTGGGGGTAATGCGGCCCTTCAAGCCGATTTCGTAATTGGTTGCGGTCGTCTCGGGTGATGCGTTGAACGATGCCGGGCCACCAAAGGGACGCGGCGTGAAGCTGCCCGGCTGATAGCCAAGCTGGATCGTGCCATAGACCGAGACGTTATCGTCGAACTTATAGGTGATGTTGCCCTGCGCGGTCACTTCATCATAGCTGGCCGTGCGTGTGACGGGGCCAGGAAAGCTGGTGAATTGCGCGGTCGCGCGCTTGTCATCACTCGAATAGCGCACACCCGCGCCGATCGAGAGCTTGTCGGTGATGTTGTAACTGCCATTGGCATAAGCCGCATAGCTGTTGGTGGTTTGCTGAAGCGTAAAACTGCTATTGCCGCCGAAGAAAAACGCTGGCGACGAATCGTTGCTGCCATCTTCATAGAAATAATAGAGACCGGTGACGAAGTTGAACGCGCCGAACTCGCCATTCAGCTGCAGTTCGGTCGATACCTGTTCCGCATCACCGCTTTCCGGGAAAACCGACTGGCGCGAAATATTGTCGGTGTCGGAAAGACCACCGGTGTACTTGGTCTGGCGATAGCTGGTGATGAATTTGGTCGTCAGCTCGTCACTCAGCTTCAACTCGGCGGTGATCGATGCGCCGAACAGATCGAGCGAGGTCGATTCAAGTCCGGGGACATCGGTGCCCGAATCGTCCGGGCGCACCTGCGTCGCTTGGGTGAAGCCAGCGGCGATCGGATCATAGATATCAACCTTGTACGGCGACTGCCCGCCGCGTGAGCGCACGAAATCGACCGCGGTCAGCACCGAAAAACTGTCGCTCGGCGTCTAGTAAGCAGCCGCGCGACCGCTGAAATCATTCTGCTCGCCAATCCGCGCGCTGGGATTGGACACGTTAACGGCATCGCCAACGCCGCCACGGCTTTGATAGCTGCCATTGATCGACACTGCGAGCGTTGGGGCTACGCGCGTATCGGCATAAAAGCTGCCGTTAATCCGCCCGCGCGAACCGACCTGCGCATCAACCTCAACCGACTCTTCGCTGCCCGGCTTGCGGGTGATGATGTTAACCGCACCGCCCAGCGTATTGCGGCCATAAAGCGTGCCCTGCGGACCACGCAGCACTTCCACCCGCTCGATATTCTGCAGCGACAGGTTCGATCCAAGCTGGCGACCAAGGTAGACGCCATCAAGATACACACCAACGCCCGGATCAGTGGTGATCAAGTGATCCTGAAGCCCGATGGCGCGAATGAAGATCGCGGCCTGTGCGGTGTTGCCGACGCCGTATCGGCTGATCGTCAGGTTGGGGACATATTTGCCCACATCTTCCAGATTACGCGCATTAAGGGCCTTCAGCGTTTCACCGCCAAAGGCGCTGATCGCGATCGGCGTGTCGAGCAGGCTTTCCTCGCGGCGGCGGGCGGTAACAACGATATCAATGCCATTCGCGTCTGCGACTTCGGCCTTGGCAGGCGCATCGGCGCTAGGCTGAGTCTGGGCAGCCGCAGGGCTTGCCGCCATCAGCGCGGCCATCGCCATCACCGACACGCTGCCCCAGTGGCCCAGAGCCCGTCGCGCGAGCACTGCAAAACCCGTTCCGTTGGCATTGTTCATCATCATTTCAATTCTCCGCGACTGGCCCGAGGATGACGGGCACCTGTTTGTGTGAGCGTGAAATCTGGCGTGTTCCGCGGGCGTTTGCCCGGCGGATCCGGCGCCAGATTGCGCCAATGCAAAATCCTATCGACATCTGTGACAAAGCCGCAACGACATTGTTTCGGATCGATGACAATCCATACGCAGTGTTGCAGCAGAGCATCACACCAATCGGCTAAGCTGCTCAAACTGGAAAGAAAGGCACGCTTAGGGGTGAATTCAGCACCACAGGATAGTTTCGGCTTCGTTGGGCGAGAAACCCTTTACGGCGTCGGGGCTGGACATTTGGCCTGCGCAATCGGCATGACTCACCAACGCGCAACGGAGAATAGCGGCATCGTGATCAAGTCTGACGAACGTCGCGAAATGCTGGTCGATAAATTGGCCGATCATGTGCTGGCAGCGGGGCTGTCCGCATCAAGCCTGCGGCCGCTGGCCAAGGCGGCGGGGATCAGCGACCGGATGCTGCTTTATTACTTCAAGGACAAGGCAGAGGTGATTGCCGCCGTGCTGGAGCGTATTGCCGCGCGCCTGGTAACCATGCTCGATCAGCACCGTTCGCCTTCGCCATTGCCGGTGGAGGTGCTGCGTGGGCAGCTGCTCGCGATCCTGTTTGATGATACGCTTTGGCCGTACATGCGAATCTGGCTTGAAGTCGCGAGCCTGTCTGCGCGCGGTGACCCCGAGTATCGCACCATCGGCGCCCAGATCGGCAGGGGTTTCTTTGCCTGGGGTATGATGCAAATCGACGGCCCAACGCCGGAAGCGCGGGCGATTGATGCCGCCCGGCTCATGGTGGCTGTAGAGGGCGCACTGGTGCTCAAAAGCCTTGGCCTGCACGATATCGCGGAGGCGGCTTTCGGCGCGAGCTAAGCCAGACTGCAACTGCGCTTCGGGCTGTTTTTCAGCCTGCGTCCATCAACGCTTGGTTGCCGCCGTCCCGGCGCGGCGCTATTCGATCTTCCATGCTCAAACTCATCATCGGCAACAAAGCCTATTCATCCTGGTCGCTGCGCGGCTGGCTTGCCTGCAAGCAATCAGGCCTGGCATTCGACGAAGTCGTTGTGCCGATGTTTGACGATGATTGGGCGGCACGACGCAAGGCACCTGATCTGGCCCCCTCCGCTGGCAAAGTGCCAACGCTATGGGATGGCGATGCGGTGGTGTGGGACAGCCTGGCGATCGTCGATTATCTCGACAGCCAAACCGGCGGCACGCGCTTTTGGCCAGCCGACTTGGCCGCGCGCGGGCTGGCGCGGTCGATGGCGGCGGAAATGCATTCGGGCTATGCCGCTTTGCGCAGTCGCCACGGCATGAACGTTCGCCAAACCTTCGAACCGGTGGCGCCCGATGACGAGGTGGCCACAGAGCTTTCGCGCATATTTGAGCTATGGGCGCAGGCGCGCGCCCGTTTTGGCGGCGAACAGCCATATCTGTTCGGCGCGTTCGGTGCGGTCGACATCATGTTCGCGCCGGTGTGCACCCGCATCGTCACTTATGGCCTGCCCACCCCCCGATTTGCGCAAGCCTATGTCGATGCAATCATCGGCCATCGCTGGATGCAGGACTGGATTGGCGCCGCCCAGGAAGAAGAATGGGTGATCGACAAATATGAACGCCCCGCCGGCGTTTAAACCAGATAATGGCCCCGCCCATCGACGTTACCGCCCTAACCGCGTCGCTGATCGCGTGTGACAGCGTCACGCCCGCTGGTTCAGCGGTGTTCGACGTGCTCGAAAACGCGCTGCTGCCGCTGGGCTTTTCGGTCGAACGGTTCGTTGTTGGCACTGCGCCGGACGGTCCGGTTGAAAATCTGCTTGCGGTGCGCGGGGGCGGGAGCGGCGGCGGCGCGGGGCAGCATTTCGCCTTTGCCGGTCATCTGGATGTGGTGCCGCCGGGCACTGGCTGGACGGGCAATCCGTTTGAACCGGAAGTTCGCGGCGGGCTGCTATACGGGCGTGGCGCTGTGGATATGAAGGGAGCCATCGCCGCCTTTGTGGGCGCGGTGGCACGCATCCCCGCCGATGCCGGAACGATCAGCATGATCATCACCGGTGACGAGGAAGGCCCCGCCACGCACGGCACCGTCGCCCTGATTGAACGCATGGCGGCGCGCGGCATCTGCCCCGATCTGTGCCTGGTGGGCGAACCCACGTCGGTTGACCGGCTGGGTGACATGATCAAGATCGGGCGACGCGGATCAGTGAACATCTGGATCGATGTGCCCGGCAAACAGGGCCATGTCGCCTATCCGCATCTGGCCGACAACCCGATCCGGCGGCTGGTCGCGCTGGTGGCGGAAATTAACGCCATTGTCCTTGATCAGGGCAACGACTGGTTTCAGCCGTCGAATATCGAAGTGACAGACCTGACCGTCGGCAATCCGGCCACCAATGTCATCCCCGCCAAGGCGAGCGCCCGCCTGAGCATCCGGTTCAATGATCAGCAACGCGGCGATGCGCTGGTTGAACGGATTACGGCGCTGGCAACGGCGCATGCCCCCGGTGCCGTCGTCACTGCCCGGATTTCGGGCGAAGCATTTCTGACGCTGCCGGGCATGTTTTCGTCGCTGATCGCCAATGCCATTGCCCGGCACACCGGGCATCAGCCAAGCTTGTCCACCACCGGCGGCACATCGGATGCGCGGTTCTTATCAAAAATATGCCCGGTGGTTGAATTCGGGCTGGTAAATGCGACCATGCACAAGCTTGATGAGGCAGTGGCGATTGACGATCTGGCGCTGCTGACCGACATTTATGCCGACATTATTTCGCAGGCTCTTCAGCCAGCGAGCAGCTGACGCTTTTCAGTGCGCGACCAGGCGATAAAATCGTCCTCGGCCATGGGATAGGCAATCGCATATCCCTGAATCACATCACAGCCGATCACGCGCAAAACATCTGCCTGGGCCTGATTTTCTATTCCCTCGGCAACCGCTTCGCAGCCAAGCCCGTGGATCAGCCCGATCACCGCCTGCACGATCGTGCGCGCTTCGGGCTTTACCGCGATATGTTCAATCAGGCTGCGATCAAGCTTTACCCGATCGACGGGCAAATCTCGCAACCGGGCAAGGTTTGAATAGCCGGTCCCAAAATCATCAATCGCGATGGTCGCGCCATCGGCGCGCAGCATGGAAATGGCCTCGATCACCTCTTCGCTGCAATGCATCGCCAGCGTTTCCGTGATTTCAAGCTCCAGGAGCCTTGCGGGCGCATTGGCCGCAACCATTGCTTCGCGCAGCCGACGAAAGAAGCTGGCGTGATCGAGCTGGCGGGGCGAGATGTTGATGGCGAGCCGCTGTTCAATGCCCATCGCCCCCCAACGCGCAATCGTATCGGCGACGGTCGCGATCACCCATTCGCCGATCTCGACAATCAGCCCGGTTTCTTCGGCGCGTTTGATGAACGTGCCGGGCAGTTTTACGCCCAAAGTGGGGTGGCGCCACCGCAGCAAAGCCTCTGCCGCCACAATGCGGCCATCCATCGTGCTGACCTGTGGCTGGAATACCAGGGCAAACTGGTTGAGCGAAATCGCCTCACGCAAGTCCAGCTCAAGCTGTGCACGATCGGCGATCTGCGCGGCGAGTGATTCGGTGAAATGTTCGGCGCGACCCCTGCCGGTCGCCTTGGCATGATACATGGCGGCATCGGCTGCGCGCATCAAATCGGTCAGCGTCGCGCCGTGCTCCGGCCGCAGCGCGATACCAATGGACGCGCCGATCTCCACATCATGTCCGCCCAGATCAAATGGTTCGGCCAGCGCAAACAACACCCCTCGACTGATCCGCGCCGCTTCGCTTGAATCAGCGATGTCGGGGAAAAACATCGTAAACTCATCGCCCGCCAACCGGCCCAGCAGCGGCTGACCAGCGTCGAGTGCCTTTTCTGCTGTCACCCGATCAGCAACCGCGCGCAACCGATTGGCAACCATGCCCAACAGCATGTCCCCCATCGCATGGCCCATCGTGTCGTTGACGGACTTGAACCGATCGAGATCAATGAAAAATAATGCCGCCGCTTTGCCCATCGGCATGTCCGTCAACATGCGTTCGCAGCTGCGACGAAAATGGGTCCGGTTCGGCAGGCCCGTAACGGGGTCAAACATCGCCAAACGGTGCACATTTTCGAGATTTGCGGCGATTTGTTGGAACAATCCTTCCATTGCATGCGCCAATTGCGGCACATTCTCGCCAATTTCGGGCGGAATCTTGCCTTCTAGGTCACCATTTGCCGCACCAGCGAGCCGGGCAATCGCTGCGTCAATCGCGCCTGCCGTGGCAGAAATCGCGCGCTCAGCCGACGCCCAAGACATGACTGCGCACACAATTGCGGGAATCAGCGCGCGGGCGACACTGCCGGAATCGATCTGGCCATTGGACGTCGCGGCCAGCGCCAGAATGAAGGAGGCAGCACCCGTCGCCAACGCAAATGTGACGGCGCGACTTTTGAGCGAAGCTCCTCCCATCGCGGTGCAAAACCCTTTTGAATGATGGGCGCATAACGCCCGACCGAAGGCATTTACTGCCATCAAAAGGTTAATATTTTCGTTCGTTTCGGGTGCGGCGCAAGACGATATACAGCGCGCCTGCCCCGCCGTGGCGGGGGTGTGCAGGCCGAACCGATGCAATGTTCGCCGCGTGACGCGACGCCGCCAGCCAATCGCCGACGGCTTCACGAATGCGACCGCGCGCATGCGGCCTTTCGCTTTCGGGACGCGGCGGCTTGCCCGTGATCAACAGCAATATCCGGTCGCCGCGGGCAATCGCCCGATCAAGCCCGGCATCCAGTTCACCATAGGCCGATTGGAGCGTGTGGCCGTGCAAGTCGATCACACTATCGGGCGCCGCGTTGCCGGTCGCGAGCTTGCGGTCCCAGCTTGCATCAAGCGTGGTGCCGGGCTTGGGCTGCGGCTTCAGCAGCATAGCTTCTGCCGGTCGCACCCGTGGTGGAGGGGGAGATTTGGCTGTCCCCTTCACCGACCCAGCAACGGGACCGGCTGACGTACCCGTTGGCACTGCGGGGCAGGCCGTGCTCGGCTTTGCAGACGGCGGGCGCGCTGGCCGTACAGTGGCCATCACCCGCCGCCACAAAGCAGCCTCGTCAGGGGTTAAGCGGCGCTCCGCCATTCGGGCTCCCCGACAAAAGCCGGGCGAGCGTTCCACGCGGCACGAGCACAAACGCCGTGCCCCGGGCTGACATGCCGCCTGCAATGCTGCTTGCCTCCGGCCCGGCTCCCCAGAAGGTATCGACACGGTTCGCACCGCGAATGGCACCGCCGGTATCCTGCGCAATCCACAGCCGAGAGGCCTCCGGGCGATCCATTGCCAGCAAAATGGGCGCGCCGAGCGGCACAAATTTTGGATCAACCGCCGCGCTTACCCCGCCTGTAACAACATAGCCAAGCGCGCCCTTCGCGGCGGTTTGCTGTTCGCGAAAGAATACGAAGCTCTTGTTTTCCCGCATGATCGCCCGCCCCTCTTCCGGATGCGCGCGCAGCCAGGCGACAATGCCCTGCATCGATGCTTGGCCCGGTTCGAGCAGCCCGCGCTGGCGCATCAACGCCCCAATGCCGGTGTAATCGCGACCGTTCTGGCTATCATAGCCAATCTGCATTACGCCGCCGTCGGGCAACCGCAACCGTCCAGAACCTTGAATTTGCAGAAAAAATATTTCAATGGGGTCGGCAGCCCAGGCGATAACAGGCGCCTGACGATCAATTGCGCCGGCTTCTATTTCAGCGCGGTCGTAATAGGGCACAAAGCTTGATCCGTTGACCCGGCCACGAATCTTGCGGCCTTTCAAATTATCGGAAAAAAGCCCCAGGTCGACGTCGATCAGCGTGGTTGGTCGTGCATAGATTGGCACGTCATAGCCGGGCCGGCGATCGCGCGATCCGGCGATTTCCGGTTCGTAATAGCCGGTGGCGAAGGCCTTGCCGTCGCCGATCTTCGCCGTTTCGAAATTGCGTTCAAAAAACGCACGAGCTTCGTCATCAGCGGTCATGTTGGCTGCGCTACATGCCGGCTGCCAATCCGCGCCCTGGGTGAGCCCGCTGGCATCGGTGCGCTTGATCAGGCTGGGACATGACGTGCGGAACGCCGCCAGCGCGCGAACCGCATGGTCCCGGCTGATCGGCAGTTCGCGAATTAACGGGCCGGCCAGCACACCAGCGGCAAGCGCGTTCGGCACTTCTGGCGCGGATGGCGTCGGGGTGGGCGCTGGGCGCACATTCGGCCCGCTCGGCGGGGTAACGCCTGGTGACGGCGGCATAACCTGCCCGCTGCATCCCGCCAGCAGCAAGGCAAAAGCTGCCAGCTTCCACCCCTTGATCACCACAATCCTATGCCTCGTCGGTTTCGACAAGTTTCCAGTTTGGATCGCTGCTTTTCAACGTGCGGCCAAAGGTCCAGATTTCGCGCGTTTCCACAGCATCACTCATCGAACCGGATACCATGTTACCATCGGCATCGCGTGTGATTGCGGCAATATCCGCCTCCAGACGCACCATGATCCGGGCGTTGCGTCCCGTCAGCACCGCATCGGTGATGACCGCGCGTTCGATGCTGACCAAGCGATTGTCGAGAACATGGCCCGCTGCTGCCCGCGCTTCGATAGCCTCAACAAAGCTTTGGCGCACCTCGTCATCGACCAGCCAGTTGAGGGTATCGGTATCCCCCTTCCAATAAGCCTCAAGAATCATGCGATAGGCAGATTTTGCACCGTCAATGAACTGGCCAACATCAAATGATGAATCAGCCGAAATAATTGCACGCACGCCTTGTTCGGCACCTGGCTCGATATGGCGATTCGTAATATCAGGCCGGTCGGCGGTTGGCTCGATTGCGCGCGCCGTTACCGGGGCAATGCCGACGCGCTCTTCGGCCGGCTTGGGCAGCGGTTGCTCATGCCCGGTCCGCTTGCCGAGCACCATGTACAGGCGCAATGCAAGAAAACCCGCAATCATCGCTAAAATTACTACGTAAACCACTCTGCCTCCAGTGTTCGGCGAAGCCCTAACATAGGCGCATCAACGCCGGGTTTCAAATAGGCGAATTACGGGCTTTGGCGCATAGCGTTGAATCAATGCCGCACCCCTGCTAGGCGCGTCGCGCATTGGCAAATCAGTGACGCCACCGGGCGGCCCAACCCCTTATGAAGAAAGATCGATCAATGGACGACCAGGAAAATGGCGGCGCACCCATGGCCAATGGTGCGGATACCACGCCCGCTGCCGGGATCATCTCACAATATGTGAAGGACCTGTCGTTCGAAAATCCGAACGCCCCGGCCATCTACCAGAGCCAATCGATGCCGCGCATTGATGTGCAGTTCAATATCGGCACGGTGCAAGTGGCTGAAGACGTGCACGAAGTTATCCTGAAAATCGACGTCCGTTCAGAAACCGATGACGGCGTAGCGTTTGTCGTCGACCTCAGCTTCGCCGGTCTGTTTGGCCTGCGCAACATCCCTGTCGAACATCTTCAGCCGTTCCTGCTGGGTGAAGCGCCGCGACTATTGTTCCCATTTGCCCGCCGCATTCTGGCTGACACCGTGCGCGACGGCGGTTTTCAGCCGCTGCTGCTCGAACCCATTGATTTCAACGCGCTGTACCTTTCGCAGGCGCAGGGCCAGCCGGGTGCGGACCTGCCGATTGAGGATATCGGCCACGCCTGATCTCCGGACGTCGGCAGCCCTGTCGACATGAACCTGACGCGCGCTCTGGGCTCGGTTGGCGGGCTAACGCTTGCCAGCCGGGTGCTGGGGCTCGTGCGCGATGCGCTGTTCGCGCGTTTTGTTGGTGCCAGCTTTGCGTCGGACGCATTTCTGGTCGCGTTTCGCCTGCCCAATATGTTTCGCGCACTGTTTGCCGAAGGGGCATTCAGCGCTGCCTTCATTCCGATGTTCAACAAAAAAGTATCGGAAAAAGGCGGCAGCCTGGCGGCAGGGCTTAGCTTTGCAGAAGATGCGCTGTCGGTGCTGTTGCCAATTCTGATCGTGCTGACGATCGTGATGGAGATATTCGCCTGGCCAATCACATGGGGATTATCAGGCGGGTTCGGTAACGCAAAGCCGGATCAATTCGCCTTTGCGGTCGCGCTGTCCCGCATCACCCTGCCCTATCTGCTGTTGATATCACTCGTGTCGCTGCTGGGCGGCATTCTGAATTCAATGCAGAAATTTTGGGTAAATGCCGCCGCCCCCATCCTGCTGAACCTTACGCTGATCGCCGCGCTGCTTTTCTTCCATACCGCAGATCCGCTGGCGACCGCGCGAAACCAGGCGGTTGCAGTGACAGTATCGGGCGGGCTCCAGCTGCTGTGGCTATGGATTGCGTGCCTCCGCAATGGCGTAAACCTGCGCCCGCGCCTGCCCCGCCTGACCCCCGAGGTAAAGCGCCTGCTCGCGCTGATCGGCCCGGCGGCGGCGGGGGCTGGTGCGGTGCAGATCAACCTGGTCGTTTCGACCGCACTCGCGGCCAGCCTGCTCGCCGAGGGATCAGTATCATACATCTATTATGCTGACCGGCTTAACCAGTTGCCGCTCGGCCTGATTGGAATCGCTTTGGGCACCGTGCTGCTGCCCACCATCTCGCGCCAGCTTGGCGCCGGCGATGAAGCGCAGGCAATGGATACCCAGAATCGGGGCATGGAGCTGGCGCTGTTCTTCACCCTGCCGGCGACCGTCGCGCTTATCGTGTGCGGCGTGCCAATTGTTGCAGCGCTGTTCCAGCACGGCAAGTTCACACCTGATGACACGATCGCCACCGCACAGGCCCTTGCGGCGTTTTCGCTGGGGCTGCCCGCTTACATCCTGGTGAAGGTACTGACGCCAGGATATTATGCGCGCGCCGATACCAAAACGCCGGTGCGCTATGCAACGATTGCGATTGGCATTAACTTTGTCCTGAACCTCGCGCTGATTGGTCCGCTCAAGCATATGGGGCCACCACTGGCGACCGCGATTGCCAGCCTGGTCAACCTCGCCATGCTGTACCGCACTCTTGCGAAGCGTGGCCATTTTGTGCCTGACACCCAATTGCGTAAGCGGTTCTGGCGGCTTGGTGGGGCTGCGCTGGCGATGGGCGCGATCATGTATTTCCTCAATGATCGTTTTGCGCCCTATACACTGGGCACCGGGATGACGCGGTGGTGGGCGATGCTGGCACTGGTGGGAATTGGCGGCGGCGTTTATGCAATCGCTTGCTTCATGCTTCGCGCCTATCGCCCATCCGATCTGCTGGCGGTGATACGGCGACGTGGATCCGCTGCACCCGAAACTCCAACCAAAAAGGCCCCTTGATGCGCGTTGTTTCTGGCATTCAGCCAACCGGCAATCTCCATTTGGGCAACTATCTGGGCGCAATCCGGCAATGGGTGGCGATGCAGGATGAAGTGGCGGCAGGAGGCGGCGACTGCCTGTTTTTTCTCGCTGATCTGCATGCGCTGACCCAGCCCGTCGTGCCAGCCGAACTCGCCAATGCAACGATCGAGATGGCGGCGACCTTGATGGCCTGCGGGATTGATCCCGACAAGTCGATCCTGTTCAATCAGGCTCGTGTACCTGCACATAGCGAGCTTGCCTGGATTTTGAACGGCACCGCGCGGATGGGCTGGCTCAACCGGATGACGCAGTGGAAGGACAAGGCCGGCAAGGATGGATCTAGCCAGAGCGTGGGCTATTTCGGCTATCCCGTGCTTCAGGCTGCCGATGTGCTGCTTTACCAGGCCACGCATGTGCCGGTGGGCGACGACCAGAAACAACATCTGGAGCTGGCGCGCGACATCGCCACCAAGTTCAACACCGACTACGCGGTCGACCTGTTCCCGCTGCCCGAACCACTGATCAGCAAGGCCGCGCCGCGCATCATGAGCCTGCGCGATGGCACCGCCAAAATGTCGAAGTCCGACCCTTCAGAAGGATCGCGCATCAACCTGGTCGACAGCGATGATGTGGTTGCCCAGAAATTCCGCAAGGCAAAAACCGATGCAGAACCGCTGCCGGATAGCTTCGCCGCGCTGGTCGATCGGGCAGAGGCCCGCAATCTGGTGACCATCTATGCCGCCCTGGCCAATCGTTCAACGGACGCGGTTTTGGCCGATTTTGCGGGCCAGGGTTTCGGCGCATTCAAGCCGGCGCTTGCTGACCTTGCCATATCAGTGCTCGCGCCGATCCGTGAACGCTTGATGCACTTGCTGAATGATCGCGGTGCAGTGGGTGGCGCCCTGGTCGACGGCGCAGCCCGTGCAAGCACGCTTGCCGCGCCCATATTGTTGGCGGCGCAGCGCGCAATCGGATTGCAGGTTTAACGACTAGGTCTTACAGACAAGGGCGTTCAACTAACGTTCATCAGCGCCGTGACAAGCTATGTAAGCATTTGTTTATTTGTAATTTTTTGTGTCTCCCGAAGGATGAGCCCATGAAGAAATCATTCCTCGCTGTTGCTGCCGTCCTTGTTTTATCAAGCTGCGCAACGCCGTTCAGCGCCAAAGTATCGCGTTTTCAGGCACTTCCCGGGCCGGCCGCAGGCCAGACCTTTGTGGTGCAGGCCAGCAACCCGCAACTTCAGGGTGGACTGGAGTTTGGGCAATATGCTCGACTCGTCAGCGCGCGGCTGGTGGAACAAGGGTATCAGCCTGCCAGCAACCCCGGCCAGGCACAGCTAATCGTGAAGATGCATTATGATGTGGATCGTGGCCGCGAACGCGTCCGTTCGAGCGGCCTTGGCTATGGCGGCTTCGGTGGATTTGGCGGCTTTGGCGGTCGCGGCTTTGGTGGCTATGGCGGCTTCGGGCGCGGCAACTTCATCTATGGCTTCAACGATCCGTTCCTGTTCGGCGGCGGGTTTAATGACGTGTATAGCTATACCGTCTTTACCAGCGAGTTAGATCTGCAGATCGAACGCACCGATAACGGCCAGCGGGTATTTGAAGGTACCGCGCGCGCCCAATCGGACACCGATGATCTGCCCAAGATCGTGCCCAATCTGGTCGAAGCGATGTTCACTGGCTTTCCCGGCAATTCGGGCGAAACCGTGAAAATCACGATCGCACCGCAGCGCAAAAAATAAGCGCTCGCGCCAAGAACAGAAAAAGGCTTCCGGTCGCAAACCGGAGGCCTTTTTTGTTATGTACCAGTGATAGGGGCGTAGCGCTATAATCCGCCCGTCGATGGCCTCAGCCCTCAAGCTCGCGGAGCAGCACCCGCACCGCGCTGTCGACATCGGTATCGCTGTCACGCAATTGTTCGATGCGGCGCACGGCATGGATGACAGTCGAATGGTCGCGCCCCCCAAATTTGCGACCAATTTCCGGCAAGGAACGCGTGGTGAGACGCTTGGCAAGGTACATCGCGATCTGGCGTGGCCGCGCGACAACCCGAGCCCTGCGGGCGGACACCAGCTCAATCGGCTTCAACTCGAAATAGGTTGATACCGCGCGCTGGATCTCGTCGATTGTCACGCGCTTTTGCACGCCGCGCAGCACATCGCCCAGCGTCGCGTGGGTGAAATCCATATCGATCGTCTCGCCCGTCAACTGAGCATAGGCGACCAGCCGGTTCAGCGCGCCCTCCAGCTCGCGAATGTTCGACGTTAGCCGAACCGCGAGCATCTCCAGCACATCGGCCGGCACCCGCGCTTCAGGCATATCGACCAGCTTGCGAGCCAGCACGGCTCTGCGCAGCGCGAGCTCAGCCGGTTTGATGTCAGCGACAAAACCCACCGACAGGCGCGACAATATTCTCGCCTCCACCCCGTCCAGCGCCTGTGGGCAGCGATCAGCGCTGACGACCAGCCGCTTGCCCGCGCTTACCACTTCGTTGATCGTGTAGAAAAACTCTTCCTGCGTTGCATCCTTTCCAGCGATGAACTGCAGATCATCAATCATCAGCAAATCAACCGAGCGCAGCCGCGCCTTGAATGCAAAGGTATCGCGCGCCCGCATCGCCTGAACGAATTCAAACATGAAACGCTCAGCCGACATATAAATCACATTGGCAGCAGGCTGCGCCGCCAGAAAGGCCGCGCCAATCGCGTGCATCAGGTGCGTTTTGCCCATGCCCGTGCCGCTGTGCAGGAATAATGGGCTGAAACGCGGTGGCCCGGGTTCAGCAAGCGCCTGCGCCGCATTCATGGCAACACGGTTAGATGCGTCGACAACAAAACGGTCAAAGGTGAAACGCGGGTCCAGCGCGGGGCGCGCGCCCGCCATTGCCGCTATTGGACCTGGTTCGGGCGATACGGGCGGTTGAAGGTCAACTGCCTTCAGCACCGGCAGCGGCGCGGCTTCCGTTGCTGTCTCAATGATCACGGAATTGATCTGGGGCAACAGTGCGCGGAATTCCTGCGCTAGCCGCTCAGCATAATTGTTGCGCACCCAATTGGTCATGAAGGCCGATGGCAGCGTCAGCCGCACCGTATCAGGCTCGTCGCTTAGCCCAAGCGCCAGCGGCTTCAACCACTGGTCGAACAGCCGGGTGCCAGCCGATTCGCGCAAATGCCCGCGAATTCGTACCCAAGCCTTTTCAACATCAGTCGTTGGGGTCGCCTTAAATGCACCGGCAATCGTCACACGCAACTCTCCACTCGCCCGAGTCACATGCTCAGCCGCCCTATTTTCACACTATAAATTTACCCCGCAGTCGGAATCGCATCCGCCTGGCGTTGAAGATAATCGTAGCGCCGGTGAGATGATCTCTGCGGCGAACGCTGATTATGAGCACATCGCCGAGTCGAGCAAGAGCAGTTTATGTCAAGAATTTGAAATAAAGTCGTTGACTCGCGTTCAGCCGCACAAACGCGTCAAAAATCGCACAAGATATTGTTTATAAAGAATATTAAATTTGTCACTAATCTGCAATGATCGCGAATCGTGGTGAATCCGCGGTTTTGAAATCAACGGTATGGGAAAGCTCGATTATTGCAGGCGCCGTGCCATTATCGAACAGAATCAGATCGCAGTTACGACAAAAAGCCCGCCGGGACGCTCCCGACGGGCGAATTGTAACCAAACCGTAATGACTTATGCGAGTGCGGACACGCGCTTGGTAAGCCGCGCGAACTTTCGCGATGCGGTGTTCTTGTGCAGCACGCCCTTGGCCACGCCACGCGCCAATTCTGGCTGGGCTGCGGCCAGTGCCGATGTCGCGGCAACCTTGTCGCCCGAATCGAGTGCAGCTTCGACCTTTTTCACAAAGGTGCGGATACGCCCGACGCGATTGGTGTTGATCTCCGCACGGCGGTCGTTCCGCCGGATACGCTTTTTCGCTTGTGGCGTATTCGCCATGCCGTCCTCGAACCTTTTCAATGAAAAAGGGCGGGGGAAGAAGTCCCGATCGCCCTTCGAAAGCGCGCCTCTTAACCCCGGCCTGCGCTCTGGTCAACCACTCAGCGCTGGCATTTACTGCACCAAAAGGTTGATCGTCCGCCTTCTGGCCGCCGCAGCACCAGCGCGCCACAGCCACACGCCTCTCCTTCGCGGCCATAAACGCGCCATTGCTTCGAAAAATACCCGAGTTCGCCGTCAGGCCGGGCATAGTCGCGTAACGTGGAACCGCCCGCCGTAATCGCCGCTGCCAGCACCTCGCGAACAGCCTCCACCAACGCCCCCAGGCGCGTATCGGCGATTCGCCCGGCAGCGCATGAGGGCGCGATGCCCGCCATGTGCAGCGCTTCGCAAACATAGATATTGCCCAGCCCCGCCACGATCCGCTGATCCAGCAGCATCGCCTTAATCGGGGCCGCCCGACCCTCCAGCGCGGTGCGGAGATAAGTTGCAGTAAAATCTGGCCCCAATGGTTCCGGCCCCATGACCGCGAAGGGCGGATATGCGGCCAGATCCGCCGTCGGGACCAGATCAACCGAACCAAAGCGGCGCGCATCGTTGAGCGCCAGGGTGCGCCCCGCCCCCGTCGTCAGCACCAGATGATCATGCGTCAGCGTTTCAGACGGATCGACTCGCCACCGGCCTGACATGCCAAGGTGAAAGATCATCGTGTCGCCGCGATCAGTGTCGATCAGCCCATATTTGGCGCGGCGGTGCAACGCTGTCACCCGCGCGCCCGTCAGCCGTTGCCCCAGATCAACGGGGAAAGGGCGGCGCAGATCGGCCCGGCGCAGCAGCACGCGCGCAATCTGCTCGCCCTCCAGTACGGGGCGCAATCCTAAAACGGTGGTTTCAACTTCGGGAAGTTCGGGCATTTCAATAATGCAGCTAGGTTGGGTTTGCCCCGCCCACAAGGCCAAGCTAGAGCGACCGAATGACTGACCCAATCGCTGATACCGTCTCCTTCGGCTATGAAGACATTGCCGCATCCGAAAAAACCGCCCGGGTGGGCGACGTGTTCAAAAGCGTCGCGCCCTCCTACGACCTGATGAACGACGCGATGTCGGCAGGCATGCACCGGTTGTGGAAGGACCGATTCGTGCGCCGTGTCCAACCGCACGCGGGCGATGCAATTCTCGATATGGCGGGCGGCACGGGCGACATTGCCTTTCGCATGGCCCCTTCAGGGGCAGCGATTACCGTAGCCGATATCAACCCAGCGATGCTCGAAGTGGGCATTGAACGCGCGGCCAAGCGCGGCATTGATGGGCTGGTCTGGACGGAGGCGAATGCTGAGACGTTGGTGTTCCCCGATCGCTTTTTCGATGCCTATACGATCGCGTTCGGTATCCGCAACGTGACGGACATCCCCAAGGCGCTGGGAGAGGCGCACCGTGTGCTGAAGCGCGGCGGGCGGTTCTTTTGCCTGGAGTTCTCGACCACGCTGTGGCCGGGCTTTGCGGAGGTGTATGACCTGTATTCGCACAAGCTGGTCCCCCAACTCGGCAAGCTGCTCGCGAAGGATGAAGACAGCTACCGCTACCTGATCGAATCGATCCGCCGGTTTCCCGATATGCCGACATTTGAACGGATGATCGGCGATGCGGGCTTTATTCAGACCAAGGTGGAGCCAATGCTCGGCGGGCTGGTGGCAATTCACAGCGGCTGGAAGATTTGATGTCGTCAATCAAATCCTCCCCGGCACGGGGAGGGGGACCGCGACGCGAAGCGGCGTGGTGGAGGGGGCTCTCCACCGCCGCTGCGCTGCGAGGCGCCCCCCCTCCACCAGCTGTGCTGGTCCCCCTCCCCGTGCCGGGGAGGAATGTTCGATGACTGCCCCCGCTAAGCACCTCTGGCGGCTCCTGAAATGGGGCCGCACGCTCGCACGGCACGGCGCGCTGCAGGGGATTGAGCGTGATCCCAATACTCCGGCGGGCGTGCGTCGCCTTGCCCGCATCGCGCGGTTCGGCGTGCGGCTGCCCGCGACGCCGGGCTATGCCGATGCGCTGCAGGCAATCGGCCCCGCCGCGATCAAATTCGGCCAGACGCTTGCCACCAGGCCTGACATTGTGGGCGAAGCGGCGGCGAAGGATTTACAGCGGTTGCAGGATGCCCTGCCCCCCGTATCCTTCGACGTGATCCGCACGGCCATGATCAACAGTTTTGGTCGCCCGCTCGACACGCTTTTCGCCTCGATTGACCCAGTGCCGGTCGGTGCAGCGTCCATCGCCCAGGTCCACCGCGGCGTGACGACCGACGGCCGCACCGTGGCAATCAAGGTGCTGCGCCCCGGCGTTGAGGAAGAATTCGCCCGCGCCATTGACACCTATCAATGGGCCGCTGCCCAGCTTGAATCGATGGGCGGTGAGCTTGCCCGGCTCCAGCCCCGGCTGGTCATCGAGACATTCAAGCGCTGGACCACGCGCGAGCTTGACCTGCGGCGCGAAGCCGCCTCCGCATCAGAACTTGCCGAAGCGATGACGGCAGAACCTGATTTCATTGTCCCCAAAATCGATTGGCAGCGCACGACCGGCGGCGTGCTGACGCTTGAATGGATTGACGGCATCAAGATGTCGAACCGCGCAGCGGTGCTGGCAGCCGGGCATGATCCGGCCCGATTGGCGCATATTCTGGTCCATGCTTTCCTGCGCCAGGCGATTGCGGAAGGTTTTTTCCACGCCGATTTGCACCAGGGCAATTTGTTCGTTCTGCCCGGCAACCGGATCGCCGCAATCGATTTTGGCATCATGGGCCGGATTGATCGGCGCGCCCGGGTGTGGCTGGCAGAGATTCTGTACGGCCTGATTACCGGCAACTATCGCCGGGTCGCTGAAATCCATTTTGAGGCCGGCTATGTGCCGCAGCACCACGACGTTGCCGAATTCGCCACGGCGCTTCGGGCAGTGGGGGAGCCGATGCGGGGCATGTCGGTAAAGGAGATGTCGGTCGGCAATATGCTCGACGGGTTGTTCAATATCACCCGCGATTTCGACATGAAGACGCAGCCGCACCTGCTGCTGCTGCAGAAAACGATGGTCATGGTGGAGGGTGTGGCGACCGCGCTCGATCCCGATATCAACATGTGGGAAACCGCCGCCCCCTTTGTGCGCGAATGGATACGGACCGAACTTGGCCCCGAAACTTTTGTCGCTGACCGGCTGACCGCTGATTTCAAGACGCTGGCTCGCCTGCCGCAGTTGATCCGCAACATCGAGCGCCATTTCCCCAATGCAGGCGGCGCCCCCCCTGCCCCGCCACTGCAGGAAATACAGGTGGTGCGGATTGGCGGCGGTTGGCGCTATGCCGCCGTCGCGCTTTTCGCCTCCGGCCTTAGCGTCGCGGCGATGTGGGTGCTGCTGGGATAGGATGGCCCGGCCGCGCGCGCCCTTATGGCTTGCCTCGCCAAGCCGCTTTGCGGCGCTGAAGGCACCGCGCGCCAAATCTGGCTTGATCCTGCTTGGCCTGTTCCTGCTGCTGTGCCTCAGCGCGCTGTTCGTGGCGGGGCCACCACCGGTAAGCCGGGATCCCGCCAACCGCGCCAATGATCAAGCCGATGTCATTTTGTACGAAACAATCATCGCAGGCGTCCGCGGCGGGGGTGATTATTATGCGGTAACCGCCACCGCGCTGCGCGCAGGTGATTACCCGCTGCGGCCGTTTGTCACCTTTCGATTGCCAACGCTTGCAATGGTGCAAGCAGCACTGCCCGCCCCGCTGACATTGATGCTGCTCTATGCACTGGCAGCGGGCGTGGTTGCCGCATGGTTCATCCGGCTGCGCCAAGCGATCACCAGGCCGCCCCCGCTGGCGATTGCGCTGGTGTTGCTGGTGGGGGGTATGGTGGCGTTTGTGCAGCCCTCGCTCACCGCTTTTCATGAGATTTGGGCAGGCTTGCTGATCGCGCTATCCTTGGCACTGCGGCGACCGGGCAACTGGATTACCGCCGCTGCGGTCGCGACAATCGCGATGCTGGTGCGCGAAACGGCGGCGCTGTATGTGGTCGTGGTGCTGGGCATGGCCGTGATTGACGGGCAACGGCGTGAGGCGATGGGCTGGGCAGTGACGCTAGGCGTGCTTGCGGCCGTGGTCGCCGCCCACGCTTATGCCGTTGCGCAGGTGGTTGGCCCGGCGGACCCTGCATCGCCGGGTTGGGTGGGGCTGCTTGGTTTTGGATTTTTTGTCAAAACCATGTCGATTGCCACCGCGCTAAACCTTGCACCCGCATGGCTGTCTGCCCTGCTGGTGGGCTTTGCGCTCTTCGGTTGGGCGAGCTGGCGCGATCCGCTGGCGGTACGCGCGCTTGCGGTTTTTGCAGCCTATGCGGTTCTCCTCAGCCTGTTTGGACGACCCGACACCTTCTACTGGGGCCTGCTTGTCGCGCCGACGATATTGGTGGGCCTCGCCTTTGCACCAGATGGCGTTCGCGATCTGACCGTCGCCGCGCTCGACAGCCGCCGCATTACCGTGACAAGAAGCGTCCGATGAAAAACATCCTCCTGATCGTCGGCGGCGGCATTGCGGCGTATAAGGCGTGCGAGCTGATCAGGCTGGCGCGCAAGGCAGATATCGGCGTGCGCTGCGTGCTGACGGCGGGTGGCGCGCAGTTCATCACCCCGATGACGCTGGCGGCGCTATCTGAAAATCCCGTTCACACCAGCCTATGGGATTTGAAGGATGAGGCTGAGATGGGCCATATCCAGTTGAGCCGCCAGGCCGATCTGGTCGTCATCGCGCCCGCCACGGCCGATCTGATGGCCAAGATGGCGGCGGGCATTGCCGATGATCTGGCCACCACCCTGCTGCTCGCCACCGACAAGCCCGTGCTCGCTGCGCCGGCCATGAACGTGCGGATGTGGGAACACCCCGCCACGCGCCGCAACGTGGCGCAACTGCGCGCCGATGGTATTACGGTGATAGAGCCGGATGAAGGACCAATGGCGTGCGGTGAGTTCGGCGCTGGTCGCCTGCCCGAGCCTGAAGCGATTCTCGCGGCGATCCTGCACGCGCTGGCGGGCTGAACGACAATGCTTGCGGCCACGCACATCATCGTCACCGCCGGGCCAACGCATGAGCCGATTGATCCGGTGCGCTATCTGGCCAACCGATCATCCGGGCGACAGGGTTTTTCGATTGCAGAAGCGCTGGCAAAGCTGGGCGCGCGCGTCACGCTGATTGCCGGGCCGGTCTCGCTGCCCACACCCCCGGGGGTAAACCGGATCGACGTGGAAACCGCGCTGCAAATGGCCGCTGCCGTTGATGCAGCCCTGCCCGCCGATGCCGCCGTCATGGTCGCCGCCGTTGCTGACTGGCGCGTTACCCCGACGGTGCAAAAGATCAAGAAGGGCAGCCGGGCGCCCACGCTGATGCTGGTCGAGAATCCTGACATCCTGGCGACTTTGGCCCGCAGCCCGCAGCGCCCCCGGCTGCTGATCGGCTTTGCGGCCGAAACCGAACGCGTCATCGATCACGCCACCGCCAAGCGCGTCCGCAAGGGCGCGGACTGGATCGTCGCCAACGACGTATCAGGCGATGTGATGGGCGGCGATGCCAACGCCATTCACCTGATCACCGCATCCGGCACCGAAAGCTGGGAACGGATGCCCAAGGAAGCCGTTGCCGAGCGGCTGGCTGCACGGATTGCGGATGCAGTATTGGCCACTACCAAAGGAATGACGGTATGAACCCCATCACCATCGCCATTCACCGGCTGGCTAACGGCGCAGACCTTCCCCTGCCCGCTTATGCAACTGCTGGCGCTGCCGGAATGGACGTTGTGGCGGCGGAAGCGCTAACGCTGGCACCGGGCGCGCGGCATGCGGTTGCTACCGGGTTCGCGATCGCCATTCCGGACGGTTTTGAGGTGCAGGTGCGCCCGCGTTCCGGCCTCGCGCTCAAACATGGCATTACCTGCCTGAATTCGCCCGGCACGATCGACAGCGATTATCGCGGCGAAGTGAAGATCATCCTCGCCAATCTGGGCGATGCGGCCTTTGCCATCGCGCGCGGCGACCGGATTGCTCAGCTCGTCCCCGCCGCCGTCCAGCGCGCGACCCTGAACGAAGTGACCAGCCTGGATGAAACCGAGCGGGGAATGGGCGGTTTCGGATCGACCGGGGTGTGATGCTCTCCGACGCCCAGCTTGATCGATACGCCCGCCACATTGTGCTGCGTGAGATTGGCGGGGGTGGGCAGGCGCGGCTACTCAACAGCCATGTGGTGGTCATTGGCGCGGGCGGAATCGGCTCGCCCGCGCTGCAATATCTGGCCGCGGCGGGAATCGGGCGGCTGACGATCATTGACGACGATCACGTCGATCTCAGCAATCTGCAACGCCAGACTCTGTTCGGCACCGCCGATATCGGGCGCGCCAAAGCGCAAGCGGCGGCGGATGCCATTGCTCGGCTCAACCTCGATGTCGCCGTGGTGCCGGTGGTGCAGCGGATCACCACGCAAAACGCCGCCAAGCTGCTCGCCGGGGCCACTGTGGTGCTGGACGGGTGCGATAACTTCGCCACCCGGCTGGCGGTGGCCGATGCCGCGCTTGGCCTCTGCATCCCGCTTGTGTCAGCTGCTGTGGCGCAGTTTGAGGGGCAATTGAGCGTCTACCGCGGATGGGAACCAACGCTGCCCTGTTACCGCTGCTTTGTGGGGAATGATCCCGACCGTGCCGATGCCAGTTGCGCGGACCAGGGCGTGTTGGGCGCAATGACCGGCATGGTGGGAAGTATGGCCGCGATGGAAGTGATGCGCGCAATCGTGCCGTTTGGTGAAGAAACGGCTGGCAAGCTGCTGATCGTCGACGCGCTCGAATTCCGGTTTCGTACGCTGTCGCTGCCCAAGGATCCCGGCTGCTCCACCTGCCGGCCAAGGCCACAGCAATGAAGGGGCTGGCGATCATTGTCGCCTCCCCCGATCCAGCACGGTTCCGCGCCGCACTGACGCTTGCCGTGGCGCAGACAGCGTTGGGTGGGAAGGTGCGCTTGTATTGCCATGAGGCCAGCGTTGCGCTGCTGGCGCGTGCTGAGCGCACCGATGACGACAGCGTCACGCTTGCGGCCGCAGGGCTGCCTGACCGGCTTGGGCTGCTCGCGATGGCGCTGGCCAGCGGCGTGATTCTGATCGCGTGCCAGACCGGCCTTGCGGTGGCGGGTTTGGCGATGGACGATCTGGCAGCGGGTGTGGAGGCAGGCGGAATGATGGCCCTGCTCGCCGATCTCCGGGATGAACGGCTGGTAACGATTTAGCGGCGGTTGCGGTGGCCTTTGTTAGCGCCTCCTTTTCCGGGGTCGGGGTTGATGCCCGCCGTATTTCAACCCGCGGCAGCCCGTCCCAGCGCCAGCCGTGCGCGATTATGATAGGTATCAATCACCTCGGTCAGCCCTTCCACAAATGGAATCTCGGGCCGCCAACCCAATTCGCGTTCAATGCGGCTAGGGTCCACGGCATGCCGCCGGTCCGCCAATCGCCGATCATGCAAAAAGGTAATCAACGACCGCCGCCGGCGACCATCCGCGCGCGGTTCGAGTCGGTCGAGCAGGTCGCAAATGATCGCCACGACCGCCAGATTGTTATGCTCTTCGCGCCCGCCGATCGAATAGGACTGGCCGTTCTGCCCGTGGAAAAACACCGCCTGCAAGGCGCGCGCATAATCCTCAACATGCATCCAGTCGCGAACTTCTGAACCGGCACCATAAATGGGCACCGAGATGCCCTCAATTGCAGCGATAACCGCATGCGGAATTACCTTGCCGGGCTTTTGCCAGGGGCCATAACCCGCATTGGCGTGTGACAGCACCACCGGCAGGCCAAAGCTGGCGTGCCACGCGCGCACCAGATGGTCTGCGGCCGCGCGCACGGCGGCGACCGGCGATGTTGGCTGATAAGGCGCGGTTTCATCAACGGCGCCAGACCCCGCGGAGCGATCACCGAACACCGCGTTTGTCGATACGTGGTGGAAACGGAAACGCGCGCGCGCGTCTGGCAACAGCGTGCGCCAATGCTCCAGCGACGCCTCCAGCATCTGATAGGTGCCACCAACATTGGTATCGATAAAGGGCGGCATATCGCCCACAGCCCGATCCGCCCGGCTTTCGGCGGCAAGATGGATGACGCCATCTACGGCCTCTTGCGCCATCACCCCGGCAACAAGCGCGCGATCAAGAATATCGCCCTCAACAAAGCGGTAATTGGGTTGCTCAGCAGGCACCGCAAGCGCCTCTGCATCGACCGAGTCGACGAGCGAATCGAGGTTGATTACCCGCAAAGAGCCATTGCTGGCGAGCAACCGGCACACCGCCGAACCGACAAACCCGGCCCCACCCGTCACTAAAATCGTCCGCTCAGGCGGCGTATAGGTGATGCGGATTGGTGCCCGCGTTACCACCGATTGCACCCGGCACCGAAAATCGACGAAATTCTCGACATGGCATTGCCCTTGCTGGAAATTACCCTTGGAAATATCCTTGGGGAATTTACCGGCCAAATCTTAAGCGAACCTTGCGATTAGCCGCCCTGAGCGTCAGTAGATTTTGCTAACCATCTCTAGAAACGATGATTTTCGCGCGCAGCTCAACTCCGGGCGAGCAGATCCGCAGCAAAGGCCCGAACCGCCGGGCCAATATCGTCGCGCGACAGCGCCAGCGCCAGATTGGCCTGAATGAAGCCCGCCTTGTCGCCGCAATCATAACGGGTGCCGTTAAATGTTAGCCCGTGGAATGGCTGGTGACCAATCATGCGGGCCATTGCATCGGTGAGCTGGATTTCACCACCAGCGCCTTTTTCCTGGGTTTCCAATACCCGCATCACTTCTGGCTGCAGGATATAGCGACCGATGACCGCCAGGTTTGACGGCGCAGTGCCCGGCGCAGGCTTTTCCACCAGGCCCTTCACCTCGGTCAGCGCGCCAGCGCGGTGGCCGGGGGTTATCACGCCGTATTTGTCGGTCTGCTCATCGGCAACTTCCTGCGCGCAAATCATGTTGCCGCCGGTTTTGTTGTACGCTTCCACCATTTGGCGCAGGCAACCGGGCGTACCGACCATGAAATCATCCGCGAGCAACACCGCAAACGGTTCGTCGCCAACGATATCGCGGGCGCACCATACGGCATGGCCCAGGCCCATCGGCTCCTGCTGGCGAACATAGGCGACAGCGCCGGGCGTAAGGCGGGTCTGGTGGAGCAATTCCATCGATTTGCCGCGGGCAGCCATCGTCGCTTCCAGCTCATAAGCGATGTCGAAATGATCCTCGATCGCCGATTTTCCGCGCCCGGTGACGAAGATCATCTGCTCAATGCCTGCATCCAACGCTTCATCAACGGCATATTGGATCAACGGGCGATCGACGACCGGCAGCATTTCCTTTGGCAGCGCCTTGGTCGCGGGCAGAAACCGTGTTCCGAGCCCGCCGACCGGAAATACTGCCTTGCGCAGGGGCTTGAACGTCATTGTCGTCTCCATCGAAGTGCCGCCCGTAACCGCGTAGCGTGCGACTGGCAAATCCTGTCAAAGGGCACGGCGACGCGACAGCATCGTTAGCGCGGCTTTAAGCAGCGCAGATTAAGGCATCGATATGACATCCAATCGCTCGCCCCGCGTCCTTTTGATCTTCGGCACCCGACCAGAGGCAATCAAGTTGTTTCCGGTGATCGGCGCCTTGAAGCATGTGCCGGGTCTGCAGGTGCGAACGTGCGTTACGGCACAGCACCGCGGTCTACTGGATCAGGTTCTCGGCATTGCGGGGATCACGCCGGACATTGATCTGGACCTGATGGAGCCGGGCCAGACGCTTGACCGGCTAACGGCAAGGCTGCTGACCAGCCTTGGCGAGGTAATGGACGCTGAGCAGCCGGACCGGGTGATCGTTCAAGGCGATACCGCAACCGCGATGGTCGGCGCGCTGGCGGCTTATTACCGGCGTATTCCAGTCGGCCATGTCGAGGCAGGTTTGCGGTCGGGTGATATCTATCATCCCTTCCCTGAGGAGGTGAACCGGCGCATCGTTGCCCCCATCGCCGACCAGCACTTTGCCCCTACGCAAACGGCAGCTGATGCGTTGTTGCGGGAAAACATCGCACCGGCAACGGTATATGTAACGGGCAATACGGTGATCGATGCGCTTCACGCGACCAGCGCCAGGTTGGCGGCTGACCCAGCGCTGGGCGCTGGGCTGGACAATATCGCCGGGCGCTTTGCCGACAAGCGGATCATCCTCGTCACGACCCACCGCCGCGAAAATTTCGGCGGTGGCATGGAAAGCATCGCCCGCGCCATCAAACGGATCGCCGAACGCGATGATGTCGCGGTCATTTTTCCGGTGCATCCCAATCCCAATGTCATCGGTGTGATGGACGCGGTGCTGGGCGACCGGCCGAACATCGCGCGGATCGATCCTCTCGATTACCCGCATTTCGTTCGTGCGCTGGGGCTATGCCACATCGTCCTGACCGATTCGGGCGGCGTTCAGGAAGAAGCACCCGCGCTTGGCAAGCCTGTGCTGGTCATGCGCGAAACGACCGAGCGCCCTGAAGGGATCACCGCGGGCACCGCAAAGCTGATTGGCACCAACGAAGATCGGATCGTTTCCGAAATCTTCACCCTGCTCGACGACAATGCGTCTCATCAAGCGATGGCGCGCGCGCACAACCCGTTCGGCGACGGCCACGCATCGATTCGGATTGCAAAGGTTGTAGCGGATGGTTTCGGACTCTGATCTAAAGGTCGCGGTACTCGGTCTCGGCTATATCGGGCTGCCCACAGCCGCCGTCATCGCGCGAACCGGTGTGCAGGTGCTCGGCGTCGATGTAACCCAAAGCGTGGTCGACACCGTCAATTCGGGCAAGGTCCATATCGAGGAAGTCGATCTTGACGGGCTCGTCTCCGGCGTGGTGGCGCGCGGCAATTTGCGGGCCGCAACAATGATTGAGCCCGCCGACATATTCGTCATCGCCGTGCCGACCCCCTTTGGTGAGAACCACGCGCCCAATATCGGCTATGTTCTGCAAGCTGCCACTACGATTGCAACCGTGCTGAAGGCTGGTGACGTCGTCATCCTCGAATCAACTTCCCCTGTCGGCACCACCGAAAAGGTGCGCGACCTGTTGGCCACGTTGCGCCCTGATTTGAAGGTACCGGGCAAATCAGGCGAAGCTGCCGATATCGCGATCGCCTATTGCCCCGAACGCGTCTTGCCGGGGCGCATTCTGGTTGAACTGATCGACAATGACCGGGTCATTGGCGGCATTACCCCGCGGTGCGCGCGCAAGGCGTTGGCTTTTTATCGCCGCTTCGTGCGCGGCGCCTGTGTCACCACGACGAGTCGCGCGGCCGAGATGACCAAGCTGACCGAAAACGCCTTTCGCGACGTCAACATTGCCTTCGCCAATGAACTCAGCTTGATCGCCGATACAATGGGCGTGGATGTGTGGGAGGTGATCCGCCTTGCCAATCGCCATCCCCGCGTGAACATTTTGTCGCCTGGCCCCGGTGTTGGCGGGCATTGCATCGCGGTGGACCCGTGGTTCCTGGTCAGCGCGGCCCCTGAGCAATCTCCCCTGATCCGCACTGCGCGCGAAGTGAATGACGGCAAGGTAGTGCACACCATTGCCCGCGCGATTGATCTGATCGAGCGATTGCCGGGTGTGCCCGTCGCCTGCCTTGGGTTAGCATTCAAGGCCAATATTGACGATTTTCGCGAAAGCCCCGCGCTGAAAGTAGCCGCAGACCTCGCCAAGCTTTTCGGCGATCGGATCCGCATTGTCGAACCCTATGCCGATGCGCTGCCGCCAGCATTTGATGGCACCGCCGCACAATTGATCGACATCGATACCGCGATCGAAACCTGCCCGATCATGATCGTGCTGGTCGATCATGAGGTGTTCAGATCGGTGCCGCTTGATGAGCGCGCCGATAAACTGGTGTACGACACGCGCGGCATCTGGCCTGATCAGCCCCCAGCATCCCTGCCAAAGCCCGACCTTCGCCTAGCCGGCTGATCGGGCAAGCCGCACGTTCGGCAAAATTTGCGTATCTGCTCCCAGAAGGCATGGGGTGTAGCCGAACGCCTATTGCGTGCGGTTTAGGGTGTTTTGTGCGTATTTTTGCGAGTATCACACGTACCTTATATTGGTGTCGCGCGGGGGTGTCGCGCGGGTGAGACCAGTCCCGGGGGAAGCGTGTCGTAATGTTAAAAGTGACGACAGCGGCCGTTCAACAGGTAAGGCCGGCAGGACTGGGTCGGCTTCGTTATCAGTTGCTGGTGGGCCTGCTTCTGGCTGTGGCAATGCCGGTCGCGCTGCGGGCAGGTTCCGGCCTAAGTGAATTTGTGTTTAGTCCATCGGGACGGAACACGTTATTGGCGTGCATAGCCAGCCTGGTCGGCGGGATTCTCGTATTTCGACGGCTAGTCATCCTGCCGGGTGTGCTCGGCTATGCTTACACTCTGCCGTCCTTCGGCTTCAGCTATCTGGGCGTCACCGCTGTCCTGCTGTTGTTCAAGGCAGATTATGTCCGCTCGGTATTTATTGCTAGCCTGGCAGTGTCGATTGGGTTGTTCTTTTTCGTTTCATACCGAGAGTCGCGTCGTTCGAAGCCAGTGTTTGCGATCGTCCCAGACGGCGATGTTGACGATTTGACGGATATTGAGACGGCGAACTGGACGTTTCTAACCGATCCCACACAATTGCCGCAGGCCGTTGCTGCAATTGTGGCCGATTTCCGCGCTAATCTGAGTGCCGATTGGGTCAGGCTGCTCGCGGATGCGACGTTGGCGGGCATCCCCGTATTCCACGTCAAGCAGATGCGTGAGGTACTGACCGGTCGCGTTGAGCTGGAACATCTTTCCGAAAACAGCTTTGGGTCGCTGATCCCGAACAATGCATATATGAAGGTAAAGCGCCTGATCGATTTTACGACTGCGCTGATCGCCCTTCCGATTGTGGCGCTCGTGCTTGTGATTTGTGGTGTGCTGATCAAGCTCGATTCGCCCGGTCCCGTGCTGTTCCGGCAACAGCGCACTGGTTATCGCGGCAAGCCTTTTATTGTCATCAAGCTGCGAACAATGGCCGTTCAGCCCGCCGACAAGGGTGATCTGGAAGCCGCGATGACCCAAGTTGATGATGCGCGGATTACCCGACTGGGCGGGTGGCTGCGCCGGACCCGGATCGATGAACTGCCCCAGGTGCTCAATGTGCTGCGCGGTGAAATGAGCTGGATCGGCCCGCGCCCCGAAGCCGTGCCGCTATCCAGCTGGTACGAACAGCAACTGCCATTTTACAGCTATCGCCACGCCGTACCGCCCGGCATCAGCGGCTGGGCGCAGGTAAATCAGGGCCATGTGACGGGGCTGTCTGATGTCCATCGCAAGCTGGGGTATGATTTTTACTATATCAAATATTTTTCGCTGTCGCTTGATGCACTCATCTTCCTTAGAACAATCATCACGGTCGCTACCGGGTTTGGTTCCAAATAAAAATCACACCCTCTGGGCGTAAAATAAACCTTTAAATTTTAAGGCGATAAATAAAATTTATTCATATTACGAAATTGTTCGCAATATAATTATGCGCGATTAAATTACACAGCTCTGAGGCAGAATAATGTCGTTTTCTATTGATAGAAAGACAGTTTTTATAGCTGGGCACAACGGCATGGTCGGGTCAGCCTTGGTGCGAAGGCTCGCTCGCGAAAATTGTACCGTTGTCACCGCCGCTCGCGCTGATCTTGACCTGCGCAACGAAGCTGCCGTCGATCTCTTCATCCGTAAAACGCGGCCGGATGCCGTCATTCTCGCAGCGGCCAAGGTCGGGGGAATTATGGCGAATAAGACCTATCCGGTTGAATTCATGCTCGATAATTTGATCATTCAGAATAATGTGATCGCGGCATCGTACAATGCTGGGGTCGAAAAGCTTCTGTTTCTGGGATCTTCGTGCATCTATCCCAAATTTGCGGACCAGCCGATTACTGAAGACGCACTGCTGACATCGGCGCTGGAGCCAACCAACGAAGCTTATGCGCTGGCGAAGATCGCGGGGCTGAAACTATGCGAGGCGTATCGTAGCGAATATGGTGCTGACTTTATTTCGGCGATGCCCACCAATCTGTACGGTCCCGGCGACAATTATAACCTCGACAATGGGCATGTGATCCCGGCGCTGATCCGAAAGGCGCACGAAGCGAAGCTGGCAGGCGCATCGAGCGTAGAGATTTGGGGCACGGGGCAGGTGTACCGCGAATTCATGCATGTCGACGATGCAGCCGACGCGCTCGTCCATCTTCTCAAAACCTATTCAGCAGCGCAGCACATCAACGTAGGCACCGGGCAAGACACCACGATTTATGCCGTCACGCAGACGATTTTGGATGTCGTCGGGCTCGATGCCGCGATCATCACCGATCCGTCAAAACCCGACGGCACACCGCGCAAGCTGCTTGACGTCAGCAAGCTGTTCGCGACGGGCTGGAAACCGCGTTTCAGCCTCGAAGCGGGGTTGGCCGACGCCTATGCAACGTTTCTAAGCGCGATCGATCGTGGTGAACTTCGGCTGCGATAGGCCGCCATTTCATCACGGCACCAGCCACCAGCGCAGCAGTTTGGCGACCACTGCCAACGCGGCCACGCTCGCTGCCCAGATTGCCGCCATCCAGGCCAATTGCCGCCACAACACAGGGCGTGGCGCCTCGGGTGCCATTAATGATACCCCTCGCCCACCTTGCCGCGGAACACCCAATAGGCCCAGCCAGTATAGCCAAGGATCAGCGGCATCATCAGTCCCACGCCGATCAGCATAAAGATTTGGCTGTTCTCCGGTGCGGCGGCATCCCAGATCGAAACGCTGGGCGGGATAATATAAGGGAACATGCTGATCCCAAGCCCGGCAAAGCTGAGCGCAAACAAGCCAAGTACAGTAACGAACGGCACAATCTGCGCGTTTTTGCCTAACGCTCTCCAGAAATAAACACCCAGCGCCGCGACCATAACTGGCACCGGTGCAACCAGTAATATGTTGGGGAAGGTAAGCCAGCGGCTGTAATAATCCTGATCGAGAAAGGGAGTCGCGGCGCTGACGGCAGCAATTGCGGCCAGCGTGACCAGCCCGAATTTGCGCGCAAGACGGTAAGCATGTGCCTGCGTCTGTCCCTCGGTCTTCGCGATCAGCCAGCACGCGCCCAACAGCGCATAGCCGGCCACCACGCTACCCCCGGTAAGGAGCGAGAACGGCGTGAGCCAATCAAGCCACCCGCCCGAATAGGCCCGGCCTGTCACCGCCACCCCCTGCAACAGCGCGCCAAGGATAATGCCTTGTGACAGCGCAGCAATAATCGACCCACCCGTAAACGCCGCGTCCCAGAATTTGCGGTGGCTGGGGTCGCGCCACCGAAATTCAAACGCCACGCCTCGAAACACCAGCCCCAGCAGCATCGCGATAATCGGCGGGTATAGCGCGGGCATGATGATCGCATAGGCGAGCGGAAACGCCGCGAACAACCCGCCGCCGCCCAGCACCAGCCAAGTCTCGTTGCCATCCCACACCGGCGCGATCGCGTTCATCGCCTGATCGCGTTCCTTGCCCACCGCGAATTCGGGAAACAGGATGCCAATGCCCAGGTCAAAGCCATCGAGCACCACATAGGCGAACACGGCAAAGGCGATGATGAACGCCCAAATCGTCGACAGATCATAGTTGATGTTCATGCGATCTGCTCCGCAAATTCGTGCGCTGAGCCGGCTGACCCGACACCACCAGTGCGGATCGGCGCGCCATCATCCTCGGCTTCGCCGACATGCACACCCGCCGCCATCAGCTTTAATATGTACCAGGTGCCGACGCCGAACACCGCGAAATATACGACCACGAAGGCGATCAGCGATGCGGCCACGGCGGGCGCGGCCAGCGGTGACGCACTGTCGACGGTGCGGAGCAGGCCATACACCGTATAGGGCTGGCGTCCGACTTCGGTTGTGATCCACCCGGCAATTACCGCAACAAAGCCCGCAGGCCCCATCACCAGCGCAAGCCGGTGCAGCCACACCCAATTGTACAGCGTACCCCTCACCCGTGCGATAAGCCCCCAGATGCCCAGTGCCAGCATCGCCAACCCCAGGCCCACCATCACCCGAAACGACCAGAACAGGATTGCCACCGGCGGTTGCTTATCCAGCGGCATGCTCTCCAACCCGGCGAGCGGCGCGTTCATATCGTGCTTCAGAATCAGTGACGAAGCCTTTGGAATCTCAATCGCATAATCGATCCGGCGTTCAGCCGAATTCGGAATGCCGAACAGAATGAGCGGCGCGCCATTTGGATGATTTTTGTAATGCCCCTCCATCGCCATGATCTTGGCGGGCTGATACTCCAGAGTGTTCAGCCCATGCTCGTCACCCGCCAAAATCTGCAACGGGGCGACCACCATGATCATCCCCATCGCCATCGCGAACATTTTGCGCGCATGCGGCTCAGCATTGTCTTTCAGTAAGTGCCACGCACCCACCGCACCCACCACCAGCGCGGTCGTTAAATACGCGCCCATCACCGTGTGGACCAGCCGATACGGGAAGCTGGGGTTGAAGATGACTGACAGCCAGCCATCGACCATGACAAACTGCCCCTTGTCGTTAATGCCCCACCCCTGCGGCGTCTGCATCCAGCTGTTCGCGGAGAGAATCCAGAATGCCGAGATGAACGTGCCCACCGCAACCATCAGGGTGGCGGCAAAGTGCAGCTTCGGCCCGACCTTGCTCATCCCGAACAGCATGACCCCGAGAAAACCGGCTTCCAGGAAAAATGCCGTCAGCACCTCATAAGCGAGCAATGGCCCCAAAATCGGCCCGGTCTTGTCTGAAAACACCGCCCAGTTGGTCCCGAATTGATAGGACATGACGATGCCGGACACGACGCCCATTGCGAACGTGACGGCGAAAATCTTGAGCCAGAATTTGAACAGGTCGAGGTAAACCATGTTCTTGGTGCGCAGCCACAGCCCCTCCAGCACCGCCAGATAGCTGGCCAGCCCGATCGAGAAAGCGGGAAAGATAAAATGAAAGCTGACGGTGAAGGCGAACTGAATCCGCGCGAGAATAATCGGGTCGAAACTATCGAACATGGCGACATCACCTCTCGCGGTCGCTCTGCGCGCGCCATCGACACGGTGCAAGTGCGCAAGGTGCATTCACGATAACGTACTGCGCACCCGAAAGACCCGGTAGCGGTTATTTTTCGCCGCTACCAAGCCGTTCGGACTGAGCGAACTGGGAGCCGCCCTGCCAAATTACCGCGTGGGTTGCGGCGCGCCCTGCGGCTGTGGTGGACCACCTTGAATCTGCTGCTGCAATTGCTGCTGCATCTGCTGTTGCTGCTGCGCCTGACGCAGCACGCTTTCGGGCAGGAATTCGATCAGTTCGATATCAAAGATCAGGATCGAGCCGGGCGGCAACTTGGCAGGATCGGGCGATTGTTCGCCATAGCCCAGCTCAGGCTTGATCCAGGCGCGGATTTTACCGCCCTTCTTCATCGCCTTCAGTGCTTCCGAAAAGCCCTTCACAACGCCGGCGACGGGAAGAGGTGTCGGCTGTTTGGAAGCATCGAACACGCTGCCATCCCGCAGCGATCCGGTGTAGTTGATCAACGCGACATCAGTATCGGTCGGCTGAAGATCGCCGGCGCCTTCCTTGATCACGCGGTATTGCAGGCCCGATTCGGTTTCCACCACGCCAGCCTGCGTTTTGTTATAGGCCAAGAACGTGGCGTTATCGCCCTTGTCGGCTACCGCGCGGGCGGTACCGAAAAAGGCGAGCATCCCCGCCAGCGCCACGGCCAGCGCAATCCCCACCCACAGCAACGTCAACGTTCCACGCTTGGTAGGCGGAATTGGCACGGCGGTGATCGACATGGGGACGTTTCCAGCAATTTTGAGTATCATCAGCGGATGCAGGGCACCGGCCCCGCATCCTGAACGACCGGTAGCTTACCGTGCGCCGTCACGCTCCAGGCGCTTACGCTCCAGCTTGCGCGCACGGCGTACAGCGGCGGCCCGCTCACGCGCCCGCTTTTCCGATGGCTTTTCGTAATGACGGCGCAGCTTCATCTCACGATAAACGCCTTCGCGCTGCAGCTTCTTTTTCAGGGCGCGCAGCGCCTGATCGACGTTATTGTCGCGAACGATGATTTGCATAAACGCCCAGGTCTCCGGATAAATAGATTAACGTCGTCGTAGAGGTGACTCCGCGCCGTATCGGGCAGCCCCTAACAGCGTGGCACCGGCATATCAAGTCAATTGGCAGCGAATTGCGGCGCGCGGCACACGCCGCTATGGCCGCGCGATGACTGATACGCCGCTGAAGCTTTATAACAGCCTTTCCCGACAGGTCGAAACGTTCGAGCCAATCCGGCCTGATGACGTGCGCGTCTACACCTGCGGGCCGACGGTGTATAACTACCAGCATATCGGCAACATGCGCGCCTTCCTGTTTGCCGACACGCTGGGGCGGGTGCTGCGGTGGAAAGGGTTTCCGACCAAGCACATCATCAACATTACCGATGTCGGGCATTTGACCAGCGACGCCGATGCCGGCGACGACAAAATGGAAAAGGCCGCTGCGGCGCAGGCCAAATCGATCTGGGAAATCGCTGCGCATTACACCGATGCGTTCAAGCAAGATGTGGCCCGGTTGAACATCACCACCACCACTGAATGGACCGTCGCCACCGATCACATTCCGCAAATGATCGATTTCGCGAAAAAGATCGAAGCTGATTGCTACGAGATTGAGGGTGGGCTGTATTTCGACACCTCGAAAGTGCCGCATTATGGCGCGCTTGCGCGTGCCGCGACGGATGAAGGCGAAAGCCGGATCGATCCCGTATCCGGTAAGCGCCACGCGGCGGATTTTGCGATCTGGCGCAAATCACCACCCGGCGAACAGCGCCAGATGGAATGGGACTCGCCTTGGGGGCGGGGCGCGCCGGGCTGGCACCTCGAATGCTCGGTGATGAGCCTGCAGCACCTTGGCCACCCGTTCGACATTCACACCGGCGGCATCGATCACCGCGAGATTCATCACCCCAATGAAATCGCCCAGAACCAGGCGTTTTGCGGGTGCGCGGATAGCGACCCGACCTTCACGGGCGCACGCATCTGGATGCACAATAATTTTCTGGTCGATCGGCGCGGCAAAATGTCCAAATCGAGCGGCGATTTCCTGCGGCTGCAGACGCTGATCGATGCTGGCTTCCACCCCCTCGCCTATCGCCTGATGTGCCTGCAGGCGCATTATCGCAGCGAGCTTGAGTTTACGTGGGACAATCTGGCGGCGGCCAGCGTGCGGCTGAAGCGACTGGTAATGGCTGTCGAGGGGCTCCGCTCACGCGATGATGGGACGGCAAAGGGAGATGCGGCCCCCTATCGAGCGCGGCTCGACGAGGCGGTGTCAGATGATCTGAACACCGCTCGCGCCCTGCCCGTCCTTGATGAGATGCTCGCCGACAAGAAATTGTCTCCGACTGATCGGCTGGCTGCGCTGGGCGACTTTGATAAAGCATTTGGGTTGGGATTAGCGTTGCTCACTCGCGCCGACCTTCGCGTCCGCCCCGCTTCTGCCGCCCTGACCGAAACCGACATCGAAACCCAGCTCGCCGCCCGCAAAGAGGCTCGCGTCGCAAAGGATTTCGCCGTTTCCGACGCCATCCGCGACGCGCTGACCGCCGCGGGGGTCGAGGTGATGGACGGCGATCCACTGGAGTGGGATTGGAAAATCAGCATCTGACCCAGGCTGGGAAATTGCGCTCCATAGCCACTTGGTGTCATGCTGAACTTGTTTCAGCATCCACCGCGCCCCATGCCCCTCGCGGCTGAGGCGCAGCGGACCCTGAAACGAGTTCAAGGTGACGGCAGAACTGAAGGAAAAGGGTACGATATGAAAGCTGTCCTCCCCGCCCTCGCCCGTCCACTCATCGAACCGCAATTGCCCGCCGGGCTCGACGTTGCGTGGTTCGCCAATCACGAAGAGGCCACCGCAATGGTCGCCGATGCCGATATCGCCTGGGTTGATATGCAGCGTCCGGCATGGACCGCCGATGCGGTGGCGGCGGGTGAAAAGCTGAAATGGGTCAGCACCATCTATGCGGGGCTGGATGCCTTTCCGCTACCGCTGTTGAAGGCGCGCGGGACGGTGCTGACCAATGGCGTTGGCATTAACGCCGTCGCGGTGGCGGAATATGCGGTGATGGGCGTGCTCGCCGCTGCGAAGCGCTTTGACGAAGTGGTGCGGATTGCGGACCGCCACGAATGGACGATTGCGGCGCCCGGCCAGATCGAACTACTCGACACCACCGCGCTGATCATCGGCTATGGTGCCATCGGCAAGCTAATCGGTGATCGGCTGGCGGCGTTTGGCGTGGGCATCACCGGCGTCACCCGGTCAGGGCGCGATGGCACGCTGACGCCTGATCAATGGGCGGACAAAATTGGCGATTTCGACTGGGTGATCCTCGCCGCGCCCTCCACGGACCAGACGAAAACGTTGATCGGCGCGCCCGAACTGACCGCGATGAAAAACAGCGCATGGCTGATCAACATCGCGCGCGGCGACATGGTCGATCAGGATGCGCTGATCGACGCCCTCACCAAGCGCCGCATCGCTGGTGCGTTCCTCGACGTTGTCACGCCGGAACCGTTGCCGCCGGAACACCCGCTATGGTCCGCGCCCAATACCATCCACACCATGCACCTGTCAGGCCGCAGCCAAACGAAGATGTTCCAGCGCGCAACCGCCTTGTTTCTCCAGAATTTGCGCGCTTTCATGGCGGGGGAAGCAATGACGAACGTGGTTGATCTCGACGCAGGCTATTGACGCAACACCAATCCTGATACCGCCGAAGTCCATTCCAGCATTGCGCGCATCGCTGATTACGCGCATGGGCATTGGCCGAATTTCCCTACGACTGGACACATGATCATGGCCGCCAATTGGGCCCCCGAAAGCTGGACCACGCATGAAGCGCGCCAGCTGCCACACTATCCCGATCCCGCTGCGCTGACCGCGGCGACGGATACGCTGCGCACCTATCCTCCGCTGGTCTTTGCGGGCGAGGCGCGCGACCTGACGGTCGATCTGGCCCGCGTGGTGGAAGGTAAGGCTTTCCTGCTGCAGGGCGGCGATTGCGCTGAAAGCTTTGCCGAATTTCACCCCAACAACATCCGCGACACCTTCCGCGTGTTGCTGCAGATGGCAGTCGTGCTCACCTTTGCCTCCAAACTGCCGACGGTAAAGCTGGGGCGCATGGCCGGCCAGTTCGCCAAGCCGCGCTCTGCCGATACCGAGGTGATCGACGGCGTGGAACTGCCCAGTTACCGGGGCGATAACGTCAACGATATCGCCTTCACGCCGGAAGGCCGCGCGCCTGATCCCAAACGGATGGTGCAGGGATATCTGCAATCCGCCGCCACGCTTAACCTGCTGCGCGCCTTTGCCAGTGGTGGCTATGCCAACCTGCACCAGGTGCACCGCTGGACGCATGATTTCATGGGTCGCAGCCCCTGGGCGAAGAAGTTCGCCGACGTCGCCGACCGAATCGGCGAAGCGCTTGAATTCATGGAAGCTTGCGGGATCAACCCGGAAACGGTGCCGCAACTAAAGGGCACGCAATTCTATACCAGCCACGAAGCGCTGCTGCTCCCCTATGAGCAGGCGATGACGCGACAGGATTCGCTGACCGGCGATTGGTATGACACTTCGGCGCACATGCTGTGGATCGGCGATCGCACGCGATTTGAAGGATCAGCGCATGTCGAATTCTTGCGCGGGGTGGGCAATCCGATTGGCATGAAATGCGGTCCAAGCCTGGAGCCTGATGCGCTGCTGCGGCTGCTCGATACGCTGAATCCGGCGCGGGTGGCGGGGCGGATGACGCTGATCACGCGGTATGGCCATGACAAGATCGAGGCCGGGCTGCCCAAGCTGGTCCGCGCGGTGCAACAGGCGGGGCACCCGGTGGTGTGGAGCTGCGATCCGATGCACGGCAACGTCATCAAGACCAATAATGGCTATAAAACGCGACCTTTTGATCGCATTTTGGCAGAAGTTCGCGGCTTTTTTGCCGTACATCGCGCAGAAGGGTCAATTGCGGGCGGGATTCACGTCGAAATGACGGGGCAAAACGTCACTGAATGCACTGGCGGCGCGATGGACGTGACGCAGATGGATTTGGCGGATCGATACCACACGCACTGCGACCCGCGTCTGAATGCCGGACAGAGCCTGGAGCTCGCCTTCCTGCTCGCCGAGATGCTGAATGTCGAAATGGAGGAACGGCGCCGCGCGGCAGCGTGATCGCGCGATGGCCCAGCTTGTCGGTCGGGGTTGAGGGCGAGTCCTCGCGCGAGGCTTGACGGCAATCGGGCGCACTCGTAGATCGCCCGTTCAGCTACAAACGGCCCCTTCGTCTAGCGGTTAGGACGTCGCCCTCTCACGGCGAAAGCACGAGTTCGATTCTCGTAGGGGTCACCATTTCAAAAACAACGCGCAGTTTGGTAGCCGGGTGACGGCGTTGCGGTTAGGCGCCCCAAAACACCCACCTCGCCTTTTATACTCGCCGATTTGGCAGTTCAGAACGCGAAGCGAAGCCCAACACGCACATCTCGACCGCCAAGGGGAGCAAAATCTTTCAACAGGCTGGCATGTCGTCGTCCGGTGGCGTCAAGCAAGTTGTTCGCTGACAACCGAAACTGAAACATTGAGCCCGGCCCCAAAGGCCGCCACGCCACCGACAGATTGACCATCGCAAAACCATTGGTTGTCGTTTCAAATGCCGAAATGCGGCGCTGATCGAACACATATTCCACTTCCGCCCGGCCGTTCAGCGCGGCAGACCCGGTCTGTGCGCCAAGCAGCAGCCGCAGCGGTGGAATTCGAGGCACCGGCGATCCATCGGAGAGGGTGGCGCGCGTATAATCAATCAGCCCATCCAGCTGGACGGCCCATTGATCGATTCGTACTACATCCACCGAACCCTGCACCTCAAACCCCAGATAGTCCGCCGCCTGCTCAAGAAACTGAAACACCGGCAACCCGTCGATCACGACCCCGGATTCACGAGCGAAGATGTAATTTGAGAAGCTGGTGTAATAAAAGGTCGCACTGCCTGACCAGCCGCGCCCCTTCCCGCGCAAAATTGCTTCAAGGCCAGCCGATGTTTCGATGCCAAGCGCAGGGTTGCCGATCAATTGGCCCTGCGTCCCCGGATCTACCCCTTGGGTGAACAACTCTTCCACAACAGGCGCACGCTGCGAAAAATGGCCGCTCAGCGCGATGTGCCAGCCACCGGCCAGCGCATAATTTACGCCCCCGGCCAATGAAAACAGGTCGAAAACGCGATCAGCGGTTGGATTCGCCAAAATCGGATCAACTGAGGCGGTGATGCCGAGATGCTCATATCGCGCTGATGCCTCTAGCTTCAGCGCCCCAAGCTTTAGCTCTTGCAGCGTGAATAACGCCAATTGCTCGGTTTCGGTGGGCGGCAGCAACGGCGCGGTGCCGACAACGCGAAAGTCGCGCGAATAAAATTGCCCGCCAATCGTGGATTTCAAGGCGGTGCCGGGTGCGCCAAGCACCGCCTCCAGCCGCGATTCATGACCGATGTTCTGAAAGGTTGCCGTAACCGGCCCGCCAACGATCACTTCATTATGCTGGTAATCCGCCCAACCGAATCGTCCGCGTACGATCTGCAACACACCGTTTCCGTCGACTTCGAAGCGCACATCAACGCGCTGCTGATCAAGATCGATAACGGTATCAGGCACTGGATTGGCAGGATCGAGCGAGAAGCGCGTCGGCAAGCCATAAAGGCTCTCATAATTGCCGAACGAAAAGCCAATATGTCCGTTCGGCAATATCAGCGACGCGCCACCGGCAATCTCCCAGGTCTCGGCCTGCGTATTCGGCAGTGTTCCCCGCAGCGCGGCCAGGCCAGCGATCATCGGATCAGAAGACTCACGCGCCTGTGCGCCCGGCACCGGCCCAAGGACGAGGCCGCCGGTCCGGATCGGCTCAGCACCGAAATATTGCCCGTCAAGATGGACAACGACCTTGGAAGTTGCAGCGGCATCGATTCGAAGACCGAGCGAGCGTTCATCGGCGGCGCTGCCAAAGCCAGCCGCGAGTACTGCATCAACGCCGTCACGCGGCGTGCGTTGCGCGATCCGGCCGCTGACGCTGTTGACTACCCCGCCAATGGACCCGGAGGCATAAAGGAGCGCGATCGGCCCGCGCAGCACTTCGATCCGGTCCGCAACCAGCGGGTTGAGCGCGACGGCATGATCGGGGCTGGTGTTCGACGCATCTAGCGTGCCGATGCCGTCGATCAGCAATCGCGCCCGCTCTCCCTGAAAACCCCGCAGAACAGGCCGCGACGCGCTAGGCCCGAATGAGGTTGATGAGGCACCGGGCAGATGGGCTAATGTTTCGCCAATCGTCGAACGCGCCTGGGTAGCCAGCGCTTCGCCAGTCAGGACCGTGCTTGAGGATATTTCGCTCGCGCGGAAGCGGAGACGGGTGCCGGTGACGACGATATCCGCCGGAATATCGGCCATTGCCATCATGTCGAGTGCGTCGGCGACGGTCATACCGTCGACCATGTCAGCCATCTGCTCGGATGACATCGCGTCGGTATCAGCCGGAGCGTCGGCGGATCGCTGATCCGCCGGAACCGGCGGCGTCGACTGAGCAGATTGTGCAAGGACGGGAGTGGCGCTCAATATGAGCGCCACCCCAACGATGGCCCTACGGGGTATAAGGGTGTCCATCGCTTAACGTCCAAGCGGGGGTGTCATTAGTTGATACGATACACGACAGGGCAGTTCACGACGAACCCAACCGCGCGGAAGGGGCCGCCATCAAGGCTCTTCAGGAAGCCGCGGGTCGACATTTCCGCAGCCTGCAGTGCGCTGGTCATCCGGTAGCGATAGCCCTTCTGGATGGCCTCGGCCGACCAGACCGCCGGGAACACCCGCCACATCGGCGAATAGTCCAGGTTGATCGTGGGAATGCCGCCGAGGATGTTGAGCGGGCCGCGACCATCGGTGAGCGCGCTTTCCAGGCCCTGGCGGTGCGGGTTATCCAGGCCGCGCGGCCCGTTGACGACAACGACGATGCGCTCAGCCGATTCGCCGGGCGACGCGTCTTCCAACGCGAACGGCAGGTCTTCCAGCGCTGGCGTAAAGGTAGCGTTTTCCAGAGCCGCGACCAGCGGGTTGTTGGCTTCGGTCGATAGATACTGGATCGGCTTGTCGAAGGTGAAGCCAAGCGTCAACGACAGCGTGACGGTTTCATCGCGCGGGCAGATCGCGACGACTTTGTCATGGACCTTCGACTTATCGACATTGCCGCCGCACATCGCGTTCAGCTCAGCTTCGGACGCTTGCGAAACGACCGGGGCGTTCATCAGCACCGATTTCGCCGAATTGTCGATATAGACCATCGGCGTGTAGGTCGCATCGCCGACGCTGCCGGGCTGGAAGCTCTTGGGCGGGAACGGGTTGGCAGCGGCACCGGGGACGACCGACAGCACAGGCTTGAAATCGACGCTGCCGGTGTTGAAGGTGAAGCTGCCATCCTTTTCGATCGTGGCGTGGCGCGCTGCGTTCCCGGACAGCCCGTAAGCCATTTTGGGCGCGTAGTTGACGCCATGGAGGTTCGACAGATTCTCATCGGTCGTATCGGTGATGATGAACCAGACAGGCGTGCCGTTCTTCAGCTTGCCCTTGCGTAAGGGGAGCGTGGCGGTGCCCTTTTCGAGATCGATGTGTGCGGACTTCATCATCACCACGGGGCCGAGAAACTCGGGCTTGATTTCGGATGGCGATGGCTGGGCGACGATGGTGCGCAGATCGGGATAGATCGACGCTGGCGCCTGGCGGATTTCATCGAGGGGCTTGCCCTCCTTGCCGCGAACAACAACCTCCGCCGACAGCGGCGCCGCCGCGAGCATCGCGACAAGCGCGCTACTGGAGGCCAATGTTATAGCGTGTTTCGAAAATCGTGTTGGCATGTGCCAGCTCCCTGGTTTCATAACGCGGGCCAACGCAGACTAGCCTGGTGATCCCAACCCGTCTTTTGCCAAGCACATCGGGGTAATTGCTTTCGCTTTGCCGCCTGTTTTGTCATTCCTTGCGGTCGCGCCATTTGCGACATGTTCATGACATCGATAATGCGAAATTGAGCGCAACATCGCGATAGCTACGAAAATAATCTCAGCCTAAATTGCCATATCGGGGAGATCGATATGCCATGGAAGCACCTGTCGTCCTGGATTGCGCAACGATCATCTTCGCTTGGGTATTCGCCCCCCCCGCCGCTGACGTTGGTTACGATCGCCAGCGCGGTCGATGACCCCGATGCATCGGCATTTTACGCATCGACCGAATTTGAAATGCTGATGGAATGGGCCAAAACAGGCCAGTTTATCCTTGCCTTTGCTACCCATGACCGCAGCGAGCTGACCTTGATCTGCGCGGATCCGGTGGATGAAGTGGTCGCGCGCGTCAACCAGTTGCCGCTTATCGGGGCTGGCCTGGCACATGCTGACATTCGCGCGGTTTCTAGCTTGCGACTGCCGATCGGATCGGACGCGGCAGTCCACTGAAGCGGGCACCATGCCGATCCACGCGCCATCCGTGATTGCGTGATGTTGCGGTTTTCGTGCCCTTACCCCCGCCCGTGCGCTGGATAACGCGGCACGCTGCATGATAAATTGCCGTCATCAATCGCGATCAGGGCGCATATTGCCGCGCCTATTTGTGCCCATATTGGCCAGATCACTGACGCGGCGCCCATAACGCTGGCGGGGGAAAGGCATCATGGCTCAGTTAAGCTCTGGCGTTACGACGTTTCATGCCGCCACAGGCCATATCGAATATGATTCCGTCCAATTCAGTGCGCCGCCGATCGCCGATGCACTGTCTACCTGCGCCAGCCCGTTGGCCGTGGTCGAACATCTGGGCGTTCAGTGCCAAGGCAGGGCGACGGCAGTCCACACCTCTTTACGCGATACACTGGTCGTCAGCCTGGGATCAGGCGGACAGGTGGTCGGGCAGCTGGATGGCAGATCATTCCGTCGGGATTTGCAGCGCGGCAATATCGGCTTTGTCCCGCGCGGCATGGATATTGAAATAGAATATCCGGCGTCGAGCGGTTCGCTGATGCTTTTCCTTCCCGATGCGCTGTTACCCGGCGTAATGGCCGAAATGGGCATCACCGGCATTCCCGCAATGGCATCCGCGCAAAATGAGCGATTGCGCCGGCTGATCTCGCTGGTGGATAACGAACTTCGCGCGCCAGGTTTTGGGTCGGAATTGATGATCAGTGGCGTTTTGCGGGCAATTGCCAGCATGTTGGTGCGCGGCAATCAGCCGGTTGATCCGGGCATTTGTAGCCGCGTGTATATGTCGCAGGCAAAGCTGCACCGGGTGATTGCTTTTATCGAAGCAGGCCTAGACCAGCCATTGAGCCTGGAGGATCTGGCAAAGATCGCTGATCTGTCACCGTTCCATTTTTCCCGCGTCTTCAAATTGACGACCGGTGAAACGCCCTATCATTTTGTGTGCTCTCGGCGATTGGCGCGGGCGCAGCGCCTGCTGACAGACAGCAAGATGGAGCTGGCCGAGCTGGCGCTTTCGTGCGGCTTTGCCAGCCAGTCGCACTTTACCGCGGCCTTCTCAAAAGCTTTTGGCACATCGCCGGACCGCTATCGGCGCGCCCGCGCACGATCATAGCAATTTACGGACAAATCGTCCCGTGTTTGAAAGCAGCGCGCCTGAATGCCGCCCTAAAAGATGGCTCGTCTTCAGGAGTATTCGTGATGCAGCCTATGTCGATCCTTTCCCACCGCCTTGCGGGGCTTGCGCTTGCTGCGCTCGTTACGGCGCTGCCAGTTGCAAGCGCGTCGGCAGCCGATGTGGATGCTGCGCCGCCTGTCGCACCCCCGGCGGCGGCCGAAGCCGATGCAGCACCGCCCACCGAATGGACCCCGCTCGATTTCAATCGTTTCGGCGATGAACTGACCGAAAAATGGATCCCCGTTCCCAATGGTGACAGCGGCGCACCGCGCCAGGGTTGGCTCGCCACGGCAGACGGGTTTTTCACGCGGGAAGCGCATCTTGCCTATGATTATGTCAACGGCAACGGCACCGATCAGCATACGGTGCTCGCGCGCTTCCATCACCCAATTTCACGGCGGCTTTGGGCCGGGCTCGAAGTGCCGTTCTTCCAGCAATCGGGCAATATCCGCGATTTTGGCGATATCACGCTGACGACACAGGTGATGCTGCACGAATCCAGAAACTTATCGATCAACGCAGGCGTGGGCTGGCGGTTGCCAACCGGCACGCTGCAGCTTGGCAATCAGGTGTTTGCCGCCCAGCCCCAGCTCAATTTCTGGAGCGATGTTGGCCGTGGATTTTCGCTGCGCGGCAGGGTCGGTTATGAATTTGCCGATCGCGGACGCCCTGATAACTTTGTCTTGAACGCAACATTCGGCCAAACGATCACCAAGCATAGCGAGGCCCCATTTGGCGATCTCAGCTGGTATCTGGCCACGAATTGGCGCGAACCAACCAATGGCGGGGGCCGATCATTCGTCAGCCTGACGCCCGGCATGCGTACCCATGTTGGTGGCAATCTGTTCCTGCTCGCCGGGGTGGAATTTCCCGTCACCAGCACGCGGGATTCGTTTCAACAACGCTTCATCGTTCAACTCGTCCAGGGATTTTGACGCCTTCGGACACTGCTGATTCCCCCCATCGCCGCCGCTATTCCCCCATCCCCCCGAAGCGGCGGCGATACTCTGCCGGGGTTGTCCCGGTGATGGATCGGAACTGGGTGGAAAAATGGGCATGGGTGGTAAAGCCGCACAGCCGTGCCGCCTCGGCAATGGGCATGTTGCCTGCGCGGATCATCTCCTGCGCCACTGCAATCCGTTCACGGATGACATAGGCATAGGGCGGCAGGCCGGTGCTCTCCTTGAAGGCGCGGACAAAGTGGAACCGGCTATAGCCAGCCACTTCGGCCAGATCCGTCAGCGAGATACGCACCCCGATATTGCTGCGAACAAAATCCCGAACCCGCGATATGGTGTGCGGGCTCAGCGCCATTCGACGATATTGCCGAAACTCGCCACCCCAGTGCGATGTCGCTGCAAGCCTGACCAGCAAGGCATCAAAATAACAATCCGCCGACAGCGCCCAATCAGGTTCACCGCGCCTGTCGAGCAGCAGTCCAAACAGATTGGCGGCATGGGGATCGGGGCGACCAATCGTCTCCGCAAAGCTGACGGCTGATGGGGCGCGGCCATAGGTTTCGGCGACCAGCGTGGAGAAATAATCCGGCGCGACGTACAGATGCGCAAACCCAATCGGCCCCTCTGTCCGCCAGCGATAAACACTGCCTGCCTCCACCGTCGTGGTGGCATTCAGCTCCACATCCACGATCCGCTGGCCACCGCCGCCATCGCGTTGAACCCGTTTTGCCCCGCGCTGATGCAGCACCACAAGATGATGGTCGAGCGCGGGCTGGTACATCGCCGAATTGGTATCGGTAAAGCTTTCCAGAAAGCCGCCGGCCAGAAAATGTGGCTGATAATCATTGGCTGCAGGTACTGATACCCAGTCCCGCCATAGTCGGGGATCAACTGATATCCTCCGATCAGGCACCGCCATGTCCAAACGCCCTCAATGTTACTACGCATATGGGCTAACGGTTCGCACCGCATGGTGCAATATGCGGTTTTTGACGTAAGGTTAATCGCAGCGTACCAATAAAGCCCAGCTTCTTCAGCAATCAGTGCCAGCCGGGCGGCGTGGCCGCGACACCGCTTCAGGCGTTGGCGGGGCGCACCGAGGCGATCAACCGCCGCGCGCGCAGATATATTTCAATGCGTTGCGCGGTGAACAGCCCAAGCGCCATCACAATCAGCATATCGGCCAGCACCAGCGCGTTGATGTGGAGCACACCGCCCTGCCCCACCAGATTACGCGCGCCGATGCGCACCGCGACCAGCGCGACCAGCAGGATCAGCGCCCCGGCAGAGGCGCGCTGGTTCAGTTCATGCGTTTGCGGATCAACCTCAATATGCATCAGTTTGCCGCGCTGCCAGCCAAGCGCAGCGCCCACCAGCAACGCGGCGCCGCACAGCGCCCATTGCACGCCAACTGGCGGAAATTCGAACAGGATGACGCTGGCCAACGCCAGAAAAAGCGCCGGAACAATCCACAACCGCTCGATCTTCAGCGGACGCAGCCGGCTCATCCGCCGCATCCTGAATGCCAGCACAAAGGACATAATGACTGCGGCAATGACATAGCCAATCCACTGTTTCGGATCGGCAGTATGAACCGGCATGTCAGCCCCCCGTTGACCGCCCAAATGCGCGCGACACCAACAGATACAGGAATAATCCCGCAGGCCCAGCCAGGAAGGTGAGCGCCAATATCGGGGCCTGCACCACCCGGCCCATGCCGCGCCGATCAGCATCTTCCGCAATCCACAGCCCGGTAAACAGATCAAGCGCCAGATAATGCGTCCAGCCCGTTACCACGCCGCCATCGGTGGCGAAAATCGCGCGAATGCCCGCAATGGTCGTGAAATCGGGAGCCGGGCCGCCAGTGTCGCCAAACCCGATTGTCAGCGCGGTCGTGATCAGCACGACATAAAACAGGCTGAGCCCGCCCGCCCCTGCAATCCGCAACTGCCCAATCCCGCCCCGCCAGCGCGGTGCCAGAATTAACACCAGCCACAGCAGCAGCGCGGTGGTGTTGACGATCTGGAAGATGGCGGGCCAGGTCACCTTATTCTGCCGCTGCGGCCAGCGGGGCGGGTTTCCACACCAGCACGGGTTTGCGTGCTGCCAGTGTTTCATCCAGCCGCGCACGCGGGGCGTAATGCGGCGCGGTTTTCAGCGCGGGATCGCCCGCCTTGGCGCGTTCCGCCACGTGGCGCAGCGCACCGATGAACTGGTCGAGCGCGGCCTTGCTCTCGGTCTCGGTCGGCTCAACCAGCATTGCGCCGTGCACGACCAGCGGGAAATACACCGTCATCGGGTGGAAACCTTCGTCGATCAGCCCCTTGGCGATATCGAGCGTGGAGAAGCCTTCCGCCATGCCATTATCGCTGAACAACGCCTCATGCATGCATGGCCCGCTATGCGCGAACGGCGCATCGAGCACGTCCTCAAGGCTGCGCAGCACATAATTGGCGTTCAGCACCGCGTCCTCCGCCACTTGCCGCAGGCCATCCGCCCCGTGGCTCATGATATAAGTCAGCGCGCGGGTGAACATGCCCATCTGGCCATGAAACGCGACCATCCGGCCAAAACTGCCCGCATGGTGATCGCCCGAGGTTTCTTCTTCGATCAGGACGAAATGGTCGCCCTGCTTTTCCACAAATGGCAGCGGCGCGAAGGGCGCAAGGGCGGCGGATAGCACCACCGGCCCGGATCCCGGTCCACCGCCGCCATGCGGGGTCGAAAAGGTTTTGTGCAGGTTGATGTGCATCGCATCAATGCCCAGATCGCCGGGGCGGACGCGCCCGACAATGGCGTTGAAATTCGCGCCATCGCAATAGACCAGGCCGCCAGCAGCATGCACCGCGTCTGAAATTGCCCGCATGTCGCGCTCAAACAGGCCGCAGGTGTTGGGGTTGGTGATCATCACCCCCGCCACATCCGGCCCAAGCCGCGCCGTCAGCGCTGCCAGATCAACCCGACCCTCTGGCGTCGCGGGAATATCCTCTACCTGATAGCCCGCAAAGGCAGCGGTTGCCGGGTTGGTGCCATGCGCCGATTCCGGCACCAGGATAATCTTTCGATGCCCCTCTCCGCGCGCTTCCAATGCAGCGCGGATTGCCAGAATGCCGCAAAGCTCTCCATGCGCGCCTGCTTTCGGGCTCATCGCCACGGCTTCCATGCCGGTTAGCGTGATCAGCCAGTGCGCCAGTTCGTTGATCACGCCCAGCGCACCTTGCACCGTATCAACGGGCTGGAGTGGGTGGATATCGGCAAAACCGGGGAGCCGAGCCATCCGCTCATTCAGCCGCGGATTGTGCTTCATTGTGCAACTGCCGAGCGGGAAAAAGCCCAAATCAATCGCGTAATTCTGGCGGCTTAGACGCGTGTAATGGCGCACCGCTTCGGGCTCAGACAGGCCGGGCAGGCCGATTTCGACGCGGCGTTCCAGCCCACCCAATCGCGACACCGCCGTTCCGACAGGGGCAAAGTCGACACCCGTCGTTTCCGTCGAGCCGATCTCGAAAATCAGCGCTTCGTCGAGCATCAGCGCCTTGTTGCCCGTAAACGTCGCGGGGCCTTCGGTTGCGCCACCGACCATGCTGGGCCGCCAGCCGCTTGCGTTGATCGTCATGCCAAAACCTCCGTCAGCGCGGTCGCCAATGCTTCAATATCGTCAGCGCTCGTCATCTCAGTCACCGCGACGACCAGCCCGTTTTCCAACGCCGGATGGCCCGGATACAGCCTGCCAAGCGATACCCCCGCCAATATCCGGCGCTCAGCCAGCTTGCGCACAATCGCGCGTGCAGCTTTAGGCAGCTTCACGGTGAATTCATTGAAAAAGCTGTCATTTACAAGGGTTACACCGGGAATCTGTACCAACCTGTCAGCCGCCGCAATGGCATTCTGGTGGTTGATCGCCGCCATGCTGCGCAGCCCCTTTTCCCCCAGCAATGTCATGTGAACACTAAAGGCCAGCGCACAAAGTCCTGAATTTGTACAAATATTTGACGTGGCCTTTTCACGGCGAATATGTTGTTCCCGCGTGCTGAGCGTCAGCACGAAACCGCGCTTGCCGGTCGCGTCGACGGTCTCACCGCACAACCGCCCCGGCATCTGGCGCAGGTATTTTTCCTTGCAGCCGAACAGCCCGACATAAGGCCCGCCAAATTGCAGGCCAACACCGAGCGACTGCCCCTCACCCACCACAATATCGGCGTCCATTTCGCCCGGCGACTTGATCGCGCCCAGCGCAACCGGCTCGGTCACCACCGCGATCAGCAACGCCTTTTTGGCGTGGCAAGCCGCCGCAATCGGCGCGAGATCAGTGATGCGGCCCAGAATATCGGGATATTGAACGACAACGCACGACGTATCGTCATCAATTGCCGCAATCAGCGCGTCTGAATCAGTCGCAGCGCTCAACAGCGGCGCTGCGGTTTCCAGCGCGTCGCCGGTAAAGGTCGCCATCGTCTTGGCAACTGACACATAATGCGGATGCAGGCCTGATGACAGGATAGCCTTGCCGCGCTTGGTGATGCGCCGCGCCATCACGATCGCCTCCCAGCACGCCGTTGAGCCATCATACATGGATGCGTTTGCCACATCAGTGCCGAGCAGGCGGGCGACCTGAGACTGAAACTCGAACAGCATCTGCAGCGTGCCCTGCGCGATTTCCGGCTGATACGGAGTATAGGCGGTCAGGAACTCGCCGCGCTGGATGATGTGATCAACCGACGCCGGCACATGATGCTTATACGCCCCGCAGCCCAGAAAAAACGGCACATCCCCCGCAACCAGATTTTGCCGCGACAGCGCCGTCATGTGCCGCTCGACCGCCATTTCGCTGGCGTGCATCGGCAGGCCCTGAATGGGGCCATCAAGCTGCGCCACTTCAGGCACATCGACGAACAGATCGTCGATCGAGGACACTCCAATGGTACCCAGCATTGCCTGGCGATCAGTATTGGTAAGCGGCAGATAACGCATTATTTTCTCCTGGCCCCCCCGCCTTTAGGGCCCCTTGCCTTCGGACTAGGGATAGGGTGTGGGCAGCTTCAACCGGATGCGGGAATTGCGGATCGCCATTACCCCGTCACCCTACCGCAAGCGGCAGGGGCTTAGGCACATCAAAGCCTGGCGACGAATGCTTCGTAGGCGACTTCGTCCATCATCGATTCGACCTCGCTCGGATCGCTCAGCGTGATCTTGAAGAACCAGCCATCACCTTCGGCATCTTCGTTGACGAGTGCTGGCGAATCAGCGAGCGCGGCATTGCCCTCAATCACCGTGCCGGACACTGGCGAATAGACGTCGGACGCAGCCTTTACCGATTCGACCACGGCGGCCTCGTCACCCTTGGTCAGTTCCTTGCCCTCTTCAGGCGTGTCGACGAACACGATATCGCCAAGCTGTTCCTGGGCGTATTCGGTGATGCCGACGGTGCCGATTTCGCCGTCAAGCTCAACCCATTCATGGTCTTCGGTGAAATAACGGCTCATTTCGCTGCTCCTCGAAAGTAGCGGTGGGGGATGAAGGGCATCGCGGTCACGGTGCCGATATGGATTTTGCCGCGCTGGGCAATACGAACCTGCGTACCGGGTGCCGCTATGTCTGCGGGCAGATAGGCCATCGCAATCGGCGCGCCGACGCTGGGGGCGAACCCGCCAGAGGTTAGCTTGCCGACCGGCACGTTATCGGCGCCGATCACCTCGGCACCCTCGCGCACCGGCTGTTTGCCATCGATCATCAGGCCAACGCGCTTTGTGGCGGCACCCGCAGCGCGCTCTGCCAGAATGCGTTCGGCGCCCGGGAACCCGCCCTCTTCGCGGCGGCGCTTTGACAGGGCAAAACCCAGATCGGCCATGACCGGCGTCGTCTCTGGACTAAGATCATGCCCGTAGAGCGGCAACCCCGCCTCAAGCCGCAGCGAATCGCGCGCGCCCAGCCCGATGGGCTTCACTTCCGGCTGCGCACACAATGCATCGGCGAGTGCCTCAACCGCGTCGGCAGGCACGGAAATTTCAAAGCCATCCTCGCCGGTATAGCCCGACCGGCTAACCCATAGCGGCGTGCCGTTCCAGTCGAACCCCGCCGCCGTCATGAATATCAGCGCCTCAACACCCGGCACGATCCGCGCCAGCGCGTCCACCGCCTTTGGCCCCTGCAGCGCCAGCAGCGCCTGTTCGTCGAGGTGGTTCAGCCGAACATCATCGGGCAAATGCTCAGCGAAATGGGCGATGTCATCCGCCTTCACAGCGCCATTGACGACCATGTAGAACGCGGCGTCGAACGTTGCTCCATCGGGCAGCCGCGTGACCATCAGGTCGTCCAGGATACCCCCATTATCGGCCAGCAGCAGCGAATACCGCATCTTGCCCGCCGCCAGCCCCTTGATGTCGCCGGGCAACGTCGCCTCAAGCGCCGCCGCCACATCGGCGCGGTCCCCGTCTGCGGCAAACAGCAATTGCCCCATATGGCTGACATCAAACAGGCCCGCATTTTCGCGCGTCCACAAATGTTCGGCCATGATGCCATCATATTGGATTGGCATGTAATATTCGGCGAACTCAACCATTCGCGCGCCGCGCGCTCGGTGCCATGCGTCAAGCGGCAGGTTTTCGACGGTATCGATAAATTCGATCTGGTCGCTCATGACAGGCCTTTTCCGCACATGGGGGTTACGACTGGCCGAGCGCGGTTTCCCGGCTGCGACACGTCGCCCCCTCTGTCACGGAACCTGAGAGCTTTCGCCGCCCGCTTTATGCCAGGCCGGCTTACCCCTTCGGTGGGCAGAGCGAACGCCGCGCTGCCGCTTTCCAGAGTATCGTTTCAGGTCAGCGCGGTCCCGATTGCCTGAGAGATTCCGGGGCGGTTGCTCCTTCGGCGGTTTCGGCCAACCTTTGGGGTTACCCGAAACGCTCTCCCGCGCTTACCCATGCCGGTTGCCCGCCATCGATGACGCAGCTTTGCCGCGCCGCAACAGGCGAGTCAATCGGGTGCCGCTTACCGTGTGACGTTAAACTTCAGCTGGTCGTCGGTTAGCTGGAAACCCACCAGCGCTTCAAAGCTTGCGCGCTGCACCGCTTGACGGATTTCGGGGCGGGACAGCGGGTCAACCGCTGCGTCATCGGCCCCGGCCTTGCGAATCCGGGTGAGTGATTTGCGAATCTCCCGCGACAGGGTTGCCGCTGAACGCAGGACATTGGCTGTTGCCTGCCCGGTCACCGTTGCGCGCTGCTGGCCATCGTCAAAATGCACCGACACCCGGCCGATCCGCTTGGCGACCACCGCCGTGCCGCCCTGCACCACGGTGATGAAATAGGGCAAGGTTACGTCACGCGCGCCCTGAGCATTGCTGCGGCGCGCGCGCACCTCAAAGCTGACGACCGTCTGCACATTTTCCCCCACATCCGTGCACGCTGATCGGACGTCGGTCATCAACGCCGTAACGTCGAGCGCGGATAGATCCTGGCTCGATGCCGGGTTGAACAGGGTAATATCCCCCGTCCCGGCGGGCACCGCGACGGCAGGGCACGCGGTACGGATTGCCGTGATACCGCCCAGGGTGACTTCACCGGTTTGGGTACAGCCTGAGGAAAGCCCGATGGAAACCAGGGCAAGGGCGACGGGGAGAGCGATTTTCCGGGCTGTCACAAGCGTACGCACCTCTTTTAACAAAAACGGGATTTGACGAGAACGGGGCCGCCGCCTGCAGAAGCGGAAGCCTTTAAGGCGTATAGCATAGGAACCGGCTTTCGCACGCGCAAGCAATCGCGTAGGAATGACCTATGACTAGCGCCCTCAAACCCACCCTCGACCTTTTGATCGCCGCACCGCGCGGCTTTTGCGCGGGGGTCGACCGCGCCATCCACATCGTTGAACTCGCGATCGAGAAATATGGCGCGCCGGTCTATGTCCGTCACGAAATCGTCCACAATAAATATGTGGTCGACACGCTGCGCGAAAAAGGCGCGATCTTTGTCGAGGAACTCGATGAGATGCCAGACGGTGTGCCCGTGGTGTTTTCCGCGCACGGCGTGCCCAAATCGGTGCCCATCGAGGCGGAGGATCGCGGCCTGGCCTATCTCGACGCCACCTGCCCGCTCGTGTCAAAGGTCCACCGCCAGGCCGAACGGCTGGTCGAGGCAGGCCGTCACATCATCTTTGTTGGCCATGCCGGCCACCCTGAAGTCATCGGCACCTTTGGCCAGGTGCCGCCGGGCGCAATGACGCTGATCGAAACGATTGAGGACGCGGTCGCCTTTGTTCCCGATGACCCCAACAACCTGTCGTTCCTGACGCAAACGACGCTGTCGGTAGACGATACAGCCGATATCGTCGCCAAGCTGGTTGAGCGTTTCCCCGGCATCAAGGCACCACGCGGTGAGGATATCTGCTACGCCACGTCCAACCGGCAGGCAGCAGTAAAGGCCATCGCCACACAATGTGATGCGATGCTGGTGATTGGCGCGACCAATTCGTCCAACTCGCTTCGGCTGGTGGAAGTCGCAGAACGGCACGGCATTCCGGCCAAGCTGATCCCGCGCGCAGAAGACCTCGATTTCGCCTGGCTGGAGGGCGTAAAAACCCTGGGCATCTCCGCCGGCGCCTCTGCGCCAGAAGTGCTGGTTCGCGAACTCGTGTCACGGCTGGCCGAACGCTACACGATCACTGAGCGCGAGGAAGAAACGACCCGCGAAACAATATCGTTCAAGCTGCCCCGCGGCCTTGAAGTCCCCGCCTGATCCGGGGGGCATGATCCGGTGGCGGTGTACACCCACGTCTCTGCCGAGGCGCTGGCCGATTTCCTGACGCGCTATGACGTGGGCGAACTGGTGTCGGCCAAGGGCATCGCCGAGGGTGTGGAGAACAGCAATTACCTGGTCGATACGACCAAGGGCCGCTTCATCCTGACACTATATGAAAAGCGCGTCGATTCAGGCGACCTACCCTTTTTCATGGCTTTGCTCGACCACCTTGCCGACAAGGGCCTACCGGTGCCGCCCGCGATCAAGGACCGGCAAGGCAACGAGATTCAGCAATTGGCCGAGCGAACCGCCTGCCTGATCAAGTTTCTGCCGGGCGTGTCGCTCACCCATCCGACTGCTGCCCAGGCGTTCGCGGCGGGGGAAGCACTGGGGCAGCTGCATATGGCGGTCGCCGACTTTACTGGATTTCGCGAAAATTCAATGAGCCAGCCAAACTGGCAGGCGCTGTACGAGCAGTGCGGGACCAGCCTCGATACGATCGCGCCCGGCCTTCACCGCGACCTTGGCTTTGCGATCGGTGATCTCGCGGCGACCTTTGACCAGGACGGGTTGGACCGGTGCGCGATCCATGCCGATCTGTTTCCCGACAATGTCCTGATGCTCGGCGACCGGGTGACAGGGCTGATCGATTTCTACTTCGCCTGCAACGACATCCGCCTCTACGATCTGGCGGTCATGCACACCGCTTGGTCGTTCGACACGACCGGCAGGCAACATGACGCGGCGGTCGGCACGGCGCTGATTGAGGGGTATTCGCGTCACTTCCCGCTCAACGACGACGAACACTCGGCCTTCAACGATCTCGCGGTCGGCGCATGCATTCGCTTCACCCTGTCGCGCGCCTGGGACTGGCTCAATACGCCCGCCGATGCGCTGGTGACGCGCAAGGACCCCCTGTCGTTTTGGCGGCGGGTGCGTTTCTATGATCCCAATCTCGCCACCCTGTTGCCGACGCTGCAATGACCGAACTCCCCAAGGTAGAGATTTTCACCGACGGCGCGTGCAAGGGCAATCCCGGCCCGGGCGGCTGGGGTGCGATATTACGCATGGGCGACAAGGAGCGCGAACTGTCTGGTGGCGAGCAGCTTACCACCAACAACCGCATGGAAATGATGGCGGTGGTGGAGGCGCTAGGCGCGCTAAAGCGGCCGTGTGCGGTGACGCTTTACACCGACAGTCGTTATGTGATGGATGGCCTGACCAAATGGATCAAGGGCTGGCAGCGCAATGGCTGGAAGACCGCCGACAAGAAGCCAGTGAAAAACGCTGATATCTGGCAAGCGCTGCTCGCCGCCGCCAAACCACATCGGATTGAATGGCAATGGGTAAAGGGCCATGCCGGCCACCCCGAAAATGAACGCGCCGATGCGTTGGCAAGCGCGGCAGCCGTCGCCGCCGGGCGCAGCCGGGTGCCCGCGGGATGAGCGCCAGCTAACGGACGCCCGACCGCACCGGGGACGGTGCAGCCGGGTGCCTTGGCTAGATTACGCCTTTACACGGTGCAGCGCGCACAATTTATTGCCATCGGGATCGCGCAGATACGCGAGGTACAATGCCCCCATTGCGCCCTGACGGATGCCGGGTGCATCTTCGCAGGCGGTGCCGCCTGCAGCCAGCCCGGCGGCGTGCCACGCATCGGCGGCTTCGGGTGTGGCGGCTGCAAAGCCAACCGTGGAACCATTGCCGTGGCAGGCAGGCTCGCCATCAATCGGCGTGGAGATGGAAAAAATTCCGGTGGGGTTGACCCAGAACACCCGGCCCTTGTCATCCTGGTTGCCCGCCGGATACCCAAGCGCGCCGAGCGTGGCATCATAAAATTTCTTGGAAGCGCTAAGATCGTTGGCACCGACCATGATATGGCTGAACATGTCGCATAATTCCTTTGCTCTTCGGGGATTTTGCCGATTGCGAGGTTCCTTTACCGCTTGATTGCTGCCAAATCCACGGTGTTGGCGGGCAGAAATGGCGGGTTCACCGCAGAGGAGGGGTTTGTGTATTTTGATGACGTGATTCTGGGGCGGCGAAGCATTCGCGGTTATAAACCAGAACCAGTGCCACAGGCGCTGATCGCAGAAGTGCTGGCGCTGGCGATGCGCGCGCCTTCATCAATGAACACCCAGCCCTATCATTTCTATGTGATCACGGGTGAGGCGCTGGACCGGATCCGCGCCGGGAATACCGAACGGATGGTGGCCGGCGTGCCGCAATCGCGCGAGTTTCGGACCGGACAAGCCTTTGCCGGGCCGCACCGTGAACGCCAGATTGGCGTTGCCAAGCAGCTTTTTACCGCCATGGGGATCGCCCGTGACGATCAGGCTGCGCGCACCGATTGGGTGTTGCGGGGGTTTCGCCAGTTCGACGCGCCTGTGTGCGTCATCATCACCTATGACCGCGATCTGGCGGGCAGCGACGATACCGCCTTTGATTGCGGCGCGGTTGCCACCGCGCTGGTCAACGCGGCATGGTCGCGCGGCTTGGGCACGGTGATCAACAGCCAGGGCATCATGCAATCCCCCGTCGTGCGCGAACATGCCGGCATTCCCGCCGATCAGGTCATCATGAAAAGCATCGCGCTGGGCTGGCCCGATCACGACTTCCCCGCCAATGCCGTGGTATCAGAGCGACGCCCGGTCGAAGAAGCCACGACCTTTATCGGGTTTGCCGGTTAACCGCGCGGTGCCAGTGTTACGCTGCTCGGTCGTCAACCAACCGTCATGCCCCGATCAAGCCCCGATCAAGCCCCGATCAACCCGGGTATCTTTTCCTTAAAGGCGAAAAATCCCTTTGCCGCATGCGGCCAGGCCGCGCTGTCCCAATCGCGCCGCACGGGCACCAACGCGATTCCGGCAGCCGCAAGCACGGGCGCGATTGCTGCCAGTTGATCGCTGACCGGGCCGGTGGGCGCAAAGGGCGTGACAATGGCTTTCAGCTTGTGCGCCTGCGCCCATGCAATCACATCATCACTTTCGAAACTGGTTAGCATGGTACTGGATGCCCGCGACAGCGCTGCACTGCGCGCAAGCGCCTCACCCAGCGCCGCTTTGGCAAACCCGCTGACCATCGCGGACCGGGTTGGGGGCAGGGTCGCGGCGGCCAATGCCGTTATGCGCAAGCTGCCAAGATCAAGGCTCTCGGGATGCAAATCCTCCTCGGTCAGCAACAGGCCAACAGCGCCCTTTGGCAGCGGCAACGCGGCCGGAATCGGCGTTGGGGCAATTGGCATTTCCATCAGCGGCCCCGGGCCATGGACAAAGGGCTTTGGCGAAAAGCGCCCATTGGTGAATTTGGCGATGTTATCGGCCTGCGCCAGATAGGTTTTGCCCGCCGTCTGCAAACCGGCCACCCAGCGCCATGACAGCGTGTTCGATGCCGGATCGCCATCCAGCAAATGGTGGTAAAAGAAATCCGCGCCCAGTTGCCACGGCAGGCCCAGCGTAAAAATCCAAAGGCTGGCAAACCACATCCGCGCATGATTGTGGAGGTAGCCGGTCTGCTTCAGCTCATCCGCCCAAGCATCAAAACACGCAATCCCGGTCGTGCCTGCACAAGCGGCGTCATAGCCCGCAGGCCGGGATAAGCTGGCAACATCTGCCTGATATTGCGCCCAGACGGATGGCCGCATTTGCAGCCAGCCCTTCCAATAGGTTCGCCAGCAAACCTCTTGAATAAATTTTTCCGCATCGGCGAAACGGTGGCGGCTCAGCACGCGCTTGATCACCTCCTGCTCGGTGATCATCCGATGCCGGATATAGGGCGACAGCATTGATATGTTGGCACGATTATCAGGCCCATGATCGAAATTGCGCTGTTCGGTGTAACGACGCCCGGCCTGCGGCAAAAATGCTTCTAACGCCGCCAACGCAGCCGCGCGTGACGGTTGAAATTTATGGTACATAAAAAGAACATTATCAGTCTTTGCAGCGCAGCAACAGGCTTAGTTTACCCCAGTATTGCGCCCTCAATTGGTCACTGCGCGCCGACCACATCGCCCGCGACAAACCCCAGCCGCGCCTCAACCGAGAACAAGAGTTCGCGCGTATAGAACCGCAGCGGCCAGTCGCGCTGGCCTCTCGGCGACAGCAGCAGTGCATTGACGCGTTCGGCCAGCCCCTGCCCGGCGGTTTCGCGGGCATGGTCGCGCACGGCATTCAAGAAGCAGCAGGTGATCGTGTGGTGATACCCCTGCGCCGCATCATTCACCCCACCCACGCTTTCATTATAGGCAGAGATAATGCCGCGCAGATCGGCGTCCAGGTCGATATCGGGTCGCTCAACCACCAGCCACATCGTCGCTGCCAGATGTCCTTCATGCGTCCATTCCGGGCGCGGCAGCGTGCGTGCCAACAGCCCCTGCCCGACGTGCCGGACTGCGGCGTCGGACTCGAACAGGCGGGGTGGCAGGGCGGGTATCGGGTCGGTCATGATTCGGGCTTTCTGTTGCGAAGGCCCGGATGATCGGGCCGGTCAGGCGGGTTGGCTTACCTTGGGCGCACATTGTCGAACGCCTTCGTCGACATGGTCTGCGAATTGCGCGAAGTTTTCGACGAATTGATCGACCAGCTTGGCGGCAGTCGCGTCATAGGCTTGCTTGTCCGCCCAGGCTTCGCGCGGATCGAGGATGGCGCTGTCGACACCCGGCACGCTGGTCGGCACCTTGAACCCGAAATTGGGATCGGTGCGGAATTCGGCGTCGTTCAGGCTGCCGTCGAGTGCCGCATTGAGCAGCGCGCGCGTCGCCTTGATCGGCATGCGGCTGATCCCCGGCATCGTCGCCTTGCCGCCGGTCCAGCCGGTGTTGACCAACCAGCAATCGACCCCGCCCTTGGCGATCCGCTCCTTCAGCAGATTGCCGTAAACGCTCGGGTGGCGCGGCATGAAGGGCGCACCAAAACAGGTGGAAAAGGTCGCATCAGGCTCTGTCACGCCAATTTCGGTGCCGGCAACGCGCGCGGTGTAGCCCGACAGGAAATGGTACATTGCCTGATCGGGCGTCAGCTTGGCGATGGGCGGCAATACGCCATACGCGTCCGCCGTCAGCATCACGATATTCTGCGGCACTGGGCCCATATTATGTTCGGACGCATTGGGGATGAAATCAATCGGGTATGAACCCCGGCTGTTCTCAGCCAATGTCGCATCATCGAGATCAAGCTCACGCGTGTCTGCGTTCATCACCACATTTTCCAGCACCGTGCCGAACCGCTTGGTGGTCGCATAGATTTCCGGTTCGGCATCTGCCGACAAGCGGATCATCTTGGCATAGCAACCGCCTTCGAAGTTAAAGACAGCCGTGTCGGACCAGCCATGTTCGTCATCGCCAATCAGCGTGCGGCTGGCATCGGCGCTCAGCGTCGTCTTGCCGGTGCCAGACAGCCCGAAAAACACCGCAGTATCGCCCTTGGGGCCGATATTGGCGGAACAATGCATCGGCATAATGCCGTCGACAGGCAGCAGATAGTTGAGCAGCCCAAACACGCTCTTCTTCATCTCACCCGCATAAGCGGTGCCGCCGATCAGGATCAGCTTTTCGGTGAAGTTCACCGCGATCACGGTTTCGCTGCGGCAGCCGTGGCGCGCAGGGTCTGCGCGGAAGCTGGGCAGATCGATAATGGTATATTCAGGGTCAAAACCCGGCAGCGCGGATTCCTCAGGCCGAACCAGCATCGTGCGAATGAACAGATTGTGCCACGCCAGCTCGTTAATGACGCGCACCCGCACACGGTGTTCAGGCTGCGACCCGCCAAACAGATCCTGCACGAACAGCGTGTCCTTTTGCGCCAGCGCCGCCACGAAATCGGCTTTCAGCGCGGCAAAATGGGCCGGGTCCATCGCGGCGTTTGATTTGCCCCACCAGACGGTGTTTTCCGTTTCGGCATCGCGCACGATGAACTTATCCGTCGCCGATCGACCCGTTTTCGCGCCCGTTGCAACCACCAGCGCGCCGCCATTGGCGAGATGCCCTTCACCACGCGCAATCGCCTGTTCGACCAGCGGCGGGGTGATCAGATTCCAGTGAACCTGCGCATTGGTGGCGAAACCCTGGGCCTCCAGGCCCTTATGGGGGGTACGCTCAGTCACGATATTCTCTCCTGAAAAGCGGCATCGCTTGCAGCGATAAATCTTAATATCGTCGCGCATATCGCCCATCGAGCAGCCGGTCAAACAGTGCGGCGATAGGCCAATCGCCGTCGGCCCGCACGCGGCCCCCGCGCGGCTCGCACTCGGCTCGCACTCGGGGCAGTTGAGCCGCATCGCGCTTTGGCCTAAGTCGTTTGGCTGTAACAAAGGATTTGGTTGCCGATGACGGCTACAATCGCGCTCGTCGATGATGATCGCAACATCCTCACCTCGGTGTCGATCGCGCTGCAGGCCGAAGGGTTTCTGACGCGGGTCTATTCCGATGGAGAAACCGCGCTGAAGGCGTTGATCGACAACCCACCCGATCTGGCGATCTTTGACATCAAAATGCCGCGCATGGACGGGCTGGAGCTGCTACGCCGCCTGCGCGAGAAAAGCGCGCTGCCGGTGATCTTCCTGACCAGCAAGGATGACGAGCTGGACGAGGCGCTGGGGCTGGCGATGGGCGCGGACGACTATATCGCCAAGCCATTTTCGCAGCGGCTGCTGATCGCGCGCATCCGCGCCATCCTGCGCCGCGCCGAGCTGACCAAGCCACCCGCGCCCGGTGAAGAGGCCGCGCCAACCGAAATTCTACAGCGCGGTCGGCTGGCGATGGACCCGGCGCGCCACCGCGTGACATGGGAAGATTTGCCCGTCACGCTGACGGTTACCGAATTTCTTATCCTGGAAACGCTGGCGCAGCGGCCGGGAATCGTGAAGACTCGCAACCAGCTTATGGACGCGGCTTATCAGGACGACATCTATGTCGATGACCGGACGATCGACAGCCATATTAAACGCGTTCGCCGCAAATTCCGCCAAGTGGCTCCGGAATTCGATGCGATTGAGACGCTATATGGCGCAGGCTATCGATTCTCGGAAGAATGACGAGAATGATAACGACCTGTCGTTGCGCTGGTCGGGCCGGGTTTCGCTCACCCGGCGCATCCTCGCGGTCAACATTTTTGCGCTGGCGATGCTGGCGGGCGGATTTTTCTACCTCGACAGCTATCGCAGCCGAATCGTCGACAGCCGCGTGGCCCAGGCGGAGCGCGAGGCGCGGCTGATTGGCGAGGCCCTGGCTGCCGCCAGCGCTGATCGGCGGCCCGCCCTGGCGCTTGAACTCGCGCAGAGCACGGGCACGCGCATTCGCCTGTTCGACGCACAGGGCGCGCAGACCCGGGATACGCGGGCGATGGGCCTGCGTAATTTCGCGCTGATCGATCCCGACAAGGAAGGCTGGGGCCCCACGGCAGGCCGGTTTCTGGATGCCATGATCGATACGGTCGTGGGCGCTGAACGCGCGCCATTGTACCGCGAACGCCGCATCGGCCAGACATGGCCGGACGTGCCGGCCGCACAGCGCAGCCATGCGCCGGTGGCCACGGTATGGCGCGCGCCGGATCGCACGCCCGTCATCACCGCCGCCGCGCCCCTGCCGGGAAATGAAGCGGTGATGACGGCGGTGAACGCGCGCGACATTACCGCAACGGTGCGGATCGAGCGATTCCGGCTCAGCATCGTGCTGTTGGTGGTGACGATCGCATCGATTTTGTTGTCGCTGTTTTTGGCCCGGACCATCGTCCGTCCCTTGCGACGCCTGGCGCGCGCCGCGGTACGTGTGCGTTTGGGGCGTGCCCGCGAAGTCGTGGTGCCCCGCCTCCCCTCTCGCGGGGACGAAATTGGCATGTTGGCGCGCGCGCTTTCGGATATGAGCCAGGCGCTGCGCGCGCGGATCGACGCCACAGAGGCTTTTGCCGCCGACGTGACGCACGAAATGAAAAACCCGCTCGCCTCGCTGCGATCGGCGGTTGAGGGGCTGGGCAATGTGCGCGATCCAGCGTTGCAGGCGCGGCTGCTGGCGATTGTGCGTGACGATGTGCACCGGCTTGATCGGCTGATCAGCGACATATCGGAGGCATCACGGCTTGACGCCCAGCTGAGCCGCGCGAAATTTGAGCCTGTTGATATCGGCGCGATGATCGGCGCTTTGCTGGCCGCGCGCACCGATCGCGGCATTGAACGCGGGGTGCAGTTGCAGTTTGATCGCCGCATCGACGGGCCGGTGGTGATCATGGGCGAGGATGGGCGGCTCGAACGCGTGTTCGAAAACCTGATCGACAATGCCATATCCTTTTCCCCCGACAATGGCCTGATCGGCATCGGGGTGGAGCGCGACGGCCGCGACATAGTGGTGGAAGTGGAAGATGCCGGCCCCGGCGTTCCCCCCGAAGCGCGTGACCAGGTGTTTCGGCGTTTCCAGTCAATCCGCCCCGAAAATGAAGAATTTGGCAAGCATTCCGGGCTAGGCCTTGCCATTGCGCGGACCATCGTTGAGGGCCATCAAGGCGAAATCGCGGTCGAATCGCGCCATGATGCCCTGAGCGGCGCACGCTTTGTTGTCAGATTGCCTTGCGCCGAAACGCATTGATTTAGTACGCTTTCGACCTTCGCACGCTTTGGATCAGGAGCCGTAATGGCCATTGTTTCTTCTGAAACACTCCACGCATCATGCGTCGCGATTGGCGAGCATGCCGTGCTGATCGAGGGGCGATCCGGCGCGGGGAAATCCGATCTGGCGCTGCGGCTGATTGATCGCGGCGCAGCGCTGGTCAGCGATGATTACACCGTGTTGATGCGATCTGCCCGCAAGCTGCTCGCCACCCCGCCCGCCACCATTGCCGGTAAAATCGAGGTACGCGGGCTGGGCATAGTGGACATGCCGTATCGTGACCGGGTGGCCGTTTCCCTGCTGATCGAACTGGTCGACGAAGTCGAACGGATGCCGCCCGAACCCCAGACGCGCCGGATCGCGGGCGTCGACGTGCCGGTCGTGGCGATGAACGGGCATGACGCATCCGTCCCGATCAAGGTTGAGCTGGCGCTGAAGCGCCTTGCGTCATCCACGCCATGACCCCGTCACCCAAGCATATCCTGCTGGTTACCGGCATGTCGGGCGCAGGCAAATCGACCACGCTGAAAACGCTGGAGGATTTGGGCTGGGAAGTGGTGGATAATCTGCCGCTGCTGCTGCTCGATCGGCTGTTATCGACCGAATTGCCGGCAGGATCAGGCGAAGATGATCGACCGCTAGCAATTGGCATCGGCGCACAAACGCGCGGCTTTGATCCCGACAAGATCGTCAAACGCATCAAAAAGCTCCAGGCCGATCACGGGCATGACATTGGCACGCTGTTCCTCGATTGCGCGGGCGGCGAGCTGGAACGGCGCTATTCGGAAACGCGGCGGCGGCACCCGCTGGCGCTGGATCGGCCAGCATCGGACGGCATCGCGCGCGAGCGTGAGCTGCTGGCCCCGCTGCGGCGCTGGGCGAATCGGCTGATCGATACGACCGATCTGTCGAGCAACGCGCTGGCGCAACAGATTCGCGCCAGTTTTGGGCGCGACGGCCTGGGCGCACCCACATTATCGGTCATGTCGTTCGGCTTTGCGCGCGGGCTGCCGCGCAATGCCGATCTGGTGCTCGACATGCGTTTTCTGCGCAACCCGCACTGGGACGATGCGCTGCGCCCCGGCACCGGCCTTGACGCAGACGTGAGCGCCTATGTCGCCGCCGATCCGGCCTATGATGCCGCCATGGCCGCAATTGATGCGTTGATCCTGTTATTGCTGCCACGCTACCGCGCCGAAGGAAAATCCTATGTTACCATAGCGTTCGGCTGTACCGGGGGGAGGCACAGATCAGTGCATGTTGCCGAACGCATGGCGAAGCAGTTGCACGGCGCGGGATTTTCGCCCACGGTTACGCACCGCGATTTGGCGGCGGCATCGCAGGACGCGCTTGAAGGCGCGCCGACGATACCGGTGATCGTATGACGGCCACAGATATGGTGAAAACGGGGATTATGCTGAAGTGATCGGGCGGCGATGATCGGGCTGGTACTCGTTACCCATGGCCGTCTGGCCGAGGAATTTGTGACGGCGATGGAACACGTCGTCGGCAAGCAGGAGCGCATTGCCACGATTTCGATCGGTCCAGAGGATGATATGGAGGGCCGGCGCGCAGACATTGCCGCCGCCATTACCGAAGTGGAAACCGGCCAGGGCGTGATTGTGCTGACCGATTTGTTTGGCGGCACGCCGTCTAATCTGGCCATCTCGCTGATGGAAACGGGCCGGGTAGAAGTGATCGCGGGCATTAACCTGCCCATGCTGATCCGCCTGGAAGGTGCGCGCAAATCGATGAAGGTTAACGATGCCGTCGCCGCCGCGCGGGAAGCGGGGCGTAAATATATCTCGGTTGCGTCCGAAGTGTTGGGCGAAGCCGCAGCGTGACCAAAATTGCCCGCACCGTTACCATTACCAATCGTCGCGGCCTGCACGCCCGGGCGAGCGCGAAGTTCGTTACGCTGGCGTCAGCGCAGCCGGTTGAAGTCGCGGTCGTGAAGGATGGTTCGCCGGTTACCGGCACGTCGATCATGGGACTGATGATGCTGGGCGCGGCGATGGGCGATCACATTACGATCAGCGCCGAAGGCGAAGGCGCGCAGGCCACCGTTGATGCACTGGCCGAGCTGGTCGAGGCCAAGTTCGGCGAGGATTAACCCCGCCAATGCCGCGTGAAATTACCGCCTATTCCAACCCGCTGATCAAGCGAATCCGCAACCTTCGCGACAAGCGCCATCGCCGCGAGGAAGGGCTGTTTCTGGCCGAGGGGCTGCGCATCCTTACTGAGGCGCGCGAGACCGGGCGGCTGCCGCACTATCTTTTCTATGCGCGCGACAGTGCTGATCACCCGCTGGTCCGCGCGCTGATCGCCGATGTTGAGGCGAACGGCGGCGAGGCGATTGAGACGGTGCCAGACATCCTGTCGAAATTATCGGGCAAGGATAACCCGCAGGCGGTCGTGGGCGTGTTTGCCGAATTTTCGCGCGCGCTGGCCTCGCTTGACCGGGCGAGTGCGGATATCTGGCTGGTGGCCGAACGGCTGCGCGATCCCGGCAATCTGGGCACCATCTTGCGCACCGGTGATGCGGTGGGTGCAGGCGGGCTTATCCTGATCGGCGACTGTGTTGACCCGTTCTCGCTAGAGGCGGTGCGCGCGAGCATGGGGGCGCTGTTCACGGTGCCAGTGGTGCAGTGCGAATGGCCCGAATTCCTCCCCTGGCTGCGCGCCGGGCCGGGGCAGCTGGTGGGCCTTAGCCTGGATACCGACACCAATTACCGCGCCGCGACCTACACCAAACCCACCTTCCTGCTGACCGGCAACGAAGCGCAGGGCATGCCCGATGACTATGCGGCGGCGTGCGACCTGCTCGTCAAAATCCCGATGCTGGGCAAGGCCGACAGCCTCAACGCGGCAGTGGCGACAGCCGTGATGGCGTATGAGGTGCTGGGGCGGCGATAACGCGCGCGGGTGCTTTTGATATTTCCGTTCCAAATGTACGATAATGTCGCAAAATGCGCCGATCATTGGCATGGCTGCATCGGCAGAGCTAGATCAAAATCCTCCACATCGTATATATATCAGACACTTAAGTGTTTGGCATCATTACTGCAGTAGTACAGCTGCAGGCCTTTTGCTCGCCTGTGTTACACCGCATAAGGATATCCCGCCCATGTCACCCGCTTCTTCCCCTGCACGCTTGATCGTTCGCGCTACCTTGCTCGGCCTTGCGCTGAGCGCCACCGCCTACCCTGCCCTCGCCGCGCCCAAAGAACCCAAGCCCGAAACGATTACTGTTTCCGCCCGCGCCCTAAAGGACGACAGCAGCAAGCTTTGCATGCCGTCCAAGGACCGTGAAACGCGCAAAACCGTTACGATGTGCCTCACCCGCGAAGGCTGGGCAGCGCAGGGCGTTACAATCATCGTCAAGTAATTCACCCAACTGAGCGCGGGCCCCTGTAGCGTAAATGCGCTGCGGGGGCCGCCTCTTTCGAGAAGGGGCACTCGTGAAGCGCTACTCCACCGCCTCACCCAGGTCCTCGATCAGCGGCAGCGCATCGCCGTACCGGGCGAGTGCCTCCACCGGGGGGACTTCTTCGATGTCGCGCGCGCCGGCCTCTATGTTCAGGTCGCGGAATTTGCGGGCGGTCACCAGCGCGCGGCTTTCGAAGCTTGAGACGAAGCTGTTGTAGTTATTCACCGCGCTGGTCAGCCCGCCGCCCACCTTGCGCAAATCGCCCGCCGCCTTGGCCAGCCGATCATACAGCTCCTTGCCGAGCTCGCCGATCTGGCGCGCTTCCTTGGCGAGTTTTTCCTGCCGCCACACCGCCGATACAGTGCGCGCGATGGCGATTAGATTGGTGGGGGTCGCCAGCAGCACGCGCTTTTCAAACGCGAAATCCCACAGCGTCGGATCATGCTCCAGCGCCGCCGACAGGAAGTGCTCACCCGGCACGAACATGATCACATAATCGGGCGCATCGGCGAACTGGCTCCAATAGGCTTTATTACCCAAGCCATTCACATGCGCCCGCATCGATGCAGCGTGGAGCGCCAGCCCCTTTAGTCGCTCTGCCTCATCCACCGCGCCAAACGCATCCTGATAGGCGTTGAGCGACACCTTTGCGTCGATCACCAGCGCCCGACCGCCCGGCACGCGCACGATGGCGTCGGGGCGCAGCCGCCCGCCTTCATCATCGCCGCCCGCAACGCTCACTTCGGTCTGGAAGTCGGTATGTTCGGCCAGCCCGCACGTCTCCAGCACGTTTTTCAACTGCTGCTCGCCCCAGCGCCCGCGCGATTTGGGCGCATTGCGCAGCGAATTGACCAGCTTTGCCGCCTCGCTCGACACCTTTTCCTGGCCGATCCGCAGCCCCTCCAGCTGGCCCTTCAACTGATCAAACGCACTGCTGCGATCAACCTCAACCTGCTTCACCGTTTCCTCATAGCGCGTCAGCCGGTCGCTGACCGGTTGCAGCATCGACCGCAGATTTTGCCCCGCCGTTTCCTCCGATTGCTTGAAGCGTTCATCGGCGCGCTTCAGGAAATTCTCCTGCGCCTCGCTCAGCAGCCGGTTGGAGACATCGGCAAATTGCGCCGCCATCATCTCCTTGGCCTCGCGCAGTTCGGCCAGCCGCTGCTCGAAAGCCCCGGCCTGCGCCTTCAGCGTGGCAAGATCGGTTCGTGCTGCATCGCGCTCCTCGCGCACCTGTTCCAGCGATGCGGCCAGGCTGGCGACGCCCTTGGCGCGCTCCTCTGCGCCGGCCAGATCGGTGATGGCGCGCCGAAACTCTTCGGTACGGGTATCACGCTCAGCCCGCGCCTGCGCCGCGCCGCGCCCGCCCAGCACCCAGCCGATTCCCAGCCCCAAGACCAGCAACACCAACACAAAGATGATTACCAACGGGTCCACAGCCAGCCTTTCAACGGAACGAAGCGCGAACCTAATCGCCGCAAGCCGCGCGAGCAAGCACAGACGCGCGCGCATGCAACGGCCAGTGCCGCGTGCGGGGTGCCTGCGCGCCGCTTACCAGCCGGGTGTTTGACGTATGTTCGGCAAAGCGGAGCGCCATGCGCATGCCGCCAGCTTCACCCGTTCATTTAACCGAAAAACTAATCTTCCCGGTCATCCGGCGGCCGTCTGCGGCCGCCGCCTGCCACCGCAAATCATAGGAACCGATCACCAACGGCTGACGCAGCGTGAGCGTGATGGTGCGATTCTCGTTCGACCATGCTGATTGAAAATTGCGGATCGTCATCGGCGGGTGATCAGCCATGCCGGGCATTGCGGTCATCACAATGCTGGTCGCCACGCTGGGCGGCAACATCGCCTCGCTGAATGTTAGCGCGACCGTGCGCGGCCGCGCAACTGTGGCGCCCTCAACAGGGGTAGAGGCGACAACGCGCGCCTGCGCAACAGCCGCTGTTGGTGCCAACAAAGCCGATAGCGCCGGCGCAATCAGGGTGGCGAACGGAAAATGTGAACGCATGTAATCGCTCCTTTCAAAATATACCGGAATCAAAGCCACAACCGCACGCCGATAATGAACCTGGTCGCGCTGGGGCCATCCCCGGCGGCGCGCGCATAGCCTGCCCCGCGGCCAGTGCGCCATTGCTGTTCCACACCAATATAGGGTGCGAATTCCCGAACAATTTCATAGCGGAGCCGAACCCCGATCTCGATGCTGTCGAGCCCCGCACCAATGCCGAGTTGCGGTACGTCTTGCGCCGCAAGGTTAAGCTCGGCACGCGGCTGCACGATCAGGCGCTGGGTGATCCGCTGGTCAAGCTCAGCCTCCACGCGGGCGGTAAGGTCCCCGCGGTGCGACAGGAACAGGGCGGCATCGAGTTCAAACATATAGGGCGCAAGGCCCTGTATCCCAAGCACAGCATAGGTCGTGTCCGGTCCGGCAACGTCGTGCCGCAATCCTGCCTGCACATCAAAAAACGGCGCAATCGCCTGCGCGTAAAGCACTTGAAACTCGGCGTCGTCGATCTGCTTACCGAACCCTCCCTCGCCTTCGCTCTTGAACCAGAAACGATTTGTCGGGCCGCCATAATAACCCTGCACGTCCCACAGATAGCCGTCAGCGCCATCGCCGATTTGCGTTTCAAAGCGATCCGCCTGAAGCCATAGAAGCGGGTAGTCGCCGTGCATTTTCTGCAATTCGCGACGCGATGGGCGCATCGCATCTGCACCCCAAATCGCATCGGCCGCGCGGGGCGGCCCGCTGCCTGTCTCAGGCGGCGGCGGGGTTTCCATTTCGGGGCCCGGGGACGGCGCAGCGGCTTCGCCGTGATCAACACCCGTCATGGCATCGGCGCCGGCAGATACCGTTGCTTGCGCGGCTGGCATGGGATGGCCCGCATGCGGATCAGACTGTGGTGGCGGCTGCACGGGTTGCGGGGGCGGCATGGCATGGCCGGCATGCGGATCACTAACCGGGGCCGCAGCAGCCTGGCTCGCCGGCTTTGGCGCCCCGTGCGCAGCGTGCGCCGCGTGCCCGCCATGATCCTGCGCCAGTGCAGGCGCTGTAAACGACACCGCAACCGCCGTTGCGGCACCCCGCAAGGCCGTGCGCATTACGTCACTGCTCCTGGCCCCGCAACGGTCACCGTCTGCATCATCCCGCCGTGCATGTGGTAGAGGAGATGGCAATGAAACGCCCAGTCGCCGGGTTCATTCGCGGTGAGATCAAACTGCGCGCTGGCACCGGGTTGAACGATCATGGTGTTTTTGCGGGGCTGCGACGCGGCGGGCTGGCCATTGACCATTTCAAAGAACATGCCGTGCAGGTGGATGGGATGCGCCATCATCGTATTGTTGATGAGCTTTACCCGGACGCGTTCGTTCCAGGCGAAACGAATGGGGATATCGCTGACCGCCGAATACATGCGCCCATCAAACGACCACATATAGCGTTCCATATTGCCGGTCAGATGAAGCTCCAGCAGCCGCGAAGGCTCGCGCACCTCGGTATGCGGATCGCGCGCGGCCAGCATGGCGTAGTTCAAAACCCGGTGCTGCACGTCGCGCAGCCCCAGGCCCGGATCGTCCATTTTGTCGACCGGTGCCATCGATACCATGTCGATGCCCGGCCCGATCGCGACATCGGGGGGCAACAGTGTGGTATCGCGCATCTTCATGCCGTCCATGCTCATCGCCATGTCCGGACTGGCTTTGGCCGAAGGCGCGCTGCCATGGGCCATTGAGCCATGGTCCATTGCGCCGTTATTCATACGACCGCCGTGATTCATCCCCATGTCACCCATGGTAAGAACGGGCGGTGCCCGCAGCGCAGGCACAGCAGCGCGCGCGCCCGGCGCGCTGGCCAGCGTCGCCAGCGCCATGCCCGACCGCTCCATCGATTCAGCGACGATGCTATAGGCCGCCGCCGCGCCCACACCGGCGCCGGGCTCGACGATCACATCATAGGTTTCGGCCGTGCCGATCTGGAATTCATCAACCTCAACCGGGCGCACCGGCTGACCATCACTTGCCACCACCGTCATCGACAGGCCGGGAATGCGGACATTGAAAAAACTTTGCGACGATCCGTTGATGATGCGCAGCCGCACCCGTTCACCCGGGCGAAACAGATACTCCATCCCCTCAGACGGCCCGCGCCCGTTGGCGAGGAAACGATAGGTGGGCGCGCCAATATCGGCGATATCGGTGGGCATCATCCGCATTTTGCCCCACATCCGCCGTTCCTCGGCTGACATCGGATAGTCATCGGTCAGCGTATTCTGGCGATAGTTGAAATAGCCCCCGCCCGTGCGCAGCCGTTTCATGATAAAATGCGGGTCGAGCGTGGTGAATTCGCTGAGCAGCAGGATATAGTCGCGGTCGACGCGGACCTTGTCTCCGCCACGCGGCTCGATGATCATCGGCCCATAGTGCCCGGATTGCTCCTGCAGCCCGGAATGGCTGTGATACCAATAGGTGCCGGATTGCCGGACCGCAAATTCGTAAGCAAACGTCTGGCCGGGGGAAATGCCAGGGAAGCTGATGCCCGGCACGCCATCATATTGGAACGGCACCAGCAGCCCGTGCCAGTGAACCGAGCTATCCACATCAAGCGTGTTGATGACGTTCAGGCGGATATTTTGCCCTTCCCTCAGCCGGATCAGCGGACCCGGCACGCTGCCATTCACCGCAACGCCGGGACCACGCCGCCCTTCGATAATCCGGTGGCCGGCACCGATGCTGAGATTGATGACATCGCCAGACACTTCGTCGAAACCCGCCGGGATCAGCTTTTTGCCCCCACTCCCGCCGCCATGTCCCCCATGCCCGGCATGCATATTCTGGCCACGCGCCCATGCGGGTGTGGCGAGCAGCGATGCCCCAAGACCAAGACTGCCAAGGACGCTTCGCCGAGAGATGTCATGCTTCATGATGTTGCCGATCCTTCCGACGCCTGATACTATACCCCCCATAGGTATTCAAGCCGGGGACTGCACACGATGGGAAAGCACAAGGTCGACATCGTCAACCGCCTGAAACGGATCGAGGGGCAAGTACGCGGGGTCGCGCAGATGGTGTCGGACGATCGCTATTGCATCGACATTCTGCATCAGGTGCAAGCCGTGAAGGCGGCGTTGGTAAAGGCAGAGAGCGAAATCCTGAAGGATCACGCAGCGTGCTGTGTGGCAGAGGCGATCGCATCGGGCGACGCAACCGAGCAGCGCGCCAAGTTCAGCGAGCTCATCGACCTGTTCGAGAAGGTCAGACGCTGACGGACGCGGTGCCCAGCAATATTCTAGATTGGCGGACAGGGTGCCCGCAGAATCTAGTCTATCGGTACCTATTATTGGTCAGTTTTTTACGGGTTCGAAAAATTGCTCCCACACAAATTCCCACAACGCCAGTCCGTCACCCTGTTTTTAGACTAGGCTCCGATGCTGGTCGACATAGCGACGGCCTAGCCGGTTTCTGGCAGCCGGCAACAGATCAAGGCCTCCGCGCCTCCACATAAAGGCTTTCATGCGCCTTGTCGGGGTCGTCCCGGATGATCTGCGGATCAGAACCCTCGCCGAACCCCGCCTCCCGCGCGTCGACAAAGCCCACTTCTTGAAGCACCCGCACCATCAACGCTGCGTCCCATGCCGACCGGTGTAGGTGCATCTGGGTTAGGAACGATATCGCGAGCGCGCGTTCCGGAAACTCCCTGAAGTCAGAGCCGGGTTTGTCATTAGAGTAGTAGCGAACATATTTTCCCAGATCGGGCACGCTGATACGAATCCAGCTCCCTGGCTTCAGGCTGCGAAACGCCTCGCAAAATACGTGGACGGCCTCCGAATAGGCAAGGTGCTCGATCACATGTTCGCAAAACAGGCCATCGAAAAAACCGTCGCGGCACGCCCATGGCCGAGCGATATCCAGATGCCAGTTGGGCCGAAATCGGCGCTCGCGTATGCGGCGCTTAAAGGCATAATCGTCGGCGTTGATCCAGCCTTCGAAGAAATGCGGCCCGCAACCCAGGTTTAGCAAGCGTGGGCCGGGCAATTCCGGAGGCGGGCGCCGCATAAAGCGGTGACAGGCCTCGCGCTCAAGCCAATAATAGATGAATTGCCCAGGCGAGAGCCCGACTTCGAATTCTCTACTCGAAAGCCGCTCGATCAACGACATGCAGCCCCCTTTGACAATCCACAGATACCGCCACGGGTGGAGGGCAGTCAAGTGGCCGGCAAGCGTCGGTCAGCCTGGTCCAATTGAGCGGCCGCTAACATTCTGGACTGATCTAGGGCTTGTGGGGAATGGCAGGGCAGCGTCAGGGACAGGTAAAGCCTGAAAGCCTGAAAGCCTGAAAGCCTGAAAGCCTAGGTTTTCCTAAGCCCTTTGGATCGATTAGACATTGCGAGACATAGGTAACTGGCGGAGAGGGTGGGATTCGAACCCACGGTGAGCTTGCACCCACGCCGCATTTCGAGTGCGGTACATTCGACCTCTCTGCCACCTCTCCGTGAGGGAATTTCGCACGATCACGCGCCTAAAAACGCACAATCGCAGGTCGACGAGGGCGCGCCGTAGCCCAATCATTCGCGCGATACAAGCATGCCGCTTGTGCAGCGCAGAACAACCACTAGATTACCCCCATGCACCGCGCTCACATCCCCGCCCTGCCCACCGATTCCAGCATCGTGCTGCCCCCGGTTGCCCATGCAAACTTTGCCATTGGCGACGTGGTTCGGCACCGTGTTTTTGATTTTCGCGGGGTGATTTTTGACGTCGACCCGGTCTTTGCCAATAGCGAAGAATGGTATGATGCGATCCCGCTCGATATCCGCCCGCGCAAGGACCAGCCCTTTTACCATCTGCTCGCCGAAAATGTGGAAAGCAGCTATGTTGCCTATGTCAGCCAGCAGAATCTGGTGCTCGACGACAGCGAAGAGCCGGTCGATCACCCCGCAATTTCCGGGCTGTTTACCGATTATGCCGATGGCCGGTACAATTTGCGGCGTGAACACCGCCACTAAGGTTAGCGCGGCCGGGTTGGGCTAAAGCCGCTTTTCCATCCGCAACAGCGGCACCGTGACGCCATTGACGGGGGCTGAGTTGACCACCTCAACCGGCAGATAGCCGACGGCGCGGTATAGCAACTCACCTGCCATTGTGGCCATCATCTCGGCACGGCGAAATCCGGCGGCACGCGCGGCGTTTTCACACAAGCCCAACACCATCCGCCCAATGCCACGCCTGGCAAAGGCGGGATCGGTGTACATCGCCCGGATTTTGGCGGCGTCCTGTGCAGGATCAAGCGCCAGTGGCGCGCGCACCACGATGCTGTCATCCCCGCCATACAGTGTGGCCCGCCAGCTCCAGCCGCCGCATCCCGCGATCGTCCCTGCGCTTTCCACCACAAAATAGGTTTGATCGGTGACAAGTTGGGTATCGAGTCCCATCACCAACTGGCTGGCCGCGATTTGTTCAGGGGTTAGGAAGTCCGTTTGCAATTGAGTGATTGCGCGCTGCATCACCACGCGCAGCGCATCAATATCGGCACGTTGGGCCAGCCGGCTCGTAAATTTTGTCATTGATGCGCCTCCTCCAACCCGTGGTGCGTCTGCACAGAGCGTAAAACATCAACGTGCGTCAATGAGCTCAGCTGGAACAAAAAAGGGGGCTTCGCAGCCCCCTTTCTCACTTTGTCGATATCGCCACGACTAGAAGGCGGCGGAGATTCGGCCGTAGAGGAACCGTCCGCTGAAGCCGAAAGGCGACAGGTTTGAATAAGGCAGGAAGAAACCGTTCACGCCGAACGCGCCGCCCGCCGGGACGCGGTCCGGATAGATGTCGAACACATTGTCAGCGCCAACGGCGAGTTCGATACCCTGGTAGATCTTCGCGCGAACTTCCACATCGCTGACCCATTTTGGGGTCAGCGTGAAATCGGTAGCCGCGGTGTTGCCGGCGGCGAGCACCGATCCATAGCGATTGGTGCGGAACGTGGCCGAGAAGCGATCCAGGCTCCAGTCCACCGACAGGTTCAGTTTGTCCTGTGGCTGACCATCGGTGAGACGGAGTGATTCGACGCGCCCGAACAATATCTGATTAGGAACCGTCGGCAACACGGCACGCCGCGTGATCGTCGTCTCATTATAGTTATAGCCGGCGGTAAAGCGGAAATTGCCCAGGCCAAAATCAGGCGCCGCATAGGTTGCGACAATGTCGACGCCCTGCGTCTTGGTGTTGACACCGTTGACGAAGAATCGGGCAGAGGTGACGTTATTGATGCCAGCGGCGCTCAGGATGGACACCACGGCTGCACCCTGGAGATTTTCGGTCAATACAATGCGGTCGCGAATGCGGATATTGTAGTAGTCGGCCGTCAGCGAGAAGCCTTCAAACGGGTTGAGCGCAACCCCCCCGCCCAGGTTGGTCGCCTTTTCTGCTTCCAGCTGCCGCGATCCGAGCGCCACGGCAACAGGATCGGAAACCGGGAACGTGCCGATTTCAATCAGTGTGCCGTTGACGTTGTTGGTCGATGTGGTGGCGAAGAATTGCTGTGCCAGGCTCGGCGCGCGGAAACCAGTCGAGACCGATCCGCGAATTGCATAACCGGGCAGGAATTCCCAGCGCGCGGCGACCTTGCCATTCACCGTGCTGCCGAAATCCGAGAAGCGCTCGTAACGACCGGCAACCTGCAACGTCAGCGTCTTGGTGATGCTGGTGTCGATTTCGCCGTAGAAGGCAAAGCTGTTGCGCGACACGTCAACCGCATTGTTCGGGCGGAAACCCGGGAACACCTGCGCGCCACCGGCACCGTTGAACGGCACGGCGGAGAATGGCCCGTTGATGAAGCTCGATGTTTGGCCCGCACGGATCTTGAAGTTCTCGTCGCGGAATTCACCACCAACCGCGATGCCAAAGCTTTCGACAAAACCGACGTCGAACCGCTTGCTAAGATCGAGGTTCACCACCGTCTGCCCGGCCGCGATGCCACCGGCATCGAACACCCGGGGGCTGTTGATCCCGCCCAGCGAGACGTTGAAGCTGTTCGACACGAGATAATCGAGCTGGTTCGATCCGTAGACCACCGACAGATCAGCGAGAACGCCGTTGCCGATTTCACCCTTCAGCCCAACCGCACCGGATACGTCCTCGATCTGCGAATTGATCAGCGGCAGGAAGCCATCGGCATAGAAGGGAACGAAGGTCGTCGTCGAGGCAGCGAAATCGCGATTACGGGCATCATTGGCTCGGCGGAAAAAGCCAGCGCCATTGCCATCACGAATGCCATAGCTGCCGAAAGCGTACAGCTCGATATCGGGCATCAGATCGTAACCGGCGTTCACGAAGAAGTTGAAATCCTCGACCTGGCCATCACCATAGCGGTGATTGAAACGGTTGACCGTCAGTTCGCGTGGATCGCCGATCGTGGGATATTGGCGACGCGGATCGGCGGCCGACCGGTTGGTCGGGTCGCGGTCCCGGAACTGGCCCGAAAAGACGAGATAACCGTCATCGCCTACGGGCAAGCCGACCCGTGCGGCTATTGTCACCGTGTTGCCGTCGCCAATCGTCTTGTCCTGGCCGGTATCGGTCAGCGCCAGCAGATCGTTGTTGCCGCCGCCTGCGGTTGCAATCAGCGGGATGCCGTTTGGCCCCGCCAAAACGCCGGTCACATCGCGAACACCTGCCAGCGTTGTGATATACCGGCCATAGGTGACCAGCGTCTGCACACCGGGTTTCTTGTTCAGCTGAATGTTGATGACACCGGCAATTGCGTCCGATCCATATTGTGACGACGCGCCGTCGCGCAGCACTTCGATGCGCTCAATCGAAACGGCAGGGATCTGGTTGAGATCGACCGCCGACGAACCACGCCCAACCGAGCCGTTGAGGTTGAGCAACGCCGAGGTATGGCGACGCTTGCCGTTGATCAGCACCAATGTTTGATCTGGTGCCAAGCCGCGCAACGTGGCGGGGCGGAGCGAATCGGTGCCGTCGGTCAGCGACGGCTGGGGAAAGTTGAACGAAGGCACGAGCTGGTTCAGCAGCTTGTTGGTTTCGGTTGCGCCGCCCCGCGTGAGCTGTTCGGCGGCGATCACGTCAATCGGCACTGTGCTGTCAGCGGCGGTCCGCCCGGCAAAGCGCGATCCGGTAACGACAATGGCTGCGTCATCCGCCTCATCCTCTGCTGCCTGCGCCGCAGCGGGTGCCGATTGGGCGTGCGCTGGCACTGCCAGGGAAATCGCCATGACCGAAGCCGAAACAGCCAAGCGGGCCAATAAGTGGATGCGCATAAAATCCCCCCAAAAATTTCGTCAAAATAGCAAAAACTGTATCGAATATATCCTAGCGCTATGGTGATGCGTAACAATAGTGCGTTTACCATGGTCATGCGATTGTCACGCGGCTGTTGCTGTGCAGCAACATAACAGCGATGGAATCGCCGTCGTGGCGCCCGGTCGGCAATTTCGCCGTCATTGACGCGGCCAACCTGCCGTCCGATGCTCCTGTGTGGTTGACAGAATCACGACCTTCGCATAGGTCGCCCTTCTTTCCGCGCCGGCCATCCGTGCGTGGGGTGATCTATTGGAAAGAGATTTTAGCCATGTTCGCAGTCGTGCGCACGGGCGGCAAGCAATACCGCGTTGCCGCTGGAGACAAGATCGTCGTCGAAAAGCTCGACGGTGAAGCCGGTGCGTCGATCACGCTCGGTGATGTGCTGTTGGCCGGCGAAGGCGCCGAACTGAAGTCGGTTGCTGGCCTGACGGTCGCTGCCGAAATCATCGCGCAGGCAAAGGGCGAGAAGGTTATCGTCTTCAAAAAGCGCCGCCGCCACAATTATCGCCGCCGCAACGGCCACCGCCAGCAGCACACGATCCTGCGGATCCTGAGCATCGGTGCAGCCGAAGATAAGAAGCCCGCCAAGGCAACGAAGGCAGCGCCTGACGGCGAAGCCCAGAGCGCCGAAGCGTAAGACGACCGAAAATTCGAGGAAGATAGACAATGGCACATAAGAAAGCAGGCGGCTCTTCGCGCAACGGTCGCGACTCAGCAGGCCGTCGCCTTGGCGTGAAGAAGTTCGGCGGACAAGAAGTTGTCGCCGGCAACATCCTGGTGCGTCAGCGCGGGACCAAATTTTATCCGGGCCGCAATGTCGGCATCGGCAAGGATCACACGTTGTTTGCGCTGATCGAAGGTCGCGTGGAATTCCACTCGGGCAAACTTGGCCGAACCTTCTGCTCGGTCGCAGCACCGGCAATGGCGATTGCAGCCGAATAACATCGGGTAACCAACCGGGTTACCCACCAGGGTGATCCGGGGCAGCGCGCAGGCACTGCCAACCAAACAAGGGAGCCGGGTCCGCCCAGGCTCCCTTTTTTTTCTTGCTCCCTCATCAGCCTTGTCGCGAACACGTCATCCTGGCGTGCGAGCGGCAAGCCGACCGACGAGGAGAGTATTGATGTTCGCTCGGACACCCAGACTGACGCTGCGCCCCGGCTGGCCAGAGGACGCCCCTGCGCTGACGAGCGCAATCGCGCATGAAGCGGTAGCGTTCAAGCTCGCGCGCCTGCCATGGCCCTACACGGTCGACCACGCCGCCGACTGGCTTTCGCAAACATCTCGCCCGGGCGAGGTCAGCCGCGTCATTCTGGCGCATGAGGGCGGTCATGTGCGGTTGGTTGGCGGAATCGGCATTCATCCCGACGGCGACGCGCATGAGATTGGCTATTGGCTAACCCCAGATGCCTGGGGTCGCGGCTATGCCACTGAGGCCGGCCACGCGATGCTGGGTATCGCGCGGTACGCAATGGGGCTGAAGCGGCTGACATCGGGCCATTTCATGGACAATCCCGCGTCCGGGCGCGTGCTCGCAAAGCTTGGCTTTCGCACCACGGGCGTCGAAATGCGGCATTGTTTGGCGCTCGGCATCGACAAGCCATGCGCGACGCTGGAACTCGACCTGTCAGAGCAAGGGTCGTGTGAAGACCCGGAGCGCATGGCGGCGTGACATAAAAAACCGTCCGGGCGGGGCCATGCCCTGCCCGGACGGATAAACAGCAACGCCCGAGGGGTCAGGCCGCCGCTAATTCTCTTTCCGCTCGCGGCATGACCGCCGCTTCATAATCGCTTTCCGCCAGCGCAATCAGCTTGCGGTCATCATGGTTCCATGGGTGAAAACCGGGGAGGAAAAACGACACCCACGCTCCCATCACCTTGCGCCCCATGCCGGGGTTGCCAAACACATACCAGGCCAGCTTGGCCCAGACGACAGGGCCGGTCAGCCCGTCTTGGCGCAACAGTTCAAGCATGCCCTTGCGACGGCCTTCAAAGAATTTGAACGTCGTCAGCAGCATGACGATCGCCTTGACCCGCCAGCGGGTGAAGCGCGGCCAATCGCGGGTGGCGTGCAGCCAGGTGTCATAAGCGACCCCCTTATGCTCAATTTCCTCTGCAGCATGCCAACGCCACATGGAAGCTGGCTGTTGCTCACCGCCCGCCAGATGCGCAGGGGTTGCGATAAGTTCATGCGCGATGATCGCGGTAAAATGTTCCAGCGCCATGGTGGCAGCCAGATTGGCAATCGCCGGACGTCCCTTGGTCAGCGCCAGCGCCTCATCAACATGGCGTTCCAGCAGCGTCACGTCATAGCCCTGATCAACGACATGCCGGTTGAACGCGACATGCTCGCGCGTATGGACCACTTCCTGCTTGATAAAGGCGTTGATCTCGGCAGTCAGCTTGGGTGGCGTGCCGTCGCGAAACTGGCGCACGCTGTCGATAAAATAGCCCTCGCCTTTGGGAAAGGTGACGGAAAGCGCATTATAAAAGGCGGTCGCATAGGGATCATTGTTCAGCCACCAGCGGCCCATTTTGCTGCCCCGGCCAAATCGCAGATCGCGCGGTGTGATCGTCAAATCGTCAGGACTGGTTGCTTTCGCCACAAAAACCTCCGAACAGAATGAATCTGAAACATTAACTTACACTCATGTCAATAGGCATTACTTACACCCGTGTCAATAGCCCGCCGCCGCCTGCCCCCCGAAGAATCCCGCGACAACGCGTTGGAGGCTGCGCGTGCCCTGCTGCTTGAGGCCGGGCCGCAGGCTGTAACGCTGAAGGCGGTCGCTGCACGTATCGGGCGCACCCATGCCAATTTGCTGCATCATTTCGGTTCGGCGGCCGGGCTGCAAAAGGCGCTGATCACTAACATGGCGGGCACCATCGTCGCGACAATCGCGGCTGCTATCATGCGGGCGCGCACGGGCGATCACGATCCGCGCGAAGTGGTGGACCTGACGTTTGACGCATTTGGCAAGGAGGGCGCGGGCGCGCTGGCCAGTTGGATGATCCTGTCCGGCAATGTCGATGCGTTAGACCCGATCCTTGAGGCAATCCACGGCCTGGTCGACCAGCTGGCTGAGGACAAGGAAATGCACGGCCCTGCCCTGCGTGAAGAAACACTGACGCTTGTATTGATGGCGCTGGGCGATGCGTTGCTTGGCGGGCCAATGGCCAAGGCGCTTGGCCTGTCGCGCAGCATGGCCCGCGAACTGGCCACGCGGCAGTTGATCGCGTCCCGCCTCGCCGCCGGGTTGCCGATCAAGGTTTAGGGCCACACTGGATAAAATGCTGCATTGCGCTATGAAGCGCGCATGCATTTTCTCGATCAAGCCAAGATTTTCGTCCGTTCGGGCGCCGGTGGCCCCGGCGCTGTATCGTTTCGCCGTGAAAAATTCATCGAATATGGTGGCCCCAATGGCGGCAATGGCGGCAAGGGTGCCGACATCATCTTTGAAGCGGTCGCCGGGCTGAACACGCTGATCGACTTTCGCTATACCCAGCATTTCCGTGCGCCGCGCGGTAAGGGCGGTGCCGGTCAGAACCGCACCGGCGCGGGCGGCGAAGACCTGATCATCCGTGTCCCGGTTGGCACGCAAGTGCTAAGCGAAGATCGTGAGCATGTGCTTGCCGACTTCACCGTTCCCGGCCAGCGCACGGTGTTCATGCGCGGCGGCGATGGCGGTCGCGGCAATGCCAGCTATAAAACCTCCACCAATCGCACCCCGCGCCAGCATGGCACGGGCTGGCCGGGCGAAGAGGGCTGGGTGTGGCTGCGGCTGAAACTGCTCGCCGATGCCGGCTTGGTGGGCCTGCCCAATGCGGGCAAATCGACCTTCATCAACGCCACCACCAATGCCAATGCGAAAGTGGGCGATTACCCGTTCACCACCACGCGCCCGCAACTGGGTGTCGTAAGCCACCACAACCGCGAATTCGTGCTCGCCGACATTCCGGGCCTGATCGAGGGCGCGGCGGACGGCGCAGGGATTGGCGACCGGTTCCTGGGCCATATCGAACGGTGCAAGGTGTTGCTCCACCTTGTGGATGCAACCGAGGATAACCCTGTGGAAAACTACCGGATCGTTCGTGGAGAACTTGATGCTTACGGCGGCGGATTGATCGACAAGCCGGAAGTGATCGCCCTGAACAAAATTGATGCCTTGCCCGCCGCCGACATCAAAAAGCTCGCCACCAAGCTAAAGCGTGCCAGCAAGGCGGAAGTGATGCTGCTGTCCGGCGCGGGCGGCGAAGGCATTCCGGCGGTGCTCGATCGGCTGGTCGACGCCATCGGCCCGCTTGAAGGCGCACCGGTTGCGGGCGCATCCGAGGAACAGGCGGAATGGTCGCCGATTTGAAGGCAGCTATCAGGCGGTCGGTTGGAATGGTATAAGGAACGCATGGCGACGCATCCCGATTATCCGCTTTTGACTGCTGAGGAGTTCCTCGACATCGATTTCGGGGAGCGCAAGGCTGAACTTGACGATGGCGTGATCCGGATGATGGCGGGGGGAACGGCACGGCATGCCGCCGTACAGGCCAATATTCTGATCGCGCTCGCGCGGCGCCTGCGTGGAACGGGCTGTACTGCCTATAGTGCCGATATGGCGACAAGAACGCATGGTCGATCGATCCGCTATCCCGACGTCACCGTTTATTGCGGGCGGAATGGACCGGAGAACGATGAATTAAAGGCGTTCGACGATCCCCGGATCATCTTTGAAGTCCTGTCCGCCGGAACTGCCCGCACTGACCTTCGGGTGAAGCTCGATGAGTATAAGGCGCTGCCAAGCGTCGACACAGTCGTTTTCGTCGACATCGCGATCGAACGGCTGCGGATCGTTCAGCGTACTGGTCCCAACGGTTGGAGTGACGTTGGCCATGATCTGCCGGTCGATGCGCATCTGCCGTCGCTCAACTTGATCATCCCCCATGGCGAGATTTTTGGGCGCAACTGACGAAGAGCGCTTCTCCATTGGCCTTATCTCGCCGCCACGCTAACGCTGTCCGGCAATGGATGCCTTTTCCCCCACCACCTGCCCGCGCCTGATCATCAAGGTCGGGTCGTCGCTGCTCGTCACGCCGGACGGGCAGGTGCGGCGCGATTGGCTGGCAACGCTGGCCGCAGATATCGCAGACCGGGTCAAGGCGGGGCAGCAGATTGCGGTTGTATCCTCCGGCGCGATTGCGCTGGGTGCCCGGCGGCTGAAACTGCCCAAGGGTGGGCGCGCCAGCCTGGAGGATGCGCAGGCTGCCGCTGCGACCGGGCAGATCGCACTGAGCCAGATTTGGGCGGAACTGCTCGATGCTGTGGCGCTCACCGCCGCGCAGATGCTTGTCACGCTGGATGATCTGGAGGACCGGCGGCGCTATCTGAATGCCTCGGCCACGCTCAACCGGCTGTTGATGCTGGGGGTGGTGCCGATCCTGAACGAGAATGATTCAGTCGCGACCGAGGAAATCCGGTTTGGCGATAATGACCGGCTGGCAGCGCGGATTGCGCAGGCGGCGGGCGCGCAGGGCGTGGTGCTGCTATCCGATGTCGACGGGCTGTTCGATGCCAACCCCCTAACCCATGCCAGTGCGCGGCTGATTAATCGGGTCGACCGGATTGACGGCGCAATTGAGGCAATGGCGGGCGCGGACAGCGCATCCGGCATGGGATCAGGCGGTATGGCATCCAAAATCGCCGCCGCACGAATCGCGACCGGGGCGGGCATTGCGCTGGCGATTGCATCGGGCCGGATCGATCATCCGCTTGCGGCCCTTGCCGCAACCGGGCGCGGCACCTTGTTTACAGCGGAACGCAGTGCCGGTGCGCGCAAGGCATGGCTCGCAGGCGGGCTAACCGCCAAGGGCGATATCAGTATCGATGCTGGGGCTGTGAAAGCGCTGGTCAGCGGCAAAAGCCTTTTGGCGGCCGGCGTAACCAGTGTGGCGGGCGGATTTCTGCGGGGCGATCTGGTCGCCATCATCGGCCCGGGCGGCACGCCCGTGGCGCGCGGCCTGAGCGAATATGACGCCGTTGACGCGGCGCGGCTGTGCGGCACCCGCAGCGAGGATCAGGCGGCCATCCTTGGCTATGCGCCCCGCGCAGCACTGGTCCACCGTAACCATATGGCGATGTTGTGATCATCGCGCTTACCGGCGGCACAGGGTTTGTCGGTGCCAAGGTTATCGCACGGGCGGTGGAGGCCGGGCATCAGGTGCGCGCCCTTGCTCGGCGCACCCAACCCGCGCAGCCCGGCGTGACTTGGGTCGAAGGCGCACTCAATACACATGATGCGCTCACCCGCCTCGTCACAGGTGCGGATGCGGTGCTGCACGTGGCGGGCGTGGTCAACGCCCCCGACCGCGATGGCTTTGCCGCTGGCAACATCACTGGCACCCAGGCCATGATCGACGCCACCATCAAGGCGGGCGTCACCCGCTTCGTCCACGTCTCCTCACTCGCCGCGCGCGAGCCCGGCCTGTCAAATTACGGTTGGTCAAAGGCACAGAGCGAGGCCCGCGTCGCGGCCAGCCCGCTTGCGTGGACCATCGTGCGTCCGCCTGCCGTTTATGGCCCCGGCGATATGGAAATGCTCGACACGTTCAAGATCGCCAAAATGGGTATCGCGCTGATGCCCCCACCGGGCAAAATGGCTGTCATCCATGTCGATGATCTCGCGCGGCTGCTGCTTGTGCTGACCACACACGACGCCGGTCGCCTGACGATAGAGCCTGATGACGGCATGCCGGGCGGCTGGACGCATGCCGATTTTCTGGGGCGGGCGATTGGCGCGGCAATCGGGCAGCGCGTGATGCCGCTGCCGCTGCCGCGCGCGCTGCTGTCGCTCGCCGCGCGGATTGATCGGCTGGTGCGCGGATCGGGCGCCAAGCTGACGGCGGACCGGGTGGGGTATATGTGCCATCCCGACTGGACCGTGGACCCCGCCAGACGGCCGGACGCCGCCTTATGGCAGCCCAAGATTGGCACGGCAGAGGGGCTGGCAGAGACGGCGGCATGGTATCGTGCCAAGCGCCTGCTATAGATTGAACAGAAAGCCGCCGCATTTGGTTGCCAAAGGCAGCCAGACATTAGACCACAGCACCGACTTGCAAGGACTGACATGAGCGACCGCACCGCCATTTACGACACGATTTCCGATCTGGTTGAACCGTTCAACAAAAAGGAAATCGCCCTGTCCGAAGCAACCACTTTCCAGGGCGATCTGGAATGGGACAGCCTGACCGTAATGGATTTCGTGGCCGCTATTGAGGATGATTTTGATATCATCATCACCATGAACATGCAGGCAGAAATCGAAACCATCGGCCAGCTGGTCGATGCCGTTGTGAAGCTGAAGGGTTGATTTGATGAGCGATGCCATTGCCGCTGCAGACGCCCTGCCCATCCACCCGGCCACCGTCGCGCCCGAACGCGATCTGTTCAGCAAATTCGATGCGCTGATCGCCGAAAAACAGGCATTGCTCGATACCGGCGTCAGCGATCCGTTCTCGATCGTGATGGACGAAGTGAAATCGCCAACTGAGGCCGTGATCAAGGGCAAGGAAACAATCCTGCTCGGCACCTATAATTATATGGGGATGACGTTTGATCCCGATGTGATCCAAGCCGGCAAGGATGCGCTGGACCAGTTTGGATCGGGCACCAATGGCAGCCGGATGCTCAACGGCACGTTCCGCGACCATATCGACGCCGAAGACGCGCTGAAGGAGTTTTACGACGCATCATCTGCGATGGTGTTCTCCACCGGATACCAGGCAAATCTGGGCATCATATCGACGCTGGCGGCAAAGGGTGAGTACATCATCCTAGATGCCGACAGCCATGCATCGATTTATGACGGCTGTGCGCTGGGCAATGCCGAAATCGTCCGCTTCCGCCACAATTCGGTGGAGGATCTCGACAAAAGGCTGGGCCGCCTGCCCGTCGAACCCGGCAAGCTGGTGGTGCTGGAAGGCGTCTATTCGATGCTTGGTGATATCGCGCCGCTGAAGGAAATGGTCGCCGTGGCGCGCAAGCATGGCGCGATGGTGCTGGTGGACGAAGCGCATTCAATGGGCTTTTTCGGCCCCCATGGCCGCGGCGTTTACGAAGACCTGAACCTTGATCTGGGCAAAGATGTCGATTTCATCATCGGCACCTTTTCCAAATCTGTCGGCACCGTGGGCGGGTTCTGCGTGTCGAACCACCCCAAGTTCGAAGCAATGCGGATGGTGTGCCGCCCCTATATCTTCACTGCCAGCCTGCCCCCCTCGGTGGTCGCCACTGCGGCCACATCGATCCGCAAGCTGATGCACGCCCACAACAAGCGCCAACATCTGTGGGAAAATGCGCGTCGCCTCCATGGCGGCTTGCGGGAAATGGGCTTCAAGCTGGGCACAGAAACCCCGCAATCAGCCATCATCGCGATCATATTGGAAGATCAGGCGCAAGCTGTGATGATGTGGCAGGCGCTGCTGGACAATGGCTTATACGTCAACATGGCTCGCCCGCCGGCAACCCCCGCTGGCACCTATCTGCTGCGCTGTTCGCTGTGCGCTGAACATACGACGGAGCAGGTGACCAAAATCCTTGGCTTGTTCCAGGCAGCCGGGCGTGCGGTGGGGGCGATCGCCTGAACGACTTGGGTCGGCTGTGCATTGGCAGCATGATTTGCCTGCTGACGCCACCGTTGTTGCACGGTATAGCCCAAGCGGCGGTGCATATTCCAATGCCCGGCCTTTGGTTTAGGCTGCCCTGTTTTTCATGAATTCCATTGATCGCTACATGGCCCGGCTGATCGCAGTGCCGCTGCTCGCCAACCTCTTCATCGCGTTGATGTTGCTGGTGCTTGATCGCATGCGAATCCTGTTTGATTTTGTCGCAACAGAGGGTGGCCCGGTCAGCGTGGTGTGGCAAATGCTCGCCAATCTGGTGCCGGAATATCTGGGACTGGGCATCCCGATTGGCCTTTTGCTGGGCGTGTTGCTGGCGTTTCGGCGGCTGGCCACATCGTCTGAACTGGATGTGATGCGCGCAGTCGGGATCAGCTATAACCGGCTGCTGCGCGTGCCGTTCATGTTTGCGTTTGGCCTCGCGATCGTCAACCTGGCGATTGTTGGCTTTATTCAGCCCTATGCCCGTTACGCCTATGAAGGGTTGCAGTTTGAACTGCGCACCGGCGCGCTGGGCGCATCGATAAAGGTCGGCGAGTTCACCAATTTCCCCCGTGGCGCAACGGTGCGGATCGAACGCAGCGAAGATCAGGGCCGCAAGCTTTCGGGCATTTTCGTCCATGCCAAAACCACAAAGGGCGGCTGGACCGCAGTAACGGCGGCCAGCGGCCAGTTTCTGGCGACCGACAATCCCGACGAGATTATCTTCCGGCTGACCAACGGCACGCTGATCAGCGCCGATCCGGGTTTTTCAGCGCCGGGCGTGCTGACTTTCACTTCACATGATTTGTTCATTCCGCTGCCCAAATCGGAAAACTTCCGCATGCGCGGTGGCCGCAACCTGGAACTGACGTTGCCCGAACTGGTGCGGATCGGCGGCGCCAAGGATACGCCCGCGATGCTGCGCGATACCAGCCTGTCAGCGCTGCATTTCAGGCTGGTTGAAGTCGCGACCATGTTCCTGCTGCCATTTCTCGCGCTCGCGCTGGGCGTGCCGCCAAAGCGATCGACGTCTGCGCTGGGCGTGTTCATCTCCATCGTGATGATCGTCAGCTATCATAAGGTGAACGAATATGCCGAATCGGTTGGCGGGCTGGGCCTTGTCGATCCTTTCCTGGCCTTATGGGGTCCGTTCGTGATTTTTGCCGGGCTGGTATTCTGGATGTATTATCAGATCGCTTATGTGCCAGGCGGCCAACCGATCGGCGCGCTGGAAAAGGGGTTTGCGTCGATCGGCAAAGCCATTGCGCGCCGGATGCCGGGGCACAAACGCCCAGAGGCGGTATAATGCAATCACAGTTTTTCCCCTCTCGCACCGTTGCCACATATATGGTGCGGATGTTCGTTGTTCGAACATTTGCCATTCTTGCAGCGCTGGTGCTGGTGCTGCAAACGCTTGATCTGCTGAGTGAATCGGGCAGAATTCTGGCCGCAGCCGGCAATGGCGATGCCGAGATTTGGCGCTATGTGGGGCTTCGGGTGCCGCAGATTATTGAACGGTTCCTGCCGTTTTCAGTGTTGCTCAGCACCATATTGACGCTCAGCACGCTCAACCAGAATAGCGAGATTGTCGCGCTGAAGGGCTCCGGTCTTTCTGCGCACCAGGTGCTGGCGCCGCTGATCCTTGCCAGCTTCATTCTGGCGATCCTGTCATTCTCGTTCAACGACCGGATCGTGTCGCGCGCCACCGCCACGCTGAACCGCTGGCAAAAGGTGCAATATGCCGCCCTGCCAATCGACCGGGGCGACCGGAGCAATGTGTGGGTGCGCGACGGGGATGATCTGATCGCGGTTGATACCGTAAAGGGCAAGGGCGCTGCTGCCCGTCTGTTCGACATCACCATTTATGATCGCCAGCAAGGCAACCTGATTGGCGTCATCCGTGCGGGCACGGGCGTGCGCGTGCCGGGCGGATGGCGGCTGGACCGGGCCAGCCGGTTCGACGTGGCAAGCGGCCGTATTACGCCGCTGGGGAATGTGGTTGTCGCGCGCGGGGTGCGACCGGATCAGTTCACGCTGAGCAATGTCGATCCCAATGGCCTGTCGTTCGGCGCGCTGAGAGGCGCAATCAGCGACCTGAACGATGCCGGCCGCCCCACCAAGGCGCTGGAAGGATCAATGTGGCACAAGATTTCCGGGCCGCTTTCATCGGTGCTGATGCCACTGCTTGGCGCGGTTGCGGCATTTGGCATCGCACGATCAGGCAAGCTGTTCATCCGCGCCGTCATCGGCATGCTGCTGGGCTTTGCCTATTTCGTCGCCGACAATTTCGCCCTCGCCATGGGCAATCTGGGCGCCTACCCGCCCATTTTGGCGGCATGGGCACCGTTTTTCCTGTTCGCGCTGATCGGCGAAATCGTACTGGTGCGATCTGAGGAATAGCGGGCACGGCGGCGTGAGCGATAGTTTGCCCAGCGCTCCTACAGCGTAAGCTTGTGCCCCCCCCCGGATTATAATGGTTGTGGCGTATCACCAGCCAACAAATACGAAAAACTGCGGGCGTTGAGCGGGGAGCCGCAAAGCCACCCCACCCTAACCAACGCCGCTATCGCGCGCCGCCCACCGTCATTGTGCTCACGACAATCCGGCGCACCAGCCCCGGCAGCCCGGGATGATTGGCGCGGTGATAGGGGGAGTTTTCGTCCAGTGCCGCCTTCAGCCGCCGATGCGCCTCTGCCAGCGAGTGATAGGGCAGTGCAGGCGTCAGGTGGTGCAGCGCGTGATAGCGCAGGCCCACCGGTGCCCATAACACGGGCAACAGCGCGGGCGGCGGCACGTTGACGCTGTCGAGATACTGGGCGGTAACGGTCATCGCCTCGCCCTCATTCTCCCACAGATGCGCCACTAATGTGCGCACCTGATTAAGCACCGCAACGGCAGAAGCGACCGCCATGAAAATCAGGAAACCACGCAGCGGGACCACGCCCGTTGCCACGCCCGCCAACAGCGCAATCGCGAACACACTGCACGCAGCGGCCTGCCACCGCCATTGGCGCAGCAGCTCTCCCTCTGGCAGGCGGCGTTCAAATGATGGGTTGATCGATAGCGCCGACATCCGCGTCACCACCTTGTGCCGCACCGCCGGGAACATTGCGGCCAGCGGCGTCAGCACGCCAAAGCGGAACAGCAACGCCACTGGTGCCAGTAGCGATGCGGCGATGAACAGCGGCAGCGACCACGGCTTCATCAGCGCGAGCGGCAGATATTCCGGGTCTTCACTGGTACCATAACGTGTGCGGGCATGGTGCAGGCTGTGGACGCCTTCATACATGAAGGATGGCACCAACAGCGGCACGCCAACCAGCAGATTCCAGCCAAACCGGAAACCGGGGACCGCGCTGTGCTTGATATGCGTCAATTCGTGGATGAAGCTGCCCGCCCGGTACAGCGCCAGCACGGCCACCACGCCTGCCAGCACCGCCAGCGCCGGTGATGTCAGCGCAATCGCGGCTGCCAGCGCGCCATAGCCGATCACGACGGAGGCAATCATATCCGTCCAGTAAATCGCCGGGCGCGGCGCGGTGATGTCGCGCGTCAATTCAGCCGCCGCGCGCAGCATTGTCATGTCATCGGCGATGCGCAGCTTCGCCGCAGGGGCTGCAGCGGGAACATCAACAGGGTCGGCTTCGCGCCGATCAAGCGAAATGGCGTTGGTCATGGGATCATGCATTGCCCAAAAATAGTGGCAGCATGGTGGCGATACCAGCCCCCCGCCCCCGCCCCTGCCGCAAATGCGACAATCGCCCCACATGCCCCCGGCTTGACACGCGCGGGCGAAGGACGGACTGCACAGGCATAATCGCTACAACCATTCGGTACGGGGGCCGTTATCTTGGCAAGCAATCCACTCGCGATACGCCCGGTCAACACGAACCGTGATCGCACGACGTTTATCGATATCGGCTATGCATTGAACAGCGACGATCCGAACTGGGTGCCGCCGCTGCGCAGCGAAGTTGCCGGGATGATCGATCCGAAGAAAAACGGCTGGTTCAGCCATGCCCGCGCGCAACTATTCGTCGCCACCCGGGGGGACAAGCCCGTCGGACGGATATCGGCGCACATTGACATGCTCGCGCTGGATATGGCGCCGGATCGCGGTTTTGGCCCCGGTATCGGCTTTTGGGGGCTGTTTGAAGCAACCGACGCCACCGTCGCCCGCGCGCTGATCAACACCGCAGAAGATTGGTTGCGCAAACAGGGGATGACCCGCGCGGTGGGCCCCGTCAGCCTGTCGATCTGGGAAGAACCCGGGCTGCTGATCAAAGGGCATGATCACCCGCCGACGGTGATGATGGGGCACCACCCTGCGCGGTATCAACCCTGGATCGAGGCTGCAGGGTACCTGCCGTATAAACAGCTGTTCACCTATGAACTGGACATCACCGTCGAATTTCCACCGATCGTGCAGCGCATCATCAAATCGGGGGAGAAAAACCCCCGCATCCACATCCGCGGTGTCGACAAAAAGCGGTTTGACGAGGAAGCAAAGCTGATCGTCGACATTTTGAACGACGCCTGGTCAGATAATTGGGGCTTCGTGCCGCTGACCCAGCCAGAGATTGACGATGTTGGCAAAAAGCTGAAACCGCTCGTTTTTGAAGACCTGATCATGATCGCTGAACTGGATGGCAAACCCGTCGCGTTCATGATTACGCTGCCTGATTTGAACGAGGCGATTGCCCCGTTAAAGGGATCGCTGTTCCCATTTGGCTGGGCAAAGTTGCTGCTATGGCTGCGTAAACCACAGGTTCGCACGATGCGGGTGCCATTGATGGGCGTGATAAAGGATTTGCAGGCGTCACGCATGGCCAGCCAATTGGCCTTTATGATGATCGAATATATTCGCCGGGCGTCGGTGAAGAATTACGGCGGCTCGCGCGGCGAAATTGGCTGGATTCTGGACGATAACCAGGGGATGCGCTCCATCGCCGAAACGCTCAATGGCAGCGTGAACCGCATCTACCAGATCTACCACCGCCCGCTGTAATCAGCAGGGCCGCGACGGCTAGGGGGAGCCGCCGCGACCCATGCTGAAACCCGGACGTCGATCAGCCGTTAGGATGATCCACATCAAGGCCGCGCGCGGCCCACTCGGCGCGCGTCTTGCAAATCCGGTGCGCGACCCGCGAACCAGTGATTTCGATGAGAGCACAGTAGCGGCGCTTGTCCTGGCCCTGCTGCGCCTTGGCGGGCGCGGCGGCCAATGGGGCTGGCGCCTCCACCGTGGTGGTGTTTGCCGGGGCAATCGCAGCAAAGGCGCTCGACGCGGTGAACAGGGTCGCCACGACACCGGCGGTGGCAGCCGTGGCAAGGGTGCGGATTGTTGCGGTACGAACTGACATGGGGGGAACCTCCTGATCTTGTACGCGGCGCTCATTGGCGCCGCACAAAGTCATTTGCATCAACCATGCCAGATAATTTATCTGTTATTTATCAGATAGATAAAACTATCCGCCTTATTGTGTTGTAACGGCAATACACCGACTCTTTGGAAACAACGCCAATTGTTCGCAAAATTCCCGTGAAGGGCGCTTCTGGGCCCTATCAGCCCCGCGTCACCGGGATGCCCAGCCGATCTGCCGGGTCAACCCGCGCCCAGCGTCGCCCAGGTCGGAGCATGGTCGCTGGCCTTTTCGCGACCGCGATAAGCCTTGTCGACATCGGCATCGATCAGGCGATCGGCTGCCTGCGGGCTTAGCAACAGATGATCGATCCGGAAGCCGGCATCGCGCTGCCAGGCACCTGCCTGATAATCCCAGAACGTCCACACGCCGCCGCGCGGATGCCGGGTACGCAGTGCGTCGGTCCAGCCCTGCGCCAACAGCGCCCGAAACCCGCTGCGGCTCTCGGGCTGCATCAGCGCGTCATCGGCCATGGCCGCCACGGAATAGGAGTCGTCATCATTGGGGATCACGTTGTAATCGCCCGCCAGCACCACGGGCCGCTCCTCTGCCAGCAACACACGCGCGCGCGCCGCCAGCCGATCGATCCAGCGCAATTTATAGTCAAATTTCGGCCCGGGCTGCGGATTGCCGTTGGGCAGATAAATGGACGCGATGATCACGCCGTTCACCTCTGCCTCAAGATAGCGGCTCTGCTCGTCTTCGGGCTCACCCGCCAGGCCGCGTTGCCGTTCAATAGGATCAATCCCCCGGGCGAGCACCGCCACGCCGTTAAACGCCTTTTGCCCGTGCCATAGCGCGCCATATCCCGCCGCGCGGATATCAGCCTCTGGAAAGGTCTCGTCGCTGGATTTCAATTCCTGCAGACAAACGACATCCGGAGCCTGTTCGGCCAGATATTCAATCAACCGGGGCAGCCGCGCCTTGATGCCGTTGACATTATAGGAGACGATTTTCATCGGATACGGGGTCTGTGCGGATCAGACCGCAAAGCTCGATCCGCAGCCACAGCCTGATGCGGCCTGGGGATTTTCCACCCGGAATGCAGTGCCGCCCAGCGTCTCGACAAAATCCACCGAGCAGCCGCGCACCAGATCAAGGCTGATCGCATCGACAACCAGCTTTACCCCGTCGCACTCGGCAATGCTGTCATCCGCCGCGACATCGTCCGCCATACCAAACTTATACTGGAACCCCGAACACCCGCCGCCATCCACCGCCAGCCGCAGGATCGCTGGCTTGCCCTGCTTGGCTGCGATTGCGGCAACACGGGCCGCAGCAGCGGCGGTGATTGTCACGTCGCTGGTTTGCGTGGGGGTCTGGGTGGTGGCTTGGGTCATCGTCATGCCCTACAGATAGGCGCTTGGGGAGATGACGGCAACAGCGTGATCCGCAGTTGTGTAGTCATCAGATTCAGCAAGGGCGCGCGACCCTGCAAGCCGCACGCCCCCAATTGGTCAAAACTGCCAATGCCCAATTACTTGCTGGTGCGCGGACCGCCAATGCCGCCGGTGCTGACCTGTGCGCGATCCTGAACAGAGCGCAGGAAATCCGGTGATTGCAGGAAAGGCATCGGGTTAACGGCATGGCCGTCAATGCGGACTTCGTAATGAAGATGGCTGCCGGTTGAACGACCGGTTGACCCCATGAGCGCGATCAACTGGCCACGCACGACGCGGGTGTTTGCGCCGACAAGAATCTTCGACAAATGGCCATAGCGGGTGGCGATACCGCGACCGTGATCAACCTCAACCAAATTGCCATAGCCGCCTGCCCGTTCAGACCGCGACACGATGCCATCGGCCGTGGCATAGATTGGCGTGCCAATCGCACCGGGGATATCAACCCCGGCATGCATCGCTGCGGTACCGTGGAACGGATCGCTGCGGATGCCAAAATTGCTGGTGAAGTTCATCTGGATGACAGGCTTGGTCGATGGAATGGCGATAACGCCACGTTCCAGCGAATCCAGTTTCTTCCACGTCATGAACAGCGACCGGAATTGCATATCTGCCTGGGCGTCTGGCGCATCAGCACCGGCTTCCACGGGTTCATAGGGTCCGCCCACCGCCAGACGGGCGGGAACGAAACGTTCGGGGGAAATGCCCAGCTTGCGGACATGGCTTGCGGCAAGCGCGTAACGCTGATCAACCAGCGCCTTTGCCTTTACGGCCATCGACAGCTGACGCTGCTCAACACGCTTGAACGGTGCGACGACATCGGCTGCAATGGCGGCGGTTTGTGGATCGATCGTTTCATTGCCCAGCACGATCTTGCCGGATTTCTTGCCTTCAAGCACGGCAGTGATCAGCGCCTGGCGCTGTTCGACCCGGTTGGCATGCACTTCGGCGGCATGTTTCACCGCCGCAAGATTGGCCTGCATCGTGGCCAGTTTATTCTGCAACTGGGCAACCTTCACTTCGGGCGAGGCGGGCGTTAGGAGGACACCGCTCAATTGCACGGCAGTCACTGCGGCATTGGCAACGCCATAAGCCGAAAAGCACAGCGTGATGCCTGCTACCCCGGCAAGTGCGGCCTGCGTGTTACCCCCGATGCTGAACCGGCGAAGATCGCGACCATCGTGAAAGATGAAATCCCGTGTCTTGAACTGGCTCCGGACCTGCGCAATGCGATCCGCAATCGAAATCGTCGTTTTCTTACCCATGAATCCCCGGCGATCTGATTGCTGGGGCCACCTACATGGCCCCTGCTATCGTCGCGCTTACGGCCCCTCCGCTGCGTCGACGGTCCCTCTTTGCAACCCGCGCTGCGAACAGCAAGGCCGGGGGAAGCCGCATGGGTTGGACCGAAGGTGCCGTGCGGCGAATCGTTCAAAAATTGTTAATTATGGATCGAATCAGGACGCCGTTCGTTTTGGCATGAAAATGTTGCGGTATCGATTCGACCGAATCAGTGACCAAAACGCCGGGAATGGGACAAAATCAGCCCCGATTCGCATCCGAAAATTGCGCAGGCTACCGCCGCATCAGCGCAGATCACGCACCGCTTCGAGCACCTCAACGGCATGCCCAGGCACCCTCACCCGCCGCCAGCTGCGCGCCAGCTTGCCTTCGGCATCGAAAAGAAAGGTCGACCGGTCAATGCCCATATAGGTTTTGCCGTACATGCTTTTTTGCACCCAGACACCAAATGCTTCCATCGCATTGCTGTCGTCGTCCGTGGCCAGCGGCACGGTGAGATCATATTTATCGATGAATTTCTGGTGCTTGATGGGCGGATCCTTCGACACGCCAAGCACGGCGGTGTCGAGGGTAGCGAACTCTTTGAGATGCTGGCTGAAATCCTGCGCTTCGCGGGTGCAGCCCGACGTATCGTCCTTGGGGTAAAAATACAGCACGAACGGTTTGCCGGTGTAGTTGCGCAGGTTCACCTTGCCGCCGCTTGATGTCGTCAGCTCGATATCGGGAATTTTTTCGCCTTCGCTCAGTGCCATCGTCACGCTGCCTTTTTGCTGATGCGTTGCCAGTTTTCGCGCACTTCCTGCCGTGTCCGATCCAGCAGCGCAACCAGTTCGGCCCAGTCAGCGACCGCCATCGCGCGCACGATCAGCGCCTGGGTGGCAGCAGCGGGCGGCTGCATGTTCGGCGAGACGAGGCGCAGCGTAACCAGCAACCGGGTCAAAAAATCATGCGCGCTGCGCATCGCCGGGGACAACAGGCCACCCGCCACAAGCTGATCAATTGCCCCGCCAAGATCAGGATCAAAACCGGTGCGGTGGATAAGCTGCGCGGCATGCACGGTAAATTCCAGGTCGACCAGGCCGCCCGGCAGCAATTTGGCGTCAAGTGGCCCGGCAGGGGGCTTATGGGCTGCCATATCAGCCCGCATCGCGGCGGCATCGGCCAGCACATCGCGCGCCGGGCGGGCACCCGCCAGCACCGCCGCAATTGTATCTGCCACCGCGGCGCGAGCACCGGGTGATCCGAACACCGGGCGGGCACGGGTGAGCGCCATATGCTCCCACGTCCATGCGCTTTCCTGCTGGTACAACGCAAAGCCGGCGGTGGAGACGACCAGCGGGCCCTGCGTGCCTGAAGGGCGCAGCCGCGTGTCGATTTCATATAGTGGCCCGGCGGCGGTCGGCACCGATAATGCGGCACTCACACGTTGCGCCAGTCGATTGTAGTAAAGCACTGCACCTAACGGCTTTTCGCCATCTGATTCAGCCAGATAATCGCCCGTGAACAAATATACCAGATCAAGGTCGGATGCGTGGGTCAGCACCCCGCCGCCCATCCGGCCCAGCGCCAATATCACCAGTTCACTGTCCGGCACCCGGCCATGGCGTCGCGCAAATTCGTCAATGGTTGCCGCAACAATCACCGCAATCGCCGCCTCCGCCACGCGCGCATAGCCTGATGCGACCGCCAGCGGATCGCTGACCCCGGCGACAATCTGCACGCCCAGCGCAAACCGCTTTTCGCCCACCACGCGCCGGGCGTGATCAAGCAGCGCCTGATAATCCATGTCGGCACGCGGCGCGATTTCCGCCGCCAGCACCGCCACGCTGCCGACGGGATCGAGCGCCGACGAATCGATCAGCCCGTCGAGCAGTTCCGGCCGCAGCCCCAGCGCATCGGCCAGCGTCGGCGCGTGGCTTAATATAGCGCCCAGCAACCGCGCCAGTGCCGGTTGCGCCTCCAGCAATCGGAAGAAGTTAATCGCGCTCGAAAGCCGCGCCAAAATATGGTCGAGCCTGATGATCGCCCCCGCGGGATCTGGCGATTGGCCCAGCGCATCAATCAACCCCGGCAATACCGCTTCCAGCGCCAGTCGCGCAGGCCCGCTGCGCAGCGCCGGATAGGCCCCTGCCCGCCAGCTATCGATCCGCGCGCGCGCCGTTTGCGCTGCACCGGCATCAAACCCTGCCGCCGCCAATGCCGCCAGCAACCGATCGCCATCAATCGCCAATGCCGGTGCGCCGCCGGGTTCCAGCCCGTCATAAATAGCCCCGACCTGCTCGACATGCGGGCGCAGCAGGGCAAGCAGCGCATTGGCATCATCCACCCCGTGCAACCGCGCCAGTGAATCGAGCGCTGCCCCCACCGGCAATTGGTGCGTCTGGCGATCATCGACCATTTGCACGCGGTGCTCGATTGTCCGCAGCAGCGTGTACGCATCGCGCAGGACGATGGCTTGGGCCGGATCAATCCAGCCGCCTGTCGCCAATTGGCCCAGGGCAATACAGGTTGCACCCGCGCGAACGCTGGTGTCGCGACCGCCGTGGATAAGCTGATGAATTTGCGTAAAAAACTCTACTTCTCGAATGCCGCCGCGCCCGCGCTTCAGATCATAGCCGGGGCCAAATAGCTGCCCCTGCGCATAATGATCGCGAATGCGGCGCGACATGGCCCGAATCTCGCCGATCGCCCCAAAATCAAGCGCGCGCCGCCACACAAAAGGATGCACCGCCGCCAGAAATCGCTGCCCCAGCGCCACATCACCCGCCGCCGCCCGCGCCCGAATAAACGCCGCGCGTTCCCAGGCGAGCGCCTGCGACTCATAATAGCTAATCGCCGCATCCACCCCCAGCACAATTGGGGTAATTTCAGGCGACGGACGCAGCCGCAAATCAACCCGAAGCACATAACCATGGGCATCGCGCGCCTGAAGAAGCTCGATCACCCGGCGACCGATGCGGACGGCGGCATCATCAGGCGTCTCGCGGGGGCGGCACGGCAGGGTCGCGGGATCAAAAATCAGGATGGGATCGATATCGGACGAATAATTCAGCTCATGGCTGCCCTGTTTGCCGAGCGCGATTGCGGCAAAACCACTAGCCGCCGCGCCCGGCGTACGCTCTTCAATCGCAGCGCAAATGGCCGCATTCAGCGCGTAATCAGCAAAATCGGACAGCGCCTTGGTAACGGCGGTCAGATCAAACCCACCCGCCAGATCACCCACTGCCACCAGCAGCGCGAGCCGCCGCCGCTCAATCCGCAACCTTTCGCCCACCGGCACCGCCGGATCATCGACCCGCACCGACAGCGGATCAGCCAGCGTACCCGCTGCCAATTGCCCGGCGAGCACGGGTTCGCGATCAATCAAATGCGCCAGAAACGGCGCATGCGCCTGCGCCCGTTCCAGCGCTGACGCCAGGGTGCTGACCGGCAACGCGGCACTCACCGATAGTTCCGATCAGCGATCATCATGTAAACACCCCAGTTATTACCGTGAACGGCAACAAAACCGGGGCTAAGCCGTTATAACGGACATGTCGATTCACGCATCTCCCCCCCGCGAGCCAGGCGATCAGCCACCCTTCGCCGTGGGCGCACCCCATCGCTATGACGCGATCGGCGCTGCACTAACCAACGCCTTTGCACCGCACACGGCGCAGATTATCCCACCCGATATGGCGGCGCTATTGGCCCGCCTCAACATGCCCTGGCGTGATCAGCGCGACCCGGTGTAGCAGCTGGCGGCGCGCAGTATTTTGCTCTGCCACCTGACCGCCCACGCGCTATCACTCTGGCTAACGGCACACGCACCGCTAACCGTTCGACGCGCCCCGGTCCCGGCTCAGTTCATCGACGTCGTTCATCAACACTTCCAGCACGGTCCGGCCCGGTGGGTTAGTGTGCGTGCGCCGTGACGGCAGCGAGCCATCAGTCAGCAAAGTTTCCAGCGCCACCCGGCCGCGCGCGACCCGGCTCTTGATCGTGCCCACGGCCACGCCGCAAATCTCCGCCGCTTCTTCATAGGCAAAGCCGCCAGCGCCCACCAGGATCAACGCCTCGCGCTGCGGCTGTGGCAGATGGAGCAAGGCGCGCTGCATGTCGCCCAGTTCGACCTGCTTGTCCTGCCCTGCCGGTGCGGCAAGGATACGATCCGCGACAAGATCATCCCATTCCCCGCGAAACCGCGATCGGCGCATTTGCGACAGATACAGGTTGCGCAGGATGATAAAGGTCCAGGCGCGCATATTGGTGCCCGCCTGAAAGCGCGCGCGCGCCGCCCATGCCTTTAGCAGCGTTTCCTGCACCAGATCATCGGCCAGATCACGGCTGCCCGAAACCGAGCGCCCAAAGGCGCGCAGATGTGGGATGACCTGCGCAAGCTGCGCCTTGAACTCGCCATCGGGCAACGGCACCCGCTCTTCAGGCAATGCCTGTGGCAGGTCGTCGTCGTCCTCCATGTCCACCGGCGCGGTCATGCGGCCCCAATCACTGATATGGCGCCGCAAGCAAGTGGCAGGCTGCCCATGCCGGAGCAGGTGAAACGTTGATCGCTGGTCGTCATCCCCGGTCCCCCTCTCAACGTATAAACATCACGGCAAATATGACGACGATCAGCGCTAACGATACCGCCAGCACATAACGGACGATGTGTGGCGTATCACCAGCGCGCGCATCCTGCTCGCTGATATGGATGGGTGGTTCTGGATCGGTCATGATGGTTCAACCCACCAAAGCCGTTTTGGGTCCGTATCGTTTTTATTTCTTGTTGTCAGGCCGTCGGCACGGTCGCTTCGTTGAAGAACAGCGCCTGCGCGATTGCCGCCTTCACCGTCGATCGCTGGAACGGTTTGGTGATCAGAAAAGTTGGCTCTGGCCGTTCGCCCGTCAACAACCGTTCGGGAAAGGCGGTGATGAAAATCACCGGCACCGCAAACTGCACCAGAATATCCTTCACCGCATCAATGCCCGAACTGTCATCAGCCAGCTGAATATCGGCCAGGACCAGGCCGGGCCGGTCTTCCATTGCCAGCGCCACCGCTTCATCACGAGTAACGGCAACGCCGGTCACTTCATGGCCCAGATCGCGCACGATCGATTCGATATCCATCGCGATGATCGGCTCATCTTCAATAATCAGCACGCGCGCACGGGTTTGCTGCTCAATTTCCGCCAGCGCATCGTCGACCAGCGTTTCCACGTCGTTCGGGCCAACATCAATCAAATAGGCCGCATCTTCGGGCGTAAAGCCCTCCATTGCCGTCAACAGCAGCGCCTGGCGCGACAATGGCGTCATCCGGGCGAGCCGCGCGCTGGCGATGCTCTCATCATCGCCCCCGCTCACCATATCGCGGTCGCCATCCTGTTCGCCGTTTGCCGATGCCCAGATCACCTGAAATGTGCGGTACAATCCCAAACGCGGATCGACATCCCGGGGAAATTCGCCTGGTGCCGCCACAATCGCTTCCAACGAGGCGCGAACATAATGGTCGCCGTGCGATTGGCTGCCGGTAAGAGCGCGGGCATAACGGCGAAGAAAAGGGAGATGCGGCGCAAGCTGTTGTCCAAGCGACATGATCGTCGAATTCTCCTCTGCGGCGTGCCCTCCAAAGGCTGGCAGCGACCTGTCAAAAAAAACACTGTAAAAACACTGTAATGCATCCCCCACAAAATAGATTTGTGTTTTTGCATCGCAGGCGGAACAATCGAGCGGCAATTTGGTTTCATCTTCTGTTGGCGGTTGCATGTAAAAAAGCACCCCGGCACGCGTGCTGCCGCCCATGCAGCCCGTATAACATTGTTCTGGGGGGATTTCGTTGAACGCTGATCGTACCACGCCGAAAAAGACGATCCCCAGGCGTCCAGCGAAACCGCGCGGCGTTGATCAGGCCATGGGTGATGCCCTGCGCACGGTGTATGAGGAAACGATCAACGAGCAAATTCCGCCCGAGATGCTCGATCTGCTGGGCAAGCTAGAATAGTCGTCCGCCATGGACCTGCCCAGCGCTGACGTGCCTGACAGGCGACCAATGATTGCCGGGCTGTCTCACCTGCCCACCGGCACAAAACTGTTCCTGATCCTGAGTGTGGCGTTGCTGCCGCTTGCCTTAATCGCGCAATTCGCCGCCCGGCAAACCACGCGCGCCGCCGATCTGGAGGTTGCATCACACGCGCGGGTCGCCGCGAAGGAAAGTGCGAGCGCGCTGAACATAGAGCTGGCCGGCGACATGACGGCGCTGCGTGTTGCGCTGAATGCGTTGGACGAAGATGGCGCCGACACCCCAAGCTGTGCGCGAGCGCAGGGGGTTTTCGGCCAGCAATTGGCCGCCGGCCTGCGCTTCACGATTGCCGACCGCGATGGCCGCATTTTGTGCGGAAGCGCCGCGCCAAGCCCAGTACAGGTAACGCCGCCGGATCGCCCCGGCGCGATCAGTGCAGGGCTGGAACCGGAAACCGGGCTCGCGCTGGCGATGATATCGCCCAGCAGAGCGGTGACTGCCAAAGTGTTTTTTCCGGTGATGATGCTAGCGGATATCGCGCGCCCGGTGGGCTTTACCGCGCCCTATGCGTCCATGCTGGTGCTTGGCCGCCAACGCCTGACGCTGCAGGCATTGCCCAGCATGACGGCGTTTGATCGTACCGAGGTGGTTGGCCTGCCGTTGGGCATTGCCGGGCTGACGTTTGAGACGACATTGCGCAGCGCGCCGATCAGCTCGGCGCTGGTGGTCGCAATGATCCTGCCGTTAATTATGTGGGCGGCGGCATCCGGCATTGGCTGGTTTGTGGTTGATCGGTTGCTGATCCGCCCGCTGCGCGATTTGCGCACGTTGGTGGCCAGCTACCAACCCGGCGAAGTGCTCGATTTGAGGCTGGCCAGATCAATGCCCGCCGAGGAAATACGGGCACTGGGCGACACGTTCCGCACGATCAGCCGGACAGTGGTGGCGCATGAGGCCGGGCTTGCCGAGGGACTTGTGCGCCAGACGAAGTTGACGCGCGAAGTGCATCACCGGGTGAAAAACAATTTGCAGGTGATTTCCAGTCTGATCAATTTCCACGCGCGCGGCGCGCGCAGTGCCGAAGCAACATCGGCCTATGCCGCCATCCAGCGCCGCGTGGATGCGCTGGCCGTGGTCCACCGCAACCATTTTGCCGAGCTGGAGGAAACGCGCGGGTTGAGCTTGCGATCCGTGATCGGCGACCTGGCGTCAAACATTCGCGCGACGGCACCCGACCGGGCCGGGCTATCGATCCAGCTTGATCTGGACAGTTATTTATCGACGCAAGACGTGGCGACTGCCGTCGCGTTTCTGCTTACCGAAATAATCGAACTGGCGATGATGGTGCAGCATGATGCTGCCATCCGCATATCGTTGAAACCCCCTGCACAGGCGACCGGCGCAGAGGACAGCGCGCCGAACCATTTGCTGGCGACGCTGCGGATCAGCTCGCCCGCCCTGATTGACAGCGATCCCCTGCGCGTTGAACTTGCCGAGCGATATGGGCGAGTGATGGAGGGCTTGTCCCGCCAGTTGCGCGCCAAATTGTACCACGATCCGTTGGTGGGTAGCTATGAAATTGCGATCGCGACGACTGGCCGGGACGGATACTGACGGGCGGAGTTGCGCGCCATCCTGGCTGTGCCCGATCATTGGGGCGCCCCCGACCCGGCTTCCCCGGCAACGGGTGGTTCGTGACCGGCTCGAAAACACATTGCCAGCGCCGCTTTTTTGGAGAACCGATGGAACCGCAAACCGCATCCGACGTTTTATATTCGGATAGCGATTTTAGCCCCCCCGCTCTCGCTATCCAAGAACTGGACCCGAACGCGCCACCCATCCCCCCCTCGGTTGCGCGTTCGGGTTCTATTCGTTTTGGCGACTCAGCATTCATGATAGCCAGCGCCCGGCACTGCGGCGCTAGAGTCTGATGACCTTAGGTTGACTGACGTTACCTCCGTTCGGGCTGAGCGAAGTCGAAGTCCCCTGCTTGATAGGGTGGGGCGTTGCGCGTGCCCCCTTCGGCGGCGCTCAGGACAGGCTTCGACTGCGCTCAGGGCGAACGGGGTACGAGATGATTCAACGTAGGTGCATCACACCCTAGTGTCGTGGAACTGCAATTCAGTACATCTCTTATCCGTCATGCTGAACTTATTTCAGCATCTACCTCGCCGTACTGGCGGCTGAAGATGCATCCGTTGATACAGGGGCCATCAGCCGCGCAAATCCAACGTCTAGTCCAGATCTTCCTCGGTAGGCGCGCCGGGGCCGTTCTTTTTGATTGATTCGATTGCGTTTACCGCTGCCGCCTTGCTGGAATAGCCTTCGGTCCAGAACATCAGTTCGCTGTTATATTTGAACTTGGCGACGAACTCGCCGGCCTTGTTCTTCTCGATCACGAATTTATGGGCCATGTTCCACCTCTCGCGTTGACGGTGCGACAGCCTAAACCGCCGGTGATCATTACGCCAGTGGACCGAAACGACTTGGCGCATAGGGGGCAGGATCAATCGCATTGATTTCGGTTGGCACAGACCTGCCCAGCACCAGTGCCGCGCCGAGCATCGCAGCAGCAGGCGCTGTCTGAATGCCAACACCGCCTTGCCCGGCGCACCAGAAAAAGCCGGGCATGTCGGGGTCAAAGCCGAACACCGGCAGGCGGTCAGGCGCAAAGCTGCGCAGGCCCGCCCATTTGCGTTCTACCGCGGCGACCTTCCAATCGGTCACCGTCTCAAACCGATCAATGGCGATGGCCACATCGATATCCTCCGGCGCGGCATCGCCTGCATCAACCGGGGTTTCATCATGCGGGCACAGCCAAAGCCGGTTCGGCCCCTCTGGCCGGAAATAATAGCTGCCGGCGATATCGATGACGAGGGGCAGATTGTCCGGCACATCGTCAGTCGTCACGCGCACCTGGGCAATGGTTCGGCGCTTTGGTTGAATGCCCAGCGGCCTTACACCCGCCATTTCGGCCAGCCCATCGGCCCAGGCACCGGCGGCGTTGACGATGACTGGTGCGCTGGCGCTCCAGTCCCCGGCCTGCACCCGCCAAATGCCGCCGCCGCGATCAATCCGGTCAATCCGCCGCCCGGTAACCAGCGTGCCGCCCGCACGGCGAAACGCCCCCAACACGCTGCCATGCAGCCCCGCCACATCAATATCCGCGCCGGTCGATTCAAGCAGCCCCGCGACCAGCACGGGGCGCGCGCGCGGCACCCATTGGCGCACGCCATCATGATCAAGCCGGGTCAGCCCCACGCCGCTGCCCGCAAAGGCCGCGGCCAGTTTGTCGAGCAACGGCACGCCTTCTGCCTCTGCCACTTCAAGTGAGGCACGCGGCTTCAAAAAACCACCCGCCGCCAGCACCGGATAGGAAGCGATCGTGAGCGGCTGAACCAGCGGCCCGCCAAGCGTTTCGTGCCAGAATGCCGCCGACCGCCCCGTTGAATGATATCCCGGCATATCCTCTGCCTCGATCAACAGCACACGGGCATGCGGTGCGAGTTCGGCGGCCAGGCTGGCCCCGGCAATGCCCGCCCCCACGATCAGAATATCGAAATCGGCCACGCTCTGCCCGTCAGTCGCGTTGCGCGCGGGAGGCGAGGAAGATGTCGATCTCACCAATTGCCCGATTGCGGACGCTATCAACCTCGCGCAGCACTTCATGCGCTGCCTCTTTGCCGAAACGCAGCACCCGGCAATCAGGCAGTTTTGCCGCGACCCCAATCGCTGCCTTGGCATCGACCAGCTGGTCGGCCATCGGCACGAGCATCAGCGTGGGGATCCGCATTGTTTTCAGTGCCGGCGACTGGCGCAATGCACGGGTGCTGGCGAACCCTTCAATCACCCATTTCCAGCTTGGCGGCCCGGTGACGATCTCTGGATGAGCATCCTGCCACCATATTTCGTCGGCATAACGTTCGGCATCATGCGTCAGCAGCGCTTGCCGGGTTTCAAGCCCGCCCGGCTTTTCATTGGTTTTCCAGGCAGGCCGCGCCGAGTTGCCCAGCCCACCAATCATCCGCGCCAGCCGCTCCCCCAGTGCCGAGCCCAGCGCATTGCGCAAGCCGAGCATCGGCGCGACAAGCACCAGCGCATCGGGATCGGCAACCCGCTCGACAGCGGCGCGGAGCAGCAAATGCCCGCCCATCGAATGCCCCATCATCACGCGCGGCCCCGTTGCTTCGGCTGCCCATTCGGCATAAAATTTAGCAAAATCAGCGATATAAATCGCAAAATCGCTGATGTGGCCGACATGCGGATCGGGCGTCAGCCGTCCTGATCCCCCCTGCCCGCGCCAATCAAGCCAGGTGATGCCCCAGCCTTGGCCGTGCCAGTGCGCAAATAATTCCAGATATTTTTCAAAAATGTCGCCCCGCCCGCCGCAGAACAAAATGCTGCCGCGCGCCGCGCCGTCCGCGGGCCAATCAAACCGGCGCAGCGCCCAGCCATCGCTAGCGGTCCAGCGGGTGATACGGGCAGCGGCGGGAATCGCGCGGCGATATAAAAAAGATGAAGTCATTGCGGCTGGTTACTTTTTAGAAAGCCGTTCCGTCTAGGGGTGGGCTTGATGAACTGGGGCTACCTCGTCGCCGTGATGCCGGTGCTACTCGCACTTCTGCTTATATCCGCAGGGATAGAGGATGCGCGGCTGCGCACAATCGCCAATTGGAAAAATGCGGTGATCGCACTGATGGCCATACCGTGGTGGTGGGTCAACGGCATGACATTGTGGCCCGATGTCGCGATTCAAATCGGCGTTGCGTTGGTGATTTTCGCCTTTTTTTGCGGCGCATTTGCGCTGGGGCAGATGGGTGGCGGCGATGTGAAGCTGATCGGCGCGCTGGCGCTGTGGTTTCCGGTGCAGCCCATGATCTGGCTGTTGATCGTGATGTCACTGGTCGGCGGCGGCGTGACGGTGGTGATGATGATTGATCGCTGGCGGCGGCAAGACAAGGCGCCGGTCGAAATTCCGTACGGGGTGGCCATCGCCATCGCCGGACTTTTAGCGGTGCAGGAACCACTTTTTAACCAATTTACGTGAATGCTTAACGGCGGATCAACCGGTTCGCTTCCGAAAAGGCCAAGGGCGTTATGGATAGTAGGAAAATCATTTTGTTGGTGGCAGCCCTGTTTGTGGCGGGGCTCACAGCATTTATGGCCCGGTCGCTGATCGCCGGCTCCAGCGCGCCCGCCGCCAATGCCGCCGCCGCCGCCGTGCAGCCCGCACCTGTCGTCGATGGACCCGAAGTGCTGGTCGCCACCCGCGCGCTGCCCATCGGCACCATCCTTGATGCCACCGCGCTGAAATTCCAGCCCTGGCCAAAAGAGCTCGTCGGGAACGCCTATTTCCTGAAACGGGAAACTGATTTGAAATCGCTGCAGGGCACGGTGGTGCGCAACGCGATCACCGCTGGCCAGCCAATTACCCAGGGTGCGCTGGTAAAGCCCGGCGACCGTGGCTTCCTGGCGGCGGCCCTGGGGCCAGGCATGCGCGCCGTAACGGTACCGGTGCAGGCCAATGCCGCCGTGGCAGGCTTTGTGTTTCCGGGTGACCGGATTGATTTGATGCTGACGCAAACGGTGCCGGGGGGCGGCGATGGCCCGCCGCTGAAGGTTTCCGAAACCGTGCTGCGCAACCTGCGCGTGCTGGCAACCGATCAGCGTACCGACAATACGGTTGGCGATGACGGAAAGTCCGTGGTCCGGACCTTTTCGAGCGTTACCGTGGAGGCAACCCCCAAGCTGGCAGAACAGTTGACGGTGGCACAAACGCTGGGGTCGCTCTCGCTCGCCCTGCGCTCCATTGCTGACAATTCGGCTGAGCTTGAAGAAGCCATTGCATCCGGATCGGTCTCTGTGCCGGACGGCAATGACCCCAAGGCCGAAAAGGCCATGATCATGAAGATCGCGAGCAGCCCCAGCGCGGGCGGCTCCACCTTTGCTACCGGTGCAGACGTATCGCGTTTTCAGCGCAGCACCGTGCCCGGCAAACCAGCCAGTGAAGTTGGCGGTGCCAATGGCACGTCGTCACCCTTTCCCGGCGGCGCTGCCGCGAAAGGGCCAACGGTCCGCGTCGCACGCGGTAACAACGTGACCGAAGTGATGGTCGGGGGGAAGAATTAGGATGCGTACGCCCGCAAAGTCGATTGGCTGGCCGCTCGCGGTTGCCATGGTTGCCGCTTCGGTGGGCAGCACTGCCCCCATTGCCGCGCAGACGGTTGCCGCCTCGCCGACATCGCTGGTCGAAGTTGCGATTGGCCGGGGACGGCTGGTCACGCTGGCTCGCCCCATGAGCGATCTGTTCATTGCCAATGATGCGATCGCCGATGTCCAGGTGCGTTCGCCCACCCAATTATATATCTTTGGCAAAACGGCTGGCGAAACCACCGTTTACGCGACCGCCAAGGGTGGCGGCGTTGTCTATTCAACCACGGTACGTGTTGGCACCAACATCGATTCGGTCAGCCAGATGCTGTCGCTGGCCATGCCGGATGCGCACATTTTGGCGACGCCGATGAACGGTCTGGTCCTGCTGACCGGAACGGTGTCGCAGCCTGATGATGCGGCAGAGGCCGAACGGCTGGTTCAGGCCTATGTCGGTGATGCGACCCGCGTGCTCGTGCGCCTGAAAACGGCCACCCCGCTGCAAGTGAACCTGCAGGTAAAATTTGCTGAGGTCAGCCGCAGCTTTATCAAGAATATCGGCGTCAATGTGCAGACATTGAACAGCAGCGGCGGGTTCAACTTCGGCGTCGCGCAGGGCCGCGCGGCAACGCAATATGCCCCCAATGGGCCGCTGTTTACCGGCGGGACAGCCGCAACGGATGGGACCAGCCTGCTAAACGGCCTTGCCAACGCCACCACGATTGGCGCTGCTGGCAAGGTGTTCGGGCTCGATCTGCTGTCATCGCTTGATCTGGGTGAGCGTAAAGGGCTGGTATCGACACTGGCCAACCCAAATCTGACCGCGCTTTCGGGCGAAACATCAACGTTTCTGGCAGGCGGGGAAATTCCCATCCCGATCAGCCAGGGCCTTGGCGCTGTTTCGGTTGAATATAAGCAATATGGCATCAGCCTGGTCTATACGCCGACCGTGCTGTCGGATGGCCGCATCTCCCTGCGCGTCCGGCCAGAAGTGTCGCAGCTGACATCGGCAGGTGCCGTTACGATCAACGGGACGACCATCCCCGCGCTGACGACCCGGCGGGCAGAAACCACCGTTGAGCTTGGTTCGGGCCAGAGCATGATGATTGCCGGTTTGCTGCAGAACAACCATAACAACTCCATCACGCAGGCGCCCGGATTGGGCGATGTGCCCGTGCTCGGTGCGCTGTTTCGCTCCAACGGCTTCCAGCGTGACGAAACCGAGCTGGTGATCGTCATCACGCCGTATCTGGTGAAGCCGGTTAACGCGAATGACATTGTGCTGCCAACCGACGGCTATACCGCAGCGGGCGACCTCGACCGGATATTCACCGGTGCCCTTTCCCGCAGCAGCGGTAACAATGATCGGCCAAAACCAAGCGTTGCCCCGGCATCAAGCGAGCCAACCATCGGCGCGGTGAGCCCGTTGCCGCTTGGCCCGACACCGAAACCATTGGGTCGTGAAGACGTGAAGGCCGTTGTTCCAACCCCGCGCAAAGGTGCCAGCACCAGCGCCACTCCAGGATTCAGCTTCAAATGATCGCGCATCACCGCAGGGAGAAAACCATGCTCAAGCGCCTTTCGATGATTGCCCTTGCCGCCCCGGCGCTGCTGATGGGCGGCTGCGCGGGCTCCATCGCCGATAATCGCGGGCTTGAATCGGCCCATCAACCGGTTGTCCAACGCGCTGATTATATTTTTGACATGAACACCGATAATGGGCGCCCCTCGCCGGGCGAATTTCAGCGTCTATCGGGTTGGCTCGCCTCGCTCCGGCTTGGTTATGGCGACCGGGTGGCGCTTGATGATCCCACCGGCGCAAACAGCGCCGCGCGTGTTGATGTGAGCGCAGCCTTGGCGCGTTACGGCCTGTTTCTGGCGGATTCAGTGCCTGTATCTGCGACCCAGCCAAACTCCGGCACGGTTCGCGTCGTCGTCAGCCGCACCAAGGCGTCGGTGCCAAGCTGCCCGGACAATCACGATACCGGCAACGGCAATTTCAACGGGCATACATCGTCAAATCATGGCTGCGCGATCAATTCGAACCTGGCAGCAATGGTTGCCCAGCCCGATGATTTGGTGCGCGGGCAGCCTGGATCGGCAACCTCTGATCCTGCAACCGGCACGCGCGCCATCCAGTCGCTGCGCAAGGGTACGGGATCAGGCGGTACCGGGGCAACCGGCAGTGGCGGCGGTGCCGCAGCGGGCAGCAGCAGCGGCGGATCAGCCGGCGGTTCCTCGAGCGGCGGGGGTGACAGCTAATGAACGCTCCGTTCAATCCGGGTCGTATCGGCACACGTGAACCCTTTGTTGCCTTTGTTTGCGACGAAACCACGGCTGAATCATTGCGGCCAATCGCCGTTGAGCTTGGCTGGGCGCCCGAAAAAGTGAACAAGGGTGGCCTGCGCAATGCCGTGCAAACGCTGTCGGTGTCGGCCAGCCCGCACATCCTGTTCGTCGATCTGTCAGAAAGCGGTGATCCGCTGAACGACATCAACGCGCTTGCCGAAGTGTGTGAGCCCGGCACGGTCGTGATTGCGGCGGGCCAAGTGAATGACGTGCGGCTGTACCGCGATCTGGTGGCCAGCGGCATTCAGGATTACCTGCTGAAGCCGTTCAATCCGGATATGCTGCGCGATGCCTTTGCCACGGCGCAGGCGCTGCTCAACGCCCCCAAGCTGACCGATGCCAGCACAGAGCGCCCGCACTGCTCCGCCGCCATTATCGGCACGCGGGGCGGGGTTGGCGCATCGTCGATCGCGACATCGCTTGCGTGGTGGATCAGCGAAAAGGCGGGCCGCACCACTGCGTTGCTAGACCTGGACGTGCATTTCGGCACTGGCGCGCTGGCGCTGGATCTGGAGCCCGGCCGCGGGCTGACTGATGCCATCGAAAATCCCAGCCGCATCGACGGCCTGTTCATCGAACGCGCCATGGTGCGCGCAAGCGATAAACTGGCCATCCTGTCGGCAGAAGCCCCCATCAACTCGCCCGTGATGAGTGACGGATCGGCCTTTTACCAGTTGCAGGAAGAAATGCGATCGGCGTTTGAATGCACGATCACAGATTTGCCGCGCGCCATGCTGGTCAATCACCCGCACCTGATAAGCGATGTTCAGTTGGCAGTGGTGGTGACCGAACTGACCCTGGCCGCAGCCCGCGACACCATCCGCATTCTATCGTGGCTGAAATCAAATGCCCCGCAAACCCAGATCTTCGTGGTCGCCAACAAGGTGCAGCAGAATGCGCAGCTGGAGATAAGCCGCAAGGATTTCGAAGGGTCGATCGAACGCAAGATCGATTTCGCCATCGGCTTTGATCAAAAATCCGCCGCACAGGCTGCCAAGCTGGGCAAGCCACTGGTTGATGTGGGCAAAGCATCCAAGGCGATCAGCCCGCTTGGCGACCTTGCCAAGCAATTGCTGTTCGCCGCCGACGGCGCTGCAGGCGACCTGCCGATCAAGGGTGGCAAGGCTGCCAAGCCGGCGTCGGCCGCCAATTCGCTGATCGGCAAATTTGGTAACCTTCGCGGATTAATTCCGAAACGCGCAGCCAAGGCGGGTTGATGGGCCATTGCCCGCTTGCCGGGTGATGGGTTGAGCAAAGGCATAGTGAATGGATTTACTGCCCCTCATGATGATGTGCCTTGGCGCGCTGGTCGTGCTGGGGCTGATTGCGTTTGCGTTTGCCGGGCCGTCGCCCGAACGCGCCAAGGTCCGCCGCCTGCGGTCGCTCACCAACCGGCATAATGGATCATCGGGCGCGGTGGCGGAGGCGCATATGCGCCGCATCACCCAGCATAGCAGCAGCCGGATGGATGCAGCCGCAATGCGGCTCCTCCCCAACCCGACAGAATTGAAAAAGCGGCTGTCAAAAACGGGCAAGACCTGGACCGTCGGGCAATATGCCACCGCTACGCTGGTCATCTTTACGGTGATCGCCGGGCTGCTGATGGTACAAGGGCTGCCAATTTTATTGGCGCTGATGATCGGCATTATCGTCGGGGCTGGCATTCCGCATATGGTGGTCGGCTTTTTCATCAAGCGCCGCATCGCCAAATTTACGGCCAAATTCCCTGACGCGATTGAGCTGCTTGTCCGCGGATTGCGGTCAGGCCTGCCGATCGGTGAGACGATGGGCGTGGTGGGCGCTGAAATTGACGGGCCGGTGGGCGCAGAGTTCCGTTCGATCACCGACAAGATGAAAATCGGCCGCACGATGGATGTGGCACTTCAGGAAACGGCAGACAGGCTGGGCACGCCCGAGTTCCAGTTCTTCGTGATCACAATTGCCATTCAGCGCGAAACCGGCGGCAATCTGGCCGAAACGCTGTCCAATCTGGCAACCGTGCTGCGCATGCGCGGCCAGATGAAGCTGAAGATCAAGGCGATGTCATCTGAGTCCAAGGCTTCGGCCTATATCGTCGGATCGCTGCCCTTCATCGTGTTTGGCATGATCTGGATGATCAACGGATCGTACATGCAGGGCTTTTTCGTCGAGCCGCGGTTGATGGTCGCGGGTGGCGGCGGCTTGCTGTGGATGGGGATCGGCGTCTTCATCATGAGCAAAATGGTCAATTTCGAGATTTAGCGACGGGAAAACAGCGCGTGCAATTTCAAGCTGCCAATGCCGGACCGACGATTTTGGGCGTCGACGTAATCAGCGTTGCCACGCTGTTGGCGGGCGTGTGCGCGTTCATGGTGCTCGTGGCGATTTATGCCGTTACCACCGTGCGCGATCCGATGACGAAGCGGGTCAAGGCGCTCAACGATCGTCGCGAGCAGTTAAAGGCCGGCATCACCGCGTCCACTGCCAAGCGCCGCGCCAAGCTGGTCAAGCAGAACCTGACCACCGATCGCATCCGCGATGTGCTCCAGTCGCTGAAGGTGTTGCAGGACAGCCAGGTCAAATCCGCCCAGATTCAGCTTATGCAAGCAGGTATCCGGTCAAAGGAATATGCCGTCGCCGTCATTTTCGCGCGCATGGTGATGCCGGTCGTGCTGGGCGGGATGATGCTGTACCTGGTGTACGGCACAGACATGTTTTCGGATTGGTCGCCGATCAAGGCTTATGGCCTTGTCGCGATGAGCTTTGTCCTGTCGTACAAGGCCCCCGATCTCTATCTCGGCAACAAGATTACCAAGCGGTGCGACGCCATCCGCAAGGGATTGCCGGATGCGCTGGATCTGCTGGTGATCTGCGCCGAAGCTGGCTTGACCGTTGATGCCGCATTCCAACGCGTCGCCCGCGAGCTTGGCCGCGCCTATCCTGAGCTGGGCGACGAATTCACCTTGACCGCAATCGAACTCGGTTTCCTGTCTGAACGGCGTCAGGCCTTCGAAAATCTGGCAATGCGCGTGAAGCTGGATGCGGTGAAGGGCGTTGTGACAACGATGATCCAAACCGAAAAATACGGCACCCCGCTTGCCTCTGCGCTGCGTGTGCTTTCCGCCGAATTCCGCAACGAGCGCATGATGCGCGCCGAAGAAAAGGCCGCCCGCCTGCCCGCGATCATGACGATCCCGTTGATCCTGTTCATCCTGCCCACCTTGTTCATCGTGATTCTGGGGCCGGCTGCCTGTTCCATCTCGGACGCATTCTCGGGCGGAATTTAATCCGCCGCGCACGGTGGCGGGCTGGCATGTGCAGAGCGCTTGATTGCACTTCCGTCACAATGCACAATGGTTAACGCAAACCATTGTCTGAAGGCCAAGCCATGTTGCCCCAGTCCCCGTTAGAATATGCCCTGTGGGGCGGCCTGATCGTGGTCGGTTGGATGCTTGGCTATTTCGGGTCAACATTTGAGGGGAAATGGCGGCGACGCTTTCACGACGAACGACGTTTCTATGCCCAATATCGCGACGAGACTGATCGGCTGAACATCGAAAAGACCCGCCGGATTGCTGAGCTGGAGGCGCAGAAAAGCGCCCTGTCGCAAGAGGTTGTGCGCATGCGCAGCGACGCTGCGGCGGCTGCGGCGGCAGCTGCGGCTACGGCTGCACCGCTTGCGCGCTTGCCGTTGGCGGCGGCCACGCCGCCTGAAAAACCGGTCGAACATGATGCGTTGAACCATGCCGAGGCGGGTCCAGAACCAGTTATTCAAGCCGCTGATTCAGCACCGGTTGCTGATGCAGCAACGCATGCCCCCGCCCCACCCGAAGAACCGGTTGCCGCCCTGCCGATCATGGCAGCTACCGCAGCGCCGGCGGTCGCCGCAGCGATTACCGATCCCGAAATTCTGCCCCATTTTGAGACAGAGTCGACCGCCGCGATACCGCTGGCAGCACATGATGAGCCCGCAGCAGCAGCCGAACATCCCGTGCCCGACGCGGTTGCGGAGGATGATCATGAGCCGGTGCAAATTGACGCCACGTTGCATGCGCTGACGCGAATTCGCGGCATTGATACGACACTCGCAGCCGGGCTTGGCTCGCTGGGCGTTCGCCAGATCGAGGATATCGAGCGGCTGAGCGCGGAAGACGAGAAAGCGATTGAGATCCAGCTCAACCTGCCCCCTGGCCAAATTGCTAACCAGCAATGGCGCCTGCAAGCCGCGCTGATCGGATCAGGCGAGGACGAGCTGATCGGGGCTTAGGGCGGTTGCCAGGTTGAAGGTGTTGGACGGCGGCTTTCGCCCTATTGCCGGGCGTTGACATTGTGCTCCCGCGAAGGCGGGAGCCCAGACTGGGTCCCCGCCTTCGCGGGGACACAACCGACGCTGAAGTTGCCGCAAACCAACACCTATCGCCGTTCGGAACGCTCAACCCGCGTCGGTTCTCCTGAAAGCTGACCGGCAAGTTTCGGGTCGGAAAGCTGCCCGGCAGCAACCGCCCCAATAGCGGAAGCGGGCGGGTATGGTTATACGGGCCATGTGAAGCCGATCTCACCATTCTTCGCTGTTTGCTGCGCAACGCTGCTATCTGGGTGCTCGGTCAAGATTGACGCAAGTCAGGCCATCGCCCGCATCGCCTCAGCGAAAGAGATTCATGGCGAATCCGAAGCCTCATCCAGTCACCCGTCAGGAACAGGAGTTTGGGTAACGGTCGGAGCGCTGATAAAGAGGGAAGACATTAATCGCGTTGCACGCTGGGAAGTCTATCCTCATGTTTACATTGTCGAATGTTCCACTAGCCGAGACACCAATGTAGGGACAGAGCCGATTATAGAAGGCATGCAATTTGCCGATGCCAACTCCATGCGCGAATTCTTGAAGAGCCATCCAAAGAAGCAGACATTCGAGATGAGAAGTCTCATATTCGCTCGCGAGGGCAACTTTAAGACGCCGCAGTGCCTGCAGTTTCGGGGCGGCAGCTACACCGGACAGAAGATAGTCGAAGCGCGCGTTCCAATCCGGTCGAACGGCCTACTTCTCTAGGACTGCTCCCCACCAGTTATCGCCGTTCGCGATCCGCGCCCCCTTGCCCCCCTCAACGCGCTCCATACGCCAAGTGACAGGTCGGTTATCGCATCATGAGATAGGGCATCCCCGCCAAGCGATGACGCATGGCGATTGCGCCTGCAGATAGTCTGCGAAATTTTTAGGGGGGAAACATTGCGGCCATTCGCGGGTTTTACGCGGGTGGGTTCATCAGGGCTCACGGTTTTGGGAGGCTTCGATGGAACGCCAGGTAATCGCGTATTTCTTGATCATATCGATGATTGCGTCGGCAATTGGTGCCATCATCAATTACCGATACCGCCAGCTAGACCGTCAATATGCCCACCGGGTGCCGCTCAACCAGGCAGCATCAATCACTGCGGGCTGACGCTTTTCAGTTTGCCACCCGGCAGTTTGACTGCCGCCTTCCGCGGTCAATAGCGTCGATGGGGGCATTGCGATCAATCAACACGCGGATCAGCGCCACGCCGCGGGTGCCCGCTGGCATTACCGGGTAATATCCCTTTGGCACCACCTGCCCCTTGCGGATCAGCGCGACTCGCAGCGGCTGTCCCTTGGTCTGCTGATTGTTGCGGACAAACGCCGTGTTGGTCAGCGTGTCGAACACCGATAGCGACCAATAGGGCGCATCAATCGGCAGCACATCAATCAGCACCGGCCCCACGCCCACGTCATAGGGGCAACTGGAATACAGCAGATCCGGGCTTGGCCGCACAATTGCCCGCGATTTGGCGGTGACGATGGGGGCGTGCGTCATCCGGTTGATGCCGCCCGCGCTTGCCACGCGCCGTACCGCGAGCGCCATCAGCGCGCGGGGCATTGCACCAATCGTCGCATGCCAGGCGAGCAGGCCGCATACGATACCCAGCACCATGGCAACAAGCCAACCCCGGATCACGCGCATTGCTCCCGATTGATATTGGGCAATTGCGCGGCGGTTAAATCACCCTTGCCCCGGTCCGCCGGCAGATAGGCGCGCATTGTCAGCTCAAATGGTTCGGCGCTCCCCGTTGGCAACCACCGGCCAGGCTGGCGCGCGGGCGATATCACCACCGTCCAGCGTGCTGTTTCATCGGCGGTCAGGCTGGCACTGCCAATCGAATAGATATTGGCTGGATTGGGCACCAGATAGCCGGCGCGGTCATACAGCGTGATGCTCCACCATTTGGCGGGCAGCGCACCGCCCGTCACCCGGTAGGTGCAGTTGCCGCGCAGTGGCTGGCCGCTACTATCCGTGCCAGCAGTGTAATATCGTGCCTCGCTTGCAGGCAGCGCCAGCAAGCCGCGAAGCGCAACGACCGCGCGGGTATAATCGCTTGCCGCCGCCGTGCCGAAATCGCGCCCGGTAACCCAGGGGCCAATGGCGTTTTGTGCACCCAATGACCCTGCGCGCACCGACCAGATGGCCGATCCACTGCCAATCACCACCCCTAAAACGCCGCCAATCAGCAGGCGTGCCCAGTTCCTCATCCCATCATCCCCTCAGCCCCAAAGGGCCATTTCACACGCTTGCCGATCAGCGCCGGTTTTTCAACGCTGCTTGTGCTGCCGCCAGTCTTGCAATGGGAACGCGGTAGGGCGAGGCGGACACGTAATCGAGCCCCACGGTTTCGCAGAACGCGATGCTGGCCGGGTCGCCGCCATGTTCGCCGCAAATGCCCAGCTTGATATCGGGCCGGGTGCGCCTGCCCCGCTCAACAGCGATTTCGATGAGCTCGCCCACGCCTTCCACATCCAGGCTGACAAACGGATCGGTCGCATAAATGCCCTTGTCGACATAGGTCGTCAGGAACCGCCCGGCATCATCCCGGCTGACGCCCAGCGCCGTCTGCGTCAGATCATTGGTGCCGAAGGAGAAAAACTCGCCCGCCTCGGCGATCTGTGCGGCCAGCAACGCGGCACGCGGCAGTTCGATCATCGTGCCGACCAGATACTCAAGCACGCGGCCCTTTTCTGCGAACACCGCCAGGGCCTGCGCATCGACCACGGCCTTCATCAGCTCCAGTTCCTTGCGCGTGGCGACCAGCGGGATCATCACTTCGGGAATTGGCGCAGCACCGGTTGCGTCCGCCACATCGCATGCTGCCTCAAAAATTGCGCGCGCCTGCATTTCGTAGATTTCAGGATAGGTTACCCCCAGCCGACACCCGCGATGGCCGAGCATCGGGTTGAATTCATGCAGCTCGCCTGCGCGCCGCCGCAGCGCCTCAACGCCGATGCCGGTCGCCGCGGCGACATCGGCGAACTCGCTTTCTTCATGCGGCAGAAATTCATGCAAAGGTGGATCAAGCAGCCGGATCGTCACCGGCAGCCCTGCCATTACTTCAAAAATCTGCGCGAAATCGGCGCGCTGTTCAGGCAGCAATTTGTCCAGCGCCGCGCGCCGGCCAGCCTCACTATCCGCCAAAATCATCTGGCGGACGAGCGTGATCCGCTTTGCATCAAAGAACATATGTTCGGTGCGACACAGCCCCACGCCTTCGGCACCAAAATCGCGCGCGGTGCGGCAGTCGAGCGGGGTTTCGGCATTGGCGCGCACTTTCATGCGGCGCACCTGGTCGGCCCAGCCCATCAGCACGCCGAAATCGCCTGCCAGCACCGGCTGCACGGTGGGCACTTCGCCCAGCATCACCTCTCCAGACGTGCCATCGATGGTGATAATCTCGCCCTCGCGCACTTCGCGGCCCGCCACGCGCATCATCCGCGCCTTGGCGTCGATGGAAACGGTGCCCGCGCCCGAAACGCAGGGGCGCCCCATGCCGCGTGCCACAACGGCGGCATGGCTGGTCATCCCACCCCGCGCCGTCAGGATACCCTTGGCTGCGTGCATGCCGTGAATATCCTCCGGCGATGTTTCCGTACGCACCAGGATCACCGCTTCGCCGAGCTCAGCACGGTTTTGCGCGGTTTCGCTGTCGAATACCGCCGCACCGCACGCCGCGCCGGGGCTGGCGGGCAGCCCGCGCGTCAGCACATCGCGCACCGCCTTGGGATCAAGCGTGGGGTGCAACAACTGGTCAAGCGCCGCCGGATCAACCCGCGCCACGGCCTCTTCCTGCGTGATCAGCCCTTCATTGGCCATATCAACCGCGATCTTCAGCGCGGCAGAGGCGGTGCGCTTGCCTGATCGGGTTTGCAGCATCCATAATTTGCCGCGCTCAACGGTAAACTCGATATCCTGCATGTCGCGGTAATGCACTTCCAGCAGGTCAAACACCTTGGCCAGCTCGGCATAGGTTTCGGGCATCGCCTCTTCCATGCTCAGCGGCTTGGCACCCGCCGCCTCGCGCGCTGCCAGCGTCAGATATTGCGGGGTGCGGATGCCCGCGACAACATCTTCACCCTGCGCATTGATCAGGAATTCGCCGTAATAAGCGCGGTCGCCCTTGGCGGGATCGCGGGTGAAGGCAACGCCGGTAGCGGAGGTTTCGCCCATATTGCCAAACACCATGGCCTGCACATTCACCGCCGTACCCCAGTCGCCGGGGATATTGTTCAAGCGGCGGTACACTTTGGCCCGGTCCGACTGCCATGATCCGAATACCGCGCCAACAGCACCCCAAAGCTGATCGTGAACATCCTGCGGAAACGGTTTGCCCCATAACCGCGCAACGATGGCCTTATATTCAGCCACCAGCCCGCGCCAATCATCGGCGGTCATCTCGGTATCGAGGAAATAGCCATTATCTTCTTTGGCAATCTCAAGCGCTTCCTCGAACGCGTCATGATCGAGTTCAAGCACGACGTCCGAATACATCTGGACGAAGCGGCGATAACTGTCCCACGCAAAGCGCGGGTCTTCGCTCACCGCGGCGAGGCCCTCGACGGTGTCGTCGTTCAGCCCCAGGTTCAGCACGGTATCCATCATGCCGGGCATCGACACGCGCGCGCCAGACCGCACCGACACCAGCAATGGGTTGGCGGCATCACCAAATGCCTTGCCCGTCACGCCCTCAATATGCGCCAGGCCCATCGCCACTTCAGCGCGCAGGCTGTCGGGGAATGCCTCGCCCTCCTGCAGATAGCGGGTGCACATCTCCGTGCTGATCGTGAAGCCCGGCGGCACCGGCAGGCCGATTGAGGCCATACCGTCAAGATTAGCACCCTTGCCGCCCAGCAATTCCTTGCTGAGGCCCGCGCCATCCGAAACACCACCGCCGAAGCGGTACACGTACTTGGTCATCTCAACCCTCAATCTTCGAAAAATCAGCTACCTGGTGAACGGCATCCCGCACCCGCGCCAGCAACGCCAGCCGAGCCGCGCGCTTGTCCTGATCGGGATCGTTGACGATCACGGTTTCAAAAAACGCATCGATGGGCAAACGCAGACTGGCGAGCGCGGCCATCGCGGCTTCAAAATCTTCGCGCGCCACCGCAGCGCTGGCCGCCGGTTCGGCGACATCAAGCGCCGCGATGAGCGCCGCCTCGGCGGGTTCGGGGGTGTAGCCTAAAGACCCTTCTAAGCCCTCTCCCTCGAGGGAGTGCCGGGTCGGATCGTCCCCCGGACGATCCTCGACCGTGCGGGGCACGGTCGACCCGTCACTGGTTGGGTGAGGGTGTCCCGCCGTCGATAGGGCAGGCTCGGCTGCGCCTCGCTCCCCCTCACCCCGGCCCTCTCCCCGCTGGGGAGAGGGGGAAGAAGGCGCTTCCTTCTTCAAAATATTTGCCGCGCGTTTATACCCCGCGAGCAGGTTCGCCCCGTCCGCCGTACCGATAAACGCCTGCAACGCATGAACCCGCGCGAGCAACCGGACGAGATCATCCTCCCCGCCAAGCGCGAACACCGCATCGATCAGGTCATGCCGGACACCAGCCTCGCGTTGCTGAACTTTGAGGCGGTCGGCGAAGAAGTCGATCAGTTCTTCCGTGGCAGTCGTAACCTGCTCGACCATTGGATTGATGGAACTGAAATATTCAGCCTGCGCCTCATTCTTTGCATCGGTAATGAGACGATCCGGCTCGTCTGACCGAAATAGCTCTACAATAGAAGGGGATTTTCCCCGGTATCGCGCATCCCAATCGTTGAATCGCTTTGCTTGGTAATTTCCAATGTGCCACCGAAAGAAGGAAAACAATGCAAGGGAAATGTCGTTCACTTGTATCAGGCGGATAACTGAGATTGCTGCTCGTCTGAGGGCAAACGGATCTTTAGAGCCGGTCGGCTTCAGATCGATGCTAAAGAACAAGGCAATCGTATCCAGCTTATCCGCCAAACTCACCGCCACGGTCACCGGATCGGTGGGCACGTCATCGCCCTGCCCGACCGGCTTGTAGTGATCGCGGATCGCGGCGGCGATGCGGGGGTCTTCGCCCTGTGCGGCTGCGTAATAGCCGCCCATCAAGCCTTGCAGTTCCGGGAATTCGCCGACCATGCCGGTGACGAGATCGGCCTTGCAGAGCATTGCCGCGCGTTCGGCGAGGGTGGCGAGTTCCTTTGGCCCCTCCCCTTCAGGGGAGGGGTTGGGGTGGGGGGTATCAGTCTCACCGAGATCGGCGATAGTGGGGAGAGCCCCCACCCCAACCCCTCCCCTGAAGGGGAGGGGCTTTTCGGTGACGATCCCCTCTTCCACCAGCCACCTGGCCAATTTCGCGACGCGCGCGACCTTATCCGCTACGGTGCCGAGCTTCTCATGAAACACGATCCGGTCGAGCTTTTTCGCCTGATCCTCCAGCTTCACCTTCAAATCGGTGTCGTAGAAGAATTTCGCATCGCTCAGCCGCGCCGCCAGCACCTTGCGGTTGCCATCAACAATCTTCGCGCCGCCATCCGCCGCATCGATATTGGCGGTGCAGATGAAGGCGTTGGCGAGTTTCCCGTCCGCATCAGCGCACACGAAATATTTCTGGTTCACCCGCGCCGTCAGCTGGATCACCTCGGGCGGCACATCCAGAAACGCCGCATCGAAGCGCCCGAGCAGCGGCACCGGCCATTCGGTGAGCCCGGCATTTTCCGCCAGCAGCCCGGCATCCTCGATCAGCGTCAGGCCTGCCTTGCGCGCGGCCATTTTGGCGCCAACCGCGATGATGTTCGCGCGCTCATCCTGATCGACGATGACGTGCGCATCGCGTAGCTGTTCGGCATAGGTTGCCGCGCTTTCGATGCTGATCGCGCCGGTGGAATGGAAGCGGTGACCCATCGTCTCGCGCCCGCTCGCAATCCCCGCGACCTCGAAGTCGACGACGGCGCCGTCTAGCAGCGCAATCATGCCCTGCAGGGGCCGCACCCATTTCAGACTTTCGGTCGACAGCGAGGCATCGCCCCAGCGCATCGATTTGGGCCAAGGGAAGGCGCGGATGATGCGCGGGATGGCCTCTGCCAGCACATCGGCAGTCGCGCGGCCGGGCTTGTCGATCACCGCGAACAATATGCCGTCGCGCTCAACGAGTTGATCGCGGGTGAGGCCGGTTTTGCGCAAAAACCCCTCCAGCGCTTGCGGCGGCGCGGAGGATTTGGGGCCTTTGATTTCCTCGGACACCGCCGCTGTTTCCAGCGGCAAATCCCGCGCGATCAACGCCAGGCGGCGCGGGGTGGCATAGGTGGTGATCGCCGGTGCAGGCAGACCCGCCGCCGTAAGTTCTGCCAAAAACAACCGCGCCAGATCATCGCGCGCCTTTGCTTGCATCCGGGCAGGAATTTCTTCTGAGCGCAGTTCGAGGAGGAAGTCAGTCATTCTTCGATCCTCCCCGCTTGCGGGGAGGGGGACCGCCAGCCTTCTTCAGGCTGGCGGTGAAGGGGGGCTGCCGCAAGCGCGACGATCCGCTGGGCCGCCTCATCGGCATTCTTCAACACATCAGCGGCAGCGATCCGGACGATCTCGTACCCCGCCCCCGCAAGCCAGGCATTGCGCGCGGTGTCGCGCTGCGGCCGATCACCCATATCGTGGGCCATGCCGTCCACTTCGATCACCAGCTTGGCGGCGGCGCAGTAAAAATCGGCGCGATAGGAACCGATCGGGTGCTGCTTGCGAAAGGCAATGCCTTGCGGCGAGCCTTTCAGCCGCTGCCACAACAAAACCTCTGGCAGGCTCATTTCACGGCGCGCGCGGCGTGCTTCGTACACTTCCGGGCGGCGTAGTTTTTGCGGCACACCCCCTCCGGCGCTCCGCGCCACCTCCCCGTCCCGGGGAGGATTTTCCTGGGCCATCACGCCGCCCACCCGTTTTTCTCCATCCATGCGCCGCAAGCGCCCTTCGCCAGATCGCGGACGCGGCCCATATAGGCTTGGCGCTCGGCGACGGAGATCACCCCGCGCGCCTGCAACAGGTTGAAGACATGGCTCGCCTTGATCGCCTGTTCATAGGCGGCGATTGGCAGCTTTGCCGCCAGCGAGTTTTCACATTCGGCGGCGTGCATGCGGAATTGCTCCACCAGACTGTCGGTGTTCGCCACCTCAAAATTCCACGCCGACATCTGGCGCTCATTTTCCAGGAACACGTCGCCATAGGTTACGCCCGCGTCATTATACGCCAGATCGTAAATGCTGTCCTTGTTCTGGATATACATCGCCAGCCGTTCCAGCCCGTAGGTCAGCTCGCCCGCCACCGGCTTGCAATCAAAGCCGCCCATTTGCTGGAAATAGGTGAACTGCGTCACCTCCATCCCGTCGCACCACACTTCCCAGCCAAGCCCCCAGGCGCCCAGCGTGGGGCTTTCCCAATCATCCTCCACAAATCGGATATCATGGCTAAGCATATCGATGCCAATCGCGGCCAGGCTGCCCAGATACAGCTCCTGCAAATTGGGCGGGCTGGGTTTCAGGATCACCTGATATTGGTAATAATGCTGCAGCCGATTGGGGTTTTCGCCGTAGCGGCCATCAGTGGGGCGGCGGCATGGCTGCACGAACGCCGCGTTCCATGGCTCCGGCCCCAGCGCGCGCAGCGTGGTGGCGGTGTGGAACGTGCCCGCCCCCATTTCCATGTCATAGGCTTGCAGAATCAGGCAGCCATGCGCGCTCCAATATTCATGGAGCTTCAGGATCATGGCCTGAAAGCTTAGCGGAGAACTTTGCAGAGAACTGGGCGGTTGAACGGCCAAGGGGCGACTTTCGCAGGTGCAACATTGAACGCTGGCACCTTTGGCGTGGGCGATGTGGCGGGTCAATGCTTACGCATGGGATGCCAGGCCAGGATGGCTTTAGGGTAAGGGGACAATTACCAATTGTCAGTGTCGCTTGACATTGCCGCGAATCGCGGGCATTTAGTCAGTGTTGCTTGACATTGGGTCAGGCAACAGTGACAACGACGATGCGGGGTTCACGCCCATGTGGACAGGATTGATGAAGAACAGACTGAAGGTTTTGCGCGCGGAACGTGACTGGAGCCAGGCAGAGCTTGGTGGTCGGCTGGGCGTGTCCCGCCAGGCCGTTAACGCGATCGAAACCGGCAAGTACGATCCCTCACTTCCCCTGGCGTTCCGCATCGGCCGTTTGTTCGACATGCGGATCGAGGAGATTTTCGATGATGGCGAAATCGACAATGGCTAACCGGGAAATTGGGGCTAACCGGGAAATTGGGGCTAACCGGGAAATTGGTCCCGGCGAGCGGGCGTCAAAGGCACAGTCGCGCCGGGTGATGATGACGCTTGGCGGGCTGATGCTCGGCGGTTTCGTGCTCGGGCTGGTCGGCGCATTTGTGGAAAATAAAGCGCCAGCAGGAACCGGCACATTCCCGCCAGCCTTCGCGATTGGCGCGGTGGTGTTTTATCTGGTGCTGATTGCGGGTGGTTGCTGGCGTTATTACCGGTCCATCGACGAGCTGGAGCTGAAGAACAACTATGTCGGCGCCATTTGGGGCGTGAATATCTACATGACGCTGTACCCCTGCTGGTATCTGCTGTGGAAAGGCGGGATGGTGCCAGAACCGATGCACGATACGCTGTTCGTGATCACGGTCGCGGCGACATTGGTCGCCTATTTCTGGCACAAATTCCGTTTTTGAACGCCCGATACGCGCTACCCAACCTAACAATTTTCAAAAGGTTTTACGTGATGAAAATGGGTTTCCTTGGCGTGACCGCCAGCCTTGCGCTGATCATGGGCACCCCCGCCATTGCCCAAACGGCAGCGCCTGCCCCCGCTCCTGCCGCCCCCGCCACTACCCCCGTCGCCACGGTAGATGCCGACCCCGCCTTATGGGTGGTAAAGGATGACGACACGACGATTTATCTGTTCGGCACCGTGCATGTGCTGAAGCCGGGCCTTAGCTGGTTCGATGAAGGCGTGAAGAAGGCGTTCGACAAGAGTGATGAACTGGTGCTCGAACTGATCCAGCCTGAACCCGCCGAGGCGCAGAAGATTATTAGGGCGACGGTCGTCGATCCAGATGGCCCGCCACTATCGCAAAAACTGCCTGAGGCCGAGCGCTCCGTGCTGGCAAAGGCATTGGCCGATAATGGCTTGCCTGCCGCCCAACTCGAAGTGTTCAAGCCCTGGTTCGTCGCGCTCACGCTGTCGCTCGTGTCGCTGCCAAAGCTTGGTTATGATCCCAATAGCGGCGCGGAAACAATTCTCACCGCCGCCGCAAAGGCCGCGAACAAGCCTATTTCTGCACTCGAAACCTTCCGGGGGCAGCTTGAAGTATTCGATACCCTGCCCGAAGCCACCCAGATCAACTATCTTGAGCAGATGTTGAAGGATTTACCCAAGATTGGCGAAACGCTCGACAAGATGGTCGCGCAATGGGCCAAGGGCGATCCCGATGCGCTGGCGATGACGATGAATGAAGGCGTGGACACCCCCGAACTGCGCGATGCGCTGCTCACCAACCGCAACATTCGCTGGGCCGACTGGATCGATGACCGCATGAAAAAGCCCGGCACCGTGTTCATGGCGGTCGGCGCGGGGCATCTGGCGGGCAAGGACAGTGTTCAGGTGCAGCTTGGCACCCACAAGCTGGCGGCGACACGGGTCAAATATTGAGCGTTGCCGGGCAAATGCGATTGCGGCTGATCTCGCCCCTCTTCATCGCCGCGCTGATCATATTGCCCGGATGCAGCCGGCCGCGCCCTTCCCCGGCGCGGCCGGCGCTTTTCGTGGTGCGCGATGCCGATACGATCATCTGGCTATTCGGCACGATCCACGCCCTGCCCTCAGATGTTACTTGGGAAACCCCGGCAATCCGCCACGCGATTGATGGCGCCGATATGCTCGTCACTGAAATTCCCCCGCCCGATCCAGCGGCGATTGACGCGCAATTTGCCGCACTGGCGCATGGCAACGGCCTGCCCACCATCGCGGCCCGCGCCCCCGCCCGGCTGCGCCCGGCGCTGGAACGCGCCATTGCCGACGCAGGTGAAACGGCATCAGTCCTTGACGCGCAGGAAAGCTGGGCGGTCGCGCTGGCGCTGGAAAATGGCCGTGCGCGGGCAGCGGGGGCGAGCGCGGCCAACGGCGTTGAGCGCGTGCTGGCACGCCGCTTTGCCGGTCGTCCGCAGCGCGCACTGGAAACCGCAGGCAGCCAATTGGCGTTGTTCGACGGGCTAAACGCGGCCGATCAGCGCCGTTTGCTCGTGCTGGCGATCACCGATCACAACGGATATGCCCGCACACTGGCGGCATGGTCAGCGGGCAATGTGGCCGCAATGGCCCGCAGCAATGATCGGCTGTTTGCAGGTGCCCCTGCAATGCACGCCGCGCTGCTCACCGATCGCAACATACGCTGGAGCCGCTGGATCGCCCGGCGAATGCGGATGCCGGGCAAGGTGTTTGTCGCGGTGGGTGCGGGACATCTGGCTGGCCGGGAATCGGTGGTGGCGATGCTCCGCCGGGCGGGGCTATCGTTGCGGCGGGTGCAGTAACCTGCAATCCAATGCGAACTTGCGCTTGCCCCCCCGTTCCGCTAAGCGCCGCTGCTTCCGGTCAGGGTCATCCCTGGAGGCTTGGCTGGAAGTGACACATGCATATCGGAGACTGACATGAGCGAACAGCTGACGCTCGCAGCCGAGACGCGTGGACAGGTTGGCAAGGGAGCCTCCCGTTCACTCCGTCGTGAAGGCCGCGTACCCGCCGTCATTTATGGCGACAAGAAAGAACCCGTCTCGATTCATCTTGAGGAAAAGGCGCTGATGCGCGCTCTGATGACCGGGCATTTCATGAATTCCACCGTGATCCTGGACGTTGCCGGCACGGCCGCCTTGACGCTGCCCAAGGATGTCGCGTTCGATCCGGTTACTGACCGGCCCGTTCATGTCGATTTCCTGCGCATCGGCGAACATTCGACCGTCACCGTGCAGGTTCCCGTACGCTTCACCCATGAAGAAACCTCGCCTGGCATCAAGCGCGGCGGTGTGCTCAACATCGTTCGCCACGAGCTCGAGCTGGTATGCGACGCATCGGAAATTCCGGACGATGTCGAAATCTCGCTCGCCGGGTTTGATGTGGGTGATTCGATCCACATCTCGGCTGTTACCCTGCCTAAGGGCAGCAAGGTGACAATCGAGGACCGCGACTTCACCATCGCTACCATCGTCGCCCCGTCAGCGCTCAAATCGAGCGAAGGCGAAGCTGCCGACGCTGGCGAGTAACAACAGGAATTGGCCCTCTCCCCAACAAGGGAGAGGGCTTAAACCGTGCAACTCTGGGCAGGCCTTGGCAATCCGGGCGCGCAATATGCGCTGCACCGGCACAATGCCGGGTTTATGGCGCTGGACGCCCTTGCCGATTTCCATGATTTTGAAGCGCCCAAAAAGCGCTTTCTGGGCTGGGCGATAGAGGCCCGGATTTCCCATGAACGGGGCAGCGAAAAGCTGCTGCTGCTCAAACCCGCCACCTTCATGAACGACAGCGGCCAATCGATTGGCGAGGCGATGCGCTTTTATAAGCTGGAGCCGCAAGACGTGACGGTGTTTTATGATGAGCTCGATCTCGATCCGTTTCGCGTCAAGGTGAAACGCGGCGGCGGCACCGCCGGGCATAACGGCATCCGCTCCACCGTCGCGCATATCGGCGAGAATTTTCGCCGTGTGCGGCTGGGGATCGGCCATCCGGGGCACAAGGACAAGGTAACCGGCCATGTGCTGGGCAATTTCGCCAAGGCCGAAATGGATGATCTCGCCGAAATGCTGGGCGCGGTTGCGGCCGAAGCGCATTGGCTGGCGGCGGGCGACGATGTGCGTTTCATGAATGATGTCGCGCTAAGGCAGCAGCCATGACGACCCGGTCGCTATTCGCCACCCGGCTGTATCAGGGCGCACTCAACAACGCAGGCCTGGTCGACGATCTGGCGCAATCCTGCCTGATACTGGCGGAAGAAGACCATGCGGGCCGCGCGTGGAGCAAGGTCAACGGCTATCGCGGCTATACCAGCTATGCCTCGCTGAACGATCTGCCCCGGCGCGATCCGGTCATGGGCGATCTGGTGAAGCTGCTCGACAAGCATGTCGCCGCGTTTGCCGATGATTGCGCCTTTGATCTCGGCGGGCGCAAGCTGAAGCTCGACAGCTTATGGGTAAACGTGATGAAGCCCGGCGCCACGCATTCGGGGCATATCCACCCGCACAGCGTGGTATCGGGTACGGTCTATGTCGCGGTGCCGCCGGGTGCTGGCGCGCTGAAACTCGAAGACCCGCGTCTGGCAATGATGATGGCCGCCCCCACCCGCCGCAACGACGCGCCAGAGGATCTGCGGACATTTGTGTATGTCGAGCCAGAGCCCGGCACCGTGCTGCTTTGGGAAAGCTGGCTGCGGCATGAAGTGATGCCGCATGAGGGGACCGGTAAGTCCGGCGGTGAGCGGATCAGCGTGAGTTTTAATTATCGGTGGTAGGGGGGCCGTAACGGCTGCTATTGCTGGTTAGCGGTCACGTCAACTTCAGATGTGTCCCCGCGAAGGCGGGGACCCAGCCTTGGCTCCCGCCTTCGCGGGAGCACAACATCAACGACCGCAACTGGCCGAAACCAGTCACGCTTCCCTCCCCGTCACCCCGGATCCTTCGACAGGCTCTGAAGAGCCTTGATCCGGGGTCGCGCTTTTCTTTGGCCGGGCAAGGCAGCGAGACCCCGGGTCGAGCCCGGGGTGACGAATGGGGTGAGGAGAACCAGCCCCCCACCCCGCACTGGCATTTCGCGCGCCAACCGCCTATCGGGCCATCCACAGATCGGCCGACATCGGCCACCATCATCAAGGATCATTCATGGGATTTCGTTGCGGTATCGTCGGGCTGCCTAATGTCGGCAAGTCCACCCTGTTCAACGCGCTGACGGAGACGGCAGCGGCGCAGGCGGCGAATTATCCATTTTGCACGATTGAGCCCAATGTCGGCAATGTCGCGGTGCCCGATCCGCGATTGCAACAGCTCGCCGACATTGCCGGCTCGGCCAAGATCATCGAAACCCAGCTTGGCTTTGTCGACATTGCAGGGCTGGTGCGCGGGGCGAGCAAGGGCGAAGGGCTGGGCAACCAGTTTCTGGGCAACATCCGTGAAGTGGACGCCATCGTCCACGTCCTGCGCTGTTTTGAGGACGGCGACGTGACGCATGTCGAGGGCAAGGTTGATCCCATCGCCGATGCCGAAACGGTCGAAACCGAACTGATGCTGTCAGACCTTGAATCGCTCGAAAAGCGCGTCCCCGCCGCCCAGAAAAAGGCGATGCAGGGCGATAAGGAAGCCAAAATCGCCGCCAGCGTGCTCGGCCAGGCGCTTGATCTGCTGCGCGAAGGCAAGCCCGCCCGGCTGACCGAGCCCCGCGACGAGGACGAAGCGCGCGTGTTCCACCAGGCGCAATTGCTCACCTCAAAACCCGTGCTCTATGTGTGCAATGTTGATGAGGGCGATGCGGCGAACGGCAATGCGCTGTCCGCCCGCGTGTTTGAAAAGGCCAAGGCCGAAGGGGCAGAGGCGGTCGTTGTCTCCGCCGCGATCGAGGCTGAAATCGCCACGATGGACCCGGCGGAGCGCGGCGAGTTTCTAAGCGAACTGGGGCTGGAGGAAACCGGCCTCGCCCGCGTCATCACAGCCGGGTACAAACTGCTGAAGCTGCAAACCTTTTTCACCGTCGGCCCCAAAGAAACCCGCGCCTGGACAGTGCATGTTGGTGCCAAGGCCCCGCAGGCGGCAGGCGAAATCCACACCGATTTCGAACGCGGCTTCATCCGCGCGGAAACCATCGCCTTTGCCGATTACATCGCCCTGAAAGGCGAAGCCGGCGCGCGCGACGCGGGCAAGCTGCGGCAAGAGGGCAAGGACTATGTGGTGCATGACGGCGACGTGATGCTGTTTAGGTTTAATGTTTGAGGGAAGTAACCTCCCAAACACCGCACGTCATCAACTCGGCCAGCGCCGGGCGCTATCGGAGTCTCATCACAACATAGAGATACGTTTGCGGAACGCTGGGCCACAGGACAAGTCCGGGATGACGATGCGAGGTGAAGCGAGAAATGTCACATGAATGACTCACCACCGCGGCATAGCGACGCCATGAAGCTCACCACCCGCCTGTTCGCCGTTGCGCTCGCCGCTGCCCTGCAAGCTTGCGCTACCGCGCCCGTCAGCGCGCCCCGCCCTGCTGCCATCGCCGCGCCCAGCGAGGCCCGTGCCCCGGTCACCATCCTGATCAGCATCGACGGGTTCAAACCTGATTATCTAACGCGCGGGGTGACGCCCAATCTGAATGCGCTTGCCGCCAGCGGGATCAGCGCGTCGATGCGGCCGTCCTTCCCCAGCGTCACTTTTCCCAATCACTGGACGGTGGTGACCGGCCTGCGCCCCGACCGCCACGGCATCGTCGGCAACCGGATGGAGGATGCCGCGCATCCCGGCATGACCTTTACGATGCAAAGCGAGGAGCCATTCTGGTGGACCCAGGCGGAGCCGATCTGGATCACTGCTGAGCGTGCCGGCATCCGCACCGCCACGATGTTCTGGCCGGGCGCGAATATCAGCTTTGACGGGCAGCGGCCCAGCGACTGGCAGCAATATGGGCATGAGGTGAGCAACCGCCAGCGGGTGGATGCGGTGATCGACTGGCTCCGCCGCCCGCTCGCAACCCGGCCGCAGTTCCTGACGCTGTATTTCGACACGGTCGATTCGGCGGGGCACGCCTTTGGCCCGGACAGTCCGAAGACGACCGACGTGGTGGCCGATGCTGATGCCGCCATCGGGCGGCTGCGCGCTGAACTGGCGGTGCTGGGCCAGCCCGCCAATCTGGTGATCGTCGCTGATCATGGCATGGCCGCCACCGGCCCTGCCCGCGTCATCCGGTTTGATCAGATTGCCGCCCCCGACAGCTTTCGCTTCGTCAGCGGCGGGACCTATGCCGGAATTGAACCGATGCCGGGCAAGGAAGCCGCGCTCGCCGCCGCCATCGCGCTGCCCAACGCCCATATGCAATGCTGGCCCAAGGCGCAGATTCCACCCGCGCTGCATTATGGCAAGCACCCGCGCGTCCCGACCTATATCTGTTTGGCGGAGAGCGGCTGGCTGATCCTGGACAAGGCCCCCGCCGCTGATCGCCCGATCCGCGACGGCGGCGCGCATGGTTATGACCCTGCGGTGCCCGATATGGCGGCGCTGTTCATCGCCAGCGGCCCGGCGATCCGCGCGAGCGGCACCCTGCCCCGCTTTGACAATGTCGATGTCGCACCGATGCTGCGGACGTTGCTGAAGCTGCCCGCAGGCCGCGACCTTGACGGCGATGATAGGCCCTTTCGCGGGGCTTTAGCGCCGCGTTAGGGCTTGCCAAGCGCGTTGCTGCATTGAACACTGCCGTCATGATCTATTTCGAAGATATCCAGCCCGGCACGCGCGCAGCATTCGGGCACTATGCCGTCACGCGTGACGAGGTGATCGATTTTGCCCAACGCTTTGATCCGCAACCCTTTCACTTATCGGATGAGGCAGCGGCGCAAACGCATTTCGGGCGGCTATCCGCCAGCGGCTGGCACACCTGCGCCATGATGATGTCGATGCTGGTGGAAAATTTCAAAACGCACAAACAGGCCGGATTGGGATCGCCCGGGCAGGAGGAGCTGCGCTGGTTAAAGCCCGTTTATCCCGGCGATACGCTGTCGATTGAAACCGAAATTCTGGACAAGCGGGCGTCGAACAGCCGACCAGAGATGGGCAGTTACCGCAGCAAGATTACGGTGCGCAATCAGGATGGCGATGCGGTGATGACAACGATTGCCATTGGGCTGATCGCGACGCGGCCGGCGGGGTAATGGCGGCGGGGTAATAGCGGCGATCAGTGCCCGCCGAACGCCACCAGTGCATGCACATCAATACCATCTGAGCGCAGCGCATCCGCCCCGCCAAGATCGGGCAGATCAACCACAAACTGCGCTTGCGTAACAGCGGCGCCTGCTTTTCGCAGCAGCCGTATTGCCGCCCGGGCGGTGCCGCCGGTGGCGATCAGATCATCGACCAGCAACACCCGCTGGCCGGGGACGAGCGCGTCTTCGTGCATCGCAATCCGGTCTGTGCCATATTCCAGCGCGTAATCCTCCGCGATGGTCGCACCGGGCAACTTGCCGTCCTTGCGGATCAACAGCACGCCCGCATTCAGCGGCCCCGCCATCGCAGCGGCGAACAGAAACCCGCGCGCCTCAATACCCGCAACCAGATCAACCGGGCCGTCCACAGCGGCGACCATGCGGTCCACCGTCATTGCCAGCCCCTTGGGATCAAGCAGCAGCGTGGTGATATCGCGAAACATGATACCCGGCTTTGGAAAGTCGGGGATCGTGCGGATCAGCGCCGCCAGATCATCATTGGCGGTCACCGACGCGCTCAATGCTTCACATTCCGCCAGACCGTCCGGTAGGAACCGTAAGCCAGTATCGTGCCGATAAGCAGGAAGCCAAGCACGGCCAACCCGGTCGAGTGGCGCTGCTCAAGCTCTGGTTCTGCAGTCCATACCAGGAATGCCGACACATCTTTCGCCATTTGATCGACCGAATTCTTGGTACCATCGGCATATGTTACCGACCCTTCGGAAAGCGGTGCCGGCATCGCAATATTGAGGTTCGGGAAATACGGGTTGTAATATAGGCCATCCGGCGTCTTCGCATCAGGGAAATGCTTCAACAGCGCCGCTGGTTGATCGGCATATCCGGTCAGCAGTGAATAAATATAGGCTGGCCCACCGTGCCGCGCCTTGGTGATCAGCGACAGATCTGGCGGTACGCCCTGGCCAGGATAATAAACCGTTGGGAACTTGTCGGCAGGAACATTCGGACGCTCGGTACGGTCACCAGTCTTGGGATCTTGCACCTGCGCCTTGGCACCCCAATCAGCAGCGAATTTCTTCACCTGACCTTCGGAATAGCCCAGCTTGGTCAGGTCACGAAACGCAACCAGACCGAGCGAGTGGCAGGCCGCGCAAACTTCCTTATACACCTGAAGCCCGCGCTGGAGCTGGGCGCGATCAAACTTACCCATCGGGCCGTCGCTCGTAAAGGCGACTTCCTTGTGCTCACGGTAGAATTCTTCGGTGACGGTCGGCTTGGCTGGATCAGTGATCAAGCCATTGATGCTGCCGAAAAGTGACAGCGCCAAAACGCCGACAAATCCCAAGCCAACGATGAAGGAGATGATGCGAACCATTGGTCTGGGTGCCCTTTATTCGGCCGGAACCGCGGCGCCGAAGCTGCCGTCAGTCGACTTTGCATGCTTGCCCAGGACCGATTCAGTGATCGAATTCGGCAATGGACGTGGACGCTCGGTTGCCGAGATGATCGGCAGGATGATCAGAAAATGCGCGAAATAATAAGCAGCGGCAATCTGGCCGATCACGATGTTCCGCCCACTCGCCTCAGCACCACCAATATAGCCCAGCACCACCACGTCGACGAGCAGGATCACCAGGAAAAAGCGGTAGGTTGGCCGATAATTTGCCGAGCGAACCGGCGATGAATCGAGCCACGGCAAGAAAAACAGCAGCAGGATCGAGCCGAACATCGCGAGCACGCCCCACAATTTGGCGGGCAGGATCAGATCGACGGTGAACGATTTCAGGATCGCGTAGAAAGGCAGGAAATACCATTCAGGCACGATATGCGCTGGCGTCGACAGCGGGTTGGCGGGGATATAGTTATCCGGGTGGCCAAGCGCATTCGGCATGAAAAAGATGAACGCGGCGAAAATCGTCAGAAAAACGCCCAGCCCGAAACCATCCTTTGCGGTGTAATATGGGTGGAACGGCACGGTATCCTGCTCGCCCTTCACGTCTACGCCGGTTGGGTTGTTCGATCCCGGAATGTGCAGCGCCCAGACGTGCAGGATGATCACACCCAGCGTGACGAACGGCAGCAGATAGTGAAGCGAAAAGAAGCGGTTCAGCGTGGCATCGTCCGGGGTGTATCCACCCAGCAACCAGATGCGGATCGATTCACCCACAACCGGGATTGCCGAAAAGAAGCCAGTGATCACCTGCGCGCCCCAGAAGCTCATCTGGCCCCAGGGAAGCACATAGCCCATGAACGCGGTGGCCATCATCAACAGGAAGATCACAACACCCAGCAGCCAGATCATCTCGCGAGGTGCCTTATACGAGCCGTAATATAGCCCGCGGGCGATATGGATATAGACCACGGCCAGGAACATCGACGCGCCATTGGCGTGCGCATAGCGGATCATCCAGCCCGAATTCACATCGCGCATGATGTGTTCAACCGAGTTGAACGCGATCGCGCCATTGGCCGCGAAATGCATCGCCAGCACAATGCCGGTAACGATCTGCAGCACCAGCGCGACGCCAGCGAGCACACCGAAGTTCCAGAAGTAGTTAAGGTTGCGTGGCACCGGATAGCCCGCGCCAACGGCATTATACACAAATCGTGGCAGTGGCAGACGATCGTCCATCCACTTCATGATTGGCGCCTTTGGCGTGTAATGCTTTGCCCAGGGGAAGCTCATAATGCTGACCTCAACCGACTGTTACAGTGGTGTCTGATGTAAACTTATAGTCTGGCACGACCAGATTCTTGGGCGCCGGTCCCTTGCGGATGCGAGCCGCCGTATCATAAACTGAGCCGTGGCACGGGCAGAAATAGCCGCCCAACTCGCCCTTCACTTCGCCCTCACCCGCGCCAAGCGGCACACAACCCAGATGGGTGCACACGCCCAAAGTGATCAGCCAGTTCTTATGGCCTTCCTTGGTGCGCTGCGCCAGCGTTTCGGGGTCGCGCAGCGTTGAAACCGAAACCTTATCGGCTTCCGCAATCTCTTCCGGGGTCAGGTTACGCACAAACAAAGGCTGCTTGCGGAACGATGTCTTCACTGCCTGGCCTGGCAGAATCTGCGACAGATCAATTTCAGTCGATGACTGGGCGAGCACGTCTGCCGACGGGTTCATCTGGTTGACCAGCGGCACGAGCACGGCAACCACGCCCACGCCGCCAAAGGACAGCGCGGCAATACTGAGGAAATCGCGGCGACGCGGATCTTCGTCATGGGACGACCCCGGTGTTTCACCCGTTGGAATCGCTTCGCTCACCGTTGCCATTCGCTTGCCCTTGCGGTTCGAATCTATGTTGTCGCCAGCCATCTGACTGCCTGGAAGTCGCCAGCGTGACGCGCCGTCGAATCGCGGCCTGATAGCTATTGGCTCATCCAATGCCAACAGCATTTTATCCGGGTTGAGGGGATACGGCTATAAGGCCTATGCGGGGGCCATGATCGCGCGCACCACTCCTGTAGATCGCGGCACCGCTTCGGCGCCGCTGCGGCTGGCCCTGTATCAGCCCGAAATCGCTGGCAATGTCGGCACGATTTTACGGCTGGCCGCGTGCCTGAATGTGCCCGTGGACTTGATCGAGCCGATGGGATTTGCCTTTTCCGACCGTGCCTTGGCGCGTTCCGGCATGGATTATCTCACCCAGGTTGATGTTACCCGCCATGTCGATTGGGCGGCGTTTGAGGCGAGCGTGCCAGGGCGGATCGTGCTGCTGACAACCAAAGGCGCAACACGGTTGCCATCGGCGCGCTTTGAGCCCGGCGACACGCTGTTGCTGGGCACCGAAAGCGCCGGTGTTCCTGAAGAAGTTCATGCGCGCGCCGATTTTCGTGTCAAGATTCCGTTGCGCCCGGGATTGCGCTCGCTCAACATCTCAGTCGCGGCCGGGATTGGGGTGGCGGAGGCTTTGCGCCAGCTGGATGGCTGGCCGGAATAATCCGGCAGACGGGCCCGGCAGAGATGTCCGTCAGAGGGGGATGCGATGGATGAATTTTCTAACCGGCAGATGAACGACGCATCGTTTACCAGCTGCGCGATGGCGCGCACCCGGTTCGTCGACGTCAACCTTGCGGGGTTGACGGTGAAGAATGCGAACATCAAGGGGTTCCGCATCTTTGGCTATGGCGTCGAGGCGTGGATCAGTGAACAACGCGCCAAGGACGGCTGCCATCTCGACTAAAATGCCCGCTCGACCACAACCAGACCACGCAGATTAGGGGAAAACATGGCTCCGCTCGATGAACAGCAATCAACCGCACGCGCATGGTTCGAACAATTGCGCGACAGCATCTGCGCCGAATTCGTGGCGATTGAGCGCGAGGCCGGGTCTGACGCCGATTTTGAGTATGTGGCCTGGGATCGCACGGATCCAACCCGGGATCACGGCGGCGGCGGCGTGCGCGGGGTGATGAAGGGTAAGGTATTTGAGAAAGTGGGTGTCAACGTCTCCACCGTTGGCGGCACGTTTGAAGGCGAGTTCGCCAAATCAATCCACGGCGCCGCCGAAGACCCCGGCTTTTTCGCCACGGGGATCAGCTTGGTCGCGCATATGGCCAACCCGCATGTGCCCGCCGTCCACATGAATACCCGGTTCCTCGTCACCACCAAACGCTGGTTCGGCGGCGGTGCAGACCTGAACCCGCCCCTGCCCTATGATGAAGATACAGCAGATTTTCACGCCACGCTGAAGGCGCATTGCGACCCCCATGGTGCCGATTATTATGATCGCTACAAAAAATGGGCGGACGAATATTTCTACATCCCCCACCGCCAGTGCCACCGCGGCGTGGGCGGGATTTTCGCTGATCATCTTGAAGGCGATTTCGACGCAAATTTCGAATTCATCAAGGACATTGGCCGCGCGTTTTTAGACAGTTACCCCCGCATTGTGCGGCGGCGGATGAACACGCCCTTCACCGAAGCCGATATCGCAGAGATGCTGACATGGCGGGGCCGCTACGCCGAATTCAACCTGGTCTATGATCGCGGCACGCTGTTCGGGCTGAAAACCGGCGGCAACATCGACGCGATTTTGATGAGCCTACCGCCGTTGGTGACCTGGGCTTAGGGGGAGCTGCGCGACGGCGGGGCGGGGATGACGGGCGCCACGTGAACCAGATTACTGAAGTGCTGATTAATCGCGACCGGGCAATAAGTGCAGCCCGCCGGGGAAGCACAGAACGCTTGCCAACGACACGCGCGCCATGCCGCCCGCCCCGAAGCCCTACTGCCTTACCTGCGCCGCCAGTTGCCGATACACCGCGATCCGCACCAATATCGTCGCCAGCGCGACGGCGGCAGCCAGCGCGGCGGCAGCGGAATCGACAATGGTGATCGTAATCGGGTTCGCCGCCCGCGCGGCGCGCATCGCGACGTCCAATTGTTGAAACGGCCCCGGCAGGAACTGCCCGGCGATCAGGTCAATGCCGGTCAACCCCGCCAGCATCAGCCCGTTGCCGCGCGTTAGTTTGATACTGCGCATGATTGCCGCTGTTGCCGTTATAGGTCGGTCAACGATCAACAATGGGCCGATCAGCATCGTGCGGCCCATAATGTACAGCCCCGGCACGATCAGCACGAACAGCCCCAGCGACGCTGGCAGCAGGATTAGCAGCGCGGCAAGCACATAACGCGGCATCAGCCCCAGCGCACGCCCCAGCGCCCCGCGCAGATCATCGCTATCGGGATCGATCAGGAACGCCGTGATTGAAAGCGAGCCGTAGAGCGACAACAGCCCTGCCGCCATGAACATGAATCCATTGTCGACGATCCATGCCGCCAACAGATTGGCGGCCGCCTGAATTTCCGGCTCAGTCGCACCGGATTCGGGCCATGGCGGCGCGATTGGCACCAGCAGCAGCAGCGCAAGCGTGGGCAGGAAAATGAACTGCGCCGCCACGGTCAACACCACCTCGCGGTGCCGGGAGAACAGGCCCCAGGCGTCTGTAAACACGCCCGGCAGGTTGATTTTCATCGGCTGCCGGCAGCTTCGTGCGCGGCGATGAACAGCTTGGCGACGAACGCTGCCTGCAACACTTCAAAAGCGGTGCCCACTGTACCAACGGCAACCGACGTCAGCACACTGGCAACGCTGCCGGGTTGTGCCCCGCCCGCGATTAACCCAAACACGCCGCCAAACGCCGCCTTCGCTGCCAGCGCTGCAACCCCGCTGACGATAACATACAGCAGCAGCACGCCGATTATTTTCAGCACCAGCCCTTTGGTCAGCGTCCATGATCGGCCAATGGCACCCAGGCCCAGATTTTCGCCCACCAGCGCCGGAAATGCCAGCGTCAACCGCGCGCTGAGCCAGATCGTCCCCACCGCCCAAGCCAGCAGATAAGCCAGTGACGCCCAGATCACGCCGGCTGGCAGTTGCGCCACGGCCGCCGAAATCGCCGCCTGATCGTTGGTCGCAAAACCCGCCATATCAAGCCCCGACGCGACCATGATGATCCCCAGCGGAATCAGCGCGAGCATAAGCCCGAAAAGGAGCAGGATCGTGATCGCTGCCGCCCATAACAGCTTGCCAAGCGCGGTCCGTGCCGCCTCCCCCGCCGTGCGGCTGACGTCCAGCGCCAGCGCCATAATCGCCAACTGGCCGCCAATCGACACCACCGCCAATATCAGCGACGCCAAGTTGACCCAGCCCTGCAAATCAGGATTGGCGGAACCCAGCGGCGCGATGGCATCATTGATGGAGGCCGGAACAAAGATTGCCGCCAGCGCGATCGGCGTCACCATACCGATATTGTCGCCCAGAAATTCGGTCGCCCGATCCCAGACTGTTCCCATATTGACGGAATTCAAGGCCGCTTCCTCCGCGCAAAAAGGCATATGCGCCCCGATGACTGCCCTGTTAGACGATTGACCCGCCGGTTGCCAATGCTCGGCACGCTGCACTGTCATCCCGCTTGCACCCGGCCAATCTGTGGCGCAGGAAACCCGCCATGATCGACAGCGTGGAATGGCGGATCGAGCCTGAGCCGATCGACTATGCGGTTGCCGCCGAGATGATGGCCGCCCGCGTCGCCGATATCGCCGCCGGGCACGGATCCGAGTTGATCTGGCTGCTCGAACACCCGGCCGTTTACACCGCGGGCACCAGCGCAGACCCGGCAGAGCTGATTGACCCGCGCTTTCCCGTGCATGTCACCGGGCGCGGCGGTCGCTATACCTATCATGGGCCGGGCCAGCGGATCGGCTATGTGATGCTGGATCTGAACCGGCGCGGGCGCGATGTGCGGGGTTTTGTGCATGCGATCGAACAATGGGTAATCGCCGCGCTTGCCCGGCTGGGCATCGCCAGTTTCACCGCGCCGGGCCGCGTGGGCATTTGGACGCGGGATGGTGCGCATGAAGCCAAGATTGGTGCGATTGGCGTGCGCGTGAAGCGCTGGGTCACGCTGCATGGGTTTGCTGTGAATGTTATGCCGGATTTGGGGCACTTTGATGGCATCATTCCGTGCGGCCTGCCCGATTTTGGCGTCACCAGCATAGAAAAGCTCGGGAAAACGCCCGATTTCGCGGCGCTTGATGCAGCGTTATCGCTTGAATTCGCTGCCTTTCTGGATAGACTTTCTTTGCCGCTGTAAAACGAGGCTTGAGGGCCGGGCGATAAAAGTCTAATGTCCCCTACGGTTTGGGTATTAAAGGCGTCTAAGCCATCCAGATCCATTTTCTTAGGGAGCTTCCACATGCGTGCACTCATTTCCAAAGTCGTAGCCGGTTCGATGATCGCCGGTGCGGCACTGATGATTTCGGCTTGCTCGCCGAAGACCGAAACGGCCACCGACAACGCCATGGTCAGCGAAATGACCGCCAACGAAGGCGACGCGATGGCCACTGACAGCATGACCGCAACGGACGGCGCGATGATGGCGAACGACGCGATGATGTCGAACGATGCCATGATGTCGTCGAACGACGCGATGATGTCGACCAACGCAGCCAAGTAATTGGTGGTTGCCGCGGCTGCCCACTGGGTAGCGTGGCGACAAAAAGGGGCCGTCCGGTTTGCCGGGCGGCCTTTTTTTTGAGTCTCCATCGTTGGGTGGATACGGCCTTCCCCAAGCGGTGCGATACTCGGTTCGGTGCCGAGCCCCGTGCTTGACGCCTTGATGGCCTCCCTTTTTTGACGCCACCCGATTTTAGGCGCTGGCCAGGGCGTACCAAAGCAGGATCGGCTTAACCATGATCGGGCAAACCATGATTGGCGGCACCCGGTAGGCCTTTGCTAACCCCGGGCGACGTAATGGCGGCGCTGCGACTGCGGCGCAGCGAATCGGCAAATGGCGCGGTTAAATCACCGCTTGGCGCAAAAACAGTTGGGGTCCCCGCGAAAAGCCTTTAGGGGCCGCGCGGGGGGTATCGGGCGAGGTGGAACAATGATGTGGCGTTTGGTTGTATTGCTCGTAGTGGCCATGGGGATGACGGTGGCGAGCCCCGCTTCTGCCCAGTTTTTTATGAAGAATCATGATTATAGTGGCGCTCCTGTACGCGGCGATGAACCCGATCTGTTTATCGCCCTGCCGGATGCGACCGCCGACGAACTGCGCGCCAGCTTGGTCTGGTCGTTGCGCGCGGCGTTGAATGTCTCTGCGCTTGGTTGCGATTTTGAACCGATGTTGATGACAATCCCGACGTACAACGCGGTGCTGATTGATCACAAAGCCGAACTGGCGAAGTCATTCGCCACGCTGACCAAATATTTCGCCCGCAAGAACAAAGCGCCAAAGGCGGCGACCAGTGCCTTCGACAAATATCAAACGCGCATCTATTCTGGTTTCACAACGGTTTATGCGCAATATAATTTCTGTCAGACCGCCGCTCATGTCGGACGCGATGCGATCTTCACGCCGCGCGGAGAATTGAACATATTGGCGGCGAACCGGCTGCGGGAACTGCGCAACAGCCTTGTCGCGCGCGGGGAACAGGCCCTGGGCGGTCGCAACAGCCTGCGCACCATTCCGATTTTACGGATGGACCCAGCCTGCTGGAAAAAGGACCGATTCGATTTTCGCAAATGCCCTGACGCGTATGTATGACGCACGGCGTTGCTGATCACGGGTGAAGCTACCCGGGGTTGGCAGCGGTCATCCGCGTCGAACAAATGCTAGAGCATCGTGCCGTAATTCAGGATCGTCCGTCATTGCGAGCGCAGCGAAGCAATCCAGCGGCGTGCTCGCGGATAGGCTGGATTGCTTCTGACGATTCATATTTCAAGCACTATGCTCTAGCGACGGCGCACCACGCTTGCTGCAGGCGGCTACGAAATGGGCACGAAGGGGGCACCTACCCTTAACGCAGCCCCAGCAGCTTGTGCGTTTGCAGCGATAGCCGCCACTGCGGTCGCGCCAGCACCATCGCAATCGCGGCCGCCTGATTGGCGTCGCGCGCATCGCTATCGAGCGGCTGGAGCAGGAAATGGCCGAAATGCCAGCGCTGGATTGCATCGATATCGGTGCCAGGCTGCGGCCAGACCAGTTTCAGCTCGTCGCCTGATTGCTGAACCACCATACTGCCGGCCTTGGGGCTAACGCAGACCCAATCAATCCCGGGATGAACGGCCAATGTGCCGTTGGTTTCTATCGCAATCCGGAAGCCGGCGGCGTGTAAGGCGTCCACCAATGCTTCGTCGACCTGCAGCATCGGTTCGCCACCGGTCAGCACCACGAAGCGATCACTGGTCCCCGCGCCCCAGTGCCCCATAGCGGCATCGACCAGCGCGGCGGCATCAGCAAACCGCGCGCCCCCGGCCCCGTCAATGCCGACAAAATCAGTGTCGCAAAACCGGCACACCGCCGTTGCGCGGTCCTCCTCGCGGCCGGACCAAAGGTTGCAGCCTGCAAAGCGGATGAACACCGCACGCCGCCCGGCATTCACACCTTCGCCCTGCAGCGTCAGGAACATCTCCTTGACGGCATAACTCATGGCTTACGCTCGTGTCGCGTAACGGGTTGGATCAGCGATACCGGCTTCATCAAACCCGCGCTGCCGCAATCGACAGCTATCGCACAGCCCGCAATGCTCGCCCTGTGGGGTTGGATCATAGCAGGACCAACTGAGCCCGGCATCGAGGCCAAGCCGCGCCGCTTCCCGAACAATGTCGGCCTTGGTCATGTGTTGCAGTGGGGCGTGGACGGTAAACCCGCGCCCCTCCACACCGTCACGCGTCGCCAGCGCGGCCATTGCTTCAAAACTGGCAATGAATTCGGGCCGGCAATCGGGATAGCCGGAATAGTCCAGCGCATTGACGCCGATGAACAGATCATGCCCGCCCATTGCTTCTGCCCAGCCCAGGGCCAGGCTGAGGAAAATGGTGTTGCGCGCGGGCACATAGGTGATGGGAATACCCGGGCCAACGCCGTCCTTTGGCACGTCGATATCCGCGGTCAGCGCCGATCCGCCAAATGCGGACAGATCAAGCGGCAGGACGACATGGCGCACTGCCCCCAATGACTGGGCGATGCGTGCAGCAGCGTCCAGTTCCACCCGGTGCCGCTGATTATAATCAACCGACAGTGCCAGCAGCCCGAACCCGGCTTCTCGTGCACTGGCAGCGGCCACCATCGAATCCAGCCCACCCGAAAGCAGCACGACGGCCATGTTTTTTGTGTTGGTCATGATGGGCGGGTCGCTAGTCGCAATGCCGCAGCGCCGCAAGCGATCATCACCAAAAGAAGGGCCGCCTGTTGCAGGCGGCCCAGGGGGGCTTCATTGCCTCAGGGAGAAACGTGCAGAAGCGTGATTTTGGTATAGCAACCAATTCTATACCCAGGGTTAACGGGCCGGTGGCGTGCAATCGCCCAGCCGCCGTGCATCAAACGCCATATCAAATGGCGCCCCGCTGACGATTCCCTGCGTTTCAAGGTGGAAACTCTTGGGCGTTTCAAGGTGGATCATGGTGCGGCCATGCCCCGCACCAGGGCAGCTATAGTTCACCGTCGCGGTACGCGGTAAATCATCCACCACGAATCGTGCGCAGGCCATGCCGGGGTGCTGCAGCTGGATCAGCTGATCGGCATCGCCCAGGCACACCAGCCGGGGTGGAGCGGTCGATCCTGCCTCTCGCAATTGCCATTGGCCGGGTTGGATCTGCCCTACAGCAACGGTTGGAGAGGTTGCGGCGGGCTTCGCCGCGAATGCTGCCCCCGCAAATACTGCCATGATCGCCATCAGCGGGCGCAGCCAGAATCCATATCGCATTGTCTGCCCCCTCACCAAAAACGATCCGTTCCGAATCGCCTTCAGACCCCAATCCCCGACATGTGCTGGCAAGCTGGCCGGGATGCAACAATGGTTAATGCGCGATCGCCCCCACCTGCAGGGGAAATTTTGTCGAGCAAAAGGCGCAGTCGACGGTGATCACGCCATTTTCGTCCGCCATCTCGCGCTGGTCCTCGATGGGAAATTTCGCAATTACCTGTGCAATATAATCAACCGAACACCGGCAACCCTTTGACAGTGCGAGTTCAGGCAGGATGCGCACTTCGCTTTCCTCATTGAACAGCCGCCACACCAATGTTTCAAGCGGCAGCGTAGCGTCAGTCAATTCATCCACGCGCATGGTGCTGCCAAGCACCGCGACATGCTCCCATTCAGGGTGATCAAGCCTGGTGTGAATCCGGTCGCGGCCCACCTCCCCCTCGGGCAAATGCTGCAAGAACAGGCCGCCCGATTTGTGGTGACCATCCCCCCCTTTGGCAAAGCCAACCTTCACCAGCGTGGGAATCTGCTCGGACTGGACGAAATAACTCTCCACCGCAGCGCCCAGCGTATCGCCGTCCAACGGCACGATGCCCTGGTACCGCTCGCCGGTTTCGGCATGATCAAAGGTCATCGTCAGATACCCGGCACCAAATAGCGCGAACAGGCTTGGCTGTTCGGGTTGATCGGCCAGTTTATCCGGGTCGAAATCGACATAGCCGCGCAAAGCGCCGCCGCGAAAGTCACACACCAGCAGGCGCACGACGCCATTTTCGGTCTGCGTCTGCATCGTCAGCTGCCCACCGGCATCTTTCAGCGTTGACCCGACAAGTGCCGTCAACGTCAGTGCCTCTGCAAGCAATGCCTCAATCGCAGGGGGATAGGCATGGGCTGCTAATATGGTGTCGAGCACCGGCCCAAGCCGCACAATGCGGCCCCGCGCGTGACGATCCGTGATGGTAAAGCCCAGCGCACGATCAATGTCGGTTTGGTGTGTATCGGTCATCTATCTTCCGTTTCGGTAGCGTAGGTAGGCAGTCCGCGACCCGAAACAACTCAGCCGATTTGGCCGAAGCACCAGCGCAGCACCGATTTTTGCGCGTGAAGCCGGTTTTCCGCCTCTGCCCAGATCAACGATTGCGGACCATCGATCACATCAGCGGTCACTTCCTCACCCCGGTGCGCTGGCAGGCAATGCAGGAACACCGCATCGGGCCGGGCAGTGGCCATCAGCGCCGGCGTAACCTGATAGGGCATCATTGCACCGAGTTTGGTTTCCGCATGCGCCTGGCCCATCGAAATCCATGTATCGGTAATGATGACGTCTGCGCCCTCCACCGCTTCGCGTGGCGAGGCAACGCAGCGCGCGCGCCCCTTCCCCATCGCCAGATCTTCCTCGCTTGGTTGAAAACCTTGCGGGCAGGCAGCGATGACATCGAAGTGCATCATCCCGGCCGCTTCGACGATGGAGGCGAGAACGTTGTTGCCATCCCCCAGCCACGCCACCTTCAGGCCCGGCAATGCGCGCCCGCTATCGATGACCGTCAACAGATCGGCCATGATCTGGCAGGGGTGCGATGCATCGGTAAGCCCGTTGATGACGGGCACACTGGCATAACGCGCCATTTCCACAACCTTGGCATGATCATCCGTCCGGATCATGATCGCGTCGACATAGCCGGATAGAACCCGCGCTGTATCGGCGATGCTCTCCCCCCGGCCAAGCTGCATCGATCCGGCTTCCATGATGATGCTGGATCCACCCAATTGCCGGATCGCCATGTCAAACGACACACGGGTGCGGGTGGAATTTTTCTCAAAGATCATCGCCAGCGTGTGCCCGGCCAGCGGCGCGTCAGCATCCGCCCGCCCCTTTGACCAGCCCTTGCGCGCCGCCTTTCGATCAAGCGCATCGGCCAGCATCGCAGCGACACCGTCAGGCCCGGCGTCGGAAAGGTTCAGGAAGTGCCGGGTCACGTCGCCACAGCCGGGGCATAGGCCCTTGCCGCATCGCTCATCTTTTGCACGAACTCGTCGATATGCGCCTGTTCGATCACCAAGGGCGGCAGGATGCGGACGACATTGTCGCCCGCCGCGACCGTCAACAACCCGTGGTGATCGCGCAGATAGCCCACGAAATCACGGCTGACGGCGCTGTCCTTAAGTTTCAGTCCCGCCATCAACCCGCGCCCGCGCACGCTATCAAAAATATGGTCGTGGTTGGGGATCATCTGTTCCAGCGCCTGCCGCAATCGATCACCCATCATCGTCACATGATCAAGGAAACCGGGCTCCAGCATCACATCCAGGATCGCCTCACCCGCCGCCATCGCCAGCGGGTTGCCGCCATAGGTGGATCCGTGGGTGCCAAAAACCATGCCCTTGGCCGCTTCCTCGGTCGCCAAACACGCGCCCAGCGGAAAGCCGCCGCCAATCCCCTTGGCCGACGCCAGAATATCAGGGGTGATGCCATAATGCTCATAAGCCCACAGCTTGCCCGTCCGGCCATAGCCGCACTGCACTTCGTCCAGCACCAGCAACAGGCCGTGATCGTCACACGCCTTGCGCAGGCCCTGGATGAATTCATCGGTGCCCGCCGAAACGCCACCCTCGCCCTGAATGGTTTCGACCAGAAAACCCGCCGTCTCATCATCAATCAACGCCAGCGCTGCGGTCAGATCGTTGAACGGCGCATAGCCAAAGCCGGGCAGTAATGGCTCGAAGCCATCGCGCATCTTGGCCTGATTGGTCGCGCTGATCGTGCCCATCGTGCGGCCATGGAACGCGCTGTGGAAGGTGATCAGCTTGTGACGCTGTGGGTTGCCATTGACGTAGTGATAACGCCGCGCGGTCTTGATCGCGCACTCCACAGCCTCTGCGCCTGAATTGGTAAAGAAGACAGTGTCGGCAAAGCTGTTGTCGACAATGCGCTGGGCAAAGCGTTCGCCCTGTGGCGATCCGTACAGGTTCGAAACATGCATCAGTGTCGCCGCTTGATCGGCAATCGCCTTGACCAGCTTCGGGTGGCCATGGCCAAGCGCGTTGACCGCAATGCCGCTGGCGAAATCGAGATAGCGCTCGCCGCGCTCGCCGATCAGGTAACAGCCCTCGCCGCGCACCGGGCGCACGTCACACCGGGGGTAAACGGGCATGAGCGGGGTGATTGGCATGGCAAATCTTTCCTGAAACGACACCTGAAACGACAACGGGCGGCCACAATGACCGCCCGTTGCGGAGCCGACTTTTATCGGTCAGCCCCCAGTTTCGTCAACCACGCTGGTGCAGGATCAATAAGGCCGCACGCGCGGCTGATCCCGATCATCGATCCGGCTGCCATTTGCATAGGCGTTGGCATAGCCATCGCCGCGATACTGCTGAAGCCGCGTCGCCAGCAGGGTGGTACGCTGATCAAGCGTGTTGCGTTCCCAGCGGGTCAACCCGCCAGTGCGCAGGCGCCGATCAAGGCTGACCAGATAATTATATTCGCGGCGCAGGGCAGCGGCCTCTCGACGGGAAAGGCGGCCCGCCTGAATGTTACGATCAATCCGGATGCCGATCTGGCGGAGACGCTGGCTCGATTGGTTGCCATAACCATTGCCGTAACCGCGGTCACTATCGCGATATCCGCGATCATCCTGCTGATAGACGGATTGGCCACGATAATCCTGGGCCAGGGCGGGTACTGCTGCAAGCGCCGAACCCAGCACCGCAACCGACAAGATTAATTTACGCATGAACATTTCCTTGGGGTGAAAACCACCCAGAAACATCTTTGCGCCAGCGCCGATGCGCTGATGCTGAACGGCATTGGCAGCCGCCATTCACATCGTAGGGGCCGGGGCCGGGGCCGGGGCCGGGGCCGGGGCCGGGGCCGTCGCCTCCACCGCCCGCTTCTCATCCCCACGCACCGCCAGCAGATACATCACCGGCGTGATGATCCGGCTGAGGAACGTCGAACTGATCAGCCCGCCAATAATCACCCAGGCGAGCGGCGAATACAGCGCCGATCCGCCCAGCGCGAGCGGCATCAGCCCGCCAATGGCGGTGACGGACGTAAGCAACACGGGCAGGAAGCGTATCTCGCCCGCCTTCTCAATCGCCTCGCGCAGACCCATGCCACGTTCGCGCAACTGGGTGGTAAAATCGACGAGCAGGATCGAATTCTTAATCTCAATCCCGATCAGCGCGACAAACCCGATGATCGCCAGAAACGACAGCGAATTGCCGGTCAACAACAGCGCAACCAGCCCGCCAAAGGTGCCCAGCGGCACCACGCCGGCCACCACGGCTGTTTCCTTAAACCGCCCGAATTCCAGCACCAGCACGCCGATAATGCCAAAGGTGGCGAGCAGGATGATGGGGCCCAGGCCCGAAAAGTTTCGCGCCGCAGCCTCTGCCTCGCCGCCCTGGCTCAGGCTGTAGCCATTGGGGAGCGCGATGTTTTTCAGCCGCTTGTCAACAATGGTGCTCAGCTTTGATGTCAGCTGGCCCGGCTGGTTATAGGCGGTGATCGTCACCGTGCGCTGCAGTTTCAGCCGGGTGATCTGCGGCGCGACGCTTTTCAGCGTTGGCGTGGCGATTTCCAGCAGTGGGATGCTGCCGCCCGCAAGCGTTGGCACATATACCTGCCCGAGCGCCGATACCGGCTGGTTGCCCGGCAATGGCAGGCGGACGGTGACAGGCCAGCTATCCCCTTCTTCATCGCGCAAGCGGCTTGCCTGTTCGCCGCTGATCGCCAGCCGCACCGCGCGCCGCGCCTCACCGGGGGCCACGCCCAGCAACCCCGCCTTGGCCTCGTCCAGCCCCAGATCAATGTCGACCCGGTCATAGGCAACCGGGCTGTCGATATCGCGCAGACCAGGCACCTTCTCCAGTTCCGCAATCACCTGATCAGACAGTTTTTTCAGGACATCAAGCTCGGGCCCGCGCACCCGTACGGCGATTGGGGCCTCTACCGGCGGGCCGTTTTCGAAATTCACCACCGTCACCCGCGCATCCGGGAAATTGCTCAGCCGTTCGCGCAGCCGCCGCAACATGCCGGGGCTGGAACGCGGATCCCATTCCTTCATCGTCACGAAGATATCACCGTACCGCGCGCGTTCTTCGCGCGGGAAGATGTTATAAAAAATCTGGGGGTTACCGCGTCCGGCATTGTCCATCCGGTTCACCACCCCGCCTTCGCGGGCGATGATGGCGGACACGTTGCGCACCGCCTTATCGGTCTCGGCGATGCTGCTGCCCTCTGGGGTTTCAACGCGCGCCAGGAAATAGGGCGTCTCAGCTGACGGAAACAGGCTGAACCCCAGCACAGGCACCAGCCCAAATGCGCCAAAGCACAGGATCAGCGCGCCCCAGAACCAGATGCGTGGTCGATCAAGCGCGATGTGCAACAATGGCGAGTAAAAGCGGTGGATGCCGCCCATGATGCCGCGCAGCAAGGCGTTGCCCTCTGCCGCATGCGGCTTCAGCATCCGGCTGGCGATAAAGGGGATAATCGTCAGCGACACGACGAGCGAGCTCGCCACGGTCAGGATCACCGCCATGGGCAGCCCGCGCACAAAATCACCCGCGCCTTCGGGCAAAAACGTAAGCGGCAGGAACGCGAACAGCAGCACGCCGGTCGCCCCCATCACCGCCGCGCCAATCTCCCGCGTGCCCGTAACGGCAGCCGTAATCGGCGGATCACCGTCGCGGATGTGCCGCTCGATATTCTCAGTCACCACAATCGAATCGTCGACCAACAGGCCCAGTGAAATGATGAAGCCCGAAATGCTGATCTGATTGAGCGAATAGCCGAACAAATATAGCAGCAGCACGCCCATCGCCAGGCTGAGCGGAATCGACACCATCACGATCAGCGATGGGCGGAACCCCAGCGGGAAGATGGTGATCAGCACCAGCCCCAGCGCAATCGCGAAATCGCGCGCGAGTTGCGCAAGCTTGACGGCAATGTCGCGGCTCTGGTCAAACGCCACCTCCAGCTTGATGTCAGGCGGCAAATCAGCGCGGTAACCGTCCACGGCCTCCACCAGCGCATCGCGCAGTGTGCCCGCATCCACCTCATCCTTTTGGCGCACCGTCACGAACAACGCGCGCTTGCCGTTGAAGCGGGCAATGTGAAGCTGCTCTGCCTCCGCCCAGCCAACCGTCGCAACATCGCCCACGCGCACCAATCGCCCGTCGCCCGCCCGCACCGTGATGTTTCGCACCGCATCGACACTTCGATACGCGCCGCCCGCGTCGATATTGAAGCGCCGCCCTGCCCCGCTCACCGCGCCCGCAGGAAGGTCAATGCCGCCCTGGGTGATCGCATTGGCGACAGCGGACGCCGGCAACCGCGCCTCCGCCAGCCGCCCGGCATCAATCGCCACGCGCACCTCTGGTCGGGCCAGCGCATCGACGGTTGTCGATCGCACGCCGGGCACCACATTCAACCGATCCCGCAAATCATCGGCATATTTGGCCATCCGCAGCCAGTTCGCCTGATCGCTGACCAGCGCGAGCTGCAGCACGCCTGCCTCGGTCGTGCGCGGTCGGCGAAACGCGATGCGCTGAATGCCCTGCGGTAATTGATCGCGCACCGCATTCACTTCGCGCACCACCCGATCGAGCGATTGCTCGGCATCGGTGCCATGTTCGAAATCGACCGTCAGCACCGCCGCGCCATCGGTGCTGGTCGATCGGATCTCGCGGACGTGATCAAGGCCCTGGAGCACATCCTCCAGCGGCTTGGCGATGGTTTCTTCAACATCACCGGCATCTGCGCCGGGCAGGATCACCGTCACCACGGTTGCCGAAATCGGGAAATGCGGATCAACCGATCGCGGAATGGACAGAAACGCCGACGCACCCAGCGTCGCGAGCAGCAGGAAGACGAGCATCGTCACCTGCCAGCGATGGACCGCAAAGGCAGTGATGTTCATCGAATTTGGCCGATCGGTGCGACGACCTGACCGTCTTTCAGCCGATCAACCCGTGATGTGGCGATCAACTCTCCCCGGCTAAGGCCGCCGGTCACTTCAATCCCGCGATCAGTGGCATCAGCGATCGTGACGCGGCGCAGGCGCACGCGGCGGCTGGCCCGGTCAACGACATAGACAAAACCCTCCCCGGCGCGGGCGGAAAAAATCGCCGTTGCGGGCACCGTCAGCGCGGTAACGGTTTTCGTCGCCGCCGTGATCACGGCTTCACCAATCTGGCCCGAGCGCAGCCGCGTATCGGCAGGCAGGGCAATCTCTACCGCAAATGTGCCGGTCGCCCGGTCGCCGCGCCCGGCAATCTCAATCACCCGGCCGGCAATGGGCTGGTTGCCCAGCGCTGCCAAGGTAACTTGCGCGGGAACCCCCGCCACGATCCGCGCTGCATCACGATCAGACAGGGGCACGCGCAGAATATAGCCGCTCGCCACCTCGCCAATCACCAGCACCGGCGTGCCCGCCGCCACAACCTGCCCGGGCTCTGCAAGCCGTGCGAGCACCACGCCGCCACCGGGCGCGACAATGACGGCATTGGCGGCTTGGAATCGCGCCGCGCTGACGCTGGCATCGGCGGCTTGCAGCGATGCCTGGGCATTTTCGAACCGCAGTCGCGTAATCCAGCCCTTTGCCATCAGATCGGTGCTGCGCCGAAATTCAGCGGCGGCCCGCTCCCGCTCGGCGCGCGCGCGGGTAAGATCAGCGGCGACGGTGGTTGTATCCAGTGCGGCCAGCACCTGCCCGCTGCGGACAGCATCCCCCTCATTCACCGTCAGCCGCGCAATCCGCCCCGCGCTGGTGAAGCCCAAAGAAGCCTCTCTGCGCAGTGCAACCGTGCCGACGCCACGAATGATCGCGGCCTGTTGTTCGGCACCCACAGTGGCGATCCGTACTTCCGGCGGGCCAGCGGCGGCTTCCGTGTTGGGTTCAACCTTCGCGCACGCTGACAGCAGCCCAAAGCCGATGACGATGGGTGCCATGGTGCCGGCCAAAGCCCTGATCCTGCCGTCCAAGCGCATCGCCGTCTCCCCGATTGTTTCGGGAGCATAGCGACATAAGTATTGTTTTGAAACCTAGTTTTTACAGCAAGGAAATCGGCTTAGAGCATTGTGCCCTAATTCAGGATCGCCCGTCATCAACTCAGTTGGTG
>MSXR01000003.1 GCA_002083655.1 Proteobacteria bacterium ST_bin14 | reverse complement strand
ACCAAACAGACAATTGCGAGCGCAGCGAAGCAATCCAGCCTATCCGCGAGCACGCCACTGGATTGCTTCGCTGCGCTCGCAATGACGATTCATATTTCAAGCAATATGCTCTAGTTCTTCAACTTCCAGCCCGACCGTAACAGGCGGTAACAGATCAGCCCCATCACGATATCAATCACCAAAATGACGATGCCGCCAACCAGCACGTTGGAATCGGCATTCAGCAAAAACCCGTAGCGGAAGCCCGAAATAATGTAGAAAAATGGATTGATATGGCTGAACGCCTGGAACGCCGGGGCCAGCTTATCCACCGAATAAAAAGTGCCCGACAGCAATGTCAGCGGCGCGATCAGGAAATTCTGCACCGCTGCGGCATGATCGAATTTTTCCGCCCACATTGACGTCAGCACGCCAACAAACGCCAAAAAGGTCGCGCCGAGCAGTCCGAACCACAAAACGGCAAACGGGTGCTGCGGGAACAGGTGCACGCCCGGCCAGAACTGCATCAAAACGAACACCGCCCCACCGACACAGCATGCGCGGGTGACGGCGCCCCCCACCATGGCGGCAAGCAGCTCGCCCGTGGAGAGCGGTGGCATCAGATAGTCGACGATCGTGCCCTGGATTTTACCCACCAGCAGCGAAAAGCTCGAATTGGCAAAGCTGTTTTGCAACATCCCCATCACGATCAGCCCCGGCGCCAGAAAATCAGCGAACGGAACATCGGTGCCGCCAACATTTACCGGGCGCTTTCCGCCCGTTGCGACCGTGAAAATCACCAAAAACAGCAAAGTAGTGACCGCAGGTGCCCAAACCGTTTGCAGCTGCACCTTGAAGAACCGGCGCACCTCCTTGATATAGAGGGTTCTAAGGCCGCCCCAATTGACGTTCCGAATCGTCGGAACGCCAGGGGCGTTCGCAATTGCCGACGGCATGTCGCCGGTTGGGGGCTGGATGCTCATGGTAATGGCGCGTAATCGCTGCCGCTGCCGCCCGCAACCCGCCATGACGAATGCAATAAAGAATAGGGATACCTGATGAGCTGGACCGACGAGCGGATCGATACGCTGAAAACGATGTGGGAAAAGGGCCTGACCGCCAGCCAGATCGCTGAATCGCTGGGTGGGGTCAGCCGCAACGCGGTGATTGGCAAGGCCCACCGGCTGGGGCTGCAAGCGCGCCCCTCGCCGGTAAAGGCCAATGACCCCGACGCAAAGGCGGCGGCTGCCGCGCAAAAGACCACCGCGCCAAAGGCAGACCTGGTCGCCGCACCGCCGCCCGCCCCAAAGCCAGCGCCCGTGCCACGCGCCGCCCCGGTTGCTGCCGCCCCGGTCGCCGCAGCACCGGTTGACGAACCCTCGGAAGACGACATCGACATTGAAGCGCCTGCTGCGGAAGCGGCGGTTGAAAAAGCCCCTACCGTCATCTTGCGCTCGGTCGGCCCCGGCGGCTTTCTGCGCCAGGCCCCTGGCGAACAACAAGCGCCCATTACGCCCGCGCCGCCACGCCGGCTGGTCCCCGCCCGGCCATCGGCCGACATGGTCGGCAAAACCACCTTGCTCGATTTGAACGACCGAATTTGCAAATGGCCGCTTGGCCATCCAGGCGAGCCTGATTTCCACTTTTGCGGCGAAAAGGTGAACCCTGGCTTCCCCTATTGCATCGCCCATTGCGGCCATGCCTATCAGGCGCAGCTGCCCCGCCGTGATCGCCGTCCACCCCCGCCGCTGCCCTTTGGCGGCCCACGCGTCCGCTAAACCCTTACGCATCCGATGTTGAAAGGGGCGCGCTCATCACGCGCCCTTTTTCATGCCCAACGAAAAGGGCGCCGACGACATCACTGTCACCGGCGCCCTTGTTGAACGCGTCAGGGCTTACGCCCCAGGACGATCAGAAGCGGTAAGCCACCGTCGCACGCAGCGACTGGTAACGGAACTTCTCGAACGAGCGACGGAAATCAGTGCCGCCACCGCCACCGATCGTGAACGGGCTGGTTGCCGGACCGCCCGTCACGCGGACGCGGTAATCATCGTCCTGCAGCTGAGTGTGCAGAAACTCCAGGCCGATTGACACGTTCTTGGAGATTTTTTGCTCGATACCGCCGCCAGCAGCAAAACCGAACGCGTTGCTGTCGCCGTTCGCGGTGAAGCCGTTTACGACATTCGTCGTGCGGAAATAGTTGTTCACACGAGCATAGGCGCCACCACCGGTGCCATAAAACAGCGTCTTGTTGGCGGCGTAGCCCAAGCGGCCACGGATGCCAGCCGTGAAGTTGATTTCACGGTTCATCGTGTAGCTTGCAGGCGTGATGCTGAAAGCGGTTACCGAATCGCGGATCTGGCTGTCGCCAAATTCAGCGACAATACCGACAACCATGTGCCCATATTGACGGTCATACCCGATGCGACCGGTATAGCCGGCCGAGTCACTGTCGTTGAGACAACCGGGGTTGCGAGTGGCAGCGCGTGCCTGACCGTTGCAGAAACCGGTCGAAAAGGCGTCAGCACCGCCAACGGTTGTTAGCGTGTCGCCAAAGCGACCGTCGAGGCCACGATCAAACGAAATGGCTTCACCAACATCATTTGGCTGCATGTCAAAGCCGAGCGTCGCGCCGACATAAACGCCCTCGAAAGGCTTGTCGTCGGACTGGGCAGCGGCGGGGGTGGCAAAAGCCAGGGCGGCAATGCCCGTCGAAAGGGCAAAAACAGTTTGAGCGCGCATTGGTATACTCCCTGCGTTGAGATGACGTGCCTAATGACGAATGAACGGCCTTTTGTATGCACGGCACCATCGAAAATTCTGCCCCCGTGGCATAAATGCAACACCTCAAATGCGCGGTGCGTAGCGCTTCCACCGGGTGCCGACACCCGGTATAGCCATGCGATGTCCGATGATCTGTTCGCTTCGCAGCAAAAAGCTTCCGCTGATTACAACGCCTCCTCAATCGAAGTGCTCGAAGGGCTTGAGCCTGTCCGCAGACGGCCTGGCATGTATGTGGGCGGCACCGATGAGCGCGCGCTGCACCATCTTGCCGCCGAAGTGCTTGATAATGCGATGGATGAGGCGGTTGCCGGCCATGCAACGCGGATTGAAATATCGCTTGAGCCCGGTAATCGGCTGACCATCGTCGACAATGGGCGCGGCATCCCGGTGGATCCGCACCCGAAATTCCCAGACAAAAGCGCCCTCGAAGTCATTCTTTCCACGCTGCATTCGGGCGGCAAATTTGATGGCAAGGCCTATGCAACATCGGGCGGCCTGCACGGTGTGGGTGTCAGCGTGGTCAACGCGCTGTCTTCTGACACGGTGGTGGAGGTTGCCCGCAACAAGGCGCTGTACCGCCAGCGATTTTCGCGCGGGATCACGCTAGGGCCGCTCGAGCATCTGGGTGGCACGCCAAACCGGCGCGGTACATCGGTCAGCTTTGTGCCCGATGATCAGATTTTCGGCCCCGAGCTGCATTTCAAACCCGCAAGGCTGCACAAGCTGGCCCGCTCCAAGGCCTATTTGTTCGCAGGCGTGGAAATCCGCTGGAAATGCGCAGCCGAATTAATCAGCGACGATACCCCGGCCGAAGCGGTGTTCCAGTTTCCCGGCGGGCTTGCCGATCACCTGCGCGAACAGATTTCGGGCCGCGAATGCGCGACCGCTGATTTCTTTTCGGGCACGCAGGATTTTCCGGGTGTCGACCAGGGCCGCGTCGAATGGGCGGTATCATGGCCGTTATGGAGCGACGGTAGCTATAGCTGGTATTGCAACACCATCCCCACCCCCGACGGCGGCACGCATGAGGCAGGCTTACGCGCCGCACTGGTGAAGGGCATTCGCAGCTATGGCGAGATGGTCAGCCAGAAAAAGGCCAAGGAGATCACTGCCGAGGACATCATGACCGGCAGCGAGCTGATGCTCTCCGTCTTTATCCGCGAGCCGCAGTTCCAGAGCCAGACCAAGGACCGCCTGACCAGTCCCGACGCGGCGATCCTTGTCGAAAAGGCAGTGCGCGATCATTTCGATCATTTCCTGAGCAACAACACCGAACGCGGTAAGGCGCTGCTCGCTTATGTGATCGAGCGCATGGAAGAGCGGCTCGCGCGCAAGGCCGAGCGCGAGGTGAAGCGCAAAACCGCCACATCGGCGCGCAAGCTGCGCCTGCCCGGCAAGTTGACCGATTGTTCGTCGGATGACCCCAAGGGCACCGAAATCTTCATCGTCGAAGGCGACAGCGCAGGCGGCTCCGCCAAACAGGCACGCGATCGCAAGACGCAGGCGATTCTGCCCATTCGCGGTAAAATCTTGAACGTTGCCAGCGCGACAACGCAAAAGATCGCCGCCAATTCCGAAATTGCCGATCTGATCCAGGCGCTTGGCTGCGGCACCCGGAAGGACTGCGTGCCCGATAATCTGCGCTATGAGCGCGTCGTGATCATGACCGACGCAGACGTTGACGGCGCCCATATCGCAACGCTGTTGATGACGTTCTTTTTCCAGGAAATGCCCGATCTGGTCCGGCGCGGGCACCTGTACCTGGCCCAGCCGCCGCTATACCGGCTCACCGTTGGGGCCAAGTCGCTCTACGCCATGGACGATGCGGACCGCGCCCGGATTGAGGCTGGCCCGTTCAAGGGAAAAAATGTTGACGTGTCGCGCTTCAAAGGGCTCGGCGAAATGAACCCGATGCAGCTGCGCGAAACGACCATGGACCCCAAGACGCGCCAGATGATCCGCATCACCCTGCCCCAGGAATATGAGGAGCGCGCAGGCGTAAAAGATCTGGTAGACCGGCTGATGGGCAATAATCCCGCCCACCGCTTCGCGTTTATCCAGGAAAACGCGGCACGGGTGGACGAAGAAGCGATTGACGCTTAATTGCTCGGCGCCAATTTGGTTGACCAACAGACGAAGTAATGATTGCCTGTAATCTCAATGTACATAATTTTCATGGAATGACTCAGCGAGGTTAACTGACATGCTGGCTGCCCTGTTCTTTTTGGCGTTATCGTATCAGGAGGCCGCTGAGGACACTAACCGGCGCATCGAAACCGACATCGTGGTCATTGGAAAACGGCTAAACGACGCAGGCGATGAACTTGAAGACTGCATCAAGCGCAAATGCCCAACCGATCAGGACGTTGCTGCCACAATCAAAGTGGTAGAAATGCAGTTTTTAGCCGGTGAATATCGCGGCGCACGCGAAACGTTGCGGCGATCAATTGGCCGCAATGCGAAGCAGGCAAAGGCTTATCCGCTGCCCGTTGCGGCATTGTGGCGCTCCAAGGCGCGGGTTGATACCCATCTTGGCGAATATGAAGACTTTCGCAGCGGAGCGATTCAATCGTACCGGGTGCTCAAAAATGGACTGCCCGCCGACGATCCCAACGTTTTGGGTGGCCTGATCGAACTGGGTGATGCGCAGTTTCAGCTTGGCTACTGGATTTATGCTGAAGAGCATTACACCGATGCCATTGCGCGTGCCGCGCAAGCCAATAACCACCAGATAGAGGCGATCGCTCGGTATCGGCTGGCGGGCGTCATCGCACGGCGCAACCCAAATGGCCCAAGCAGCGGTGATGAAAAGGAAGTTGCCAAAATTCTGGCGCCACTGATCGGATCAAGCGATCCCGTGTTCGCCCGCTATGATTTCATAGCCCGATTATACAAGGCAAGGTTGGCGGAGAAACGCGGCGCAAAGGGTGCTGTTGATGGTGTGTTTGCCTCGCTGCCCAAGGGGCTTACACCACCACCGATCCTTTTGTCGTCAACGCCCATTAAGCTCGTCAGCTTTGCCGCGTCTGGTTGCGCAGACAATGTTGCCAACCCAAATCCGCTAGCCTGCGATAACCCCCGCGACATGGTTTCGCTGATCGACGTGGAAAATCAATGGATCGACGTTGGTTTCTTGATCGATCCAGCGGGCAGCGTACGTGACATAGAAATTGTCCGGAAAAGCACCAAATTTGCCGGCGATTGGGGTGAGCGGGTTACCAAATCAATCGCATCGCGGCGCTATAGTCCATCGCCCTCGGCACCCGGCACGGACACTCAGGGCCGATACCGGATAGAAAGATTTACGCTAACCGCGCCCTTTATAACGATCAGCGGCGGGCGTCAGCGGGTCCGCAGCATCAACGCAACAATTGCGACGATGGATCTGACGCCCGGTTAATCGGGCCATGCAGGCTCAGTCGCGTGCCAGCCCGGCCTTGCGCGCTGACGCAACCGCGATGGCAAAGCAACCCGCCAGCAACCCCGCGTCCTTCAGCAAAAACTGCGCAATGCCGCCGATGAATGGCACGCCATAACCCGGTTCCCAGATCGGCGCGCCGAGCAGAAAGCTAAGCGTGATCAAGAAGGTGCACATGCCCATCAGCCCGCCGATCACGCTGGCGCGCGCCGACCAGGCACCGATGGCGAGGGCCGCGGCAGTGGTCAATTCGATCGTGCCGATCACGTTGCTGGCACCCTGCGCGCCCCAAATGGGATACATCCAGGCGAATAGCGGATATTGGCTGGCGATCTTGGCAACGCCTTCGGCCTCATAAGTCGCGAACTTTGCAACACCGAAGAAGAAGAAGATCAAAACGAGCGACCAGCGCAAAGCAGCAATGGCAGTGGCCTCGCTGGGAACGGGAAAACGATTGGTCATGATAAAGCCCCTTTGGAACGAATGAACTGCCCACCATTCGTTCGAATAGGCTGATCGGTTACACCGGGCGTGACCATTCTTCGCGCAACAGACCCCAGATCAGGCTGTCGCGCACGCCGATATGCGTTTCCCATTCGCCGCGCAGCCGCCCTTCGAGCGTGAAGCCGAGCCGGGTCAGCAGCTTGTTCGACGGCGCATTATCCGGATCGGTATCGGCAAAGACACGGCGGTGCCCCTCCACCTCGAACAGATAATCGATCATCAGGGCCACTGCTTCACGCGCGATGCCGCGCCCCGAATGAACGCGGGCAAGCGAATAGCCGATCTCCACCACGCCGCCCTGCCGCTTTTCGTGCGCGCCCAAGGTTCCGATCGCGCGATCATCCCCGGCCAGCGTGATTGCCCAGCGATACCAATCATCGGCCGCCACGGTCTTCTGGACGCGGTCCAGCGTCTGTTCCCGCGTCTGGTGCGGCGGGTGCGACCACCAGGTCATCAGTTCGACATCGCTGTAGATCGCGTGGAGCGCATCCGCGTCCTCGATCACCAGCGGGCGAAGCCGAACCCTGAGTCCATCAATTACGGGTGTATCGATCACCCGGTCAGCGCTTCGACCAGCGCCTTCACCTTTTTCTGCCGCCATTGCGGCAGTGGGGCGACCAGCCAATAGCCCATCCGGTACGGCTTCGGATCGCCAATCACCGTAACGCGCCCCGCCGCGACATCGCGCGCGGCGATAAGTTCGGGCACCGTCGCGCGGCCCAACCCCTGTGCCGCGGCATCAATCGCCAGCCCAGCATCGCCCACGGTGACGAGAGACAGTTCGGGGTCGTTCAGGCAGCCGGGCCATGAAATCCGCGTATCCACACCGCCGCCGGGCCGCTCAACGGTGATCATGCCGTCGGATTCGAGCGCCTCGCCCTCATGCTCGCCCGGCCCCTCACCCCAGCGGATCGCCAGGTCGAGATTGGCCTCGGTAAAATCGATTGCCTCGTCTGCATTGACCAGCACGAACCGCAGTTCTGGGTCGCCGCGGGCAATCTCCGCCAGGCGCGGGAGCAGCCATTTTTCGGAGAGATCGCGGGGTGCCGCAATCGTCAGCGATTTTGATGTTTGCCCGGCCTGCATGGCGCGCACCGCTTCCTCAAACTGCAGGAAACCCTGCCGCAGCGCGACGAGTCCAGCCTCACCCTCCGGCGTCAATTCCAGCCCCTTGGTCGTGCGGCGGAACAGCACCGTGCCCAACGTATCCTCCAGCGCGCGAATTTGCTGGCCGACGGCCGCGGGCGTTACCGCCAGCTCGTCAGCAGCACGGGTAAAGCTCAAATGGCGGGCCGCCGCATCAAGCACGCGCAAGCCATTGAGCGGCAGGTGCGTCCGCTTCATCCCGTCACCGCAGGCGCGATGAGGGAGAATTTGGGGATGTCGACGTCAAACCCTGCGCCGTCAGTATCGATCATGTGATAGCTGCCCTGCATCGACCCGGCAGGCGTTGGCAGCGGACATCCCGATACATAATCAAAGCTGCCGCCCGGCGCGATCAGCGGTTGTTCGCCGACAACGCCCTCGCCCTCTACCGCATGGCGGTGGCCGCGCCCATCGGTGATGATCCAGTGTCGCGTCAGCAACTGCACGGCCACATCGCCAACATTTTCCAGCCGGATATGGTAGGCCCAAAACCACCGCCCCCGCACCGGATCAGACTGTTCGGGCAGATAGCTGACCGACACGCGCACGATGACGCCGCGCGTTTCGGCGACATGGGGGAACAGCGCCTTCATGGCAACCGGCCCCGTTGTGCTCCTGCGCAGGCAGGAGCCCTGGGTCGCGGGTGTCGCGCGTTACTACGCGGCGCTCCTGCCTTCGCAGGAGCACAAGCCAGCCGGATATGGTAGGCCCAAAACCACCGCCCCCGCACCGGATCAGACTGTTCGGGCAGATAGCTGACCGACACGCGCACGATCACGCCGCGCGTTTCAGCGACATGGGGGAACAGCGCCTTCATGGCAACCGGCCCCGTTGTGCTCCTGCGCAGGCAGGAGCCCTGGGTCGCGGATGTCGCGCGTTATTACGCGGCGCTCCTGCCTTCGCAGGAGCACAAGGAGGCAGCATCCTCACAGCCCCACCACCGTCAATGCCTGATCAAGATCGTCGATCACATCGGCCGGGTCTTCCAGGCCCACGTTCAGGCGCAACAGATTCTCGGTCACGCCCATTTCCAGCCGCTTTTCCTCAGCCACGCCGTAATGCGTGGTCGAGGCCGGGTGGGTCATCAGCGAGCGCGAATCGCCGATGTTATTCGAGATATCGACCAGCGCCAGCGCATCGAGCAACCCGTGCGCCTGCGTGCGGCCACCCGCCACTTCAAACGCAAAGATTGATCCGCACGCCTCCATCTGGCGCATGGCCAGGTTGTGCTGCGGGTGGCTGGGCAAGCCGGGATGCAGGATGCGCGGCACGCGACCCTCCAGAAACCGGCCCACTTTCAGCGCGTTCTCGCTTTGGCGGCGGATGCGCAGGTCCAGCGTCTCCAACCCTTTCAGCACCACCCAGGCGTTGAACGCGCTCAACGTTGGCCCGGTGTTGCGGGTGAAGGGCAGCAGCGTGTTGTTAATCCAGTCCGCAGAACCACACACGGCACCCGCCAGCACGCGCCCCTGCCCGTCCATCATCTTGGTGGCGGAATAGGCGACGACATCGGCGCCGAATTCCATCGGACGCTGCAGCGCGGCAGTGGCAAAGGCATTGTCGACGACAGAAATAATGCCGTGCTTGCGTGCAATCCCGCACACCGCCTCCAAATCGGCGATATCCATCGTCGGGTTGGCGGGCGTTTCAAAGAAAAACACCTTGGTATTGGGGCGTCGCGCATCATCAAATGCCTGCGGATCGCGGGCATCAATCGTTGTCGTTTCAATGCCAAATTTGGGCAGCAGTGTATCGACCAACCAGCGGCATGATCCGAACGCCGCGCGCCCTGCCACGACGTGATCGCCCGCCTGCAACTGGCACAGCAAGGCCGCCGTCATGGCCGCCATGCCCGTTGCCATCGTCCGGCACGCCTCTGCGCCCTCCATCAGCGCGATGCGTTCCTCCAGCATCTGGACGGTGGGGTTTTGCAGTCGCGAATAGGTCATCCCATCCTGTTCACCTGCAAAGCGCGCCGCGGCATCAGCCGCACAATCATAGGCATAGCCAGAGGTGAGGAACAAAGCCTCGCTGGTTTCGCCCCATTCGGAACGCGCGGTGCCACCGCGCACAGCCTGTGTTGCCGGGCGCCAGTGGCGGGTGATTTCGCGGTCTTGTCCGGTGCGGCGTTTCATGGAAGCTGCTTTGCCGGGCGCGGGCATATGCCGTCAATGGGGGGCAAGGCTTGAACATGGGCGCGCGGGATGAAAGGAGCGGGTTTATGAACACCGATTCGCGTATCTACCGGCCCTGGCCAACCGCCCTCGTCATCGGGCTGGCCGCGCAAATCCTGTTCCTGATCAACCTCGCGCGCCCAACAAAACCGGTGTTTGACGAGACGCATTATGTAACCGCCGCCAATTATCTGCTGCGGCTCAATGGCCCGCTGAACATCGAACACCCTTTGCTGGGCAAGGAGATCATCGCGCTGGGCATCATATTGTTTGGCGACAATAGTTTTGGATGGCGGTTTTTCTCCACCATTGCCGCAACGGCGGTGGTGATGGGGGTATTCGCCATCGGCTGGCTGGTGATTGGGCGAGTGCGCCCCGCCGCCTTTGCCGCATTGTTTGCCATTTTGAACTTCACCGTGTTCATCCAGGCGCGGATTGCGATGCTCGACGGGTTTATGGCGGCGTTTACGGTTACCGGCATTGCGGCGCTGATCTGGGGAATGCAGACCCCAGCAGAGCAGCCCGCGCGCCTATGGCGACGACTGGCGCTGGCGGGCGTGTTGTTCGGGCTGGCGGTGGGCGCGAAATGGGCGGCGGTGCCATTCGTGGCATTTGCCGTACTGGCGATCATGTTCGTGCCCGCTGATGACGCCCCCGCATTGCACCGCCGCCGGGTAACAGCGGTGCTGCTGTTCGGCGGGTTGAGCCTGACTGCCTATTTCATCACCTTTGCGCCTGCGTTTTTCTATGCCAGCGATCCGCTCACGCTGGCGACGCTGCTGCCCTTTCAGGCAACCATGTATGCCCAGCAAACCCAGGCGCTGCCGCCGCACACCTATCAATCCGCATGGTGGACCTGGCCGCTCGATATCCGGCCGATCTGGTATCTGTATGAGCCCGTCGACGGCGCGGTGCGGGGGATTTTGCTGGTCGGCAATCCGGCGATCATGTGGGGCGGGCTGGTGGCGGTGGTGGCGTGTGTTTTTGCCGCTTACCAGGCAAAGTCACGCGCGGCGGGCGTGATGGCAGGGTTATGGATCGCGGCCTATCTGCCCTGGGTGATCATCCCCAAAAAAATCGGCTTCTTTTATTATTACTACCTGCCCAGCATCTTCCTGTGCCTGGCGCTGGCCGCCGCGTTTGACCATTTCGGCAAGGGCCGAATGCGGCAAGCCGACGCGTGGTTCGCCGGGCTGGCGGGGGTATTGTTCCTCTATTTCTACCCGATCATTTCGGCCGAAGCGCTCCCCAATGATCAGGCGTTTCTGCACTGGATGTGGTTTTTCAGCTGGCGGTAACGGCCGGGCCTGGGCCGTGAACCCATAAACGACCGCTATCGTCACAAGGGCCGAATGGCCGGGTGTGGGTGGACAGCGGACGTCGGCTACTTGCCCGCATGCAGATGAACAATCGCCGGGCGTAGCTCGACGGTCGGTTCCTGCCCGACCACTTCGAGGCAATTCCAGTCCGTCGCGATCATCAGGCTGAACTCTATTCCGCCCATGAACCAGGAAAGCTCACTTTCTTGCTGCCACTTATGACCTTTGACCATGAAAGTAGTTTGGGCTGGGCGTGGCGTTTCCCCGGAGGCGGTCCAAATGTCCAGCAGCCCATGCTCGTCAAGAACACGGAACGCCATCGGGCTCTCGAACCGAAAGACGACTACGCTTTTCTTCTCTACGGAAAGGAACACGGCCTCCAAGTCACCGGCGCCGAGTGACCCGCTTGCAGGAACTTCCAGCGAAAAGCCTTCGCTATGACAATCGACGATTGTTGAAACTCCGCCGTAACTCAAGCTGACAAGGCTGAGTTCATCGTTCTCAACTGGCGTTTTCCACGGTGCAAAAACAATGGAGAGCGGCGCGGCTTCGTTCGGTTGAGTCGTGGTATCCATAGGTTGATATGGCCTGGATAGTGCAAGCTGCCAATGTCCGCTTGTGGGCGGCAGCGGTCAGGCCGCTTTTTCACCCGATACCTGCCGGTCAGCTTTCAGGAGAACCGACGCGGCTTGAGCGTTCCGAACGGCGATAGGTGTTGGTTTGCGGCAACTTCAGCTTCGGTTGTGTCCCCGCGAAGGCGGGGACCCAGTCTGGGCTCCCGCCTTCGCGGGAGCACAATGTCAACGTCCGCAACCGGGCGAAACCCGACGGGCTACTTTTTATAAGTCTACAGCCTAATACCGCCCCCAGGTAAACCGCGACGACAGCGCATAATTCCACACCGCGCCCACCAGCACGCCGACCATCGCAGATGCCGCCCAGGTGCCGGTCTGCGCGTCATACAGGAACGCTGCGATGCCAATATTGGCGACCAGCCCCACCGAACAGACCACCACGAACGACACCCATCCATCCAGCAGCGCACGAAAGCCCCGCAAACGGCGGTCGCGGTACGTGAGCGCATTGTTCAAAAAGAAATTCAGCGTCATCGCGCAGGTCGCCGCCGCCATCTGGCCGATCAGGAAAGTCGCACCCAGCGCGAGTACCACCGCCAGCACACCCATATGAGCGGCCAGCCCGACCAATCCGATCGCGCAGAACATCGCAAAGCGCACCGGCACGTAGCGCCCGAACATGCGGTCATACAGCGCGATCAGAAATTCCATCGCCACGACATGGTCGAGCTTGCTTTCCCCCGCCGTGCGCACGCGGAATGTGTAGGGCAGTTCCACAAAACGCAGCGGGCGCGGGCTGCCTGTCATGATGTCGAGCAGGATTTTGAAGCCAATCGCGGCCAGATTGGGCGCAAGCGTGCGGACCAGATCGGTTCGGATCATGAAAAATCCGCTCATCGGATCGGTGAGATCGGCTTTCAGCACCTGGCGCGACAGCCGTGTGGCAAAGGCGGATTTGGCAACGCGGTCCTTGTCCCAATCACCCGTCCCGCCATCGCCCACAAAGCGTGATCCGATCGCCACATCCAGCGCAGGCCCCGCATGGAGCGCATCCAGCATCTTGGGCAACAGCGTCTCGTCATGCTGCAAATCACCGTCGATCACCGCGACCAGCGGCGCGGCGGTGGCGCACATCCCCTCAATACAGGCCGACGATAGCCCCCGCCGCCCGATCCGCTGGATCACGCGCACCCGGCGATCGGTGCGGGCAATGTCGCGGGCGGCATTGGCGGTGCCATCGGGGCTGTCGTCATCGACAAAAATGGCTTCCCACGCCCGCCCGGCCAGCGCGACATCAAGCTTGGCGACGAGCAGCGGCACGTTTGCCGCCTCGTTAAAGGTCGGAATTACAACGGCGAGTTCGAGCAGTTCGGCCTTTGCGCTCACCAATCATCCCCCGGCACCCACAAGCATTCCCGCCCTGCCCAGCCCGCCATGCCCAGCCGCTGGCAATCACGCAACCGCTCTCTTCAACCGGTCAATCAGCCGCGCGCGCGATGCCAGTGCATCGGCGCGGCGATCAACCAGCACATCGCGCTCCAGAAAATGCCCGGTGATCCGCAATCCGGCGAGCACATCATCCCAATCTGCCGCACCACCCCGCACCAGAAACGCCGGCAGCGGCAGCAGCCGTGCGGCATGGTCCCCCGCCGCCGCGCTGCTCACCGCAGCCCCAGAGCGCGGGCTTACCCAGGCAAGATCATCGGTCGCGCCGGTCAGCACGCAGCGATCGAGATCCAGCCCGAAGCCAAGCTCCGCCAGCAGCAGCAGTTCATACCGCACCATCGCCCCTGCCCAGCCCCGCGCCGCCGGTGCTGCCTCAATCGCCTCAAACAGTGCGGTCAGCGCGTCGTGCAGGTGCGCAAAGGGTTGCCCCTCTGGCAGCGCCGCCGATGTCAGCACCGTTGCCCAATCAAGTGCCGCTGCGGGCAGCGGTTCGGCAAACAGCGGCGCACGGCTATGGATCAACTCCACGGTCAGACCGCTCAGCTGTTCTTCGGTCCGGGCGCGCCATTCGCCCAGCACCAGATTGGATGGCTGCAAAATCGGCTTAATCCGGCGCGATCGCCCCCCGCGGACATAGCCGGGCTGTACCCCGTGATCGCGGGTTAGCGCGCGCACCACCGCGCCGTGCTCGCCATGCGATCGGATCGACAGGATCAGGGCTTCGGCACGGATATGCATTTGGCGGGCTATACGCGGCCAAATGCCCAGTGCGAAATCAGCGCCGCAGCCGCTTAGCCATTTTTTGCAGACCCAGCCGGTTGGTCGCGCGCTTGCCCAGCGCCATGCTACGGTTAAAACCGCCCAGCGCCACCGTGGTCAGCCGGTTGACCAGCGACGCGCGCAGCAACAACATGTCGATGCACGGCACCCCGCCGGTGGCGAATTGGCGCTTGTGCTGGCCATCGCCCTCGGTGAAATCAAATCGCGCAAAGCGCCCCTCGCCAAACAAGTCTTCAAGCGCCGCCATTTGCAGCACGCCGCCCGGCGACAGATCGTTGAACGCCGGATCGTGCCCGACATGATCATAGCGCACCACACCGCCCTGAACGGGACAGTAAAGATAGGCCGCCGGTTCGCCCGCGACATATAGCAGCCAGGCGCGCACCGAATCCGCCGCCGCCGCGCTGTACATCTGGCGCAGGAAAGCATCGTCATCGGGCAGTCCACCACCCAGCAGCCGTTCCTGATAGGTCCGCAGCGAAATGCGCCGCGCGATATCGTGGAATGCTGTCATCTCATCAGGGGTGCGAAACCGGCGAATGTCGAGCGCACCGCCCGAAACATCGGCCACTTTGCGCGCCTTGCGCCGCATTGTTGAGCGGGTGTTGGCCGACAGCCCGGCCTGATACGCCTCAAAACCAATGGTGAAATCAATGTAATTGCGCGTGTAGCTCTGGCGGACAAAGGCAATCATGCCGCCCCCCGCAAACGCCATTGCGTCGCGGCGATCAGCCGGCAGCGAGGTTATTGAATAGCCATGCGCGGTCCGGTCGAGCACCGGCAGCAGCGGTAATCTGCCCTCCATCGCCTCATCCAGCGACAACGGCACCCGCACCAATTGACGCTGCACCGCCATTAATGTGCGCGCGCCGACCTGAAATCGCAGGGGTAATGGCATCGCCGTCATGCGGCGCGCTCCGCCACCAGATTGGACCAGAGCTGTTCCGCCTGCCGCCAGGTGCGGCGGACAAGGTTGGGATGGACGGGCCAGTCGGATTGGCCAAGTGCCAGTGCAGGCCGATCAGAAAAATGCGTCGTCGGCAGGGCATCGCGCTGATCCGCCAGCATGTCGCACAATGCGTCAAATCGCGCGACATGCACGGCGTTGGGGGCGGTGCCCTGGCGATTGGCAAGCTCAAACCCGTGATTGACGATTGTCAGCGCGGCGTGATCATTGGCGACGGCGTGATCAAGTGCGGCGCGCATTTCAGCGGCGGAAAGCGCGCAAATCTGGAAATGGCGCAACTTGCCCGGCGCGTCCTCGATCAGCGTTACCGGCACTTCCACGATCCCCTGGTGTTCGATCGGCGCAATCTGGTCAGCGGGCAGGCCAATCGCGCTAGGCGATGGATGCGCTGCACCATTATGGCTGCTGTCATAGCAAAAGGCCAGTTCGGCCAATACGGCCAGGGTATCATCATTTGCGCCGTAATTGCCGCCGCGAAACGCAATCGGCATCGGGGCACCAGCGGCGACCAGCAAGTCGCACGCGCCGCCAATCAGATCGCGCTGCGCGGCTTGTGATAAATCATTGATGTTCGCAGGGCCGTTCGCGGCGCCGCCATCGCCCAGTTTCGCACCGGTCCAATTGGGATGCAGGTGAAGCTGCACCTCCTGCCCTGCCGCCAAAATCGTCGCGACGATCCGCTTGATCGGATCAAGTCCATACACCAGCGCGGGCATGGGATCGACAAAATAGGTCGCTTTCAGACCAAAACGTGCCAGCACGCTAAGCTGATAAGAAATCCCCACCCCCCCCGGCTCAAACGACCGGGAATATAATATCTCTGCATCATGGCCGGCAACATGGTGCCGCCACATGATTTCAGTGTCGACAGTAAGGAAGACGGGCGTCGGCATGGGTGTGGTTTAGCTGCACAGAGTGAAGAAAGTCCGAACTGTGCGGGTAACGTTTTGTAACATTATATGTCCCAGCGCCCGAATTTTCACCGCGCATGAAAAAAGTCGTAAATCCCCTGCGCCATCGCGACGGAGACGCCCGGGGCTTTTTGCAGATCCTCAAGGCTCGCATTGCGCACCGCGCGCCCGGTGCCGAAATGCATCAGCAGCGCCTTTTTGCGAGCCGGGCCAATGCCGGGCACATCATCCAATGGGCTAGCGCCAATCGCTTTGGCACGTTTTGCCCGGTGTGCGCCGATGGCGAAGCGGTGGACTTCATCCCGCAGCCGCTGAAGGTAGAATAGCACTGGCGCATTCACGGGTAGCTGGAATTCGCGCCCGTCCATCAGGTGAAACACCTCGCGCCCATCGCGACCATGATGCGGCCCCTTGGCAATGCCAACCAGGCACACATCCTCAATGCCCATTTCCTCCAGCACGCCTTTCACCGCGTTCAGTTGCCCGCGCCCGCCGTCGATCAGCACCAGATCGGGCCAGTCACCGGCATCACGGTCCGGGTCTTCGTCCTGCGCGCGGGCAAAGCGACGCGCAAACACCTCCCGCATCATCGCGAAGTCATCGCCCGGTGCGGTATCAGGGTTTTTGATGTTGAACTTGCGATACTGGCCCTTGCGAAACCCTTCCGGCCCGGCAACCACCATCGCCCCCAGCGCATTGGTGCCCTGGATATGGCTGTTGTCGTAAATCTCGATGCGATCAGGCGGTTCGCCCAGATCGAACAGCTCGGCCACTTCGCGCAACAATTTGGCCTGGGTGGTGCTTTCCGCCAGCCGCCGCTCCAGCGCTTCCTCCGCATTGCGCTTTGCCTGATCGAGCAGACGGCGGCGCACGCCCCGCTGCGGCGTCGACAGCGCAACCTTGTGCCCTGCTGCTGCGCCCAGCGCCTCGCCCAGCAACGCTCCCTCCGCCAGATCACGATCGAGGAAAATCGCGCGTGGCGGCGGCACTTCTTCATAAAACTGGCTGAGGAAACTGGCCAGCACCTCATCCTCTGGCACGTCATTGGTATGCGCGGGGAAGAAGCTTCGATGCCCCCAATTCTGCCCGCCGCGGATGAAAAATGCTTGAATACCAATCACGCCGTTGCGATTGGCCATCGCAAAGATATCGGCATCGCCCACCCCGTCAGCGTTTATCGCCTGCGACCCCTGAATGAAGGTCAGCGCACGGAGCCGGTCGCGGAGAATGGCGGCCAGCTCAAAATCCATCGCCTCGGCTGCAGCCTGCATCTGCAGGCCCAGCTTGGCTTGCACCTCGGTCGATTTGCCCGCCAGGAACGCCTTGGCGTCGTCCACCAGCTCTGCATAATCGCCCGCGTCAATCCTCCCCACACACGGCGCCGAGCAACGCTTGATCTGATACAACAGGCATGGCCGATCACGGTTGCGGAAAAAACTGTCGGTGCAACTGCGCAGCAAGAACAGTTTCTGCAGCGCATTCAGCGTGGTGTTGACCGAGCCTGCGCTGGCGAACGGCCCGTAATAATTGCCCTTTGCCCGCCGTGCCCCACGATGTTTTTGGATGCGCGGAAAATCATGGTCGGCGCGCAACAGGATGAAGGGGAAGCTTTTGTCGTCGCGCAACAGCACGTTATAGGCTGGGCGATATCGCTTGATCAGTTGCGCTTCGAGCAGCAGCGCCTCCGCCTCATTATTTGTCGTCACGATGGTCATGCTGCGGGTTTGCGCCACCATCCGCTGCAACCGCCGCGACAGTCGATCAACCTGTGTATAATTGTTTACCCGGTTCTTCAGCGCCCGCGCCTTGCCGACATACAGCGTGTCACCGCGCGCATCATTCATCCGGTATACCCCCGGCCGCGCGGGCAGGGTGGCCAGCACATTGCGGATCGCCGCGACGCCTGCATCCAGATCGGGCGCATCCGCGCCACGCACCGCAAACGCAGCCTTGTCTTCATGGAAGCGATCGGGTTGGTTGGGTTCGCGCATTTGTTTCAGTTAGGGCGGCACAGCGGACGCAACAACGGCTATATTGATCAAAACCTATGTGAATCGGAAACGACTGAATGGACCTGAACGGCAAGACGGCACTGGTAACCGGCGGCACCGACGGCATCGGGCTGGCGCTTGCGCTGGCGATGCGGGCGCGCGGCGCGCGGGTGATTATCTGCGGGCGTGATCCGGGGCGGCTGGCGGCAGCCCATGCCGAGGGGCTGGAGGCGATTGCAGCGGACCTTGCGACTGACGCAGGACGCGACCGGATTGTCGATGCCGTGCGGCAATGGCCCATCGACATCTTGGTCAATAATGCGGGCAAGGGCACCGGCTTTGATCTTGAACCCGCAGATGGCGCGGCGGCGATCGATCTGGCCAGCGTTGATGATTGCATTACCCTGAACCTGACGACGCCCATCCACCTGATCACCCGACTGATGGACGGGCTGCGCGCACGCCCTGCCGCGATGATCATCAACGTCACGTCAGGACTGGCCATTGCGCCCAGCAAAGGGGCGCCCGTTTACTGCGCGACCAAGGCGGGCCTGCGCAGTTTCACGCAAGCGCTGCGCGCGCAGCTGGCGGGCAGCAATGTCCATGTGATGGAAGTGCTGCCCCCCGTCGTCGACACCCGGATGACGGCAACGCAAACCCGCAAGAAAATGTCGGTGCGTGATTGCGCCCGAGAGATTGTGGCGGCGATCGAGGCTGATCGGGCAGAGGCACATGTCGGCATGACCAAGCTGCTGAGCCTGGTCCACAACATCTCCCCGGCGATTGCCCGACGGGTGATGCTAAGGTTTTAGGGGGGGCGAGCACGCCTCCATTCTGTTGAAACCGGCGCGCTTCCTTGGCTGAAGGGGATAACTGCCCGCAAGCCCCGCCACCACAATTAAGAATTGGGCAACCATCTTGATGCTAATTACCCCCTATGGAGATGGGCATCGATCAGAGACCTTGGGGGGCAAGGCTGCCACTGCTCGTGGAGCATTGGGGGGAAGCGCTCGGTGTTGATCGGCTGAGCCGCGCCGAGCGGATCAATGCCACCATTCGGCTGATCTGTTGGTACCTACCGTTAGGTCTTTCCACCTCGTTTGTTTTTGCATTATTCTTCGCGATCAAGACGGGGGACCCGTCCGTAATTTTGGCAGCGGCGCCGGTGTTTCTGGTGGCTGGCGGGTCGGCATTGGTTTTTCTAGAGAGCAAATTCACGCGGCGCTGGACGCTGCGCCCTGAACAAACAAGCGCTGCGATCAATATTTACGCCCTTGCAATCGGGATTGCGTGGATCGTCTTTTTCACCGTCTTGGCCAACTTACCGATCGGCGGCGATGAAGTGGGGTTGGTTTGCGTCAACCTGGCTGTTCTCTGTACCGGTGGTGCTGTCTTTGCGCTGGTGCCGGTTGCGGGCATTATTGCCATTTCACTGTTTGGGATCGGGCTGTCCGTCCAGCTCAGCGAAATGGTCAGCGCTCCGTGGCTCTACTCAGCCTCGATCGCGCTATTGGGTGGTACGATTGTCGCTACCGGCTGCGTTCAGGCGCGCCAGTTTTCCGAACGCTTGCGGGCGAGCATCGACCTCGCCGCGTTGGAGGTGCGGCGGCGCGACGAGGAGCAGCAGGCCCTGAAAGCGCGTCACGCGCTTGAGCGCGATCATGAACGCTTGCGGTTAGTGGAAGTTCAGCAAATCGCCGCTGGCCGCCGAACCGAAATGGCGGATCATGCCCAGCGCTTTGAAACCTCGGTCATTGCCACGGTCGGCGCGCTGAGCGATGCCGTCAAGCAATTGCGCGGCTCAACGACGACGCTTGCAGACCTTGGCGGCACCAGCGCGCGCCACATCGGTGCCGTTCGCGAACGCGCCGTGATGGTTACTGAATCGATGAACCAGGTGCATGCAGCAGCCGCGCGCCTGCGCGCTGCCATTGGCGAGATTGCCTGTGAAGTCGCAGGCCAGGTCAACGCGACGGCAACGGCCGAGATCGTCGCGGAGCGCGCGCGCGCCCAGGCTGAGGCATTAGCGGTAAGCAGCGCCTCTGTTCGCGGCATCACCGCAGAAATTGAACGAATTGCAGCGCGCACCAACACATTGGCGCTGAACGCCCTGATTGAAGCCGCGCATTCAGGCGAGGCCGGGCGCGGGTTTGCCGTCGTTGCCGGCGAGGTAAAGGCGCTCGCGGCACAAACCAGAAGCGCCGCGGTCGATATTGCCCGCCACATCGTCGATATGGACAATAACGCAGGCGACGTCGCGGCATCGGTTGAGGCGATTGCCCATGACGTTGGCCGGATCGCAGGCGGTGCAAACGACATCGCCCGCGCGATTAATGCCCAGAGCGCGGCAACCGACGGCATCTTTGCGAGCGTTGATCTGGCCACAGACGGTGCGCAGACGGTCCGTAGCGACCTTCTGGTACTCGAAGAACAGGCCAATGGTGCGATGGCGCTAGCCCAAAATATCACTGATGTGGCGATTGGCGTTTCGCTACAATCACAGTCGCTTGACTCGGCAAGCGTCTCATTTGGCGAACGCCTGCGGAGCGCCTAGCCGCCTGCATGAGTATGATGGCTTTAGGTTGACTGAAGTTACCTCCGTTCGGGCTGAGCGAAGTCGAAGCCCACGCGTTGCGCCTGCCCTTCGACTGCGCTCAGGGCGAACGGTGTACGAGTTGATCCAACGTAAAATCATCGCGCCCTAAAGCAGTAGCGCATCCCACAAAAAAACCGCCGATGGCCAAAGCCACCGGCGGCGCGCAAATCTCGTCGGTCGATTACTTGATCGCGGCAAGGCCGTCGGTGATCTTCTTGATGATTTCGTCAGTGATGGCGCCGCCCGAATAGGGCTGCACTGCCGTCAGGCTCATCGCCTTGAACTGATCATAGCTCGGGTGCGCCGACAAGCCAGGGATGGTGCCTTCAACAACTGCCTTGGCAGCAGGATCGGCAACCAGCGCTTCAATCGGCGAATCAATGGTCAGCTTGGCAGCACCAGGGGTGGTGGTGGCAGGCGTGGTGGTCGCGGGCGCAGCCGGGGCGGTTTGCGCCATGGCGGGAGCGGCGGTCAGCGTCAGCAGGGCGGCAACAGCAAAAAGCTTCATGGGGGCGACTTTCTAGAATGAGAGGGCGCGAATCGCCCTACCGCCTAAAAGCGCAAAATTGCGGCAATAGCTAGGCCGGGCGACCCCGGGCAGATCAGTTTACGCGGGCAAGCCCAGCAATGGTGCGATCAACCAGCGGCTTATCAGCCCCTGAATCATGGCGATCCATGATGATGGCAGTGGCAGCGCGGGTGGCTGCATCAGCCGCCTTTGCGCGAACCTCTGCAATCGCACCGCGTTCAGCAGCGGCAATCTTGTCCTCGGCCATTTTGGCGCGGCGTGCCATCAGGTCGGCGGCGTCGGCCTCAGCCTTGGCAAGCATGGTCTTGGCCTCCGCCTCGGCATGCGCAATGATCGCGGCGGCATCGCCCGCGCTGGCGGCACTGCGCTTTTTTGCATCGGCCAGCAGGGCCTCAGCTTCGGCGCGCAGGCGGTTGGCCTCATCCAACTGCATGCGGATCGTACCGATCCGGCCGTCGAGTGCCTTGGCAATCATCGCCGGTACTTTTTGCCAGATCATCAGGCCAATCACGACCAGCATCGACAGTGCGACAAAGCCGGGTGCAGTGATGCCAAACGCTGCTGGCATATCGTGATGCTCTGGCGCGACCTTGCCGTCGGCGAGCGTTGTTGCGTGGGTTTCAGCCATGCGCCAGGGCAACCTTTACTTGCTGTTCAACCATTGCACGATCGGTGGCCACGCCCGAAAGCTTGGCAACAATCGCCTCAACGGCTTCGACCGTAGATGCTTCGATCTCATCGAGCGCCGCCTGCTTGCGGCCCTCAATCGATTCAGCTGCCGCCGTCAGCTTTGCAAGCGTATCGGCATCCGCCAGCTTCGACGCCGCCTCTGCCCGTGCGCTTGCTTGCGCCTTGGTTTCGGCAATCGACTTCATCGCCTGCCCCCGCGCGCCATCAAGGCCCGCATTATAGGCTTGATCGCTCACGTCCGCCGCTGATCGCGCAGCATCGGCAGCGGCGAGATCGCCCGATACCTTGCCTTTGCGATCATCGATGGTCTTTTCAATCTTTGGCACCATGCCCCGGCCGATTCCGAAATAAATGAGGGCGAACACGATCGCGAGCCAGAATAGCTGCGAGGCGTAGATCTCACCGATCTGGGAAAGCTGGGGCATGGCGGCCGATGCCTTACTTGACGACGAACAGGATCAGGATCGCGACAACGAACGCGATCAGGCCCAGCAGTTCCGACGCAGCGAAACCGATGAACAAACGGCCCTGCTGGCCATCGGCTGCTTCTGGATTGCGCAGTGCGCCTTCAAGGAACGAGCCAAACACGTTGCCCACGCCGAGCGCGGCAAGGCCGATACCAATCGCCGCAAGGCCGGCACCGATGTACATTGCACCAAGATCAGTCATGTAGAAAACTCCCTAGATAATCGTAACTTATTGAAAATACGCGAAACGAAACGAACCAACCGATCCTAGTGCAGGTGCACTGCATCGTTGAGGTAAAGCGATGTAAGCAGCGCGAACACATAGGCCTGAATGGCGCAAACCAGCAGTTCCAATGCGCTGACACCAATGATCATCACAAAGCTGAGCGCGCTGACGACGATGCCCAGCGGCCCGCCGGCATTCAGGCCCTGCACGACGAAACTGCCGAACACTTCAAGCAGGATGTGCCCGGCGGTCATCGCGACGAAAAGCCGCAGACCGAGCGAAAACGGGCGCACCATGAACGACACGAACTCGACGGGGATGATGACGGGCATCAGCCAGCCGGGCGCGCCGTGCGGTACGAACAGCGAAAAGAAATGCAGGCCGTGCTTCCAAAAACCCACCACCAGCACGATGCCGAACGACAGGAACGCCAGCACCGCCGTGACGGTGATGTGGCTCGTCACGGCAAAGGCGTGAACGCCCGGCACGATCGCCAGCGGCAGCACGCCGATCAGGTTCGACAGCAGAATGAACATGAACAGCGAGAAGATATAGGGGGCGAACTTCTTCCCCTCAGGGCCGATATTCACGCGCATCATATCGTCAATAAAGCTGATCACCGATTCAACCGCGACCTGCCAACGGCCGGGCACCAGCTGGCGCTTCATGCCGCCGCGCATAAACACATACAGCACGCCCAGCGTGATGAACATGAACAGCGCCGAATTGGTGAAGGACAGATCGAAGCCGCCAAGCTTCATATGGCCGAACAATGGTTCGACCAGGAACTGTTCCATCGGGTCTATCTTGCCAGCCACGCCCGCTTACCCTTGTCCAACGATAGAAGAAGCCAACATCATTCGGGCCGCTCCTTTGAAATTCTGAAGATGTTGCGGAACGCAACAACCACACTCAACGATAACAGGATGAGCAAGCCCCAGGGGGAAGTGCCAAACCAGCTATCAAAGCCCCAGCCGATAACCGCCCCACCGATCGGCGCGCCGATCAATTCCGCGAGCACCCGACTGCCCTGTTTGTACCCCTTGCCGGTCGGTGCCGCGGCGATCCCCGCTGCTCCATCCTGCGCCAGCTTCGCACGCGCAATTCGGGCCGCAAGATCATCGGGTCCGTTCTGGCGATCGTCTGCCAACGCGAGCACATCCTGATAAGAAAACGCCGCCGCGCAAGAAGCGGGCGACGAAAAGCGCCGGAAGGCCAAAGACCCCCGATGCGGGGTCCGTTTAGAAAGGGGGGGCGAGCAAGTCAACCGGGCGCGTTCGCACCTGCGACAACAGGTGGGTTATGCGCCCGGTGACCGCCGTCAGATGACTGTCAAATACAGCGCGAATCGCGTTCCGGTGGGGCGGCGGTGCGGGTTTTCCAGCCGCCATCGGGTGCCTGGTATTTTTCGCCCGGCACGGTTTTGGCGATCAGGTTGCAGCCTGACGTGAAGGCGAACTGCTCCACCGTGGCGCTGTCTGCCGCGCTGCGGGTATAGGCTGCCTTGCGCTGAATATTGATGTTGTTGACCAGCGCACGCAGAGAAGCCGTCTCGCCGCCCACAATGCCCAGATAGCCATCGGTCTGTTCACCCACCTGGCCCGATGATCGCGCCGCCTGATATTCAGGGTCGCGCTGCGCCAGTGCGGCCGTTGCCGTCAGCCCAGTGGCGAGCAATACGGCAGCGGCAATCGCCAGCGTTGTGGGTTTGCGTGAAAACTTGGTCATCAGAATATCCCTGGATTGCTCTGGATAAGCGCCTTTGCCTCGCCGTCGAGCCGATAGACGACCTGTTGGGTGATGTTGATATTCAGATTGATGATGATCGGTTTGTCAGGCGCGGTTACGTTCACGCACCCCCCGGCCAATCCGGTTGCGCCAATCAGCGCCAGTTTCATCAATCTGCTCATATCACCCTTGGTCGGTCTCCCGGCGTCGTTCGTCAATGCAGTTTGTGTCATGGCACAGGCTCGCTTGCAGGGGGCTGAACGGGTTTGTCAGCCGTTGTTTTGGAAAAAGGCGCAGCCCGATCACGGATCGACTTGTTTTGCGCATCGATCAATGCGGGCAGATTGCGTTCGATCAGACGGCGCGGATCATAATAGGATTGCGCCGAATCGATCAGCTGGCGGAACGGTGCCTGAATTCGCACATTAAACACCAGCGGCAGTTTCTGCAGTCGGCGGATCAGGAAATTGCTTTTGGCACCCGTGCCCTGGCTAATGCCGGCAAAGTTCACCTCGGTGATCATTTCGCCGGTCAACGGCCCGTTCAGCGCAATTGCCAAGGTGCGATATTTCAACGATTTCAGCGCCTGAAACGCCATATTTCCCCAAAATCCCAAATCTTCCTGCGACAATTCACCGACATAGGCGATGGTGCCGCCGGTTTCGCGCACCGTCAGCCTACCACTCTCAATCCGCCCGCCTTGCTGATTGAATATCATGGGCAGTTCGCCGTCAAACGTGCCGGTCGCGTCCAGATTTTTGAAATCAAATTGCTGCAGAAATTGCGCGGCATTCACGCCTTCGACCCGAAACGTCAGGCGGCGCTCATGGCTTTCGCCAAAGTCGAGCACGCTTGGTTCAAGCACCAGCGATCCGCCCGCAAACGGCCAGCGCGCCCCTTCCACCACCACCCGCCCCCCAGGCAGCGTTTGATACCGCACCAGCCCCTGCACCACCGGGATACCGGGATTAACGATTCCGATCGTCGCGGTCTGGCCCGGCGCGCTTTCAAGGTTGAGCAAATCGGTGAAGCGAATCTCGCCCGACAGGCCGGTTACCGGGCCGAATGCCGCTGCCAGATCGGTATTGGTGGTGCGAAAAACGCCGTCGCTTTTGGTTCCATCCCGCGTCCAGCGGATCTGACCGTTGCCGGTCACGGTGCCCACCACATCGGCGATCACGCCGTCGGCAAAACGCGTCAACTGGCGCGGCTGCAGCGCTTCGCCAAAGGCGATGCCGGGCACGGCAAGATCGGCCTGGCCGCTACCACTTTCCAGATCATGCTCGATGGAAACGTTCGTCACCTGAATGCCGGTTGTCGGGTGCAGCAAACTCCCCACAGCGGTGATGCGATTATCTGCCAGCGTAAAGGCCATGTCGCGGGTCTCAAGCGGCGTAAATCGCGGCGCTGCATCAGCATCGGCCACCCGCAGCCCGCCCTGGAGGGACAGCGTGCCGCCGTCCAGTTTCCACGAACCCGCGCCGCCGGACATCAGCAACGGCACGCGGGCAATTTCCCCCGCCCCACCACCAAAGACCCCCGCCGCGCCCCCGCGCGCCAGTCGCCCGTCGAGCATCGCCACATCAAGCCGGGTGACGTGATCGGGCGCACCTAGCCGCGCGGCGAACCCGGCGACACGGAAATCACGCGCGGCAACGCCAAACTCGGCAGATGTTGCCGCCAGCATCAGCGGCGCACCACCCAGCGTGCCAGCGAGTTGCGGCGCTGCAACCCGCCCGCCCCCGCTGACCGCATTGCCGTTGATCCGCACCAGCGTGCCACCCTGCGGGCACAGCCTGACTTGCGCCTTATCGATCACCATGCCCGAAACTGCCAGCCGATCGAACCGCAGCGGCGCGCAATCGCGGTTGATCTGCCACAGTTGATGCCCGTCCCAATCAGCCTGCAGCGCCATTCGCGCGCCATCAATACGCCCGCCTGCGATCGGGCCAGATACCGTGGCGACGGTGGTCAGGCGGGTTGATCCGCCTGGGATCGCCGTAAAGTCGACCGCACCCAGCGCCAGCCTGGCCCCGCCCGCTGCGATGGGCCTGACGATGGCGCTGCCGGTAATCGGCGACCCGGCCGCCACCTGTGACAGCTGCACAACGGCCTCTGGCAAACCGCCGCCAACCACCGCCAATATGCCGTTCATCCGCACGCCCGCCGCGCCAATCTCCACGCCATCGCCGCCATTCAGCGACACTTGGGCGCCGCTGGCGGATCGTGCCTGAAGGCTGCTGAGCACCACGCCAAAGGTTTTGCCAGCGCTGGTCAGCGCGACATCGCTCGCAACACTCAGGTCACGGCCAGCCGATATTGCCGCCTGTGCAACATGGCGTATCAGCGGCGAGATTGGCGTCCCCGTCGCCCCGCCCCCAAGCCCGGCAAGCATCTTGCGCGTGCCCGACGTGATTGATGCACCCGTCACCGTCACGCGCCCCTGCAGGCCGCTATCCGGGCCGCCAAGCCGGTACTTTCCGGCAAGCGTCGCTTCGCGCCCGCCCAGCATCAATGTTGAAAATCGCCCGCTGTTCAGATCAACCGTCCCCAGCGTCTGCCGCGCAGATCCGGTAAAATCGATTGCACCGCCAATCTGTTCAATCCGGCCTGCCGCATCCCGCAGCGATGCCAACGCCACATTACCCTTGCCCTGCCAGCGATCAAATCGGGCATCAAGCCGCACATCAAGCTCTACGCCCGCGCCGCGAGCGGTTGTGCCGCCACAAACGATTGTCGCGGCGCGCAGCGGCCCCCTCAGCCGGGGCTGACGATCGGTAACTTGCACCGCCCAATTCGCCGCCGCACGGTCCGCAGCGCAGCCCGCCACCGTCAGCTTTTCGCTGATCAGCGCCATCCGCCCGGTCCAGCCATTGTCCAGCCGCCCCCGCCCGGCAAGCTTGATGCCCACCACGCCTTGCGGGGTCGCCAGCCGCATCCGGCCATCGGCAATGTCCAGGTCGATTGCCGGCAGCGTAAACGGCGCACCGCTGGGCGGTGGCAACAGCCGGTCAAGACTGCCCAGCACCAGCCGCCCCTTCTCCAGCGACCCGCGCACCCGCACCTTACCTGCCCGCAACCCCGTAACGGTTGCGCCATTCAGGCCAATCTGCGTCGATACATCCACCCAGTCAGCGACCAGATCAGGATGCGCCGGATCGCCGATCACGACATTCGTCAGCCGCTGGCGGTTAAAGCCGATATCGGCGATTCGGTAGCGCGCGGTGACGCCACTTTCTGTCAAAATGCTGGCGATATAATTGTCCGCAATCGGTTTACGCTGGCTCCACACCACCAGCAGCCCCGCCAGCGTCACGCCTGCGATGCCCAGCGCCCAGCGCGACGCGCCGCCATACCAGCGCCGCGCACGCCGCACCGGTGTCGGCGCTGCGTCATCCGCTGCATCGCGTTCAACCGTCACGGCAATCTTCACTCCCAAAGGCGCGCAGCGTTGATCATAGGCCCCCGGCGCATCGGCGCAATTGCCTGATTCCCCAACAAAGCTTAATCCTTAAACCGCATGAGTGTTCCCGATCACGACCAGAACGGCCCTAAGGCCCGCGCGCCCGAATCGCCCGACCCAGGCCATAGCGGCCACCGCGCGCGATTGCGCCAGCGCCTGCTTGGTCATGGCGGTGAGGCATTACTTGATCATGAACTGATCGAATATCTGCTCGCGCTTGCGATCCCCCGGCGTGACACCAAGCCGCTGGCCAAGGCGCTATTGAAGGAATTTGGCGGCATTGGCGGGCTGTTTACGGCAGAACCAGAGGCGTTGATGCGCGTTAATGGCATGGGCGAAACCGCCGCTGCCGCCATCAAGATCGGCCAGGCAGCCGCGCTGAGGCTGTTGCGCGCGCAAGTCGCGGAACAGCCCGTGCTTGGCAATTGGCAGGCGCTGATCGATTACCTGCAGGCCGATATGGCCCACCATGTAATTGAGCGCGTCAGGGTGCTCCACCTGAACACGCGCAACATGCTGATTCGCGACGAATTGATTAGCGAAGGATCGATCGACGAAGCGGCGGTGCATGTGCGTGAGGTGATCCGCCGTGCGATTGATCTGGGGTCAGCAGCGATTATTCTGGTCCACAACCACCCCAGCGGTGATCCGGCCCCCAGCCGCGCCGATATCGAGCTGACCCGCCAGATCGCTGAGGCCGGCAAAAGGCTGGGCATTACCGTCCACGACCATCTGATCATCGGCGCGACCGGCCATGTAAGCCTGCGGGCGCAGGGACTGATGTAGAAAGGCGGAACGGGCGGTGTTCCGTGCAATAACGATCAATCGAAAGGAGTTGAGCAATGCAAGGTGAACTTCGGGGCCAATGCCTGTGCGGCAGCGTTCGCTATGTCCTGCGACCCGGATTCCGCTTCAACCCCTATGCCTGCCATTGTACCGACTGCCAGACCCGTACAGGCAGCGCGTTCAGCGAGCACATGCTGTTTGCAAAAAAGGATATCCAGATTGAGGGTGATCTGGACGTTGGCAGCTATGCACAGCCCAGCGGGGCGATGTCGCAGATTACCGGCTGCAGCAAATGCAAGACGCGCATTTTTGCAGAAAATGATTCGAGACCCGCATTAGCGTCGCTGCGCTGTGGTACGCTGGAAAACAGCGCAGATGTGGTGCCGGTCGCCCATCTGTGGGTGGGCAGCAAGCAAGCGTGGATCACCCTGCCAGATGGCGTGAAAGCCATGGACGAACAGCCCCGCACGCCGGAAGAATGGGCTAGTTTCGTCGGCATTGCGGCTCCCTGACGCTGGTCGCCCAAAAAAAGCGGCCGCGATACCAGGGGAAGTATCGCGGCCGCACGCGGGTGTTACATGCCCGGCGTTGTGGTGCGGATTACCCCTTGGGCTGGGCAAGGAATCCGGTCAGCTCGATCTTGGTGATTGACTTGCTCTTATCGGCGTCGGCCTGCGCAAAGGCGCTCTTCGCCCAAGCCTTCATCGACTTGCTTTCGGCCGTTACCGATTTGTCGGTGGCTGATCGTAACGCGACCATCCACGTGCAGAATTCGGCGGTGTTCAGACTGCCATTGGCATCCTTGTCATAGGTAGGGAATTCAGCTTCCACGACCTGTGCAATCTGATCAGTACCGGTGACAGGCGCAGGTGTTGCCGGCACTTCGGCAGGGGCGGTTGATGGCGGCGTCTGCATCTGCACTGGGGCTGCCGATGACGGTGGAAGCTGTTGCATACCGGTTGGTGCCTGTTGGGCGATTGCAGGCGCGGCCATCAGCATCGCACCGGCAACAAGGGTGAACTTCTTCATGATTTTTCTCCAGTTTATCACGTAACTTCAGCGAGGTGGCCCGCATTATACAGGGGGACATCGGCGAGCTTCCTCATCACCACCAACCCCGCAGCGTTGATTTGGCTGCATCATTTGCTCGTTTGGCGGCACGGCCCGTCCCTGCTAGGTCGCGGCTCGTCCCGAGTCCGTTCGCCGGACGCGACGATCTGCCGTTTCATGATCAAGGAAAGCCGATGATCCCCCGCTACTCCCGCCCCGATATGGTCGCCCTATGGACGCCCGAGGCGCGTTTCCGCATCTGGTTTGAGATTGAAGCGCATGCCACCGACGCGCTGGCGGATCTGGGCGTGGTGCCAAAAGAAGCCGCCGCCGCGCTGTGGCGCTGGTGGGCGACCAACCCGGTGATCGATGTGGCCGCCATCGACGCGATTGAGGCTGTCACCAAGCATGACGTGATCGCCTTCCTTACCTGGGTGGCTGAACAGGTGGGGGATGAAGCGCGCTTCATGCACCAGGGCATGACGTCATCCGATGTGCTCGATACCTGCCTGGCGGTACAACTTGCGCGCGCGGCCGATCTGCTGATCGCCGATCTTGACGCGCTGCTCGTGGTGCTGAAGCGCCGCGCGCTTGAGCATAAATTGACGCCGACAATCGGCCGCAGCCACGGCATCCACGCCGAACCGGTCACTTTCGGGCTGAAACTGGCCCAGGCCTATGCCGAATTTGATCGCAACCGCGCGCGGCTGGTCGCGGCCCGCGCTGATATCGCCACCTGCGCCATCTCCGGCGCGGTCGGCACGTTTGCCAATATCGATCCGGCAGTGGAGGCGCATGTTGCGGCCAAGCTGAGGCTGACCGTTGAACCCGTCTCCACCCAGGTCATCCCGCGTGATCGCCATGCGATGTTTTTTGCGACATTGGGCGTGATCGCCAGCTCGATAGAGCGGCTCGCGACCGAAATCCGCCATTTGCAGCGTACCGAGGTGCTGGAGGCGGAGGAATATTTCGCCCCGGGGCAAAAGGGGTCGTCTGCCATGCCGCACAAGCGCAACCCCGTACTGACCGAAAACCTGACCGGCCTGGCGCGGATGGTGCGCGGTTATGTTACGCCCGCGCTGGAAAACGTCGCACTATGGCATGAACGCGATATCAGCCATTCCTCCGTGGAGCGCTATATCGGCCCAGACGCGACGATCACGCTCGATTTCGCCTTGGCGCGGATGACCGGAGTGATGGACAAATTGCTCGTTTATCCCGAGCGGATGGCAAAGAACCTGAACAAGATGGGCGGGCTGGTCCACTCGCAGCGCGTGCTGCTGGCGCTGACCCAAGCCGGGGTGAGCCGCGAGGATTCGTACCGGCTGGTGCAACGCAACGCGATGAAAGTGTGGGAAAGCGACGGCGAACTATCGCTGCTCGACCTGCTGATCGCTGACCCCGATGTAACCGCCGCCCTGCCAGCACCTGAAATCGAGGCGAAGTTTGATCTTGGCTATCACCTGAAGCATGTCGACACGATATTTGCGCGGGTGTTTGGCGATTAGGGCAAGCGAATTGCGTGGGGCGCAATCACGATTACGCGTAATAAAATTGCGTGACTGCGTAATAATCTCCATCTGAACGGTGCCGGAATGATCCGGCGTTGGAGACTAAACCATGCGTAGCTTTGAAGCCGTCGCCACAGGCGTTGTGGCCATTGCAGCTCAGGCGTTAGTGATCGGGGCGATCCTGATCCTCTGATCCACCAACCGCCGCCCCCCGGTCACTGCACATGCCGCAAGGGGGCGGCCAAGGGCGGCAAGCGGCGGCAACAGCTATTATCGCGGCGGCGCTGATCGCGCCTGGCATTCAGCCGAGATCTTCCATGTCGCTGCCACTGCCAAGCGCCTCTTCACTGAATTGCGCCAGAATCGCCGACCGGGTTTCGGGCCAGCACAGCAAGTTCCAGCGGCTCGGCAGCTCAATACCAACGATCGGGTCGAGCCCCGGTGCGGTCCTGCGCAGCGGCAAGGATTGCCGGGTCTGGATGCAGAAAAAGGGGCAGACGGCCGGGCCGATGGCGTCGTCATCAGCCTCATCGAGCACCACCGCCAGCCGGTTGCTCTGCAAGCGCACGAGCGATCCAACCGGAAAAATGCCGATCATCACCGAAAATGTGCGCAGAATATCAGCATCCACCTTACCGGGATTGGCCACCAGATATTCCAGCACCTCTGCGGGCGATGAAGCCGCTTTGTAAACGCGCGCAGATGTCATCGCGTCATAAATGTCGCAAATCGCTGCCATCCGCGCATAGACAGAGATCTGCTCGCCCTGCTGCTGATCGGGATAGCCGGTGCCGTCGATCCGTTCGTGATGGTGCAGGCACACATCGACCACAATTGGCGACAACCGCTGGTCCGACCCTAGCAGCTGGTCTCCTTTGGTCAGCAGATCAAAACCCCAATAGGGATGATTGCGAACAATATCGCGCTCTTCCAGCGTCAACTGGCCGGGCTTGTCGAGCAGCATCGTCGGCACGCGCGCCTTGCCGATATCGTGCAGCATTCCGGCAAGACCGAGTTCGCGATGCAGCGCAGGGTCGAGCCCCATCTGTCGCGCAAGGCTGATCATCAGGCCACAAACCGCAACTGAATGGACATAGGTATATTCGTGGCGATCTTTCAGCCGCGTTACGCCCATCACGGCGCTGGGGTGGCGTGAAATCGATGCCTGAATGCTGCTCACCAACGGCCACAGCTTGTCGACATCAAGCCCCCGGCCAAACCGGACATCATCATATGCACTGGCGAGTTGCTGTTTGGCGGTTGTGACAATGTCACGAGCACGATTGCGTTCCTGCGCCACCGATGCCCGGCGCGCGCCCAGGTGAAGCGCCGCCGGCCCCAGCGTGCGCCGCACCGCCGGGCGTTTGCCATCGGGTGCGACCGGGCTGGCCGTACCCGGCTGCCGCCACTCGCCCTGCAACAGACTGTCAGAATCCCTCGATGATCCGAATTTCATCCGCATTGCCCACCACTTAGTAAAACAAACTAAGCGTTGGCATAAAACATACCGGGTTTACGAAACGCATCACGCTAAGGTTAATGTCGGACCGCTCAGCCGCAAAACGGCTGATCGGGAGCACAAACAGCCCAAAATGGGTATGCGGCGCCCGGCTTGCAGCAGCCCTTACCCCCAGGCACCCTTTAGCTTGGCGAAGAACCCACTTGATTGCGGACTTTCCTGGCCGGTTTCCGTCGCACGGAATTCCTCCAGCAGCTCGCGCTGGCGCGCTGAAAGCTTGGTGGGCGTTTCCACCTCAATCCGCACGACCAGATCGCCGCGCCCCCGCCCCTGCAGCACCGGCATCCCCGCGCCACGCTGGCGAAGTTCCCGGCCGCTTTGCGTGCCGGGCGCGATGCGGATATTGTGATGCGCGCCGTCAGGCCCCGGAATCACGATTTCACCGCCCAGCGCGGCGGTTGAAAAGCTGATGGGCGCGCGCGCGAACAGCGTCGTCCCATCGCGTTCAAAGATGGCGTGGCGGGTGATGTGCAGGAAGATATAAAGATCGCCCGACGGCGCGCCGCGCGCGCCCGCCTCGCCCTCACCGCTCAGGCGGACGCGGGTGCCCTCATCCACGCCGGGCGGAATGTTGACGGTCAGCGTCTTGGTCTTGTCGATCCGGCCATCGCCGCGACAGCTGGGGCAAGGGTCGGCGATCACCTGGCCTGCGCCGTGGCACGACGGGCAAGTGCGCTCCACCACGAAAAATCCCTGTTGAGCGCGCACCTTGCCGTGGCCGCCACAGGTATTGCAGCCCTTGGCACTGGTGCCCGGTCGCGCGCCCGTACCTGAACAACTGTCGCACAGGCCCGATACGTCGACGGTAATCTCGCTCGATTTGCCGTTAAAGGCATCCTCCAGCGAAATCTCCATGTCATAGCGCAGATCCGCGCCGCGCCGTGCCGCCTGGCGACCACCGCCGCCGCCGCGACCGCCACCCATGAATTCGCCAAAGATATTTTCAAATATATCGCTGAACGCGCCGAAATCATCGCCGGCAGCGCCGCCCGGATGGCCACCACCCTGGCGGAACGCCGCATGGCCGAACCGGTCATAGGCCGCGCGCTTCTGCGGATCTTTCAAGACGTCATAGGCTTCCGAAATCGCCTTGAAGCGACCTTCGGAATCCTTGCATCCGGCGTTGCGATCCGGGTGATATTTCATTGCCAGCTTGCGATAAGCCGATTTCAGCGTCGCATCGTCTGCGCCGCGTTCGCATTCCAGCAGTTCGTAAAAATCAATTTCGGTGGTCATGCTTGGCCCCCGCCCCGCCCGCCGTCACCCCAGCAAAAGCGGGGGTAACGGCTTGCGTGCAGCATTAGTTACGCCTTGGTGTCGTCGACTTCCGAGAATTCGGCATCAACCACGTCTTCTGCAGCGGCTTCGGGTGCTGCTTCTGCACCAGGTGAAGCTTCAGCGGCAGCCTGCTTTTCATAGATGGCCTGGCCAAGCTTCATCGCGACCTGCGTCAGCGCATTGGACTTATCCTTCATCGCTTCAGGATCGCCGCTTTCAACGGCTGTCTTGGCCTCGGCAATCGCCGCCTCGATCTCGCCCTTCAGCGCCGCGTCAACCTTGTCGCCATTCTCGGCAATCTGGCGTTCGGTGGTGTGGATCAGCGATTCGGCATTGTTCTTGGCTTCTGCCGCCTCGCGCCGCTTCTTGTCTTCCTCGGCAAATTGTTCGGCATCGCGCACCATCTGCTCGATGTCGCGGTCCGACAGGCCACCAGAGGCCTGGATACGGATCTGCTGTTCCTTGCCAGTGCCCTTGTCGCGTGCGGACACGTTAACGATGCCGTTTGCGTCAATATCAAACGTCACTTCAATCTGCGGCACACCGCGTGGTGCAGGCGGAATGCCAACCAGATCGAACTGGCCGAGCATCTTGTTGTCCGCGGCCATTTCGCGCTCGCCCTGGAACACCCGGATCGTCACCGCCTGCTGATTGTCATCAGCGGTCGAATAGGTCTGGCTCTTCTTGGTCGGGATCGTCGTGTTGCGATCAATCATGCGGGTGAACACCCCGCCCAGCGTTTCGATGCCCAGCGACAGCGGGGTTACGTCGAGCAGCAGAACGTCCTTCACGTCGCCCTGCAGGACGCCCGCCTGAATCGCGGCACCCATGGCCACGACTTCATCGGGGTTGACGCCGGAATGCGGTTCCTTGCCGAAAAATTCCTTCACGACCTGGCGCACCTTGGGCATGCGCGTCATGCCGCCGACAAGAACGACCTCGTCAATCTGCGCTGCCTTTACACCCGCATCGGCCATCGCCTTACGGCAAGGCTCCAGCGTGCGCTGGATCAGGTCTTCGACGAGCCGCTCAAGATCCGAACGCGTAATCGCCTTCACCAAATGCTTCGGGCCATTCTGGTCAGCGGTGATGAAGGGCAGGTTCACCTCAGTCGATGCTGCCGATGACAGCTCGATCTTGGCCTTTTCAGCACCTTCCTTCAGCCGCTGAAGCGCCAGCTTGTCCTTGGTCAGGTCGATGCCTTCGGCCTTGCGGAAATCCTCCGCCAGAAAGTTCAACAGCTTGTTGTCGAAATCTTCGCCGCCCAGGAAAGTATCGCCATTGGTGGCCTTCACTTCGAACACGCCGTCGCCGATTTCCAGGATCGAAATGTCGAACGTGCCGCCGCCAAGATCGTAAACCGCGATCGTCTTGCCGTCCTGCTTCTCAAGCCCATAAGCCAGCGCTGCCGCTGTTGGTTCGTTGATGATGCGCAGCACTTCAAGGCCCGCGATCTTGCCGGCATCCTTGGTTGCCTGGCGTTGCGCGTCGTTGAAATATGCCGGCACGGTGATCACCGCCTGCGTCACGGTTTCGCCCAGATAGCTCTCGGCGGTTTCCTTCATCTTTTGCAGCGTGAAGGCAGAAATCTGCGCTGGCGAATAATCCTCGCCGCCCGCCTTTACCCAGGCGTCGCCATTCGGGCCCTTCACAATGTGATAGGGGACCAGTTCGGTGTCCTTCTTGGTGATCGGATCATCAAAACGGCGGCCGATCAGGCGCTTTACAGCGAACACGGTGTTTTCGGGGTTGGTGACCGCCTGGCGCTTGGCCGGCTGGCCGACCAGCCGCTCGCCATCCTTGGCAAAAGCGACGATCGACGGCGTGGTCCGCGCGCCTTCTGCGTTTTCGATTACCTTGGGCTTGCCGCCCTCCATCACTGACACGCAGCTGTTGGTGGTACCCAGATCAATTCCGATTACTTTAGCCATGGTGGTGTTCGGCCCTTACCAGTTGAATGAATGCCCTCACGGCAAAGCCCCCCGCTTCGCCGCATCGTTGAAGGCGATATAGGTGGGCTTTTGCTTGCCGCAAGATTGCGACCTTTCTAGAAGTGCAGCGTTTATCCCAGTGTGGGCCGGGTATCGGACCGAACATCGGGCAAGCTAGGAAAGAGTGACGATGCGAGTGATGATTACCCTGGGCGCAACGGCACTGGCGTTGAGTGCCTGCAGCCAGCCTGCTCAACTCTATGTCGACAAGGGTTATGTGCGCTTGCCTGCGGTGGCGGGCAACCCCGGCGTCGCCTATTTCACGTTGCACGGCGGCGACACCGATACGCGCCTGATCAGCGTAACCGCGCCCAGCGTCATCAAAACCGAACTACACGAAAGCATGATGAGCGGATCGATGGCATCGATGGCCCCGATCAAGGACGTGCCCGTCAGCGCCAGTGCCGAGCTAAAATTCGCGCCGGGCGGCCGGCATGTGATGCTGTTCACCATCAACCCCAGCATCAAGCCGGGTGGCAAGATGATGCTGATCTTCACCTTCTCCAATAATGTGAAGATTGAATATGACGCCCCCGTCATCGCCGCGGGCGACCCCGCGCCGAAGCAGTAAGCCATGGCCGTATCGCCCGGCAGGCCGCTGACTGCCGGGGAAATCACGCTGGCAAAAAGCGTGTTCGGCACCGCAATCAATTATGCACCGGTTCGGATCATCCAGCGCAAATGGGCATTTTTCCAGCCGCGTGAGACGGTTATGGCCCCGCGCGGTAACATGCATTTCCATCCCAAGGGCTGCCGGTACTGCGATGATTTTGCCGCGGGAAACCGCGATGCGCAGGGGCTGTTCATCCATGAAATGACGCATGTCTGGCAGCACCAGACGGGCATTTTCCTGCCGCTGCGCCGGTTGCCGTTTGCGCGCTATGATTATGCGATCAAGCCCGGCCAGCCATTGGTGCGTTACGGGATTGAGCAGCAGGCAGAAATCGTCCGCCACGCCTATTTGCTGCGCATCGGTGCCCGCGTGCCCGGCGCGCCGCCGCTGGCGCAGTATGAGAGTATTTTGCCGTTCGCGTAGCCCGCACCCGCTGGCGTCATCGTGATACACCGGCTAACGTGGTTTCAAATGAAACCAGTTTGAGGGGCCAATATCATGCATGACCTGAGCCATTATGGCCTGTCGCGCGACCGGGGATTTCTGTCGGCCGCTGAAATTGACGAGGTGGTGCTGCCTGATGATTTCGCCGACATCGAAGACGCCGCCGCCATGCTGTCTGGCCTCGTCACCACCGGGCGCATCCGCCACTGGCTGGGGGCGCTGCCGATCCCCGATTATGACGCGCTGATCGCCACCGGCGATACCGCCGCGATTGGCGTGGCGATGGTGCGCTATTCCTTCCTCGTCCAGGCCTATGTGTGGGGGGAGCCGACCGCGATCACCACCCTGCCCGCCAACCTCGCTTTGCCCTTTGTCGCCCTGTCCGACGCGATCGGCTTTCCGCCGGTGATGAACTATGCCGGCTATGTGCTCGACAACTGGTTCCGGCTCGACAAGGCGGGCCCAATCACGCTCGAAAATCTGGTGATGGACCAGCATTTTGCCGGTGGGCAGGATGAAAACTGGTTCGTGCTGGTGCATGTCGCGATTGAGGCGGTGGCGGGTCGTGCGCTGGCGTTGGGCGTCGATCTGGTCCGCGCCAGCGATGCAGGCGATGCCCCCCGCTGCGAGGCGCTGCTGATTGAGATGAACGCGGTATGGGATGAGATAAACGCGATTTTCGACCGCATGGTGGAGAAATGCGACCCGTATATCTATTTCAACCGCGTCCGCCCGTACATCAACGGCTGGAAGAACAACCCGGCCATGCCCGACGGGCTGATCTATGAAGGTGTCGCACAATATGGCGGCAAGCCGCAGGCGCTGCGCGGGCAAACCGGATCGCAAAGCTCCATCGTGCCCAGCATGGACGCGCTGTTTCAGGTCACCCACACCACCGATGATCTGCGCGCCTTCCTGGCGGAATTGCACCATTATCGCCCGCGCCAGCACCGTATGTTCATCGAAGATATGCAGGCCGCCAGCCATTTGCGCGATTTTGCCCGCACCCAGCACCAATCGCTGAAGGACGCGTTCAACGCCTGCGTTGAACAGGTCGCGCGGTTCCGCAGCCGCCATCTCGAATATGCCGCCAGCTATATCAACAAACAGGCATCAAACGCCGCCGGCAACGATCCCGATGTCGGCACGGGCGGCACCCCGTTCATGAAATATCTGAAAAAACACCGCGACGAAAACCGCGCGCAAGTGATCTAAGGCGATTCCCATTTGGATCGTTTCGCTTTAGCGTCGCGCGGATGAGGCGGCTCGGGGGATCACGACTGGCAGGTGCAGGCGCACTCGCGCTGCTGCTATCGGCGTGCGCGGGCGGCAATGTTCGCCCGGTCAGCGATACCCCGGTCAAAATCGGCAAGCCGTATAAAATACGCGGCACCACCTATGTCCCCGAAGCCGATCCGGGGTATGACATGCTGGGCTATGCCAGCTGGTATGGCAGCGAAAGCGGCAATGTGACGTCGCTTGGTGAGCGATTTCGCCCGGAATGGATCACCGCGGCGCACCGAACGCTGCCGCTACCCACCTATGTTGAGGTAACCGCGCTCGATACCGGGCGGCGCATTCTGGTGCGGATTAATGATCGCGGCCCTTTCGGTGCGTCAAAACGCATTATCGATTTGTCGCGCGGCGCAGCGGAACTTCTGGGAGTAAAAACCCAGGGTCTCGCCCGCGTCCGCGTACAGCGGGTCGAGCCATCCAGCAAAGACCGTGATCGCCTGCGCCGCGGCAAACACGCCCGCGATCTGGCCCCGGTATCAGGCCGGGTACTCCAGAACCTACGCGCGCAATTCCTGAACGCGGGGCTTTAGCGCATCCGCTTGTACCGCGCATCGCAATGGCGCGCGCAGCGAAGCAATCCAGCGCGGCGATGCGTGGGGAATTTCAGTGCCGGGTGAATGGCAGCCGGGATCGATGGCACTTGACTTCGCATCATATCCGCAAGTTCCTCGAAAGAGCTCGTAAGCATTCAACGAATGGAACATCGCAGACTTTACCGGTCGACAAGACTGTGTAATAAAAAAATTTGGGGGTGACTGATGATTCCACCGGAAATTCTGCGTGAGCTAGTGCCGAACCGATTTCCCGACGACCGCTTCAGAGGGTCTTTACCATCCTATGGTTTGTCGCGCGAGGGACCGGAGCGTTGGATCGGGATTTGGTCCACATATCTGCGCTTTCGTCTTCAACGCATGGCGGACGAAGACTATTTTTCCGAAGCGCTGGATCAAACGGGGTTGGTAGCAACCGGTATTTTTCGCGTTACTGACCGCGAGGAAGGCAAGGCCTCGCCAGAATTTCCAATCGTGTACGGATATCAGTTCGGCGCGATCCTGTTTCGCGGGGCGCGACTAAAAGATGCCAAAGAACCGACAGTCGTACTCGAAAATGGTCAATCAAGAGCCCCGCTGCTAGAGCGCGTGGCAATATTCAATCAGCACGGAATCCCGGACGGATACGTCGCTGCGATTTTCGAAAACGATATAGGAAACCATTTCGGAATTACTGCGGGTCATGTCGTCGAGGGCTATCGTCCGGGACAGCGCGTCCCGATCGAATGCTCGGAATGCGGCGATGGCGCGCGGCTCGTCGCGCGTGCGCCCGGCTTCATTGACGCTGCGACTGTCGAATTCCCCTGTGGAGGGCCCAGCTGGACTTGGCACCGTGATGAATCCAATGTGCGCAGCGCGATCGAGGGAGAAACAGTGCACGTCCACCTCGGTAATACTGGGCTTAAAGCGAGCACTGTGATGATGTCGCTGTCGTCCCCCTCGGAAATACGCAGCGCAGCTACGCCAAAGCAGTTCCTGATCGACGAGAATGGCCATCCCGGCGACAGCGGCTCGCTTGTGTCAGCATCAGATTACGATCACCAACGCGCTGATCTAATCGGGATTTATCTTGGCGACGCCAATTGCCAAGAACCGAACGGAGCTTTTGTCACCTACGGTTATGGGCTCGACTTAAAACAAGCTGCGGCCCTTCTTGGCGCGCGCAGCTTGAAAGGAGATTTCCTTGAGTGATTCTTTCATTTCCGATTTCCAGGTGACCATTGTGCGGTCGACGCTCGGCATGGACGTGCCCGATGGCGAAGAGGCGCCGTTCGCGGTCAATCGACATTCGCGCGGCTCGGGCGCGGTAATCGATCGGATCGACGAACTTGAAGGCATTTGGGATCAAGTCATAACGAAGCTCACCAGCCTCGCCGCGCAATCTCAGGTCGCAGCGGTCGCTTCGCAATTCGAGCTCGACGAGATCGAGTTCAATGTCGGCATTGAGGCTGGCCTGAGCGTAGGTCTAGTTACCAAGGGCAACGCCTCGGTTTCCGTCAAGTTCTCGAGAAAGAAGAATGAACGGTAGTCGGCGACCAACGGACATCAACGCAAATGTCTGCGGTTCTAAAAACCTACCCAAAACCGGACAGTCGCGAATGTCCGACGATCACCGTCGGCTTCGCGCTAAGCGTGCATAATCGGCGACAGCTTTAAGGGTTGGCCGAAGTCGCCTTCTATAGGAAAAAATGGGGCGGACCCCCCCCTACTTCATAAGCACCAGTTCTTCCGCCATCGTCGGATGCAGCGCCATCGTTTCGTCAAACGCATCCTTGGTCAGCCTGGCCTTTACCGCCACGGCGGCCGCCTGAATGATCTCGCCGGATTCCGGGCCAATCATGTGGAGGCCGACGACGCGGTTGCTCGCGGCGTCGCAGACCATTTTGTACAGCGCGCGTTCGTTGCGGCCGGCCAGTACGTTCTTCATCGGGCGGAAATCGGATGTGTACACCCGTACCGCACCGTATTTCTGCTTGGCCTGGCTCTCCGTCAGCCCAACAGCGCCAATCGGCGGGTGGCTGAACACGGCGCTGGGGATGCAGCCATAATCGACACGGGTCGGCTTGTTGCCAAAGATCGTGTCGGCAAACGCCTGCCCCTCGCGGATCGCGACCGGGGTCAACTGCACCCGGTTCGTCACGTCGCCCACGGCATAGATGCTGGGCACGCTGGACTGGTTATCATCGTCCACCTTGATCGCGCCCTTGTCGAGCACCACGCCCGCTGCTTCCAGCCCCAGCCCGTCCGTGCACGGCACGCGGCCCGTGGCGAACATCACGCAATCGACCGTCATCGGATCGCCGCTGGTGAATTCCACCACCATGCTGCCATCGTCTTGTTTCGTGATCGATTTGAAAACGGTGTTGAACCGGAACTGGATCCCCTTGCCCATCGATATCTGCAGCAGCCGGTCGCGGATTTGCTCGTCATATCCCCGCAGTATGGCGTCGCTGCGGTTCACCACCGTCACCGCACTGCCGAATTCGTGGAAAATGCCTGCAAATTCATTGGCGATATACCCCGCGCCGGCAATCAACACCCGCTTGGGCAGGGCGGACAAATGGAACACTTCGTTTGAGGTGATTGCGTGCTCGCTGCCGGGAAAGTGGAGCAATTGCGGCGTTGCGCCCGTGGCGATCAGGATGCGCCCCGCCGTCACCGTTTTGCCGCTGGCCAGGCGCACCTCGTTGGGCCCGGCAACCTCGGCCCGCTCCAGGATCACCTCAACCTGATGGCTGTCGAGCGTGGTCGTGTAGGCCGCGTTCAGCCGGTCAACTTCGAACAGCACATTATCGCGCAGGCGCGGCCAATCGAACGCGCATTCGGGCACATCCCAGCCAAAGCGCCGGGCATCTGCCAAATCTTCTGCAAAATGCGCACCATAGACGAGCAACTTCTTGGGTACGCACCCCCGGATAACGCAAGTGCCACCAACGCGGTATTCCTCGGCAATCGCCACCTTGGCCCCGTGCGCGGCGGAAACCCGCGCCGCCCGGACGCCGCCCGAACCGGCCCCGATGACGAAAAGATCATAGTCGTAGGTGGTCATGCTTGTTCCTTTTATTCGTCACCGCCGCTAAGGCGGGGCTGACAGTCAATCAAGGGTGCTTACCCCAAAGCCCGCTGGATCAAATCAGTGGTCGATGGATCAAAGTCCAGCCCGCCTTGTGCGGCAGCCTTGGCCATTTCCTTGCCCAGCTCCACGCCGAACTGATCAAACGGGTTAATCCCCAGCAGCACCGCATTCACAAAGGTGCGCTGTTCGTAAAACGCGATCAGCGCGCCCAGCGAACGTGGATCAAGCGCCTCGATCAATATCGTCGCGCTGGGTCGGTCGCCGGGATAGGCGCGCGCCGGGTCCGCCTCATTCGCGCGGCCCTTCATCAGCGCGGCCCCTTGCGCAAAGCAATTGAGCAGCAACTGTTCGTGGTGCGCATCGTCCAGCGCGTCGCCGGGTTCTGCCACCGCAACAAATTCTACCGGAATCAGCTGCGTGCCCTGATGGAGCAGCTGGAACACCGCATGCTGCGCATCCGTGCCCACCCCGCCCCAGGTAACCGGCGCGGTGGCGCGGCCAACGGACTGGCCATCGGCGCCCACGCTTTTGCCGTTCGATTCCATCTCAAGCTGCTGCAAATAGCTGGGCAGCAGCCGCAGCCGCTCATCATAGGCAAAGCTGGCCCGCGTCTGCGCGCCCTTCACCTGGGTGTAGAACAAGTCGGCAAAGGCAGCGAGCATCGGCGCGTTTTCATGCGCGGCGGCCAACCGGAAATGCCGGTCCATCTCGCCCGCTCCTTCCAGCAGCTCCTCAAACGCCTCCCACCCGAGGGCGAGTGCTGCCGGAAAACCAATCGACGACCAAAGCGAGTATCGCCCGCCCACCGATTCGGCAAAGGGGAGGATGCGGGTTTCGTCGACGCCCCATTCAAGCGCGGTATCGGGTGCCGCCGTCAGCGCAACCACGCGGCCATAGGCGTCCTCAACCCCGCCTTCCCGCATCCATTCCAGCGCACTGGTGGCGTTGAGCAACGTCTCGGTGGTCGTGAAGGTTTTGGATGCGATGACGAGCAGGGTCGCGGTGGGATCGAACCGCGCAAACGCTTCTTCCAGCGCGCAGCCATCAACGTTGGAGACGACCGCCACCTCATAGCGATCCTCGTCCCGCCCCAGCGCGTCGATCAGCAAATCGGGGCCAAGCGCCGATCCGCCAATGCCGATGTGCAGAATGTGTGCGATGGGGCCCAGCGCCTCCATCTCAATCGCATCGATCAGCGCACGCATCCGCGCGTGGAGCATGCCGGCGCGCGCCACGCTTTCCGGTGCGCCCTCGCCGCGTTCGGCGGTGTGTTCAGCGGCGCGGCCTTCGGTTTGGTTGATCACCTCTCCCCGGAACAGCGCCTCGCGCTTGCCCGACAGATTCTGCGCCGTGGCCAGCGCCTCAAACACCGCGACTGCCTCTGTCGTCAGGTGGGTTTTCGACCAGTCGAAATGCAGCCCGGCGACATCAACCCCGAACCGCGCCACTCGGCCAGCATCCTGCGCGAACAGCGTTTCCAGGCGGGGCGGCTGCAATGCCTCAATCGCGCGCCATTCGGGGGAGGACATCGGCATTTCTCCAATTCGACGCTGGCGATGCTTAGGCCAAGCTGACCCGGACAGGCTCTAGCGTCCCATAACAGCCCGCACCACATGAAACGCCACGCTTGACGGCGCAATCGCCCCCAAGCAAAGCCTGCATATGAGCGATACGCAAACCGCCGCTGCCATTAGGGCACCGCTTCGCACCGAAACGCGCGAAACGGTAACATTTCTGGTAAAACTCGTCATTATCGTGTCGATTTTCCGCAGTTTCTTGTTTTCTCCGTTCAATATCCCGTCAGAATCGATGCTTCCGCGCCTGTTGATTGGCGATTATCTGTTCGTATCGAAATGGAATTACGGCTTTTCGCGCTATAGCCTGCCGTTCAGCCTCCCGCTCATCCCCGGCCATATCTTTGCCACGCTGCCCGAACGCGGCGACATCGCGGTGTTCAAGGCACCCCCCGGCAATAGCGAGGATTACATCAAACGCGTCATCGGCTTGCCCGGCGATACCATCCAGATGCGGCAGGGCCAGTTGATTCTGAACGGAATTCCCGTTCCAAAACAGCGGATTGCCGATTTCACTGTGCCGATAACGCCCAATTATCAATGCTCGGTGGAATTTCAGGATAGCGACAAGGGCAAGCCGATCTGCCGCTATCCGCAATATCGTGAGACCCTGCCGGGCGGGCGCAGCTACACCGTGCTTGATCGCGGAGACACCCCTGCCGACAATACCGGGCTGTATACCGTTCCCGCCGATCACGTGTTCATGATGGGCGACAACCGCGATGACAGCGCCGACAGCCGCTTTCCACCCGTGATCGGCCAGGGCATCGGCTTCGTCCCGACGCGCAACCTGGAAGGCAAGGCCGTGATGATGTTCTTCTCGACCAATGGGTCCGCCAACTGGTTCCTTCCTTGGACGTGGTTCACCGCCGCACGCTGGGGGCGAATCGGGGGGGGCTTTTGAACGACCACGATATCGGTACATGGCTCGCCGAACTGCTCGGGGTCGAGCCGGGGGACGCCGCGCTGTATCACCGGGCGCTGACGCATGGCAGCCAGGCAGCGGCAAATTACGAGCGGCTTGAATTTCTGGGCGACCGGGTGCTTGGCCTGGTGATTGCTGAATGGCTGTACGAGCTGTTCGCCGGAGAGCCCGAGGGGCAGCTGTCCAAACGGTTGAATGCGCTGGTAACCGGCCCGGTTTGTGCCGGGGTTGCCCGTGCGAATGGCGTCGCGCCTCGGCTAAAGCTGGGCAAGCAAGCCCGCGATGATGGCGCTGCCGATAGCGACAATGTGTTGGGCGATGTGATGGAGGCGCTGATCGGTGCGTTGTACCTCGATCACGGCCTGCCCGCTGCCCGCGCGGCGATTCGCAAGCTCTGGGGCGATAGCGTCACCACCCAGGCCCGCGCGCCACAGCACCCCAAATCTGCGCTGCAGGAATGGGCCGCCGCCCAAAACCGCCGCCCGCCGGAATATGCCATTATCGATCGCGCCGGACCGCAGCACGCACCCGTCTTCACCGTCCGCGTCAGCATCGGCAAACTGGCAGAAGCAAGCGCGACGGGCACATCCAAACAGGAAGCCGAGACGGCGGCGGCACTGGCGTTACTGGCGCAGCTTGAACCCTAATCGTTATGCCGGACTTGTTCCGGCACCCACGCTGGCGCAAGAGCAACGCATGTTACGTGAAAACCCCAGTGAACCTCAGACCAAGTCCGGGGTGACGGAAAAAAGTTGATGACTGAACAAACACAATCCTGCGGTCTTATCGCCGTGGTCGGCGCGCCCAATGCGGGCAAGTCGACGCTCGTCAATGTGCTGGTCGGGCAAAAGGTGGCAATCGTCAGCCCCAAGGCGCAGACCACACGCACCCGGTTGATGGGTGTCGCGATTGAGGGCGATACGCAGATATTGCTGGTCGACACGCCCGGCATTTTCGAGCCCAAGCGCCGGCTCGACCGCGCCATGGTCGCCGCCGCGTGGTCGGGCGCCGAAGGGGCTGACGTGATCGCGCTGGTGGTGGACGGCAAGGGCGGCATTGGCCCCAAGGTGATGGCCATCGCCGAAGGGCTGAAGCACCGGCGCGAACCCAAATATCTGATTCTCAATAAGGTGGATATTGCCGAAAAGGAACGGCTGTTGGGCCATGCCAAACGGCTGAACGAAGCCGTGCCGTTTGAGGAGATTTTCTTCGTCAGCGCATCAACCGGCGATGGCCTGCCCGAACTGAAGGCAGCGTTCGCCAAGGCAATGCCCACCGGGCCGTGGCATTTCCCGGAAGATCAGGTGTCCGATGCGACCGAACGGATGCTGGCGGCTGAGGTAACGCGCGAGCAGCTATATCTCCAGCTCCATGCCGAGCTGCCCTATGCCAGCGCGGTTGAGACCGAGCAGTATAAGGAGCGTGAGGACGGATCGGTTGAAATTCACCAGCAAATCCTGGTCGCGCGCACCACCCAGCGCGCGATTGTGCTCGGCAAGGGCGGCCAGCGCATCAAAGAAATCGGTGCCCGGGCCCGCGCAGAATTATCGACGTTGATGGGCCGCCCGGTGCATCTGTATCTTCACGTAAAGGTAAAAGAAAACTGGGATGACGACCGCAGTGTATACCGCGACATGGGGCTGGACTGGGTAGAATGAGCAAGACTGTAAAGGCCGCAATCCTGCAAGCGGCACCCGTGCCGTTGGACATCAGCTACGGGATCGACCGGCTGGTAGAATTTGTTGCGGATGCCGCCGACATCGGGGCCGAAGTGGCGGCATTTGGCGAGACATTTCTGGGTGGCTATCCATTATGGCTGGATGAGGCGCCGGGTGCCGCGATGTGGGATCACCGGGGGACGCAGGCGCTGCATTCGATTCTGCTCGATCAGGCGCTGCGGAAGAACGACCCCCGGCTGGTCCCATTGCAGACGTTGGTCGACAAGACCGGCATTCTTGTGTGCGTTGGCGGGCATGAGCGCGTCCGATCGAGCCTGACGAACACGCAGTACATCTTCCGCCCCGGCCTGCCGCCCGTGCTTCACCGCAAGCTGGTGCCAACGCATGGTGAGCGGATGATCTGGGGTCGCGGCGACGGGTCGACGCTGGACGTGCATGAGGCGGAATGGGGTAATCTGGGCCAGCTGATCTGCTGGGAACACTGGATGCCTTTGGTTCGCGCAACGATGCATCATGCGGGGGAGGCGGTGCATGTCGCCGCTTGGCCAACGGTGCGCGACGTCCATCTGCTCGCGTCGCGCCACTATGCGTTTGAAGGACGCTGTTTTGTCCTGGCGGCAGGCACGATTCAGCACCGCGCTGACCTGATAGAAGGGCTAGCCCGCGTTGGCGGTGATGTTGATGCGCAGGCGCTGATCATGGGCATGCCAGACGGCCAGCTTCAAACGGGCGGCAGCGCGATCATCGGCCCGGATGGCCAAGTGATCGTTGGCACAGAGGATGGCCCAGACCTGTTGGTTGCTGACCTCGACTTATCGGCGATTGGCCGGGGACTGACGTCACTCGATACCGATGGCCATTATTCGCGGCCCGATGTGTTTGAACTGCGGGTTGATCGCCGTGCTCGTGCGGGTGTTGCCAATGCAGCGGATGGATTGGCGCCCCGGTCGCGGCGGAAGAATGATCAGCCGGCGGATTAACCCAGCAAGCCATCGACCCATTCAGGCACCAGCACGCTCGCCGCGCCCAGCCGAGTTTCGCTAAAAAACACGCTGCCCTCAGACGGCTCAAGATTCAGCTCCAGCGTCTGTGCGCCAAAATTCCGCGCCGTCTGAACAAAGCCCGCTGCCGGATAGACAGCGCCTGATGTGCCGATCGACACGAACAGATCAGCGCGCGCCAGCAGCGCCGCTATCCGGTCCATCTGGTACGGCATTTCACCAAAAAACACGATGTCAGGCCGCAGCGCGGCAGCGCCGCAGGCCCGGCACTGGCCGCCCGGTGGCAGGCTGCCCGCCCACTCCTGCCGACCAGCACAAGCCGTGCACAGCGCCGACAACAGTTCGCCGTGCATGTGCAGCAACCGCCGTGCGCCCGCGCGCTCATGCAAATCGTCAACATTTTGTGTCACGATCAACACATCACCCGGCCACGCCGCATCAAGCAGCGCTAGCGCCTTGTGCGCCGCATTCGGCACAACATCGGCCAGCGCTGCACGTCGCGCATCATAAAAACGGTGGACCAGCACCGGATCACGCGCGAGCGCATCGGGCGTGCACACATCCTCCACCCGGTGCCCCTCCCACAGGCCGCCTGGTCCGCGAAAGGTGGCAATACCACTTTCGGCGGAAATGCCGGCCCCAGTCAGGATCACGATCGTTGATTGCGGGCTCATGTCGCTAAACATATCGCTGAGCCGCCTCCAACGCCATCGATGCTGCGGCCGGACTGGGCGGTTTTTTGACAAAATACGATGACATGGGTCTGTTGCCGCGCGCTGCTTTCTGTCATTTGCGCCACTCGGGGGCGACAATTGAATCCGGGCGCCGGTGTCGCAGCGATGCACCACCGCGCGGGCAGATGAGATCGAGGATTGGAGCATCACGTGGCAGCAATCGGCATTTATGGTAGCGCAGGACGCATGGGGCACGCCATCGCGGCGGCTCTGCCCGACTATGGCGCCGCGCTCGCCGGGGGCATTGACGCTGGCGGAGACCCCGCACCGCTGGCCAGAATTGCCGATGTGCTTGTCGATTTCACCGTGCCGGGTGCCCTGCCCGCCAACCTGGCCGCCGCTCGCGCCGCGGGTACGCCAATCTTGATCGGCACCACCGGCATCAACCAAAGCCACCGCACGCTGATTTCTGAAGCGGCACAGGACATTGCGGTTCTGCAAACCGGCAATACCTCGCTGGGCGTTACGTTACTCGCCCGACTGGTCCGTGAAGCCGCCGCCCGGCTGGATGCAAGCTGGGATATCGAGATTATCGAAATGCATCACCGCGCCAAGGTGGATGCCCCGTCCGGCACTGCGCAAATGCTGGGTGAAGCGGCAGCGGCCGGGCGCGGCATCGCGCTGGGCGATGTCAGCGTCATGAGCCGCGCAGGGCTAAGCGGCGATCGTGCTCAGGGAACGATTGGCCTGTCCTCGTTACGCGGCGGCACGGTAGCGGGTGATCACCACGTGATCTTTGCGGGCAATGGCGAGCGGATCGAACTTGGCCACCGTGCCGAGGATCGAGCAATATTTGCGCACGGGGCGATCACCGCCGCGCTGTGGCTCGTCGGGAAACCCGCGGGCAGCTATTCGATGGCGCAGGTTCTCGGCATTTGAAGAAGGCCGATATTATCGATTTCTATGCCCGGCTGGCGGCGGATAACCCGCACCCGGAAACCGAGCTCGAATCAGGCAACCCCTATCAACTGCTGGTAGCCGTCGTGCTGTCCGCACAGGCCACCGATGTCGGCGTCAACAAGGCCACCCGTGCGCTGTTCGCATCCGTCGACAGCCCCGCCAAAATGGTCGCGCTGGGCGAGGAGGGGTTGAAGGAGCACATCAAAACGATTGGCCTGTTCAACACCAAGGCCAAAAACGTCATCGCGCTTAGCGAAGCGTTGATCGCCAACCATGGCGGCGTGGTGCCCGCTGACCGTGATGCGCTGGAAAAGCTTGCCGGGGTGGGACGAAAGACCGCAAATGTGGTGATGAACGTAGCCTTTGGCGCAGAAACATTCGCCGTCGACACACACATCTTTCGCGTTGGCAACCGCACCGGGCTCGCACCGGGGAAAACCCCGCTCGCGGTGGAGAAAAAGCTCGACAAGGGCACCCCCGCACCCTTCCGGGTTCACGCTCATCACTGGTTAATCTTGCACGGCAGATATGTGTGCAAGGCGCGCACTCCCGAATGCTGGCGGTGCGGCGTCAGCGATTTGTGCGCGTTCAAGGCTAAAACGCCCCTGCCCGCCAAACGGGCAAAGAACGCATTGGCCGGGCAAAAGGAGTAATCGATGAATCGCCGGGTCTTGTTTGCTGCCGCCACCGGGCTGACGCTGATCGGCGGCATGGGGCTGGCGGCAGGCAGCGGCAGCGCGCGTGATCGCAATGCCGCGCCGGCCGCCACACCGGTTGGCAAACCTGAAACTTGCATTCCCAATCGCCTGATTCGCGACACCTATGTCCGCAATGATTCGGTGATTGATTTCAAGCTGGTCGGCGGCAAAATCTACCGCGCCACGATCAAGGGCGGGTGCCCTGGCCTTGGATTTCAGGAACGGTTTGGCTATTCAACCGCACTCGACAGGCTGTGTGCGACTGATATCATCACCGTATTGTATTTGAACCCGATCGGCAGCGGCGCTCGCTGCCCGATTGGCCCCTTTCAACAAATTACCCTGAACACGCCTTGATGCAGCTTTGCCGACGATTCGACGGCACCGGCAATCACTGCCGAAAAAATCTGGCGCTGCGCCGCTGCCTTTGCTAGGCGCTGACCCACAGGCACCCGTAGCTCAGCTGGATAGAGCGCTGCCCTCCGAAGGCAGAGGCCACACGTTCGAATCGTGTCGGGTGCACCAGTTTTCTTCTTTCAGACCTTCAGGCGATCTGCGTATTGGCTGCGGATAGTGTCTGTCGCGCACTGGGCACGATGAAGCGCTGCCCGTCTGGTGTCGTGCCGATATGGCTGGTGACGCCGTAAGTTTTCGCAATCAATTCTTCGGTCAGCACGCTTTCCGGTGGGCCGTGCGCGATCACATGACCGTTGCGGAGCAGCAGTAGCTGATCTGCAACGCGGGCGGCATGATTCAAATCGTGTAACACCACAACAACGCCAGCCCCGGCCGCCGCAACCCTGCGCAGGCAATCAAGCCCGTCAAGCTGATGCGCTGGATCAAGATTGGCAAGCGGCTCATCCGCCAGCAACCATTGCGGCTCACCCGCCAGCACCCGCGCCAGCAGCAGCCGTGCCCGCTCCCCGCCGGATAGCGTGTTGACCCGACGCTCAGCGAAGCGCGTCACGTCAGTCGCCGCCATCGCCTGCGCAACTGCAGCGTGATCTGCCGCCGTTTCGCCCCACCGCCCGCGATGCGGGAAACGACCGAGCGCCACCAAAGTTTGCACATCAATGTCCCAGTGGACGTCGGCGCTTTGTGGCAGGAAGCCAATCTGCCTGGCCAACGCACGTCGATCAATTTTGGCGCGCGAAACGCCACCGATCAATACATCACCCGCATCGGCAGCGCGCAGCCCGGCAAGGCAAGCGAGCAGCGTCGACTTGCCCGCCCCATTCGGGCCGAGAACGACCGTTACCTCCCCCGGCATAAACCTCGCGCTGATAGAATTGAGGATCACCGCGCCCTGCACCGTCAGTGACAATGATTCAGCGGTTAGCGATTCAGGGGGGCGTACCTGCGTAACGGCCGTCATGCGAGCCCCCGCCGCATCTTGAGGAGCAGAACGAAGAAAAAAGGCCCGCCGAGCAACGACATCGCAATCCCCAGCCGCAATTCGGTGACGATTGGCATGGCGCGCACCAGGCTGTCGGCGAGCAGAAGCAACAGCGCACCGCCAAGCGCGGATGGCAGCAGCACCGCCGATGGGCGGTTCCCGGCAAACGGACGCACCAGGTGGGGCACCATCAACCCCACAAAGCCAATCACGCCTGCAGTTGCCACAGAAGCCCCAACGCACAGTCCCACGCCCAGGACGATCAGTATCTGCAGCCGCAACGGATCAACCCCCATGGATCGCGCTGCACCTTCCCCCAACGTCAGCGCATCGAGCGCGCGCCCCGTTATCGCCAGCAGCGCCGCCCCTATCCCAGTGATCGGCAGCGCAATCCACACATCATCCCAGCTCCGATCGGTAAGGGCGCCCATCAGCCATGTTACGATCTCTGACGTTGCAAAGGGGGTGGGTGACAGGCTGATCGCCAACGCCGTTAACGACCCCGCCAGGCTGGACAGGATGACCCCCGCGAGCGTGAACACGATTAGACTTGCCGATCGCCCCACCAGCAAGGCGAGCAAAGCCATCGCCCCCGCCGCGCCCGCCAGCGCGAACAGCGGCAACAGCCAAGCCTGGGCAGCAAAGCCGAAATAAAGCGAGATCACCGCGCCCAACGCTGCACCCGATGACACGCCAAACAGCCCGGGATCCGCCAGCGGATTGCGCAAATAGCCCTGCATTGCCGCGCCAGACAGGCCCAGGCCCGCCCCGACCACCGCGGCCAAAACTGTGCGCGGGAGGCGCAATTCCAGGATAATCAACCAGCGCGGGTCATCGCTTAGCCATGCGGTCCACGGCACCCAGACCTTTCCGGCAATCACCGACAGCAACAGCGCGAGCATGATGCCGACACATAGCAGCAGGTTCAGGCTGAGCGCACGCTTCATAGCGACCGCCGAACAGCACTCAGCCGGTTCATGACATCAATAATCGTCGGCCCGCCGCAGAAGAGCAGCCGTTCAGGAAAATCGCGCACCGCAATACGGTCACGCAGCCGCCGCATCACCGGGTGGCCAAGCTGCCGATCATCACGCCCCGAATGTTGCGCCGTCAGCAGCACATCTGGCGGCTTTGCCACCAGATATTCCATCGGCAGGATGTCCCAATTCTTCAGCCCATAAGCCGCCCCCAGATTGACGAAACCCGCCGCGCGCAACATTTCATCGGGTAATGTCCCGCCAGCTGGTACCAGCCCGCCGCCCTGCCAGATGAGCGCAGGCACCGGTGCCCCTTGCGGTGGTTGGGCCCGGCGCACCGCCGTTGCAATTCGCCCGGCAAGCACGGCGCCGCGCTCCGGCTGCCCAACGGCATTGGCAATCGTTCGAACCTGCGCCTCACTTTCTGCTAGGCTTTGTGGCAGCGGCAGTTCCAGTGTGCGGACATGCAATCGCGCCAACGCCACGGCCGTTGCGGGGGGCAATGCCCCGCTCAGCAACACCAGATCAGGGCGAAGCGCCAATATCTCCTCTGCCGTGCCCGACGTGGCGCGGAACCGCCGGGCCACCGCGATCGGGATTGATGTTGCGCGCGGGTCTCGCGAATAATGGCTGATCGCGGTGATTTGTGCCGCATCGGCAACGCGCATCAACACAGCGTCGATGCACGGATTAATCGACACAATCCGCGACGCCCGCTTGCTCGAATCGGCGCGGGTTGGGGCGGGCGCAGAACCCGCCGCCCCGCACCCGCCAACCAGCAACACCAGCACCAGGATTGCTATGCGCATCAATATCGAACCCGCACCCCAACATATGCCGCACGGCCGGGCGACCCGAACTGCGGCACCGTTTCATAACGTTCATCGAACAGATTTTCGATCCGCCCATAAACCTCTGCCTGGCTGAAGACCGGGAAGGCCGCACGGATATCGGTAAGAACATAGCCGGGGATGCGCCGGGTATTAGCCGCATTGTCAAAGCTGTTTCCGATTGAGGTTACTGTCGCCCCCGTTGTCAGCCCAAAATCCCAGCGATAATCGACCGATGCATTCACGCTCTGGCTCGGGCGGCGCAGCAACCGCCTGCCAAAGGTCGCGCTACCAACCGACCGGTTCTGGGCATCGAGATAAGTGTAATTGGCCTGAAACTGCAGCGCCTCGACCGGGCGCAGCTTTAGCCCCACCTCCACCCCCTGCGACACCGCGCGGCTGACATTGTCGAAGGTTCCAAAGGGTCGATTGGCGCAAATACCGGTTTGGACGGGGCACGAAATGAAGTCGATCAAATCGGTCGATTTGCGATGGAAATAGGTGGCACTCGCCTCCAATGCGCCGCCAAGCGCACGCTGGGTGATTCCAGCGTCCCAGCCCGCGGCGCGTTCTGGACGGAGCAGTTGGTTGCCAAAATCGCTTTGCAACTGGAACAGCGACGGCGCCTTGAAACCTTCGCTATAGCTCGCCCGCACCGTCGTCTTGCCACCATTTGGCGAATATACGCCGCTCGCTGCAAATGTGGTCGCACCGCCAAAACGATCATGGTCATCATGCCGCACCCCGCCGGTGACGGTCAGGCCAGTCAGCGGTGTGACGCCAATCTGGCCATAAATGCTGTCCAACCGCGCCCGGCCGACCGTCAGCGGCCCGCCAAAGCTGGTCGAATTGAAGCGCGACGTTTCGCGTTCAAGCCCAAAGGTCGCCTGTACCGCGTCTGTAACATCGGCCACCCCCTGATACTCAAACCGCTCGTTGCGTCCCTTGCCGGTAAAGGTCACGACCGGCGCGCCATCCGGATCCTCGTTACGGCGCGTGGTATCGGTATAGGCAAAACCAAAGCGGTTGCGGAATCGCCCGTCAAACAGCGCAACATTGCCCCCCAGATACCCTACAAATTCGCGGGTGAAGCTAACCTCGCGCGTATCGCCGAACGCAAAAGTTGGCGGCGCGAAACCGTCAATCCCAACGCGACCGTCAGAATAATAGCCCCGCGCATCCAGCGAGATATCGTTGGTCAGCGCCAAGTTGACGTTCAGGTTTGCACCGAAATTGCGATAGCCGTCGCGTTCGCGCCCGCCGCGCGCCTCGCTGAATGACGATATGCCGTCAGTGGTGAAATATCCGCCCCCACCGCTGATCGACAGGGGCCCGGCCTTGCCCGCAACATTGCCAACCACCTGACCAGTGCCGCGATAGCCATATTCGCCGCGCGCATGTATCGTCAGCTTCTCGGTCGGCTTGGTAGTGATCAGGTTGATCACGCCGCCAATCGCCTGGCTGCCCCACAGCACCGATGATGGCCCGCGCAGCACCTCTATCCGGTCGATATTCCCGACCAGCAGATTGCCGAAATTGAAACCGCCGCCGGGCGACGACGGATCGTTGAGCTTCACCCCATCGATCAGCGCCACGGTCTGGGCGCTTTCGGCACCGCGAATAAACACCGACGTTGTACCGCCGACACCGCCATTGCGCGCCACGCTAAGCCCCGGCACGTCGCGCAAAATGTCCGTCAGAATGGCGGTTTGTCGGGTTTTCAGCGTCTCTGCGTCAATCACCGTCACTGATTGGCCGATGCGCGATAGTCGCTCGGGTGCGCGGTTGGCGGTGACGACGATGTCTTCAGCGTTATCGCTGGGCGGCAAAGCGGTGTCCTCGGCAATTGCGGGAGCCGCATTAACGAACGAAACAACAGATAGAATGATTGAAAAATATAGGCGCACCATGGGCGTTCTCCCTTGACCAACAACAAGGGGCGAGCGCGCGCATAGGCACCACCGCGTCACGGCGGGGATACCCCCACACGCGCCACCCCGACCGTATGTCGTCACACGAGGAAAAACCTCGATCGCGCTGAACACCCCGTCCGCGCAAAGGACCGACGGCGTCAGGCAGGTCTCCTGGCTCCCGGATCATCATGTTCGCCTCACCTTCCCGGATGCAGATGCACCCAGTGGCATTTCACAGGCGACCACTCACCGGTCACAGTTGCGGGGACAGCCACGGTTTACAGGGAGAATCCCTGGTTCCGCGTTCCCTATTATTCCCCTTTCGGGGAACCTGACGCACCGCCTGAATATGCTCGTGGCGCGCACTACGCAACAGGTTTGACAAGCGGCAGGCCGGTCGGAATGGTTGCAACAAGCATCGGTTGGCGGTTGACATCGCTGCTGACAGCGGCGTCAAATCGGCGCTAAACAAGTGCAACGGGCCGTTCCATGGGCCGGGGGAGCGCCGCCAATGCAGGATCAGCCAGCGCCTGCCGCACTGATTGCCGAAACCGACCCGGATGCCGATTGGGGCCTGCCCGGCTGGACCTATACCGACCCCGATTTCCTGGACGCAGAGATTGCCCGCGTCATCCGCCCGTCATGGCAGATCGTGTGCCACGAGAGCGATCTGGCGACCCCCGGCGAGTGGCGGTCGATCGATTATGCGGGAGAGAGCGTGATCGTCGTGCGCGGCGAGGACGGCAGGGCGCGCGCGTTCACCAATGTATGCCGCCACCGCGCGATGCGCTTGCTGGAGGGCAATGGCGGCTGCGCCAAAAAGATCATCTGCCCCTATCACGCCTGGAGCTATGAGCTTGATGGCAGCCTTACCGGTGTGCCCGTGAGCGCCGACTATCCCATGCTCGACAAGCGCGGACAGGGGCTGTTTGCGGTCGGATTAGAAATCTGGCGCGGCTTCGTGTTCGTTCGCCTGAAGGACGATGGCGGGCCATCGGTGGCCGACATGATGGCTCCCTACGCGCATGAGATCGAGCCATATCGGTTTGAAGACCTGCGGACGATCACCCCCGCTTACACCCGTGACCGCGCGGTCAACTGGAAGAATATTGGCGACAATTATTCGGACAATCTCCACATCCCGGTCGCGCATCCCGGCCTCACCCGGTTGTTCGGCAAAAGCTATGCGATCGAAGCGCAGCCCTTTGCCGACAAGATGTCGGGCTATCTGGTCGATCGCCCCTCCGCCGATTGGTGGGAACGCTTCTACCAGACATACGTACCCCGCGCAGACCATCTGCCAGAGGCGAACCAGCGATTATGGCTATACTATAAGCTATGGCCGAACATGGCCTTCGACCTTTATCCCGATCAGGTCGATTTCATGCAGTGGCTGCCGATCAGCCCGACCCAATCGGTGCTGCGGATGATGGCGTTTGCGCTGCCCGATGAACGACGCGAGATGAAACTGGCGCGCTATGCCAATGATCGCATCAACCGCCATGTGAATGCCGAAGACACTTGGCTGATCACCCGCGTGCAGGCGGGGATGGCATCAGAGAGTTTTACGGTGGGGCCGATCGGGCGGAGCGAGGTGTGCCTTCGCAGCTTCGCCGCGAAGATCCGCGCGGCGATCCCGGAGGCGCGGCTGAATCACGCGCCACCGCCGGGGTGGGGCAAGCGCCGCTAACGCAAGCTATCGACAGCCCGTGCCCTTTACGCCAACCGATGCGGGGTTGGGTCGCCACGTTCGGTGACCAGCTCGGCATGCGCAATCGACAGGAACCTTCGAAACGCGGCATCCGCTTCCTCGGCTGTCGTGCCCGCCAGCTCGGCAAGGCGAAGGGGGATCGCTTCTTCGTTTACCGTCGCGACCAAGGACGCCGCGATAACAGGATCGACTCCCAACGACTTGGCGAGCAACCGACTGGCCCGCGCGTGGCGGCGGAACGCGAAGTCCATCAGACGTGCTGATTCAAACTCCTCTTTCTTGCGCATCGCACGGCCGAGATCGAATACCATAGGCGAGATATAGGAAGCGCCAATTGCCGTTCAACGCGAAGGCGGATTGGCTCGAACCGCCTTTCGCTGACCGCGTTAACGTCGCCCAAGCGTGTCCAGCGGACCCGAATCGAGGTGCTTCAGGATACGCCTGAGGGCCGCGATGTTATTTTCGTCTTCGGCACTCTCCAGCGCATCGTTCAGCACCGCGCGAATGTCGTCGGCACCGACCCGCTCCATCTCCCAATTCGGATATAGCCGCTCGCGCTCGTCAACACTGCGGTCCAGCGGGACGATGTCATAGTGGCGCGGATCGCCGTACAGGCTCGCGATTAGATTCTCGACTGCGGTGGGCGGTCCCTCAACCCATTGGAAAAACACGCCACTGCCGAACACCAGCACGCCGGTAATGTCGCGTTCGACATTGCGGCGTTGCGACCATTCAATGATACGATCAACCTCGGCGTCGTCCACGCCCTCGGCGGCACGGCTACAGTAAACGAAGGTGTCGAGGACGCGGACGGCGTGGCCCAAGTCAGGGCCGCGTGGAAAACCAACTTCATCGAACATCGATTTCTCGCTTTGTCTATGCGGGGCAGGCCGCGTCACCCGGCAGATCAGCGGCGTCGTAGCGCATCTTTCCCATTCGGGTAAGGAACCATTGCGCGCCCGACCCGGCCCTCTCGTCCCCCCTCGACAATCGACCGCCGCCACGGCACCACTTCCCCATGACGAAACGATACGACGCGATCATCATCGGCGGTGGGCATAACGGCCTTGTTTGCGCTTTCTACCTCTCCCGCGCTGGACTCAAAGTCCGCGTGCTCGAACGCCGCGCCATCATTGGCGGGGCGTGCGTGACCGAGGAGTTTCACCCCGGATTCCGCAATTCCACCGCCAGCTACACCGTGTCGCTGCTGCGCCCGCAGGTGATTGCCGACATGAAGCTGCACGACCGCGGCTTTCGCATTATCGAGCGCACGATCAGCAATTTCTTCCCCTTTCCCGACACCTATCTGAAGCTTGGCGGCGGCACCGCGCGGACGCAGGCAGAGTTCGCGCGCTTCTCGGCAAAGGATGCCGAGACCTTCCCGGCTTATGAAACAGCGCTGGAGCGTGTGGCGGAGGTACTGCGCGACCTGTCGCTGAAGACGCCACCCAATGCCGGCGGCGGGATCGCCGCCCTCCTCAGCGCCGCGTCGCAGGGGCGCAAGCTGGCGGGCATGAGCGTGGATGCGCAGGCCGATGTGCTCGACATGTTCACCAAAAGCGCGCGCGATTTCCTCGATGGCTGGTATGAGGACGATCACGTCAAAACGGCCTTCGCCTTCGATGCGGTGGTCGGCAATTACGCCGGGGTCAGCACGCCGGGTTCGGCCTATGTGCTGCTCCACCACGTCTTCGGCGAGGTGAACGGCAAGAAGGGCGCATGGGGCCATTCAGTGGGCGGCATGGGGGCGATCACCACCGCGATGGCAGCAGCGTGCGCCGAGCACGGCGTCAAGATCAGCCTTGAAGCCCCGGTTGCGCAGGTGCTGGTCGATGGCAACAAAGCGGTTGGCGTGCGGCTGGAATCGGGGGAGGAAATCGCCGCCGATATCGTTGCCGCTAATGTAGGCCCTGCCCTGCTGTATCGGCAGATGATCGCGCCCGCTGACCTGAAGCCCGATTTCAAGCGCCGGATCGATAACTTCAAAACGGGTTCAGGCACGTTTCGAATGAACGTTGCGCTGAGCGAACTTCCTGACTTCTCGGTATTGCCCGGCAAAGAAAAGGCCGAGCACCATACCGCCGGGATCATCATCGCGCCGGGCATGGATTATATGGACGCCGCTTATGATGATGCCCGCACATTTGGATGGTCAAAGGCACCGATCGTCGAGATGAAACTGCCATCGACCGTTGACGATTCGCTCGCGCCGCCCGGCATGCATGTCGCCAGCCTGTTCTGCCAGCAATTTGCGCCGGAGCTGCCAGATGGTCGGTCATGGGATGACGAGCGCGAGGCCGCCGCCGATCACATCATCGATTGCGTCACGCAGCATGCACCCAATTTCAAGGCAAGCATCATCGCCCGGCAAATCCACTCTCCACTCGATCTGGAACGCAAGTTTGGGCTGATCGGCGGCGATATCTTCCATGGGCGGATGAGCCTGGACCAGCTATGGGCGGCGCGCCCGGTACTGGGGCATGGTGATTACCGCTCGCCCATATCCGGCCTGTATATGTGCGGATCGGGCACGCATCCGGGTGGTGGGGTGACAGGCGCGCCGGGGCACAATGCCGCGCATGAGATTTTGAAGGACCGCAGTCTGCTAGGCCGCCTTTTCCGAAAGCACACGGCCACGTAGCGCGAGCCAGTATAGCGGCAGCGCCGTCAGCATCAGCACGATACTCAGAAGCAGCGCCTCCACCCCCGATCCCCATAATACCCAGGCCGAAAACGCCATGCCGACAACCGCCAACGGGCGCACGATGCCGAACGCAAAAGCCGCGGCACAGGCACCGAAATAAAACCACACCGTTGCCGCCGTCGTCAGTTGCAGCATGAACGTCAGCACGTCGGTAAGGCCCGGGATCGCGCCCGACATGACCAGCGCAGTCGCGACAGCGCTCGACAGGATCATGGCGATTGTCGGCACATCCCGCTCAGTCGTGCGGCCAAGAATGGCGGGCAATATGCCCGCGCGGGCCATACCCAGTGGCAATTCGCCCTGCATCAACACCCATCCATTCAGACACCCGATCGCCGAAATCGCGGCAAAAGCGGCGATCACCAGCCCGGCGCCCCGCCCCCAGAAGTTTTCAACAAACATCGCAATCGGTGCGTCGGACGCAGCGACCACCGCTTCAGGCAGCGCGAACACGATGCCGTTGCACAGGATGATGTAGAGAATACCCGTCAAGAGTGTGCCGACCAGGGTCGCGCGCAGCACGTTACGTGCCGGATCGCGCACGCGCTCAGCCGCCAACGACGCGCATTCGAACCCCACCAACGGGAAAAAGGCGAGCGTCAGCACCATCGTGAATTTCGTCGAATCGAACGGCGTATGCGGATTGGCCGAAAAGCGCCCGGGTTCGACGATCGCCAAACCGGCAAGGATCGCCGCGACCGCCACCAGCGGCAGCAGTTTCAACACTGTTGTCAGCACCTGAAACCGGCCAGCCCCCTTTGCCCCGCCGAAATTGAGCGCGGTCAGTGCCCAGATCAACGCCGAGGCCGCAATCGCAGTTGCAAGCGACGTGGACGTAAGCACCGGGAAAAACTGCGCGCCGTATCGCACCGCCGTTAACGCGATGATGGCATTGGCCGAACAAATGCCGACCCAATAACTCCAGCCAACCAGCAACCCCGGCAACGGCCCCAGCCCTTCGGCAACGATGGCAATCGCCCCAGTCGCTTCCGGGCGCGCCGCCGTCAGGCAAGACAGCACATAGGCCAGTAACAGCGCGCCGGGGATCGCAACAAGTCAGGCGGCGGCCCCGGTCCAGCCGAACGGCGCAAGCTGCGCTGGCTGAACGAAAATGCCCGCCCCGATCATCCCGCCGACCACCAAAGCGGTTGCCGTCCAAAAGCCAAATGGCCGTGTCTGTGTCGTCATCGGCTTGTCCCCCAGGCCCCATCACCGCAGAAAAGCAGGTTTGGGGGGTTAGGGATAGAGCGGGATTCAATTGGTGATGCGTATCTCCGTTCGCCATTCGTTTGGCGATCAGCCCGCCGGGTTCACCGCCAGGCCACCACGCCAGCCGGTGGCACCGAGCCATTACCAATCACCAATTCACCGCTAAAAATACCTTCCAGATCAATTATATCCGGCCCATAGTTGAAGGCAAAAGTCACATCGCCCGCGCGGCGCAGGCGCAGATCCGGGGGCAGATCGACCGTCACCAGCCCCGCCTCGCCCGCCATTCGGCGAAGCACGCGCGCCAGCAAAGCTTCGTCAGGCCAAGCCGCGAGATAGCGGAAGGATCCGCTGGCATACACAACCCCGCGCCCGTCAGTCAGCCGTTCTTCAGGGGCCAAATCGCTCTCAACATGCTCGAACCAGCGCATGACGGCAAACCCATCGCCCTGTTCGACCAAACCCTCGCGCAAGGATTCTACGCGGGGGATAGTGACGGGAATCGCTGCACGCAAATTGCCCGGCGGCAGCCGTTCGGGTATCTGAAAATCGGGCGTTCGACTGCCACTGCGAGGACCAAAAAGCACGGGAATAGCTAGGCTTACAAGGCGCTCTGTAAGTTCACTGCTAACGATCGGCAGCGACGGCGCGATGACCATCGCATAGCCATCCAGCGCCGCATCGGCGGGCAGGATATCGACGTCCAGCCCCAGGCGCCGCAGCGCCGTGTAAAAGCTGAACACCAGTTCCATATAGCGAAAACTGCGGCCCTGCGGTTGTGTATCGAACAGCCATGCGGCTTCATAAGAAAACAGCAAAGCCACTGATTTTGTGGACAAACCCAGATCGCCAAGCGTCGCCAGATCGCTCGCCGCCGCCCGTGCCTCATGCGCGCCGACATCGTCCACGCTATCGGGACGGAGCAGCCCGGCGTGATGCATTTCCTGTCCGAACGGCGCTTGCCGCCAGCGGAAATAACTAACCATTTCAGCACCATGTGCTGCTGCTTCCAGCGTCCATAGCCGCACCATGCCGGGCAGCGGCGCAGGGTTGTGGGCGGCCCAGTTCACCGGGCCGGGTTGCTGCTCCATCACCCACCATCGCCCCTTGGCGCAGCCCCGGTACAGATCATGGTGGAAGGCAGCGATATCAGGGTGGCCAGTCCGCGCGTAGCGCAGTTTTTCATCCCGGCTGAACCAGAATTGTTCCAGAAAACCAATCGGATAGCTATCCCATGTCGCCACATCCAGATCACGCGATACGGCGTGGTGATCAAACTGATCGAAGAACCCCATATAGTTATGCACGACATCGCGACCCGGCGATTCCGCCCGCAGAATATCGACCTGAATCCGGTTGAAACTGGCCACTTCATGCGACGAAAAGCGCCGAAAATCGAGCAAATGGGCAGGATTTGGTTCGGTTACGGTCAAATTTGGCGGGTTTATTTCAGAAAATGACCGATATTCCATGCTCCAGAACACATTTCCCCACGAAATGTTGAGCGCGCCCACATCCCCATATTTCGCTGCCAGCCAGCGGCGAAAACCTTGCGCCGCACTTTCCGAATAGCTGACGACGGTATCGTGGCAGCCATATTCATTATCGGTTTGCCAGGCGACGATGCCGGGGTGTTTGCCATAGCGTTCGGCGAGCGCGGCAACGATGCGGCGGCACTCACCGCGATAGCCAAGGTGCGAGAAACAATAATGCCGCCGCGATCCAAATCGCCGCTCGCGCCCCTGCGCATCCACCGCGATCATATCGGGCATTTTATCGACCAGCCATTTGGGCGGCGTGGCGGTGGGGGTGCCCAGGATGATCCCCAACCCCGCTTCGTGGAGCGTTGCAATCGCACGGTCGAGCCAGCCCCAGTCATACCGCCATGGCTGCGGTTCAATCCGGCTCCACGCAAATTCGCCGATCCGGACGCGGGTGAGCCCCATCTCGACCATGCGGCGGGCATCCTCCGCCCATATTTCTTCGGGCCAATGTTCGGGATAATAGCAGCAGCCCAGGCGCATCATCGTGCAATATCCCTTTGGTCGAGGTGGATCAGACAAGCGGTGGCCGGTCGCGATAGCGGCAGCACGAGCCCCGCCTGTGCCAATGCCCGCCCGCTGAGCCTGGTATGCACAGCCGCGCCACCCCCGCCGGCCAGCGGAAAGGTGACGGCGTAATGCTGATTGGGGTCCAGCCCGGCAAAGCGTACCGGCGGTGCGTTGTAATCGCGCGCCATATCGGTCCGCGCGACCAACGCCAGCGCCCTGCCCTGATGCACGATCATCATCCCGAACAGCCCCGGATCATCAAAGGCCATTTCATGGACGCGGCCGTGGTGCAGGATATCGCGGTGATCCTTGTAGCATTGGATGTGCGCGGCCAGCACGGCGCGGTCATCATCACCCATCGCCGCCGGATCAGCCTCCACCCCCATATGCCCGAACATCGCGACCTTGGCGCGGAACGCCATAGGCAGCATTCGCCCGGTGATCGGATTGGGGCTGGGGCCGATATGATTGCCCGTCACCTCCGGCGGCAGGAACAGGCTCCACGCCCGGTTGATCCGCAGCCGTTCGACCGCGTCATTATTGTCGCTTGGCCAAACCCGGTGGCAGCGCGCCAGCATGGCATAATCGATCCGCCCGCCGCCGCTGGCGCAGCTTTCAATCTCAACATCGGGATGGACGGCGCGCAATCCGTCAATCAAGCCATGCAGCGCGACCGTCTGGGCGTAACCCGCGCCGTCATTGGGGAACAGATCGCGGTTATGATCCCATTTCAGATAGGCAATCGGGTGGGCTGACAGCAACTTGTGCAATACCGCAAACAAATGTTCGGCAACGGCCCGCTGGGTTAGATCGAGCACCAACTGGTGGCGCTGCGTCAACCGATCCAGCCCGGTGCGGTGCAGACACCAATCGGGATGCGCGCGGTATAGGTCGCTGTCGGGGCTGATCATTTCAGGTTCAACCCACAGCCCGAAATCCATGCCAAGGTCGCTGACCTTGGCGATCAAAGGGCCAAGGCCGGCCGGGAAACGCTGCGGATCAGGCGTCCAGTCGCCCAGGCTGGTCTGATCGCCCCGCCGCCCGGTGAACCAGCCATCATCCACCACGAAGCGTTCGGCGCCGATTGCCTTGCCCGCTTGTGCCAACTCGCCCAACCGGGCCTCATCCATGTCAAACGCCACCGCTTCCCAGCTGTTCAAGTGCACCCGGCGCACCGGCCAATCGGCGCGACCGGGCAGTACGTCGCGGCGCATGTGCGTATGGAGCGCATGTCGCACCGCGTTCCTGCCGCCATCCACCACCGCGATAACCGCATCGGGCGTGGTAAAATCCTCCCCCGGGGCAAGGATGATTTCGCCCGCGTCGAGCCGGGCCGCCAGTTGCACAATCGCCCCATCGGCATCGCGTTCGATGGTCATCTGGTGGTCCCCGCTCCACGCAAGGTGCAGCGCGATCCCAAGCCCGTGATCAGTGCCAAAGCCCGGTTCATGGGCGATGAGCCAGTTCGCCCCGCCAAAGCCCGGCCGACCGCCGCGCGATTCGCCACCGCTGCTGCCATGCGGAATGGGCGCAGTCGCTTCATGCATTTCCCCGGCCCAGCGCCCATGGAAACGCGTGGCATGCGTTGCCCAACCCGGCAGCGGCAGCGCGATGCTGGCCACCCGGTCAATCGCCAGGGGAACGGCACCAAAATTGGTGATGGTGCTGCGCGCGCGCACCACATCGCCGGCGCCAATCACCCAATTGATCGCTACCCGTACGCCTGCGGCCGGATCAGCCAGCATCAGATGCGCCGTGCATCCACCGGCAACCACATCCTCCACCAGCAGATCGACCGGCAACAGCGCTTCACCGCGCCGAACCGCAAGCGCTGGCAAACCGGCATAACCCCGCCCCGCCTGCGGCCAGAGTGTCGCCTGTTGCGGCGCATCAGGCTGCGATCCGTGCCGCCGGGGCTGAACGGCTGCCGCCAATGCGCCCAAATCCTCATCAGCGGGCAATTTTGCGCCAAAATAGTGCAGCGCCAGCGGCGCACCGTTTGAAGCGCCAAGCACAATCGTGATCGCTTCGCCGTCAATACGAATGGGGGTAAAGGTCATCCGCCAATCCTTGCCGCAGGCCCGCTTGCGCGCAAGGTGTGACGGCCTATGGTTGGCGCAAAATAAGCAAAGGGGGGCGATTTGCCGGGCATGGCCATCAATAACGGGCTTCAAATGGGCGTCGCGGTGCTGCTGCTGGCGGCGATTGGGCTGGCGACATGGTTGAAAGTGCGCAGCGCCCGCCATGATGGCAGCGAAAAGGACGTGTATCTGGCGGGCGGTGGCCTGAGCTGGGTGTTCGTTGCCGGATCGATCACCCTGACCAATTTGTCGACCGATCAGCTGGTCGGCATGAACGGCAACCAGATGTTGCTGCTGGCGTGGTGGGAAATATCGGGCTTTATCGGGCTGTTGATCCTGGCCTTCATCTTTGTGCCGATTTATTATCGCAACGATTGCACCACGGTTACCGAACTGCTCGACCGGCGCTATCAGGGTGATACCCGCAACGTGCGCACGCTGATTTCGGGGCTGTTCCTGTTCGGCAATATCCTGATCTATCTGCCCGCCGGGCTGTATAGCGGCGCGCTGTTTTTGGAATCGCTGTTTGGCGGCGGCATTCCGCTGCTGGCGTTTGCCGCCATCCTTGCGGTGATCAGCGCGACCTATACGATCATGGGGGGTCTGCGCGCGGTGGCGGTGATGGACACCTATTCAGGGTTCGGCGTGCTGGCGATTGCGGTGCTGATCGTCGTGCTGGCGCTGGCCGCAGTACAATATGATCTGTTCGGCGGCGTGCCGGTGGAACGCACCACGATGATTGGCAGCGCGACATCGCCCATCCCGTTCCACACGCTGTTCACCGGCATGATCTTCATCCAGATATTCTATTGGTCCACCAACCAGAACATCACCCAAAAGGCGATGACGGCACCCACGGTGCGCGAAGCGCAAAAGGGTGTGCTGGCGGCGGCTGCGATCCGCATCATGATTATCCCCATCATCGTCACAGTGCCCGGCGTCGTCGCGTTCAAGCTGATGGGCAATGTGGGCGACAAGGCTTACGGGTTATTGGTGGCACAGGTGCTGCCCGGCTGGCTTTCAGGCGCCTTCGCGGCGATGATTGCGGCGGCGGTAATTGCCCATACCAGCGCGGTGCTGAATTCCACCGTTGCGCTGTATGCGGTCGATTTCCACAAACCGTTCATTGGCAAGGTAGCGGATAACTGGCGATTGAGCAGCATCACCACGGTGATCGTCACCCTATCATCCATCGCGCTGGTGCCGATGTATCAAAACGCCACGAGCATCATCAATCTGCTGCAGCAACTGAACGGCCTGTCATCAATGCCGATCCTGTCGGCGTTTATCGTGGGGCTGATGTTTCGTGGTGTGGGGGCCAGTGCGGCAACCGCTGGCGTCATTTGGGGCGTTGCGCTCTACGCGGCCTATTCGTTCGGGCTGCAACCGGCGGGTATCGTGACGCTGCATTATATCGATTTCATGGTGGTCACGCTGGTCAGCTCTGTATTGTTCGCGCTGGCCTATAATCGCGTCGTGCTGGGGCGGCAGGCAGCATTTATCGGCTGGCAGCGCAAAGCGGCGTGACGGGGACGGTAACGGTGACGGGAACGACCGACCAGCCGCACCGGCGGCGCAACCCGCTGAACGGGCGCTGGGTGCTGGTATCGCCGCATCGGCTCGCGCGGCCATGGCAGGGGCAGCAGGACGCACCCGACGATGCGGGGCCTTCGCATGATCCCGGCTGCTATCTGTGCCCCGGCAATGCACGGGCGGGCGGGCAAACGAACCCTGATTATGCTGGCACATTTGTGTTCGACAATGATTTTGCCGCTGTGCTGCCCGATACGCCCGATACCGCGAGCGACGATCCGCTGTTCGCCGCCGCCAGCGCGCGCGGGGTGGCGCGGGTGATCTGTTATTCGCCCGATCATGCATTGACGATGCCGCAATTGTCGCCAGCGGCGGTGCGCGGGATTATCGATTGCTGGTGCGCGCAAAGCGCCGAGCTGGGGGCAGTGTACCGGTCGGTGCAGATATTTGAAAACAAGGGCGCGATGATGGGCTGTTCCAACCCGCACCCGCACGGCCAGATCTGGGCGACCGCGCATCTGCCGGATGAGGCGGCGACGGAGGATGCGACGCAGCGCGCCTATCTGGCGGTGCATGGCACGCCGATGCTGCTTGATCTGGCAGGGCGCGAAGCCGAGGGTGAGCGGACGGTGGCGAGCAACGGCGATTGGCTGGCAATTGTGCCGTACTGGGCGAGCTGGCCGTTCGAAACATTGCTGTTGCCGCGCTTTGCCGTGCAGCGCATGCCCGATCTTGCGCCAGCCCAGCGCGAGACGCTGGCCGATATCCTGCGGCGGTTGACGGCGCGGTATGACAATCTGTTTGCGTGCCGATTTCCCTATTCAATGGGCTGGCACGGCGCGGCGTTTGGGGAGGCCGATGTCGCCCATTGGCAACTCCACGCGCATTTTTATCCGCCGTTGTTAAGATCCGCCAGCGTGCGCAAATTCATGGTCGGCTATGAGATGCTGGCAGAACCGCAGCGTGATCTGACACCCGAAGCCGCCGCCGCGATGCTACGCGCAGTGCCGGACGTGCTGGCATGACGGGGCCGGCAGAGCGCGCCACCGCTGCGTATATTGCCGCATTCGGCGAGGAGCCCCACCGGGTGACCTATGCACCCGGCCGGGTGAACCTGATCGGCGAGCATACCGATTATAATGACGGTTTCGTGCTGCCCTGCGCGATTGACCGGGGCACGGCGGTGGCGATTGGCGATGCAGCGGACGCGATGATCGCTGTCACCAGCGCCGATTATGGCGAGGGTGACAGCTTCGATCCCGGACAGGTTTTTCAGACAGCGCCCGGCTGGCGCACCCATGTTCGCGCCATTGCCGCTGTGTTCCGCGCGCGCGGGATTGCCATTGGTGGCGCGCAGATCGCGATTGCGGGTGATGTGCCGCAGGGGGCCGGGCTGTCATCATCCGCGTCGCTGGGCGTCGCACTGGCGGCGGCGTTTGACCGACAAGGGGCGCTGGATCGCACGACGCTGGCGCTGATCGCGCAGGCAGCAGAGAATGACTTTGTCGGCTGCGCGTGCGGCAATATGGACCAGTTGATTGCCGCGCATGGCCAGGCCAATGCCGCGCTGCTGATCGATTGCCGCTCGCTTGCCACAAACCCCGTACCACTGCCTGACGACATGGCGGTGCTGATCGTCCATTCGGGCATCACGCGCGGGCTGGTCGACAGTGCCTATAATGAACGGCGCGCAGCGTGCGAGGCGGTGGCGGCGCAACTCGGCGTGGCGGCGCTGCGGGACATTGATCTGCCGACACTCGAGGCAGCCGAGCCGACGCTCGATCCGCTGGCATATCGCCGGGCGCGGCATGTGGTGAGCGAAAATGCGCGGACGCTGGCGATGGCGGCGGCGCTGACGGCCAGCGACTGGCCAGTGATCGCTGCGCTGATGGCCGCATCGCACGCATCGATGCGCGATGATTTTGATATTACGCTGCCGGAGATCGATCAGCTTGTCGCCACGCTGGCGGCGGCGGCCGGCGGCGTTGGCGGTGCGCGGATGACCGGCGGCGGCTTTGGCGGGTGCGTGGTGGCGTTGACGCATATCGACCGCATCCCCGCACTGCGGGAGGCGGCGATGGGCCATTTTGCGGCGGTTGGGCGGGTGCCGGGTTTGATCCACCATTGCCGTCCGAGTGGGGGGCTAACCACCCGCTCATCACCCCCTCACATCCGCAATCGATCTGCATAGCCGGTGAGTTCCAGATAACCGCTGCCGCCCTGCGTTTTTACCGCCCCTTCCCAATATACCGGTTGCCCGCCGCGCCGCGCATCAAGTTCCTGATCGTCGAACAACGGATCGAGCCGCCACCGCCGCACCCCTTCCGGCAAGCGCACCGTCAGCAATTGGCCGACCGGATAGGTCGCGCCGGTGCGCGGTGACTTCCACTGCCGAAAGCTATCGAACCGCACATCGCCGGGCGCAAAGCGGGTGACACGCCCGTCCGCCCGCCGCAGCGACCCGCCTGACCACACCGCCTTGCCATCCGCACCCCTGATCCGGAACGCCATCAGCGCTGCGCCATCGTCAAGGTTCAGCCCGGTCCAGTCCCACCCCACGGCCTGCCCACCAAGATAATCGGACGACCATTCCCGGTCTAGCCAGGCCTGCCCTGTTACCTCTAGCGCCTTCCCGTCGCGCACCAACTGCCCCGTCACTGCCAGATGCGGCATTGAGTAATAATAGCTCGCCTGTTCAGGGCGCGGCCCTTTGCGACTGTAGCCGCCCTGCCCCTGCGGGAGCGGCGGCTGGGTGGGACGCAGGATCAGCGACAGGGAGAAATCGCGGGTCGCCACGGTTGTGGTAAAACGCCCATCGGGCAGCCGCCTGATCCGCCAGTCACGCAAGGCAATGTCGGTGTCCCCCACCCGCGCCTGTGCCAGCCCAAAGCCGCTGCGCGCGGCGCGTTCAGCATGAAGCAGATGCCCGACTTTTGGATCAGACAAAGCGGCGTGCGCGAACAATATCTGGCGCGGGGCAAAGCGGCTTGGGTTGGTGTTTCCAGCCTTTGGCGTGGTGCGAAAAAAGGTGATCTGGAAACCCAGATCGCGGCCATCCTTTGCCTTGACCTTGCCCGTCACATACCACCATTCGGTGCGGTACGCCGGATGCGCGCCGTGATCAGCCGGAAAGCGCAGCACCGCGCCCGGCCGCACCACCGGATAGCCCGTCGCAGCAATGAGCATCAGCGCGAGCACGGCCAGCATCACCCGCCGCATTACCAATCCTCCCGAACCATGCGCACCGCATCCCCGCTCAGCGCCTGCCGCCCGGCGAGCACCCCCGTGCCTGCCGCGGCCACCACCAGCGCCACGGCAATCGCGGCAATCGTTGGCCAGGGGACAATCGTGTCCATCGTCCAGTTGAACGATTGCGGGTTGATGACGTGGACCAGCACCTGCGCCAGCACGCCACCCAGTGCGATGCCCGCTGCGGCCCCCACCAGCCCCACCAGCGCGCCCTCGCTCGCCAGCATCGCCACAATCTGGCGGCGCGACACGCCGATATGGCGCAGCATGCCGAATTCACGCGCGCGTGCGATGGTTTGGGCGGACATGGTGGCAGCAACCCCGGCCAGCCCCACCAGAATCGCGACGCCCTCAAGCAAATAGGTAACGGCAAAGCTGCGATCAAACAGCGTCAGCGCAAAACGGCGGAGCGTGGCCGGTGCGGCGACATCCACCGCGCCGCGCAGCGCTTCTGGCGCGCGCGCGATCAGCGCCTTGCCGACCTGTTCGCCACCCGCACGGGGGGCAAGCGTAACCGCCGCCTCGCTACGGGTGGTGTCGCCCGTCAGCCGATCATAATCGCTATCGCGGATGACCACCGCGCCCTGTTGCCGCGCATAATCGCGCCACACACCCGCCACCACGAACCGCCCGCCGATCGGGAGCGCCACCGTTTGCCCGACCCGCCAGTCGTACAGTCGGGCGGCGGGCTCCGATATCCAGACCGGCATCGCGCTAGCGGGCAATGTGGCGGCCTTGTCGATCAGGATCAGCGTTGGATCATCGGGCAGCACGGGCCGGGCGATCAACCACACCGGTGGTCGATCCGGCGCGAGCGTGATCGGAATCTGGCGGCTGAAGGCGATGCGCGCCACGCCGGGAGTGGCCGCCAGCCGCGCCTGCGCTGCCCGGTCAAAGCCACCCGCACCGTCGACACGCAGATAGAGATCATCAGACAGCACTTGCCCCAGCCAGCCATCGACCGCGCCACGAAAGCTGGTGACCATCACTGCCATCGCAATCATCAGCGCGGTGCTGGCGACAATGCCACAAAGCGCCGTCGCCGCCTGTCCCGGTGCGCCGTGCAGGTGCCGGATCGCCAGATCCATCGGCACCCACCCGCCCGGTCGCCGCGCCAGCGGGGCCAGCAGCGCACGCGCCAGCCACGGCATGCCGGCGATGCCGCCCGCCAAAATCAAGGCCATCGCGCCAAAACCAAACAGCGGCAGACCGCCAATCGCTGGCAGAAACGCCATCAGCCCGCCGCCGGTAATCAACCCGGCCGCCAGCCCCCAATTCACGGGCGTGCGCGGATCAACAACATCGCCTGCATTGCGCAGCGCGACCGCCGGGGCAGCCTGGGCAGCAATCCGCGCGGGCACCACGCTGCCCAGCACCGCCGTTAGCACCCCCAGCCCAAAGAACCCGGTCGCGCCAACAGGCGAAAATCCCAGCCGCGACGCACCGCCATTGAAATAGCCTGCACCCAGATCACCCCCCAGGCTCGCCACCGCGCCAAAGGCAAGCGCATAGCCCAGCATCAGCCCGAGCAGCGCGCCGATCACCCCGATGGCCAGCCCCTCCAATGCCACCGTGGCGACAATCCCGGCGCGTGGCAGGCCCAATGTGCGCACCAGCGCAAAGGCGCGCAGCCGCCGCGCGACGGACAATGACTGCGCCGAAAAAACCAGGAACCCGCCGGTCAGCAACGCGACAAGGGCGAGCATTTCCAGATTGACGCGATATGCCCGCGACAGCGCATCGCTGCGCGCGCCTGCGCTGGTATCGGTATCGATCACCGCATCGGGCGGCAGGATCGCGCGCAGGCCGGCATCATCTGCGCCCTTGATCAGCTTCACATCAACCCGGTCGATCTTGCCCAGCCGATCAAACCGCCACTGGGCTGCGGCGATATCGATGACGCCAATCGACTGCCCCTCGGCAATGCCCGGCAACCCGCCCGCCACGCGAAAAGCCGCCGCCCTGCCGCCCGCCACCAGCCGAACCGGATCGCCCGGCTTCACCTTCAGATCGCGCATCGCGCTGGCTGACAGGAACAGCGCATCATCGGCAAAGGCGGTGTCCGCCGCGCTATCCAGCCCGCGCGCGGGAAAGCCGATAAGCGAGGGGGTAACCTGCGCCGCGCGGATCACGTCCAGCCCGATCAGCCGAAGCCGCGCCTTGCCTGCGCGCGCCGCCAGCACCAGCACCGGGCTGGCATCGGCCACGCCTGGTGCGGTTGCGATGCGGGGATAGAGCGCCTCATCAAACCCCAAAGGGCTGGCGGCGCGCACGCGCAAATCCGCCGTGCCGTTTACGGTCTTTATCGCATCGGCAAACGCGCCCAGCGCCGATCCGTTGACGAGATGCACCGCAAAGCCCAGCGCCACGCCAATCGCAATCGCCACCGCCGTCAGCGCCAGCCGCACCGGGTGCGCGCGCCATTCGCCGATGATTAGCCAGCGCAACGCCAGTCTTGCCGGGGCAATTCCCCCGTCAGCCACGCGCGCGCTCAACCAGCCCGGCGGGGGTGAGCGTCAAGGTGCGATCCGCAATCGCGGCGGCAGCGGCGGAATGGGTGACGATGATGGCGGCCACCCCGCCTTCGCGCACAGCATCCGCAAACAGCGCCAACACCCGCGCCGCCGTTTCGGGGTCAAGATTGCCGGTCGGCTCGTCCGCCAAAATGATCGCGGGGCGGTGGACCAGCGCGCGGGCAATCGCCACCCGCTGCAGTTCGCCGCCGGACAGATCCCGCGCATAGCCATCGCCCCGCGTCCCCAGCCCGACCCGTTCCAGCATGGCCTGCGCCTGTGCGCTCACCTGCGCGCGGTCGCTCGATACCAGCGCGAGGGGCAGTGCGACATTCTGCCGCAGCGTCAGATAGGGCAGCACATGAAAAGCCTGGAAAACAAAGCCAATGCGGGTGCGGCGCACCGCCGTCAGCGCCGCTTCATCCAGCCCGTCCAGCGCGGTACCCTCAATCGCTATTGATCCGCTATCCGCCCGGTCCAGCCCGGCGAGCATGTTGAGCAAGGTCGATTTACCCACCCCGCTTTCGCCGACAATCGCGATCAGTCCGCCTGCATCAACCGTCAGGTCAAGCCCGCTGAACAGCGTGCGCCCGCCCGGCACGGATTTGGCAAGCCCGGTGACATTGAGAAGCGGGGCGCTCACCAGAATTGCGTTCCGGGCGGGCCCTTGAACGGCCCGGCAACCGCGCTGGTAATCCAGCCGCCATAAAAGCCGCCGGGTTGCGGGGTCACCTGTTCACCATCGACAAAACAGGCGTCCATGGGGGCTGCGTAGAAAGCGATATGATCGCGCAAAATCTCGAAAGCCCGGGTTGGCGCGGGGTATGCCCAGCCGACCCGCGACAATCGCCGCGTCGGGCCGATCACATCGAAATAGCGTGCCTGCCCCTTCCATTCACAGATGCTCGATCCGCCGCCCGCCAGCGCCAGCATCGCCTGATCGACATCAGCGGGCGGGAAGTAATAGCTGGGCGGGTGGCTCGTTTCCAGCGTGCGGACGCCGTTCCGGGTTTCGGCCAGCACCTGCCCTTCGAACATGATCCGCAAATGCGCGTCCGTCAGCTCCGCAATTGCGGGGCGTGGATAATCCCATACGCTTTCCTGGCCGGGGCGAACGGGATCGGGGGTGGGGTGGCGCATGCGGGTTATCCGGTGATCGAGGGTGGCAGTGTATTAGCACGCCAAATCGCCGCAACAATACGGCCATGCGGGTGATTGTCATCTCATTTGCGTTATTGCGCGCGCAGCGAAGTGACGGAACCGAATATGGTTACCACCCTCACACCGGCGGCGGCACCAGCCCCATTGATTTCATCAGCACCGCCTGCGCGACCATCAACACCAGCCAATGGGCGCAATCGCGCGCAATCAGCCGCACCGGCACACCGCGATAGCCAAGCGTGATCGCCAGTAACGGCAGCACAAACCCTGCCCAGATCACCACCGCGCTGCCCACGGCCATTACCCACGGATCAGCTTTTGGCGGGGCCAGGATCAGCGCGCCGGCCAATATCGCCGCCAGCCAGAATTCACCCAACGCCGTCGTTACGATCAACCCCCATGCGGGCGGGCGTGCGCCGCCCCCGGCGATCCGGTGATGCAGATAGCCCAGCACAAGCCCCAGCACCGTTGCCGCCAGGATCGGCACCAGATTAAGCAGAATATAGATCATGCAGCACGCTCCCGGTGCGTCACAATGGCGCAGCTTGCCCCTATCGCGGCTGGCGCTGCGCTGGCAATGGGGCACCCCCGCTTGACGGATGCGCACATATGGCGCATTGCAGCATCGCTCGTCTGGCGTGTACGCTAAGACCCGCCTAGCCGCCTTTTGCGGCGTACCCCAATTGGACGTTCATGCCTTTCAACACCCTGCCCCCGCTTCTCCTCGAAGCGCTCACCGCCCGTGGCTATGCAGCCCCAACCCCTGTGCAAGCGGCGGTAATCGAACCTGACGCAGCCGGGCGCGACCTGATTGTGTCGGCGCAAACCGGCTCCGGCAAAACCGTTGCCTTTGGCATCGCGATGGCGGGCGAAGTGCTCGACGAAAATGGCGCGCTGCCGTTTATCCGCGAACCGCTGGCGCTCGTCGTGGCGCCAACGCGCGAACTGGCGCTGCAGGTTAGCCGCGAGCTGATGTGGCTCTACGGCAAGCTTGGCGCGCGCATTGCCACGTGCGTGGGCGGGATGGACGCCGCCAAGGAACGCCGCAGCCTGTCGCAGGGCGCGCATATCGTGGTCGGCACGCCGGGCCGGTTGCGTGATCACCTTGAGCGCGGCTCGCTCGACCTGCGCGCGCTGAAGGTCGCGGTGCTCGATGAGGCCGATGAAATGCTCGACATGGGTTTCCGCGAAGATCTGGAACAGATTCTGGACGCGACCCCCAATGAACGCCGCACGATGCTGTTTTCCGCCACGATGCCCAAGCCGATCGTGGCGCTCGCCAAGCGGTATCAGCGCGATGCACTGCGCATCTCGACGGTGGGTGAGGATCGCGGGCACGGCGATATCAGCTATCAGGCCGTCACCGTTGCGCCGGCCGATATCGAAAATGTCGTCGTCAACCTGCTGCGTTTTCACGAAGCGGGCACTGCCATGCTGTTCTGCGCGACGCGGGATAATGTGCGCCACCTTCACGCCGGGCTAACCGAGCGCGGCTTTGATGCCGTCGCGCTTTCGGGCGAACATAGCCAGAATGAGCGTAATGCCGCATTGCAGGCACTGCGCGATCAGCGCGCGCGGGTGTGCGTTGCCACCGATGTTGCCGCACGCGGCATCGATTTGCCCACGCTGTCGCTGGTCATCCATGTCGAATTGCCGCGTGATGGCGAGGCGTTGCAGCATCGCTCGGGTCGTACCGGGCGGGCAGGCAAAAAGGGCACCGCGATCCTGGTGGTTCCCTATCCGCGCCGCCGGATGGTCGAATCGATGCTGCGCAATGCCAAGATCGAGGCCGACTGGATCAACCCGCCATCAAGCGAGGACATCCGCAAAAATGATCGCGAACGGCTGATCGTCCAGCTGCTCGAACCCGTCGAAATTGATGAGGAGGACCGCGAGCTGGCGCAGCGCCTGCTGGCGGAAAAGTCGCCTGAGGAAATCGCCGCAGCTTTGGTCCGCGCCTTCCGCGCCAAAATGCCTGCGCCGGAAGAATTGATCGACCGATCAAAGCAGCCAATGGGCAGCGCCGATGGCCACCGTGCGGGTTTTGAGGATACCGTGTGGTTCAAGATGGCGATTGGTCGGCGACAAAACGCCGATGCGCGCTGGATTTTGCCGCTGATCTGCCGTCGCGGGCACATTACCAAAAATGAAATCGGCGCGATCCGGATTGGCGCGAACGAAACCTTCTTCCAGATACCGCGCGCCGCCGCTGCCAAGTTCAAGGATTCGCTGAAGCGCACCGCTGGCGGCAGCGATGATGATGGCGGCGTTGAAATCGAAGCATCGGCGACTGGCCCTGCGGCTGAAGGCGGCAATGATCGTCACAAGCGCGGTGGCCCGCCGGTGAAACGTTATGACGCAAAACCGTCGGGCGGCAGGCCAGGTGGCCCGCCGGGTGCCCGTTCAGGTGGTCGCCCCGGTGGCCCACATGGTGCGCGTCCAGCTGGCCCGTCCGGTCCGCGATCCGCTGGACCGGGTGGTCCGCGCCCCGCTGGGCCGGGTGGTCCAGGTGGCAGACCAAAGCCGTCGTTCCGCCCGAAATAAGCGGCACGCTCCGATCCTGCGCACCACCCCCTTCCCATTCGCGCCCGCTGCTCTGCGTCACCACGGACTTGATCGGCAGTTATCCCCTTCGGCCAAGGAAGCGCATCAATTCCGACCGAATTCCAAGTCTCTTGTTCCCCCGCGAAGGCGGGGGCCCAGACTGGACTCCCGCCTTCGCGGGAGAACACCAAAGCTGTCCTTGGTTGAACGGAATAGCTACCGACTTGATTCGGGGGCGCGCTGCTCGACAGTGGCAGTAAGGAGCGGGACCCCGGGTCAAGCCCGGGGTGACGAGAAAATGGCAGGATAGGCGCATGACTATCACCACCGTACGTATCCCATGATCCGTGTCCCATGATCCGTATCCCATGATCCGCATCCTGGTCGATGCTGATGCCTGCCCGGTGAAGGACGAAATCTACCGCGTCGCTGAACGGCACGCGGTGCCTGTTTCGATCGTTGCCAACAGCGCGTTTCGCGTGCCGGTGGGGCCAATGGTGGAGCGCGTGGTGGTGAGCGACGGCTTCGACGCCGCTGATGACTGGATCGCCGAACGCGCCAATCCGCGGTCGATTGTGATAACCGCCGATATCCTGCTGGCGGATCGCTGCCTGAAGGCAGGGGCCGTGGTGATCTCGTCCACCGGCAAGCCTTTCACCACCAGCTCCATCGGCAGCGCCATCGCCACCCGCGCGATCATGGCCGATTTGCGCGCAGGCGGCGACGTGATCGGCGGCCCCGCCCCGTTCGGCAAGACAGATCGATCGCGGTTCCTGCAAGCGCTTGATACCGCTTTGGTGAAGATGAAGCGGTTGGGCTGACGCGTGCAAAACGCGCCGTCAAAAACACCAATCCGGCGCCCGCCCTAGCCGTTCGCCGCCCGGCCCTTACAGCGCGTCGAAATCAATCTCGCCATCCTTGTCGATAGCGTCTTCTGCTGCCGCCATTGGGTATTTCAGCCCAGTTGCGCAGTTGAACAGCACCACCTTGTCATCGCTGCTCACCAGCCCGCGCTGCAGCGCCAGCCGGTATGCCGCCAGCGTCGCCCCGCCTTCGGGGCAGAGCAGCAACCCGTCCTCACGCGCGCAGAAGGCAACCGCCTCTTCAATCACATCATCATCCACCGCCATCGCGATGCCGCCGCTTTCACGCACCGCCCGCAGGATGAGGAAATCGCCCACCGCGCGCGGCACGCGGATGCCGCTGGCGATCGTATGGGCACCCTCCCAGCGCTCGGCATGCTCGACGCCGTCGTCAAACGCCTTCACGATCGGCGCGCAGCCGCTGGCTTGCACCGCGAACATCTTGGGGCGTTTCGGGCCGATCCAGCCGAGCTTTTCCAGCTCATCAAATGCCTTCCACATGCCGATCAGCCCCGTGCCGCCGCCGGTGGGATAGAAAATCGCATCGGGCAGCGTCCAGCCGAACTGTGCGGCCAGCTCCAGCCCCATCGTCTTCTTGCCCTCAATCCGGTAAGGTTCTTTCAGCGTGGAGAAATCGAACCAGCGCCCTTGCGCCGCGCCCTTGCCCACAATCGCCCCGCAATCATCGATCAGACCGTTAACGCGGTACACGCGCGCGCCCTGCAGCGCGATTTCACGCACGTTGATCTCTGGCGTGTCATCGGGGCAGAAAACGATCGTCTCAATTCCGCAGCGGCTGGCATAGGCAGCAAGGGCGGCCCCGGCATTGCCGTTGGTGGGCATTGCGATCCGCGTAACGCCCAGTTCCTTGGCCATGCTGACCGCCATCACCAGCCCGCGCGCCTTGAACGATCCGGTCGGCAGCCGCCCTTCATCCTTTACCCAGGTGTTCGCACCGCCTGACGCGGGCACCGGCACCAGCGGCGTTTCAATCTCGCCCAGGCTGACGACATTGGCGGTGTGCCGCACCGGCAGCAATTCGCGCCACCGCCACATATCGGTCGGCCGCGCGTCGATCAGCGCGCGCGGGATCGCCGCGCGAATAGCTGCCAGATCATAGCGCACCAGCAAAGGCCGCCCAACGCGCGACAGGCCGTGGAGCTGATCCGCTGCGTAGCATTCCCCAGTCATCGAACATTCCAGATGCGTGACAAACGTCGGGCGATCAGCGGTGAGGTTGGGGTTCACCACTTACCGCCAACGTCGTCGATTGCCTTCAGCAGTGCAGCTTTGCTCGCGGTGCGGCGGTTGCCTGCATTGCGGGGCAAATCGATGATCCTCATTTCAGCCTTGCGCTGCTCTATCCGGCGAACGAATTCGTTAAGCGGAACGGGCGTTGATATCGTCGATGCCATATTGGCTTCCCGTTTCTTCTCTTATCCGGCGTTCCAGATAGACGCGATCAACATTGTTGTGAAGAAGCAGCAATTGCCGCGCCTGCGCGCGCATTTCGGGGGCGGCGCCCGACGCAAACTGCCCCATTCGATCGGCAATGAGGTCTTCCACAGAAATCACGGCGGCAACGCCGTCGTCATCCAGATCAATGAGCACCACCCGATCATGGTCCGCCAGACCGTCGAGCAAATTTGACGACACGACTTCAAAACCCAGTTTAAGTTCGGGGTGAACCCACCCGCGTGTAATGATACCGGGACCTGAAGGCCTTACGAACCCCAGGCCGACCACCACTTTTTCAAACACATCCTGCCGCGCAACCGAGATGTCGAAATCTCCAGTCATTACAGCGCTTACGGAGAACAACTCGACCGCCCCGCCACCAACCAGGATAGGTGCTGGATATCCCTGTGCGACGACAGCGCGGCTGATTTGCGCAAACAGGCGCAGGGCAGCTTCGAATTCCGGCCTTAACGACATGAAAACGCCACCCTGATCACCCGGGCCGACCTATTCCGGTTTTTTTGCCACCGCCACTAGTGCGGGCCGCAGCAGACGGTCGCGGATCATGTACCCTGCCTGCATTTCCTGCACGATTGTACCGGGTTCTTCGTTGCCGGGCATTTCCAGCATCGCCTGGTGGCGATTGGGGTCTAGCATTTCGCCCAGCGCGGCGATTTTGGTGATGCCGTTGCGCGTAAAGATGGCGTCGAGTTCACGCCCGGTGGCCTCCAGCCCGCCGACCAGACCCTTCATCTTTTCATCCGCGCGCAGATCATCCGGCATGGCCGAAAGCGCGCGGGAAAGATTGTCCGCCACTGACAGGATGTCGCGCGCAAACGCCGTTACGGCATAGGCGCGCGCGTCAATCGCTTCCTTTTCGCTGCGGCGGCGCACATTCTGCGCCTCTGCATGGGCATAGAGGACCGCTGCCTTTGCGTCGGCCAGTTCACCCTCCAGCACCGCAATGCGCGCTGCCAGCAGCTCGGCTTCGCCCAGATCAAGCGCGGGTGCCTCATCACGTGCTTCTGTCGCGGTTTCGGGCGATTCGATATTATCTTCCTGCGTCATCACGTTTCCGTCTTGTCCCGTTCTTTGTCACGACATCAGCCGGGCCAGTGTCGTGGCCGTAAAATCAACCATTGGCACAACGCGCGCATAGTTCAACCGTGTCGGGCCAATCACGCCCACCACGCCCACCACGCGCCCGTCTGGCCCGCTAAACGGCCGAGCGATGACAGAAGATCCAGACAGCGCGAACAGCTTGTTTTCCGCCCCGATAAAGATCCGCGTCGCATCACCTTCCCGCGCGCTATCGAGTAGTTGGGCAATCTCTTGCTTGCCTTCAAGGTCATCAAGCAAATCGCGGATGCGATCCAGATCAGCGGCGGCGGCGGCATCGATCAACCGGCCCTGCCCGCGCACGATCAGCACCGGGCGGCGACCGCTATCCTCGCTCCAGACGACAAGGCCCTGCTCCACCAGCGCGCGCGCCGCCCCGTCCAGCGCCGCGCGTTCAGCAGCGATTTCGCGCTCCACCTTGGCGCGCGCCTCGCTCAGCGTCAGCCCGGCGAGCATCGCGCTCATATAATTCCCCGCCTCGATCAGCGATGGTGCGGTAACGCCGGGGGGCAGATCAACGACGCGGTTTTCCACCGATCCATCCTCTGCCACCAGCACCGCCAGCGCCTGATTGGCCGACAGCGGCACAAAGCCAACCTGCCGCAGCACCAGTTCGCGCTTAGGCACAAACACCAGCCCGGCACAGGCGGACAAGCCAGATAGCGCAGCGGTGGTGGCGGCAATCGCCTCCTCCACCGGGCCGGCATGCGTAATGCGCGCCTCAATCGCGGCGCGCTCCTCTGCGCTGGGGGCCATGGCCTGCATCATGCCGTCAACGAACAAGCGCAGGCCGATATCGGTCGGCATCCGCCCGGCGCTAGTATGCGGTGCCGCCAGCAGGCCAAGCTCCTCCAGATCCTGCATCACATTGCGGATCGACGCGGGCGACAGGTTTATGCCCGCCAGCTTGGAAATGGTGCGCGACCCGATGGGCGAGCCTGAATCGATATAGCTTTCCACGACCGACCGAAAAACGTCGCGGGCACGGTCGTTCAATTCAAGGATGGGTGCGTTCATGCCCACATAGCTATGGCTTTGGCGGTGCGGCGGCAAGGATATGGTTCACACGACGGTGAGCGAGATTGGCGCCACGCGGCGGCGCGGACACACGGAACCGAAATAAGGGTGTTCGCCCTTCATCTGCGCGCCTCCGCGTGAACCCCATCTCCCCCGGTTGCACCGACCCCCCGATCCTTTAAGGCACACCCAAACCATTTCCAGGAGAACACCCCATGCGCCCATCAGGCCGCGCCCCCGATCAGATGCGCACGATCAGCATCGAACCACGTTTCACCAAGCACGCCGAAGGATCGGTGCTGATCGGTTTCGGTGACACCAAGGTGCTCGTCACCGCCAGCGTCGAAGAAAAAGTGCCGCCTTTCCTGCGCGGCAAAGGCGAAGGCTGGGTGACGGCGGAATATGGCATGCTGCCCCGCGCCACCCACACCCGCGGCAACCGGGAAGCGGCCAAGGGCAAGCAATCGGGCCGCACGCAGGAAATTCAGCGGCTCATCGGCCGCTCGCTCCGCTCTGTCACCGATATGAAGCTGCTCGGCGAGCGCCAGATCGTGCTCGATTGCGACGTTATCCAGGCCGATGGCGGTACGCGCACCGCGTCCATCTCCGGCGCATGGGTTGCGCTGCGACTCGCGATTGATGGTCTGATGGCCAGCGGCAAGCTGACCGCCGATCCGCTCAGCCAAAAGGTCGCGGCAATCAGCTGCGGGATTTATCAGGGCACGCCCGTTCTCGACCTGGATTATGACGAGGATTCAAACGCCGACGCCGACGCCAATTTCGTGCTGCTGGAAAACGGCAACATTGCCGAGGCGCAGGCAACCGCAGAGGGCGCAACCTATGACGAAGAAGGCCTGCTCCGCCTGCTCCGCCTCGCCCGCATCGGCTGCACTGATATTTTCGCGGCACAGGCAAAGGCTGTCGGTCGGTGACTGACCCGGTGCCGCCACAGGCGATTCGCAAGCTGCAGACGGGCAAGCTCGTCATCGCCACGCATAATGCGGGCAAGGTGCGCGAGATTGCCGATCTGCTCAGCAGCTATGGCATCGAAACCGTGTCCGCCGCCGAACTCGACCTGCCCGAGCCAGAGGAAACCGGCACCACCTTCATGGCCAATGCCGAGCTGAAGGCAATGTCCGCTGCTGATCTATCGGGTCTGCCAGCGTTAGCCGATGATAGCGGGCTGTGCGTGGATGCGCTTGGCGGCGATCCTGGCGTTTACACCGCCAACTGGGCCGAAACCGCTGATGGCACCCGCGACTGGATGATGGCGATGGGCAAGGTGGAGGATAAACTCACCGCGCTTGGCCCGGATGCCAGCCGCGCTGCGCACTTCGTCAGCACCCTCGCGCTCGCCTGGCCCGACGGCCATGTCGAATGGTTCGAAGGGCGGATTGACGGAACGATGGTGTGGCCCCCGCGCGGCGAGATGGGCTTTGGCTATGATCCCGTATTTGTCCCGCTGGGCGAAACGCGGACCTTTGCCGAAATGTCGTTCGACGAAAAACAGGCGAGCAACCACCGCGCACGGGCATTTGCAAAATTGGTCGCGGCGGTTTTTTGAGCAGCGCCACCGCCCTCGCCCTGTACGTCCACTGGCCGTTTTGCGTTTCGAAATGCCCCTATTGCGATTTCAACAGCCATGTCCGCGATACGGTTGATCAAGAGGCATGGCGGGCGGCGTTGCTGGCCGATTTGGCCTATGAGGCTGGGCTGAGCCAGGGCGCGCCGCTGGGGTCGATCTTTTTTGGCGGGGGTACGCCCTCCCTGATGCCACCTGCCACTGTCGCTGCGATCATTGCAGCGGCGGAACAGGCATGGGGATTTGCGCCGGGGATTGAAATTACGCTGGAGGCCAACCCGTCATCGGTGGAGGCAGCGCGTTTTGGCGATCTGGCCGTCGCCGGGGTCAACCGGGTGTCGCTGGGGCTGCAGGCGCTGGACGATGCCGCTTTGCACTTTCTGGGCCGGGCGCATGACGTGGCGGAGGGCTTGGCCGCGCTGGACACCGCGCAGGCCCATTTCGCGCGGGTGAGTTTTGACCTGATCTATGCCCGGCCGGACCAATTAGTGGCCGCGTGGGAGGCCGAACTGGCGCGCGCGATCAGCTTTGGCACCGAACATCTGTCGCTGTACCAGTTGACGATTGAGGCGGGGACGCGCTTTGCCACGGATGCCGCCGCGGGGCGCTTGCACATTCCGCATGCTGATGCGGGTGCTGATTTATTTGAGGCAACACGCGCGATGACGGCGGCGGCGGGGATGCCAGCGTATGAAATATCCAACCACGCCCGGCCCGGCTGCGAAAGCCGCCATAACCTGACCTATTGGCGCTACACCGATTATGTCGGCATCGGCCCCGGTGCGCATGGCCGACGCAGCGGCGTGGCGACGGTGCGCCACAAAAAGCCCGAAAACTGGATAAGCGCGCTGGCCCGCAACGGCCATGGGGCGGAAAGCGAAACCCCGCTTGCCCCCGATATGCGGCTGACCGAGGCGATGCTGATGGGATTACGGCTACGCGAGGGGGTTGATCTTGCGCGGGTCGCGGCGCTGGGCGGGCGCAAGGTGGACGGCGTGGTCGATGCGCGCGCTGCAACGCTGCTGGAGGCGGAGGGGTTGATCATATGCGAGGGCCACCGCCTGCGCGCGACAGACGCCGGGATGCCGGTGCTGAACGCGGTGATCGCTGCCCTGATTGGGTGATGGGGAGTTATTGAGGCCTGTTCATTAAGCGCACCAATTCCAATCGAATTCCGAGCCTCTTGTTCCGCCACACACCAAAGCTGTCCTTGGTTGAACGGGATAACTACCAAACAAGTCCGGGGTAACGATAAACGTTAATGATCCCCTAGTCCCAACCGCTACCGCGCGAACCCCGTTGGGGCTGGCGACACCGCCGTCGTTGTGCCCGCCCGGATCTCCTGCACTTCCAGCGCGCGTTCGGCCACGCCGTCGCGGCCAAAGCGGAACGCGCCGTCAATGCCCGCAAAACCGCCGCGATCATCCAGCCGGTTAGTCGGGAACGGCGCGCCAATCGCCCAATCGCGCATGATCCGCACCGTCAGCAGCACCGCATCATAGCCCAGGCTCGACAGCCGGTAAGGTGCCACACCAAAGCGCGCACGGTATTTGACCGCATATTGCCGGTAAAGATTGTCCGATACGCTGGCGAACCATGCACCGCTCAGTGCGGGCGCACTGGTGATCGCGCTTTCCGCATTCCACAAATCAGTACCCAGAATCTGCGCGGTCGCGCCGCCATTTTTTCGCAGGATGGGGACGGCAACTGCCGCCGTACCGCCGCTATCGGCGATCAGCACCGCCTGATAGGATGAATTTTTCGACATGCGGGTAATCGCGGCGGTGATTGATCCCGGTGCGCGATCATAGGTTTGCAGCGTCACCACCTGTCCGCCCGCAGCCTCTACAGCGCGCAGCAATGCGGTGGATGCGCGTTCGCCGTATAGCCCGTTGGGCACCAGCCCGGCAAAGCTCGTCAATCCCTTGCTGCGCGCAAAGGAAACCACCCGCGCGATCGATTCGGCCGGGGCATAGCCCATGACATAGCTGCCATCGCCGGCCACGCTGGTATCGTTTGAAAACGCGATCAGCGGCACGCCCGCCGCCCGCGCAATTGGCGCAACTGCGCGGACATCATCAGCCAGCAGCGGCCCAAGAATCAGCTTGTTCCCATCCGCAATGGCGCGCCGCGCCGCCGCTGCGGCACCCAAATTGGTATCGTAATTGGTAATGCGGATACGATCATTCCGGGTATCCAGCACGGCAAGCTGCGTTGCATTGGCAATCGACTGGCCAACGCCGCCATTGCCCCCGGTCAGCGGCACCAGCAGCGCAACGCGCTGACGCGCCACATCCTGCGGAATGCCAGCATCGACGCGGGGTTGCACCGCCTGCACCGGGCGCGTTGCTGCCGGGCGGTTGACGGGCTGAACAGGCCCGCGTGGCACCACCGTCTGGCAGCCCGCCAGCACTATCGCCGCGCCTGCCGCCAAAGCGATGTTACGCAACCGGCCAACCAGCCTTTGCGCTTTGCCCAGTTGCGGTTTGCTTACTGCCTCTGCCATGACGATCCCCGATGAACGCTGAACTCTTGCCCGGTCTCTATATCGTTGCCACCCCGATCGGCAATCTCGGTGATCTGTCACCGCGCGCCGCGCATGTTCTGGCGAATGCTGCGATAATCGCGGTCGAAGACAGTCGCGTGACGGGCAAACTGCTAAACCATATCGGCGTGAAACGGCCAATGACGCCCTATCACGATCATAATGCCGAACAGGTTAGGCCCGGTTTGGTTGCCCGCATGGCGACAGAAGCCGTGGCGTTGGTGTCTGATGCCGGGACGCCGCTGATTTCCGATCCGGGATACAAGCTGGTGCGCGATGCCCGCGCGGCGGGGCATAATGTGGTCACCGTGCCCGGCCCGTGCGCGGCGGTGGCGGCGCTGACGCTGGCGGGATTGCCGACGGACCGGTTCCTGTATCTCGGCTTTCTGCCCCCCAAGCAGCATGCACGGGCAGAGGCGATTGCGGAGATTGCCGGGGTACGCGCCACGCTGGTGATTTATGAATCGGGTCCAAGGCTGGGCGCACTGCTCGCCGCGCTGGCGCAGGGGCTGGGAGATCGCGAGGCGGCGGTAACGCGCGAGATTACCAAGCATTTCGAGGAAGCGGTGACGGGCACCCTGCCCAGCCTTGCCGCCCGCTATGCCGATGCCCCGCCAAAGGGTGAGATTGTGGTGGTCGTTGCTCCCCCCGGGCCGCCCGAAGCCGCCAGCGCCGCCGATGGTGATGCAGCGCTGGCCGAGGCACTTACCCGCCTGTCGACTGGGCAGGCCGCGAGCGAGGTCGCCAAGAAGCTGGGGCTGGACCGCAAGGCGCTGTATGCGCGGGCCCTGGAATTGAAACCTTGACGGCAGCGCGCCAGGCCGCCGAAGCGCGCGGGCGGCGCGGGGAGCGGTTGGCGGCGTGGTATCTGCGGCTGAAGGGCTGGCGGATACTCGCGCGCCGGGTGCGCACGCCGCTGGGCGAGGTCGATCTGGTTGCCGGTAAATCAAACCTGATTGCGTTTGTTGAGGTGAAGGTGCGGGCGACCGCTGCCGAACTGGACTTTGCAATCGATGCGCGGCGATTGGCCCGAGTGGCCGCCGCGGCTGAAATGCTGATGCCCGTTTATGCGACGGCGGGTGAAGACATCCGCGTCGACGTGATCCTGATCGCGCCGGGTACCCGACCCCGCCATATCGAAAATGCGTGGATCGGGTGACTTTCGGTCCGCGCCGTCCTAGATAACGGGCAACCTTCTCCCACCCCGTTTGGGCTGAGCCTGTCGACGCCTTGCCTTTCTTTTCCGCCGCCGAAAAGCAGGGCACCCCATCGACAAGCTCAGGGCAAACGGAATTCAGGAAACAAACCGAATGTCGCTTACCGTCGCTGTCCAGATGGACCCGCTCGACAGCATCAATATCGCTGGCGATTCGACCTTTGCCCTCATGCTGTCGGCGCAAGCGCGGGGGCACCGGCTGTTCCATTACACCGCCGAAGACCTGAACTATGCCGACGGTCATGTGTGGACGCACGCCCACCCCGTCACGGTGCAGCGCCAAGCCGGCAACCATTTCAGTTTCGGTGAGCCAACCCGGCTTGATCTGGGCGAGCAGGTTGATGTGGTGCTGATGCGGCAAGACCCGCCATTTGATCTGGGCTATATCACCGCAACGCATCTGTTAGAGCGGATCGCGCACCGGACGTTGGTGGTGAACGACCCCGCCAATGTCCGCAACGCGCCCGAAAAAGTGTTCGTGCTCGATTTTCCGCAATTCATGCCGCCCACGCTCGTCACCCGCTCGCTTGACGAGGCGCGCAGGTTTCTGGCGCAGCACGGCGAAATCGTCATCAAGCCACTGCACGGCAATGGCGGCAAGGCTATCTTCAAGGTGGGGGCTGACGGTGCCAACCTGTCGGCGCTGGTCGAGGTGTTCAACACCGCCTGGCGCGAACCGCATATGGTGCAGGCGTTCCTGCCCGATGTGGCAAAGGGCGACAAAAGGATCGTGCTGGTCGACGGCGAGGTGGCAGGCGCGATCAACCGCTTGCCGGGCGAAGGCGAGATCCGCTCGAACCTGGCGGTCGGCGGATCGGCTGTGAAAACCGAGCTGACGCCTGAAGAGCGCGAAATCTGTGCGGTGCTGGGGCCTGAGCTGAAAAAGCGCGGGCTGTTGTTCGTCGGCATTGATGTGATTGGCGGAAAATGGCTGACGGAGATCAATGTCACTTCACCGACCGGCATCGTTGCGATTGCGGCGTTTGATGGCACCGACGTCGCCGGGCTGATCTGGGACGCGATTGAGGCAAAGGTTGCAGCGGCGGCCTAGCCTCTGCTGAACCCTGGCCCCGGCATGACCGAATTTTTCCTGAATTTGCTCAACACCGGCGGCTATCTGGGCATTTTTTTGCTGATGGTGCTGGAAAATGTGATCCCGCCGGTGCCATCCGAAGTGGTGATGGGGCTGGGCGGAATCGCGGTGGCGCATGGGCAGATGCACGTCGTGCCGCTGATGATCGCGGGCACCGTCGGCAGCTTGCTGGGCAATGTTTTCTGGTATGAGATTGGCCACCGACTGGGGCATGAACGGTTTCGCCCCTTTATCGACCGTTATGGCCGCTGGCTGACAGTGGAATGGCGTGATGTGGAGGCGCTCCAGCGGTTTTTCGTCAAGCATGGCCAGTGGGTGGTGTTCTTTTTCCGGTTCATGCCGATTGGCCGCACCGTCGTATCAATCCCCGCCGGGCTGGCGCGAATGCCACGCGGGCGGTTTTTGCTGTGGTCCACCGCCGGGATCACGATCTGGAATGCGGTGCTGGTGGGGGCCGGTTACTGGTTGGGCATGCGGTTTCATGATCTTGATAAATATGTGGGGCCTGCAGCGACGGTGCTGCTGGTGCTGGCGGTTGTGGCGTATGTGTGGCGGGTGGTGCGGTGGCGGGCGAGTGGGTGAGGCTAAAAAATGATTTTTTTTCAATCATATAACCGTTTGGGCTGAGCCTTTCGACGCACAGTCTCTTACGTTAGCTCAAGACTCGTTACCTAAAAAGGCCCTCCGTTTCAGGGGAGGGTAGTTATTGCGTTCAACCAAGGACAACTTTGGTGTTCTCCCGCGAAGGCGGGAGTCCAGTCTGGGCCCCCGCCTTCGCGGGGGAACAAGGAACCCGGCATTCTGTTGGAACTGGCGCGCTTCCTTGGCTGAAGGGGATAACTGCCGAAAGGGAGGGGTGACGCGGCGGCTCTTCTCAAGCCCGTGGATGGGCGTTCCGGTACACGTCGAGCAGATGCGCTGCATCCACCTGCGTATAAATCTGCGTTGAGCTGAGGCTGGCATGGCCCAGCAGCTCCTGCAACGACCGCAAATCCGCGCCGCGCCCCAGCAAATGCGTTGCGAACGAATGGCGGAGCGCATGCGGGGTGGTGCGTTCAGAAAGGCCCAGCCGGGTGCGCGCCGCCTGCACCGATCGCCGGATGATCGCGGGCGATAACGGCCCGCCCTTGGCCCCGCGGAACAGCGGCTGGGTGCGATCAATTGGCCAGGGGGTGAGCCGCGCATAATCCTCAATCGCCGCGCGCACTTGCGGCAGCAGCGGCACGATGCGGGTCTTGTCGCGCTTGCCGGTTACTGGCATCGCCTCACTCAGCGGCAGGATTGCCCCGGTAAGCCCCACCGCCTCACCAATCCGCAAACCCGCACCATAGAGCAGCATCAGCACCGCCCAGTTGCGCGCGGCAATCCAGGGTTCGGCGGCGCTTTCCGCCACATCCTCGGCCAGCGCAACGGCTTCGTCGGGGGAAACCGGGCGCGGCACACCCTTTTTCACGCGCGGCCCTTTCAGCGTGGGGGCGACATGGCCCTCGCTCGCAAATGTCAGGAAACCGCGCACCGCAGACAGTTCGCGCGCGGCGGAAGCATTGGTCAGCCCTTCCCCCCGCCGCAGCGCGAGGAAGGCGCGCAAATCAGCGGTGGAAATGCGGGCAAGCGCAGCGGCATCCACCGCCTCCCCCCAATGCCCCGCCAGAAAAGCCATCAGCCGCTCAGCGGTCGCCTGATAGGCGCGCACGGTATGCACCGATCGCCGCCGGTCGCGGCGCAGGTGATCAGCAAATGCCTGAGCGAGAGCATCGGGAAGCGCCATAGCGTCCGTCTAGCTGTCTCTCGACGCTTTGGGGAGGGCAAGGTGCGTCGCCGCGCAATGGACACAGCGAGACGGAGCTTAAAACGGCTATCTGCATTTCCCCTCGCCCCCGCAGGGAGAGGGTTGCGCAGACTTGGGTCGCATTCATCATGCGGCCCTAGTCGCCGCTGGGTAAGGGGGAAGCGCCGTCCGTCACGCCGCGCTGCCGCCCCTCATCCAACTGCGCCTAATTCGCTGCGCTCATAAGGCTTCGTATCCTTTTCCCCAGCGGAGAGAAGGTTTTCCATCACCCGATCGTCTGGCCGCTCTTCGCCCAATCGGCCATGAAGCCTTCGATGCCCTTGTCCGTCAGCGGATGCTTGACGAGTTGGCGGATCACAGCAGGCGGTGCCGTCATCACGTCAGCGCCAATGCGCGCGCTTTCGAGGATGTGCACCGGGTGGCGCACGCTGGCGACCAGGATTTCGGTGTCGAACGCATAATTATCGTAAATCAGGCGGATATCGCGAATCAGATCAAGCCCGTCGAGGCCGATATCATCCAGCCGCCCGACGAAGGGCGAGATGAAGGTCGCCCCCGCCTTTGCCGCCAGCAGCGCCTGATTGGCGGAAAAACACAGCGTTACGTTCACCATCGTGCCATCATCGGTCAGCGCCTTGCACGTCTTCAGCCCGTCAATCGTCAGCGGCACCTTCACCGCGACATTATCCGCGATTTTGCGCAGGATTTCCGCTTCGCGCATCATGCCAATATGGTCGAGCGCGACGACTTCAGCCGAAACCGGCCCGTCAACGATGCCGCAAATCTCCTCAACCACCTCCAGAAACTTGCGCCCTGATTTGGCGATCAGCGACGGGTTGGTGGTGACACCGTCAACCAAGCCCGAATCGGTAAGGTCACGGATTTCGGCGGTGTCTGCGGTGTCGACGAAGAATTTCATAGGTGGCTCCTGCTCCTGTTGCGCCCGCCTAACCCAATCGGCCGCGATCCGAAAGCTTGCACTGCCGGTGCGCAGTGTTGATTTAGGGTGCATGTCCCGCGCCCGCGTCATCATCATGAACTCTGCCCTGGGGCCGCTCGATTACCGGGTGCCGCAGGGGATGGTCGTCGCGCCGGGGTCGATCGTCGTCGCGCCGCTGGGGCCGCGCCAGTTGATCGGGGTGGTGTGGGAGGCTGACCGGATGCCTTCGGATGCGGAGGTTGGCGATAACCGGCTGCGCAATCTGGTGTCCATCATCGATGCGCCGCCCATCCCCGCCCCGCTGCGCCGCCTGATCGAATGGACCGCCAATTATTATCTCGCGCCGCCGGCATCGGTGCTGCGGATGGCGCTGGCCTCCACGTCGGCGTTAGACGGCGCGCGGACGGTGACCGAGTATCGCGCAACCGGCACGATGCCGCCACGCATGACGCCGCAGCGCGCACAGGCGCTGAACCGGATTGGCGACCGGCAGGGCCTGATTCGCGAGCTCGCTGCGGCTGCTCAGGTGAGTGATGCGGTCATCCGGGGAATGGTGAAGGCGGGCGCGATTGCGGCGGTGGAGGTGGCGATCGACAGCCCCTATCCGCTGCCCGATCCCGATTTTGCCCCGCCCGCTTTGTCGAGCGATCAGGCAGCAGCGGCAGGCGTGCTGGCGGCAGCGGTGACGGATCAGGGCTTTGCGCCAACCTTGCTCGACGGGGTAACGGGTTCCGGCAAGACTGAAGTCTATTTTGAAGCGATTGCGGCGGCAATTCGTGCGGGGCGGCAAACATTGGTGCTGTTGCCCGAAATTGCGCTGACCGAACCATTTCTGACGCGCTTTGCCGCACGGTTCGGCTGCGCGCCGGTGGCGTGGCATTCGGACCTGCGCCAGTCGCAGCGCCGCCGGGCGTGGCGGGCGATTGCCAGTGGCGAGGCGCTGGTGACGGTGGGGGCGCGATCTGCGCTGTTCCTGCCCTATGCCCGACTGGGGCTGATCATCGTTGATGAAGCGCATGAAACCAGCTTCAAGCAGGAAGATGGGGTGCATTATCACGCCCGTGATGTGGCGGTGATGCGCGCGAAGTTTGAGGGCTGCCCGGTGGTGCTCGCGTCCGCCACGCCAGCGATTGAAACGCGGCATCAGGTGGCGCTTGGCCGCTATGCCGAACTGAAATTGCCGGGCCGATATGGTGCCGCGCAAATGCCGGTGATCGAGGCGATTGACTTGATCGCCGAGCCGCCCGAACGCGGCCGCTGGATCGCGCCGCGACTGGTGCGCGCGATCGATGAAACGCGCGCGCGCGGCGAACAGGTGCTGCTGTTCCTCAACCGGCGCGGCTATGCCCCGCTTACCTTGTGCCGCACCTGCGGACATCGATTTCAGTGCCCCAATTGCACCGCCTGGATGGTCGAACACCGGCTCGTCCGTCGCCTTGCCTGCCATCATTGCGGGCATGTGGAGCAGGTGCCAGAGGCATGCCCCGAATGCGGCAACCCCGATACGCTGGTGGCGTGCGGGCCGGGGGTGGAGCGGATCGCGGACGAAGTGGCGCTATATTGGCCAGACGCAAAACGCGCGGTCGTCACCTCAGACACATTATGGTCGCCCGCCAAGGCTGCCGAGTTCGTGCAGCGGATGGAGGCAGGCGATATCGACATCGTCATTGGTACCCAGCTGGTGACCAAGGGATATCATTTTCCCAATTTGACACTTGTTGGCGTGATTGATGCTGATCTGGGGCTGGGCGGCGGCGATTTGCGCGCAGCGGAGCGCACCTTTCAACAGATCAGCCAGGTTGCCGGCCGCGCGGGGCGCGAACGCAAGCCCGGCCATGTTTTCATCCAGACGCACAGCCCCCAGGCTGCGGTGATGCAGGCGTTGGTAAAGGGTGATGCCGATGCATTTTACGCGGCAGAGACCGAGGCCCGGCGCGAGGCGGATGCCCCGCCCTTTGGTCGTTACGCCGCGATTATCATTTCATCCGAAGATCGCCAGGCCGCCGAGGAACTGGCACGCGAAATCAAGCGCACCGCACCCGACCGCGACGGCATGTACGTCTATGGCCCCGCCCCCGCGCCGCTGGCGATGCTGCGCGGTCGCCACCGGTTTCGCCTGCTGGTGCATGCTCGCCGTGCGTTGGACGTGCAGGATGTAATCCGCGATTGGCTGGGCGTGCTCCGCTATCCGGCAAAGGTGCGGATTGCCGTTGATGTCGATCCGTATAGCTTCGTCTAAGTTCAGCATGCTAAACGAAGAAAGTTGATCGGGAGGGGTAAGGCGATGGCTATTCGCGGCATGGCGCGGGGCTGGTTTGCTGGGTTGGTTGCACTGGTTATTGCGCCAGCCGCCCCGGCCAGCGCCGATTGGCATCAGGCGCGGTCTGCCCATTTTGTCGTTTATGCCGATGACAAGCCCGAACGGCTACGTGCCTTTGCGACCAAGCTGGAACGATTTGACCGCGCATTGCGCGTCTTATTCAGCAAGGATGATGACGGTGCTTCTTCTTCGCGTCGACTGACCGTTTATGTTGTTGATGATACAGGCGATGTGGCCAAGCTTGCGGGCAAGGGGCAGAGCGGCACCGCCGGCTTTTACCTGCCGCGCGCGACAGGGGCAGTCGCCTTTGTGCCGCGCCAGGGCGTGGGCGAAGGCCAGCTTGGACTAAGCGCACAAACGGTGCTTCTGCACGAATATGCTCATCATTTCATGATCTCAAGCTGGCCAAATCTGGCCTTCCCGGCCTGGTATACAGAAGGATTCGCCGAATTCACCGCCACTGCCTTATTCAACAAGGATGGCGGGATCACCATTGGCGCTGCGCCACAGTACCGCGCTCGCGACATCCTGTTGCCTAGCATGTCAATGAAGCAGATCATCGCTGCAGACATCAATGCATTGCCGCTGGACAAGAAAACACAAATCTATGGGCGCGGCTGGCTGTTGACGCATTACTTGATGGTGTCATCCGAACGCCGATCGCTGTTATCGGCCTATGTGAAGGCCCTGAACAGTGGCAAGAGCACGATCGAAGCTGCTGCCGTATTCGGCGATCTCGGCGCGCTCGATAAGCAATTGAATCGTTATGCGGCCAATCGCCTGTCAGGATTTGTCCTGGAGCCTGCTGCGCTTGGTATCGGGCCGGTTGAAGTGACTCCCTTGTCGCCCGGTGCGGCTGCGGTGATGCCAGCGCTCCTGCGCTCGACGCGCGGTGTCAATCGCGCCACAGCGCCTGCCGTTTATGCGCTGGCCGACAAGCTGGCCGCCCCCTTTCCCAAAGATCCTGTTGTGCAGGCGGTGTTAGCCGAGGCCGCGCATGATGCCGAACAATTTGATGCGGCCAAAGCGGCTGCCGACCGTGCCATCGCCGCTGATCCACGCAACTTTGCGGCGCTGATTTACCAAGGGAGGACCGCGATGGCTGTGGCGGTGCGCAATGGCGTAAGAGATCCGGCGCGTTGGACGGCGGTGCGGCGCTCTTTCCTCGCGGCCAACAAGATTGACCTGGAAAATGCCGAGGCGTTGTTTCTGTTTTACGAAAGCTTTCTGGCGGCGGGCCAGACGCCCACCAAAAATGCGCAAGACGCCCTGGCCTATGCCTATGAGCTTGCTCCCTTCGATCCCGGGCTGCGGATGACGGCGGCGGGCATGTTTTTGACCCAGGGCAACGCCGCTATCGCGCGCTTGGCGCTTGGTCCGGTAGCCTTCAGCCCGCATGGCGGGGGGCTTGCCGCATTGGCGAGCGCCACGATCGACGTTCTGGACAAGAACGGACCAAAGGCGGCGCTGGCGTTCATGACCAAAGGCCGTTCGTCGAGTCCGCTCGAAAATGGTGGCCAGAACGGCGCCACAGCCCCTCATGATAAAAATAAAGACACCAACACCAAGCCCGACGGTGCCGAAAATGCCAAAGCTGGTTCGCCCGCGAGTGATTGACCATCCGCCAAGATTAGCAATGGCAAAGGCGATTGCCGCTTTTATGACGGTCGGCTTGGTGCCAGACAGTCAGTCATGAAGATGACCCTCCCGTTCCGATTCTCACTACCCGAAATGCGCGTGTTTCCGGCGCTGCTAGGGTTGCTGTCGATCATGGCTTTTTCTGCCCCCGCCCGCGCTGATGACATTTCGGCGGCGGCGCGCGGCGTGGTGCGCGTGGTAACGATTGCATCGGCAGAAGGCGAAGTGGTCGGCTTTGGGCATGGTAGCGGCTTTGCCGTTTCACCAAACCGGATTGTTACCAACGCGCATGTCGTGGAGCTTGCGGCGCGATACCCCGACAATGTCGTGATCGGCGTTGTCCCTTCAGAAGGTGACAAATCCTATCAGGGCAAGCTGATCGCCTATGATGCGCAGCGCGATCTGGCATTGATCGAATTTACTGGCACCCGCCTGCCACCGCTCACGATGTTTCCCGGCATTGCCACTGATGGCGAGACCGTGATCGCGCTTGGTTATCCCGGCAATGTCGATGTCGCGACCGCACAGAGCGCTGCTGATTACATCCGCCCGCTTAGCCCGGTGCGATCCCAGGGCGGCTTTTCAGGCACGCGCAAGCTGACGGGCGTTGATGTTCTGCTCCATACCGCCGGTATCGCACGTGGCAATTCGGGCGGACCGCTGATGGATGTTTGCGGTCGGGTGATCGGCGCCAATTCGGCAGTGACAAAGGCGGAAGAAGGCGATTCGAGCTTTGGCTTTGCGGTTGCCTTTTCCGAAATCGCGGCGTTCCTGCGCGAAGCAAAGCAGCCCTTTGCCCAGACCACCGCCACCTGCGTCAGCGGAGAGGAACGTCTGCGTCAGGGGCAGGACGCGCAGCTCCGCTCAGCAGAAGCACGCGCCGCCGATGCGCAGGCCGTCGCCACGCGAGAGGCGGTGCAACGCGGCATTGCGCTCGACAAGGCGCAGCTTGCCGCCGAACGCAAGCGCGAGAATGTGATCGCGATTGCCGGCGTGTTGCTGGTGCTGGGCGCGCTGGCTGTTGGGGGTGCCGGCATCTTCGAATCGCGCGGGCGCAGGCGCAGCGCCATCTGGTCGGCTGCCGGGGGCGGCGTGTTGATTATCGCCGCGACAGTGGTGTTTCTCACCCGGCCATTTGGCGATGTGACGGTGCCCGCAGCAGCGCCGGTTGCGCTGCCTGCCACGCAAGCGCAGGCCAGTTTTGGCAAGATGCTGTGCAAGATCGCGCCTGACCGCAGCCGGATCAACCTGTCGAACCCCACCGATCTGACGATCGACTGGCAGCCAGATGGCTGTATGAACGGGCGCACCCAATATGCCGAAAACGGCGCGAAGTGGGACCGGATATTGGTGCCCAACGACGAACAGACCGTGTCGGTGCTGGAATATGATCTGGCCACACGCAGCTATTCGGAAAGCCGGTATCTGTTGAACGCCGCCCAGATGAGCAAGGCGCGGGCGCTGCGCGGGGCCGTAAAGCAAAAGGCATGCACCTCCAGCGAGGCCGAACGCCAATTGCTCGCCCGGCAGCAAACCTTGATCCGTGATGCCCTGCCCGCCCGGCCCGATGAGTGGCTGGTCTATGATTGCGCGCCGGTGGATATGGGCGCGCCTGCGGTGGTGCCGCCCAAGGCAAGCTAGTTTGATGGAACGGTAATCGGTTTCAAAAGCGCGGCATTACCCTGAACTTGTGTCAGGGCCCATGATGCAGCACGCCTGTTCGGGGCTGCGAGATCGAAGCCCTCGTTTACGATGCACGCAGCAGACGTCCCTTGCACCTGCACTTAGGGCGAACGGTAAATTGGCGGCAGTCGCGCCGCTATCGCCGCCAATAAGGCTGAATCACTCGCCCCCGGCGGGCGGCAATCACCAACAGCGCAATGCCGAAGGCGGTGCAGATCAACATGGCGGGCAGCGATGCTTCGGCACCAAAATCGCCGCCGGTCAGCAGCTCAGGGCCAGTAATACGCGGCACCAGCAGCCCTTGCACATCAAAACCCGAAACCGGAATGCCGAACACGCCGCCCTGGGTAAAATTCCACGCCGCATGCAGCCCAATCGCCGCCCATAGCCGCCGGGTGACCATATAAATCGCCGCCAGCATCACGCCCGCTTCGATCGCAATCGCACCGCCCGCCACCAGGGTCGCGTTGGGATTGCCGAGGTGCAGCGCGCCAAACAGGGCAGCTGACAGCGCCAGCGCCACCCAACTGCCCAACCAGTTTTCGATGATGCGGAAAAACAGCCCGCGCAGCATGATTTCCTCTGTCACGCCTGACACGATTGACAGCCCGATAATCGGGTAAAGGACGCTGGCAGGCCGCGTGCCGACCACCTGATACCCGCCGAGCAACGCGATCACCGCGACCACCAACGAAAACAGCAGCGCGCCGATTGCCAAGCCCGCCAGCAGTTCAACCAGGGCGCCCTTTAGCGACACATCGCTTAGCTGTCGGTGTTCGACCAACCGGCCAAAGCCGATATAGGCCAGCATGAACACCGCCGCGACGATCGACCCGCCAATGATTGCCCATTGGCCATTGCTTCGCGCGCCCACCGCGGCGGCAAGCCCGGTGGCAATCACGCTGGCCCCCGCCATCACGCCAAAGGCGACAACCAGCGTCATCGGGGGGAAATGGATGATCCGCCACACAAGGCTTTTGCCGCGCGGCTTGGTGGCGATGTCGTCCATAGTGGTTCCCCTAGTGCAGCCGCTATCCTTAGCTGCCGCAGCGGGCCTTACAAGGATGGGCCGACATTTGCGGGCGAGTGACCCTAATCAGCCGCCGCGCGATCAATGCGCGCCGCAAAGCAACCATGGGCGGCATTATGCGCCTGCAGATAGGCAATTGCGGGATCGGCAAACAGCCGTTTGATCTGCGCATCAACATCCCCCGCAAGGGCCAGCGCCGCGTTTTGCAACATGCCGTTGGCATCAAATGCGCGCAGCGCAATCGGGCGGTTTTCAAATATCGCAGGCAGCGTATCAACCAGTTTTGCGGGCGCGAGCGCCGCTTCGCGCACGTAAATCGCATACCGGTTGCGATACGGCGTAGCGACGGGATGATCCTCGTAATTCACCAGCAACAGCGTCTCGCCCGGCTCGGCATCCTCCAGCGTGATGCGGCAGGGATAGCCCGGCTTGTGCTGCGCGGTAACGCGAACAACACCCTGCGCCGCCAGCGCTGCCGTATCTGCGCCGAACAGGCCGGCAAAGCGTTCCACCGGCAAACCTTCGATCTGATAGGGCATTATTCCACTCCTTCGCGGTTCCTGAGGATGATTTTGCGGTCCACGCCATATGCATAGCCGCCCATGGTGCCATCGCTGCGCTGGGCGCGGTGGCAGGGGATGACGACGGCCAGATGATTCGCCCCGCAGGCAGTGCCCGCAGCCCGCACCGCCCGCGGATTGCCCGCGACGGTCGCAAGCTCGGTATAGGTGCGCGTTTCGCCCGGCGGAATTTGCCGCAAGGCTTGCCAGATCGCTTCCTGAAACGCCGTACCCTGCACATCGAGCGGCAAATCAAGATCGCGGTCGGGCGATTCAACGCTTGCCACCACTTGCGCGGCCAGATCAGCCAGCGCCGCGCCACCGGGCACAATTTCTGCATGCGGAAAACGCACCCGCAGCGCCGCCTCCCCCTCATCAAACGATACCCGGCACAACCCCTTATCGGTCGCCGCGACCAGCAATGTCCCTAGGCTGGTTTCCGCCAGCACCCAGCGGATCGTGGCCCCCGCCCCGCCGCGCTTCCAGGCGCTGGGCGTCATCCCCAACCGCTTGCCGACGCCTTCATAAAAGCGGCTGGGGGCGGAATAGCCGGCCTCATAAATCGCCCCGGTAACGGTCGCTTCGTTTGTCAGCGCGTGAGCCGCCGCCTGTGCCCGCAGCCCGCGCGCATAGGCGGCGGGCGTCACGCCCGTGGCGCGTTTGAACAACCGGTGGAAATGATGGGGGGCATAGCCAACCTCTGCTGCCAATTCGGTAAAGCCGAGCGGCGTCTCAGCCGCCTCGATCAGCGCAACAGCACGGGCAACGGCAACCCGGTCGCGCCCCACCTCATCGGGCTTGCATCGAAGGCAGGCGCGATATCCGGCGGCGAGTGCCTCAGCCGGATCGCGGTAGAACACAACATTCTCCCGCTTTGGGTGCCGCGCCGGGCAGCTTGGCTTACAGTAAATGCCGGTGGTCTTCACCGCGCCGACAAACCGCCCGTCGCTATGCCGGTCACGTGCGATGAAGGCGGCCCAGGCGGCGTCTGCGTTGATGGTGTCTGTTGTGCTCATGCAACCGAATTAGCAGGTGTGACGACGCGTCACATCCCGCGCGTTGCGATCAAAACCCGCAACCGCAGGCGCCTACCCCCCATGCGCCTCGAACCATTCCAGCGTGCGCTCGCGGGCCAGGTCAGCGCTGGGTTCGTGGTAATCCTTGCGGCGGTCTGAATTGAAGCCGTGCCCGGCTTCGTACACATGGACAGTGGCGTTGGGCCAATCGCGGGCGGTTAGCTTGTCGACGCCTTCCATGGGGATGCCGCTATCGAACCGGCCGAAGTGCAGGACCACCGGCACTTTGGGTTCCTCAGCCACGGCGCCTGGTATCAAGCTGCCATAATAGCCCGATGCCGCGGTAACGCCGTGCATCCGGGTTGCGGCGAACCATGCGATGGAGCCGCCATAGCAATAGCCAACAACGAATACCGGGCCTTTGGGGGAGAGCGCATCGATACAGGTCTGCACATCGGCAAGGCTCTGGTCGAACGGGTGGAGTTCGCGCGCGAGTTGCACCGCGCGGGCGAAATCCTCTCCGGTATAGTCAGCCTCAAAACCGGGGTGTTCACGGTCGAAAAGGGCTGGTGAAAGAACCTCATAACCGTCCTGTGCATATTCATCGCACAGATCGCGGATGTGATCGGTAACGCCGAAAATTTCCTGCACCAGCACCAGCCCACCGCGCCGCGCGCCGCTTGGCGCGACGTGATAGACGGCAACCTCCACCCCATCGGCCATCATCATCCGCGTCATCGTGCCGTCCGCCATCATCTTCTCCCCCGCGTTGCTTGCCCCGCCCTTTTAACGGCAGCAACGGACAGTGGAAGCCGGGTCAGGCCAATCAGGCCGCGCGCACGTCGGCGATCAACTGGTTGATGTGGCCGCGCAGCCGATCAACATTGCCCGCAACCGCATCGGCAGTGCTGGCCAGATCACTAGCGGTGCCCCGCGTGCGTTCGGCGCGGCCATGCAGCGTTTGCATGCTGGCGGCGGCATCCGCTGTGCCACCTTCCACTTCGGCAATGGCCCTGGCGATGCGCCGCGTCATATCGCGCTGCTGTTCTACGGCATCGGCAACATTGGTGGCTGACTGATCAAGCCCGGCGACCAACGAATCAATCGATTCGATTGTTGACAGCACCGTGGCGCTTGCTTCCCGCACAGCGGCAAGGCGCGATTCGATCTTGCCAGCGGCCAATTGTGTTTGCCGGGCAAGGCCCTTCACCTCTTCAGCAACCACCGCAAATCCGCGCCCGGCAGGGCCAGCGCGCGCTGCCTCTATCGTCGCGTTCAGCGCAAGCAGATTGGTTTGCCCGGCGATGATCGCGATAAAATCAAGCACTGACGCGATTTCGTTCACCAGCTCGCCAAGCGATTCGGCATGATCACGCCCGGCCAGCGTGCGGGTGCGAACGGTGCCAACGCCGCTGCGCGAATCATTGGCGGCGCGGCTGATATTGTCGATTGCACTGGCAAGCGCGGCGCTCGACTGGGCAATTGTGCGTGCGCTGGCCGCACTCTGTTCAGCCAGCGCAGCAGTAGCAAGCGCATGATGCTCAGCCTCCGCCGCCTCGCCTGACATGGCTGCTGCGGTTTCGCGCAGGCGCGGCCCGGCCGATTTCAGCCCGGCGACGACACCGCCTGCCTGGCCTTCGAAGATCGCAAACAGCGCATCAAGATCGGCCGCACGTTTTGCTTTGGCCGCATGGTCCTTCACTTCGCGACGGTGGAGCGTTTCGCCGGCCCGCAGCGATTCCTCGCTCAGGCGGCGCGCGTCGATCGATCGCTGGCGGGCAAAGGCCAGCGCACGGGCAATCGCCCCAATCTCATCATCGCGGTCCAACCCGGGGATGACGGCATCATGCTTATCATCAGTAATATGGTGGGTGGCCACCGCAACAGCCGCAAGCGGGCGCGTAATGCGTTGCGAAACGATTCGCATTCCCCACCAGCCCACCAATATAGCCATCACCGTGACGATGGCCACGACAACATAGGCGCGCAGATACCGGTTTTGCATGGTGCGTTGTTCAGCGCCGACATCCTTGCGCAGCGCCGCAATCAACGAATCGCTGGCACCCGTGAGCGGATCAATTGCAGCGTTCAGTGGCCCGCTGACAAAGAAAGCGAGCTTTTCAGTCTGGCGATCGCGGATCAGCTGATCAAGGCCGTCTATCGCCCGGTTAGCATTGCCGCGCGCGGCATCAACCCGGCTGATCATCGCGGCATGGCGGGGATCAAGATCATGGGCGCGAAACAGCTTCCAGTTGCGTGCAATCTCCTGGCGGGCGGTAGTGATGACATCAAGCGCCCCGGCGCTCGAGGTATTGCCGCTGACCACCTTATGCGCGGTGGCCAGTGCCTTGGCATAATTGTCCGTCACCAGTTGAAGTTGCGCGATGGGATAGATCTTCTCGCGTACCAAAACGCGCATACCGTTGCTGGTCGACAAAGCACCGATGATCAGCGTCAGCGCGAGCACGCCCTGAATAGCCAGCAACGCAACCAACACGCGGCGCAAAGCGACACCAATGCTGGTGGTTTGACCATTGAACCATTCGGTCAGCCATGCCGCCAGAGATAATCGGAAAAATGAAGAGGAATCCATGCGCATCAGTAACATCCAGCTGCTCCCAGCATTGGCCAGGCGCGCAATCTATGCGGCTGAAATCCCCAATGCGGGGTTAACCAGATGTGACTGTTTGATGAAAAAGAAAAGAATTCAGCGCGTTCGGGGTTCGCCAACGGCTCCATCATCCACCCCTGTGAACTTGATTGACCACCCCGCTTGCATCACCGCGATACCGATGCTAGCAGCCGCGCAACCCAAGCAAGGGCCCTTTGCGGCCCTGTTTCTGCGTGGGGCCAATTTTTTCTGTTCCCAATGAGGATGTCGATCGCGTGGAGAATTCCGGCGGTATTCAAGCTAGCTTACCGGGGCGCTATGCAACTGCGTTGTTCGAACTGGCGCGTGATGCAAAGGTGATCGATAAGGTTGAGGCGAGCCTGACAACGGTGCGCGCCGCGCTCGACCAGTCAGCCGACTTTAAAACGCTGACCACCAGCCCGTTGATCGCACGCGGTGCCGCCACAAAGGCGGTGGGCGCCGTTGCCAAGATGCTGAAACTGGATGCGACGACCACCAAGTTTCTGGGTGTGCTGGCCGACAATCGCCGCTTGGCGCAACTGCCCGCGATTATCCGCGCATTTCGCCAGCTTGCCGCCAATTTTCGCGGCGAAACAACGGCAGAGGTCGCATCGGCCCACGCCCTTTCTGATGATCAGGTCGCCGCGCTGAAGCAATCGCTTCGTCAGCGGATTGGCCGTGAAGTTTCGGTTGACCTGTCGGTTGACCCATCGCTGCTGGGCGGGCTTGTCGTCCGCATTGGCAGCCAGATGATCGATAGCTCGATCAAGACCCGTCTCCATACTCTCGCGCTCGCGATGAAAGGCTAAAAGGTTCACCCCATGGATATCCGCGCCGCTGAAATCTCAAAGGTCATCAAGGACCAGATCGCCAGCTTCGGCACCGAAGCCCAGGTTTCTGAAACCGGGCAAGTGCTGTCGGTGGGTGACGGTATTGCGCGCATTCACGGGCTGGATAACGTCCAGGCCGGTGAAATGGTCGAATTTTCGAACGGCGTGCAGGGCATGGCGCTCAATCTGGAAGCCGACAATGTCGGTGTCGTGATCTTCGGGTCGGACAGCCAGATCAAGGAAGGCGATGTCGTCAAGCGCACCGGCACGATCGTCGACGTGCCAATCGGCAAGGGCCTGCTTGGCCGCGTGGTCGATGGCCTGGGCAACCCGATTGACGGCAAGGGCCCGATTGTTTCCGATCAGCGCAGCCGCGTTGAAGTGAAGGCACCGGGCATCATCCCGCGCACATCGGTGCATGAGCCCGTGCAGACCGGCCTGAAGGCAATCGACGCGCTCGTGCCCGTTGGCCGTGGCCAGCGCGAGCTGATCATCGGCGATCGCCAGACCGGCAAGACCGCCGTCGCGATCGATACCTTTATCAACCAGAAGAACGCCAATGCCGGCGATGACGAGAGCAAGAAGCTTTACTGCATCTATGTCGCGATCGGCCAGAAGCGCTCCACCGTGGCGCAGATCGTCCGTCAGCTCGAAGAGAGCGGCGCGATGGAATATACCATTGTGGTTGCGGCAACCGCATCCGAGCCTGCGCCGCTGCAGTTCCTCGCACCCTATACCGGCTGCGCGATGGGCGAATATTTCCGCGACAACGGCATGCACGCGCTGATCGTTTATGACGATCTGTCGAAGCAGGCAGTTGCGTATCGCCAGATGTCGCTGCTGCTGCGCCGCCCGCCGGGCCGCGAAGCCTATCCCGGCGACGTGTTCTATCTCCACAGCCGCCTGCTTGAGCGCGCAGCGAAGATGAACAGCGACAATGGCTCAGGCTCGCTGACCGCGCTGCCGATCATTGAGACGCAGGCGGGCGACGTGTCGGCCTATATCCCGACCAACGTGATTTCGATCACCGATGGCCAGATTTTCCTTGAAACCGACCTGTTCTTTGCCGGCATCCGCCCCGCAATCAACGTCGGCCTGTCGGTGAGCCGCGTGGGTTCTGCCGCACAGACCAAGGCGATGAAGAAGGTTTCGGGCAGCATCAAGCTGGAGCTGGCGCAGTACCGCGAAATGGCGGCGTTTGCGCAGTTTGGTTCGGACCTGGACGCATCGACACAGAAGCTGCTCAACCGCGGTGCACGCCTGACTGAGCTGCTGAAGCAGGCGCAGTTCAGCCCGATGCCGTTCGAAGAGCAGACCGTGTCGATCTTTGCAGGCACCAACGGCTTTATCGATGCCGTGCCGGTGAACGCGGTGACGCGGTACGAAGCTGCAATGCTGGCCGATATGCGCGCCAACCACGCTGACATTCTGGGCGACATTCGCGACAAGCGTGACCTGTCCAAGGAAACGACCGAAGCGCTGAAGACGGCACTGGCGGCATTTGCAAAGACGTTTGCGTAGTTAATCTAGCCCTCTCCCCGTTGGGGAGAGGGTTGGGTGAGGGGCGGCGCTGCCCGATAGGGCACCTCACCCTCACCAACTCCGACTAGGCGGCAAGGCCGCCAAGTCTGCGTATCCTCTCCCTCAAGGGAGAGGGAGAGAAAGGTACGATGGCAAGTCTTAAGGCCCTCAAGGTCCGCATCGGCTCTGTGAAGTCGACGCAGAAGATCACCAAGGCGATGAAGATGGTCGCTGCGGCAAAGCTGCGCCGTGCGCAGGAGGCTGCCGTTGCCGGCCGCCCCTATGCCGTGCGGTTTGAAGCAGTAATGGCCAGCCTGGCATCGAAAGTTACCGTCAGCGCATCGTCACCAAAGCTGCTCGCGGGCACTGGCAAGGATCAGGTTCATCTGATCATCGTTGCCACGTCCGAGCGCGGCCTTGCAGGCGCGTTCAACTCGAACATCGTCCGCGCGGCTCGCCGCAAGGCCGAAGAGCTGATGGCAGACGGCAAGACCGTGAATTTCTACATTGCGGGCAAAAAGGGCCGCGTGTTGCGCCGTTTCTACCCCAGCCAGATCGTCCATGATTTCGAAATGGGCCATATCAAGGCGGTGAAGTTCGCCGATGCCCGCGCCGTCGCTGATGATGTGATCACCCGGTACGAAGCCGGTGATTTTGACGTGGCGCACCTGTTTTACGCGCGTTTTCAATCGGCGTTGGTGCAGGAGCCCATCGGTCGCCAGATCATCCCGGTGGCGATTGACACCAGCATCGCGAAATCGACCAGCCTTGCCGCTGTCGAATATGAGCCCGACGAGGAATCGATCCTTGCCGAATTGTTGCCGCGTAACATCGCCATCCAGATTTTCGGCGCCTTGCTGGAAAATGCTGCATCCGAACAGGGCAGCCGCATGACCGCGATGGACAATGCAACGCGCAACGCAGGCGACATGATTAACCGCCTGACGATCCAGTATAACCGCAGCCGCCAGGCCGCGATCACGACCGAACTGGTCGAAATTATTTCGGGTGCCGAGGCCCTGTGATGCGTGCCACTGTCTTTGCTGCCCTGTTGGGGCTGGCGGGGGCACTCGCCGCGTGCGGGCCGAAAGCGCCCGAAAAAGAGACCTATGCCCCCACCCCGCTTGCACCCGCAGGCTGGACCCAGGTTTTTGCCAAACCCGCCGAGACAATCGACATCATGAATCGGATCGGCTTCCGAATCGGTGCCTATGCGCCCGCCGAGGACGGTTACCGGGCCGTTGGCATTCCGGCGATGTTGGGACGCTCCGATGTGCCGAAACCGAATGTTGGCAATGTCGAGCTGACGGGAACAGCCGAAAAGCTGAATGCCGTACGCTTCACGCTCGATCTGACCGATCTGAGCGATGACGGGTTCGCCAAGAAGCAGTTCGTCAAGAATATCGAGCAGCGTTTCGTGCAGCTCGGCGTATCGGGTGCCGACAAGCTGACGCAGAACATCATGTCCGAACGCCCGACCAAGGGCACCACCGACGGCGCGGCCTATGCACTGACCCGCGACCTAATTCCCGGCGGCAAGAACCACCGCCGTATTTCTCTGACTTTCACGCCTGCGGGTTCCACCCCCGCGACTTCAGCCCCAAGGAACGGATAATGGCAACCGCCCCCGACACTCTCGCGCCCGTCGCGACCACCAACAATGTAGGCCGGATCAGCCAGGTCATCGGCGCCGTCGTCGACGTGACGTTTGAAGATCAGCTGCCCGCCATTTTGAACGCGCTTGAAACGTTCAACAACGGCAACCGGCTGGTGCTGGAAGTCGCGCAGCATCTGGGCGAAAACACCGTCCGCACGATCGCCATGGACGCGACCGAAGGCCTGACCCGCGGCCAGACCGTTACCGATACCGGATCGCAGATCCGCGTGCCCGTTGGCCCCAAGACGCTTGGCCGCATTCTGAACGTGATCGGTGAGCCGATCGACGAGCTTGGCCCGGTTGGCAACGTTGATACGATGCCCATCCACGCCCCTGCCCCGCTGTTCGTTGACCAGTCGACCGAAAGCGCCATTCTGGTGACCGGCATCAAGGTGATCGATCTGCTCGCTCCCTATGCAAAGGGTGGCAAGATTGGCCTGTTCGGCGGCGCTGGCGTTGGCAAGACCGTGCTGATCCAGGAACTGATCAACAATATCGCCAAGGGCCATGGCGGCACATCAGTGTTTGCAGGCGTGGGTGAGCGCACCCGCGAGGGTAATGATCTGTATCATGAATTCCTCGACGCAGGCGTTATCGCCAAGGATGCGGACGGCGTCGCCACGAGCGAAGGTTCCAAGGTTGCCCTGGTGTACGGCCAGATGAACGAGCCACCCGGCGCACGCGCGCGCGTTGCGCTGTCCGGCCTGACGATCGCTGAATATTTCCGCGATGTTGAGGGGCAGGACGTGCTGTTCTTCGTCGATAACATCTTCCGCTTCACCCAGGCGGGTTCGGAAGTGTCGGCACTGCTGGGCCGTATTCCTTCGGCCGTGGGCTATCAGCCGACGCTGTCGACCGACATGGGCGCGCTGCAAGAGCGCATCACGTCGACCAACAAGGGTTCGATCACCTCGGTGCAGGCGATTTATGTGCCTGCCGACGATTTGACCGATCCAGCGCCTGCAACGTCGTTCGCCCATCTGGACGCGACGACCGTGTTGAACCGCGCGATTTCGGAGCTGGGGATTTACCCGGCCGTCGATCCGCTCGATTCAACCAGCCGCGTGCTTGAACCGCGCGTTGTGGGCCAGGTACATTATGATACCGCGCGCGCGGTGCAGTCCGTGCTGCAAAAGTACAAGTCGCTGCAGGACATCATCGCCATTCTGGGCATGGACGAGCTTTCGGAAGAAGATAAGCTGACCGTCAGCCGCGCCCGCAAAATCCAGAAGTTCCTGTCACAGCCTTTCCACGTAGCAGAAGTGTTCACCGGCATTTCGGGCAAGTTCGTGCAGCTCGAAGATACGGTGAAGAGCTTCAAGGCAGTCGTTGACGGCGAATATGATCACCTGCCCGAGGCCGCATTCTACATGGTCGGCGGCATCGACGAAGCCATCGCCAAGGCCGAAAAGATGGCGCAAGAGGCGTAAGTCGTATCAAGCCCCTCCCCTTCAGGGGAGGGGTTGGGGTGGGGGCTCTCCTCTGGCCTTGGACTCGGTGAGACTGAGAGTCCCCACCCCCAACCCCTCCCCTGAAGGGGAGGGGCTTAAGGAAGAAAGAAATGCTGCACTTCGAACTCGTCACCCCTGAAAAGCTCGTCCGTTCGGAGGACGTGTACATGGTCGTCGTCCCCGGCAGCGAGGGCGATTTTGGTGTGCTGCACGGTCATGCGCCGTTGATGTCGACCGTTCGTGACGGTGCGCTCCATATCTACCGCACCGAAAAGGGCGAACCGGAAATGCTACCCATCAAGGGCGGCTTTGCCGAAGTGAACGAGCGCGGGCTGACGGTGCTGGCCGAACAGGCGGGCTGAGAACCGCCGGCCTTACGACTTTGCCAGCCGCCGCCCGTTCAGGGAGAACGGGGCGGTCCCAACCCGATCATACAAAATTTCCAACCAAAATTATTTCCTAACCCGCACGGTTAAGGAAACGTCAAACCTTGGCGGTTACGCATAGGGTGTGACCAGCAAGATTGCCCTATCATGAGCGCATTTGGACGACGCCCCGGAACGGGCAGCGGCACCACGCCCGCGCGGCCAGCTTTCGGCGTGGCGCGGCCAATGCAGGGCGGTGGTCCGGCTCGGCCCGGCGACTTGCAGGGTAGCGACCAGTTTCCACCGATCGACCTTGCCCCGCTGCCTCCACTGGATGGTGGCGCAGAGGCAATGACGGGCAACATGCCCGGCACCGCGATGGACGCGATGGCACGGCTGCAGGAACGGCAGGCGTCATCAGGCGATGCCGGCCAATCGCGGATGGAGGGATTTGAAACATCCATCCACAAAATCAAGGAACAGGTGCTTCCGCGCCTGCTCGAACGCGTCGATCCTGAAGCGGCGGCGACGCTGAACAAGGATGAACTGGCCGAGGAATTCCGCCCGATCATCGGCGAAGTGCTGGCCGAACTGAAGCTTACGCTCAACCGCCGCGAGCAGTTCGCGCTGGAAAAGGTGCTGATCGACGAGCTGTTGGGGCTTGGGCCGCTTGAGGAGCTGCTCAACGATCCGAACATTTCGGACATCATGGTCAATGGCCCTGAGCAAACTTACATCGAGCGCAAGGGCAAGCTGGAGCTGGCGAATATCCAGTTCCGCGATGAGGAACATCTGTTCCAGATCGCCCAGCGCATCTGCAACTCGGTCGGCCGGCGCGTCGACCAGACCACGCCGCTTGCCGACGCCCGCCTGAAAGACGGCAGCCGCGTGAACGTAATCGTCCCGCCGCTCAGCTTGCGCGGTACGGCGATCTCAATCCGTAAATTCTCCGCCAACCCGATCACGCTCGACATGATGGCCGGGTTCGGATCGATGAGCCCTAAAATGGCGACCGCGCTGAAAATTGCCGGGGCGTGCCGGTTCAACGTTGTCATCTCGGGCGGTACGGGTTCGGGCAAGACGACAATGCTGAACGCGCTGTCCAAAATGATTGATCCCGGCGAGCGCGTGCTGACGATTGAAGACGCCGCCGAACTCCGCCTGCAACAGCCGCACTGGCTGCCGCTGGAAACCCGCCCGCCCAACCTGGAGGGGCAAGGCGAAATCAGCATTCGTGATCTGGTAAAGAACGCGCTGCGTATGCGGCCTGACCGGATCATCCTGGGCGAAATTCGCGGGTCAGAGTGTTTCGATCTGCTCGCCGCGATGAACACCGGCCATGATGGCTCCATGTGTACGCTCCACGCCAACTCTCCGCGCGAATGCCTGGGCCGTATGGAAAACATGGTGATGATGGGCGACATCAAAATGCCCAAGGAAGCCATTAGCCGCCAGATCGCCGATTCGGTCGACCTGATCATCCAGGTGAAGCGCCTGCGCGATGGATCTCGCCGCGTCACCAACATCACCGAAGTGATCGGCATGGAAGGCCCCGTCATCGTCACGCAGGAGCTGTTCAAATTCGAATATCTCGATGAAAGCGCCGACGGCAAGATCATCGGTGAATACCGGTCAATGGGGCTGCGCCCCTATACGCTGGAAAAGGCGCGCCAATACGGGTTCGACCAGGCATATCTGGAAGCAACATTATAAGCGGCTTGCCGGTTGCAGGTCGGTGGCCAGGGTCGATACCGATGCGCCGAATACTGATCCTGTTGGCTATTGCCCTGATCGGTGCCGCACCGCCACCCAGCACAGCTGTGTCGACCCTCGCCACCGATAGCGAGGTGCGCTGGGTGCCGTTTGATCTCACCCCCGGCAACCAAATACGCTTTGCGATAACAATCAATGATCTGCCTGCTGTCGCGGTACTGGATACCGGGGTTAGCGCATCTGTCATCTCGCGCAGTTTTGCCGCGAAAGCGCGGTTGAAGGTGCAGCCGCGCGGGCTGGCCAGTGCGATTGGCGGCGCAGTGCCGATTGGGTGGACGGCGGTGCAGAACATCACGCTGGGCGGCATGACGCGGCGGGGCGGCGGCATGGCCGTTACCGCCCTCCCCGCCGCCGCGACCGGCGGCACCCAGCCGGTTGATGTGCTGGTGGGGCATGACCTGATCGACGCCTATGCAATCGAAATTGATTATCAGGCAATGCAGCTTCGCCTGCTGCAGTCAGGCCGGCTGCCGTTTCGCGGCGTGAGCGCACCGCTGCGGATCGCGGCTGCCCAAAATGTCTATGTTACTGAAATAACGCTTGGCGGCCGCAGGCTGGCGCCGATGGTGGTGGATACCGGCGACGGATCATCGATCACGCTCTCGCAAGATGCGTTTCGCGCGGCGCGCATTCCCGGCCTGCCAACCACCACAACGATCGCATTTGGCCTGGCCGGGCCAATGGTGAGCGATCTGGCGATTTTACCGGGCGTTGCGGTGGGCAAATTGCTGACCGGCGAGGTTGAGCTACGCATTGAACGGCGCGGCGGCTTTTCGCAGGCCATTGGTGCCGCAGGGCGGATCGGATCAGGCTTTTTGCAGCAATACCGCGTGCTGATGGACCCCGGCGCGGGCCATATCGTATTCGGCACCACCCCGCAGACGGGCAAACCACCGCTGCGTTCCACCAGCGGCATGCTGATCGCCACCGAAAAGGATCGACTGCGCGTGCTCCACGTGATGCGCGGCGGCCCCGCAGAAGCAAGCGGCTGGCGCGCGGGCGAGACGATCTGCACCATCGACGGTGCCCCGGTCACCGCCAGCTATAATGGCACTGCGATCAGCGACTGGTCCGTCGGCAAGCCAGGACGCGTGGTATCGCTGGGGGTGTGCGGTGGCACGATAAGGTGGCTGAAACTTGGGTTGTTTTACTAGAAGGGGTCGGTTGGTTTTTGGCAGATACCACGATCCGCTCGCCCAACGTCGCCTCCAACAGACAGCCTTGAATCAAGCTCCGGATCTCAGGGCAAGCTTTGTCAAAATGCCTAGCGATTCGTATTCTGGCGCACTGCGGTTTTGGCGGGAATTAGTGTATGGAAACAACGATCCTCTGCTGAACTTTTGTTATGAAGGCTTCTCTATCGGGCATTTGATTGCTGATTCGTGCGCCCAGCCCTACCCCCGCACCGCCAACGCCCCCAGTATCGCCGCCGTCAGCAGTGCGAAGACTTGCACCGTTGGCCAGTCGATCATGCTGACGGCATCGGGATCATCGCGGCGGGCGCGGCGCCAGTCTCGCCAGCCGCTGAGCAGCGCGACCGCGATGGCCAGCCCGACACCGCCCCAAAGCCCTGCTTGCATCATTCCCCCCGGCGCGGCAAAAAGCGGCTCGTCTGCACCCAACACCCCCCTGTGCACTTAAGGAGCCGTCATGCGCCACCCCTATCTGATCGCCACCGTTGCCGTCACCAGCCTGGCGCTGGCAGGCGGTGCGATTGCCGCTGCCACCGCCCCGACCCCTTCGCCTGCGTTGCTGGCGGCTGTTAACGCCCCCAGCCGCACGCCTGCCAATCTGGCACGCGATGCGCACCGCCACCCCGCCCAGACGCTCAGCTTTTTCGGGGTGAAGCCGAACCAGACGGTCGTTGAAATCTGGCCATCGGGTGGCTGGTATACCGAAATTCTGGCCTCCTATGTGACCAAGGGCACGCTGTACGCGGCAACCCCGTCAGTCGGATCGCGCAAGGGCGTTATGGCGCTGCAGGCCGCCAAGCCCGATGTGTACGGCAAGATCAAATTCGCCACCTTCCCCACCGCAGACGCCACCGCCGCCGTCCCGGCGGGCACTGCCGATGTCGTGTTGACGTTTCGCAACGTCCATAACTGGAGCTTTGGCGCAACTGACCAAACACAGGCAGCATTTGACCAGATGTATGCCATGCTGAAGCCCGGCGGCACGCTAGGCGTGGTCGAGCATCATCTGCCTGAAAATGCGGTGGGAATTACCGAGGCGAAGAGCGGATATATGAAGCGTTCGTCGGTGATCGGTTTTGCAACCAAGGCCGGGTTTAAGCTGGTGGCCGAAAGCGCCATCAACGCCAACCCCAAGGACACGCATGATTACCCCAAGGGCGTCTGGACGCTGCCGCCCAACTTCGCGGAAAAAGAAGTGGGCCGGGACAAATACGTCGTGATTGGCGAAAGCGACCGGATGACGCTGAAATTTGTAAAGCCCAAGAAATAGGCACCAACCAACACCCCCGGCCGGCGTAGCGGGCCGGGGGTGCGCTGCCCTATTGCTTGTAAACTACGCCTGCCCGCATCACGAAGCCAATTTGCTTCAACATGCGCACATCGGCCAGCGGGTCGCTGGCGACTGCAATCATGTCCGCGCTTTTGCCGGGTTCGATACTGCCGACGTCGCTGGCAATGCCCAACAAATCGGCAGCATTCACGGTGGCCGCCACAATCGCCTGGGTCGGCGTCATCCCGTGTTTGACCATCAATTCGAACTCATCGGCATTGCGACCATGCTTTGAAACGCCCGCATCGGTGCCAAACGCAATCTTCACGCCAGCGGGGACTGCCTTTTCCAACGCTTTGCCGGTAATGCTGATCCGCCAGTCAATCTTTGCGCGCACCTCCGGCGAATAGGCATTGGGGTTGGCCGCAATCCGCTCCAGATACCCGTTCACCGTTGACAGGGTGGAGACATAATAAGCGCCGGTTTTCTTGAACAGCGCGATGCCTTCATCGTCCAGCAATGTGCCATGTTCGATCGAATCTGCGCCGGCCCGCAGCGCAACGATAATGCCGTCTGCGCCATGTGCATGAACCGCAACTTTTTTTCCGTAAAGATGCGCGGTTTCGACGATGGCCTTCGCCTCATCATCAAACATCTGCTTGCCTAAACCGGCGCCAATCCGGCTGTTGACCCCGCCTGTTGTGGCGATTTTGATCACGTCTGCGCCACGCCCGATTTGCATGCGTACCGCTTTGCGGCATTCATCGGGGCCATCGCACAGATTGTCGTGCGGGATCGCGTCAGCAAAATCATCGCCCACGCCGAGCCGCCCGTCCATATGGCCCGATGTCGTCGAAATCGACCGACCGGCATCGATGATGCGCGGGCCGCTGACCCATCCGCGCGCAATCGCCTCACGCAGCGCGATCGTAGCGCCATCATCCCCCAGATTGCGAACGGTGGTGAACCCGGCTTGCAGCGTCTTTTGGGCGTTCCAATAGGTTTCATATGCGGCCAGCTGGCGCGATTCGGTAAAACCGGCGAGCAGCCCTTCCTGACCAGCGCGATCAGAGCCGAGGTGAACATGTGAATCGATCAGCCCGGGCAGGACATAATGATCCTTCAGATCAATCAATGTTGCGCCTGCTGGGACCTCCGCCAGCCCATCCAGCACCTCTGCTACCTTGCCGCCGCGAAGGATGATCGTGCTGGGGCCGCGCATCGGCTTGCCGGGCCGATCAAGCAGATGGCCGGCATAGACATAAACGAGCGGGTCGGTGCCAGCCGGCGCTGCCTGGGCCGCAACCGCCACAGGCGTGGCGATTGCCACGGTAGTGACCATCGCCATCATCATCAATTTCATGATTATTTGTCCCCCGCATCGCCCGTCTGCAGGAGGGGTCGATCAGCCTAGTTTTTCAACCTTGGCCTGCAATTCTGCAAGCTGAGATTTCAGCGCGGCGATTTCGTCATCTTTACGCGCGGCGGTGTCTGGTGCGCCGCCGGGCTTGAACGCAGCGGTTGCTGCCTCGAACATGGCGATGTTGCGCTTGGCGATTTCCGCGAAAGGCGAATGCGCAAACGCGCCTTCTACCGCTGATTTGAACTGCGCCTGATTGCGCCGAAAACCGTCCATCGATGCTTCGAGATAGCCGGGGACCATCGATTGCATGGAATCGCCGTACATTGATATCAGCTGGCGCAGGAAATTTACCGGCAGCATCGTCTGCCCGCGCGATTCCTCTTCCATGATGATCTGGGTAAGCACATTATGGGTAATGTCTTCATCGGTTTTGGCATCGACCACCTTGAACTCACGGCCCTCCCGCGTCATCGCTGCCAGATGTTCCAGCGTAATATAGGACGACGTTTCGGTGTTATAGAGCCGCCGGTTGGCGTATTTTTTGATGATAACAATGCCGTCATCAGAAGCGGTCTTTTTCATGGGAGATCCCCCGAGGGTGTGTAAAAACCCTGTAACACCGTTTCATGCCGCGCCGCAACACGGGCCGCGACCGCTGCCGCTGTTCCTGGAAATGCTGCGCACACAAACTGCACAATCGCCCGAACGCCGCAGTGCAGCATTGGCCGGCCTAACCGCGTATCAGCAGGCCGATCGCGGTCCGCGCAGGCGGCTGGGCGGGATTAGGCATCGGCGCAGACGGGCGATGCTGCGCGACTATGGCGGCACGGGGCGGCCGGTGGTGGTGGTACCATCGTTGATCAACCCGCCTTTCATTGTCGATCTTACCCGCCAGAAATCGCTGCTGCGCTGGCTGGCCGCGCAGGGCCATCATGTTTGGCTGGTCGACTGGGGCACGCCCAATGCCGCCGCGCGCGCGATGGACCTTGGCGACCATGTCACGCAATTATTGCTGCCACTGATCGCCAAACTACCCGAACCGCCGGTGCTGATCGGCTATTGCCTGGGCGGTACGATTGCGGCGGCGGCGGCGTGCCTGGCCCCGGTTGCTGGTCTGGCGATGATTGCCGCACCGTGGCACTTTAGCGGTTTCGACGCGGTCGCGCGCAGCCGGATCGCAGCATTATGGGCAGCCGCCAAGCCTGCGTGCACCGCAATGGGGCTGGTGCCGATGGAGGTGCTGCAATCCGGCTTCTGGCAGCTCGACCCGGCACGCACGATCGCCAAATATGAAGCATTCGCCGCAATGCCGCCGGGCAGCGCCGACGCCCGCAGCTTTGTAGCGCTGGAAGATTGGGCAAATGCGGGCGCGCCATTACCCTATGCTGCAGCGGCACAAATGTTTGAAGGGCTGTTTGCCGACGATATCACAGGCACTGGCCAGTGGCTGGTCGACGGCACGCCGATTGCGCTGCACCGCCTGGCCTGCCCCTGCATCGATTTCGTCTCGCTGCATGACAGGATTGTGCCCGCCGCCAGTGCTGCCGGGTTTACCGATCGCCATGAATTGGCAGCAGGGCATGTCGGCATGATTGTTGGGCGCGGCGCGCAAGCGCAGTTATGGTCGCCACTCAACGACTGGATTAGCCGCGTGTCGGGCGCTAGATAGCGACCTAACCTTTACGCCGCAGGAGTTTGCCATGATCGATATCGTCATCACCGCCGCCAAGCGTACGCCAGTTGGCAGCTTCATGGGTGCTTTTGGCACAACGCCAGCACATATGCTGGGGCAGGTGGCGATTGAGGCAGCGCTAGCGCAGGCGGGGGTTACCGGTGCCGAGGTGTCCGAAGTGATCCTGGGCCAGGTGTTGACCGCCGCCCAAGGCCAGAACCCGGCTCGTCAGGCCGCAATGGCAGCCGGTATTCCAAAGGAAATCCCGGCGTGGAGCGTGAACCAGGTATGCGGATCGGGCTTGCGCGCGGTTGCGCTGGCGGCACAGGCGATCCTGGCGGGCGATGCGACGATTATGGTCGCTGGTGGACAGGAATCGATGTCGTTGGCCCCGCACGCGCAGTTTCTGCGCGGCGGGCAGAAAATGGGCGATATCCAATTGATCGACACGATGATCAAGGACGGGTTGGTCGATGTGTTCAACGGCTATCATATGGGCATCACCGCCGAAAATCTGGCTGAGAAATATCAGGTAACGCGCGAGGCGCAGGATGAATTTTCCGTCGCGTCGCAAAACAAGGCAGAAGCCGCCCGCGCCGCCGGACGCTTCAAAGATGAAATCGCCGCCGTGACGATCAAGGGCCGCAAGGGCGATACGATCGTGTCCGACGATGAATATATCCGCGCTGGTGTGACGATCGACAGCGTTTCGGGCGTGAAGCCTGCATTCAAGAAAGACGGCACCGTTACTGCCGCCAATGCCAGCGGGCTGAACGACGGTGCTGCCGCGCTCGTCATCATGAGCCGCGCGGAAGCCGAGCGCCGCGGTTCGCCCATTCTCGCGCGGATCGCCAGTTGGGCTTCGACAGGCGTTGATCCTTCCATCATGGGCATCGGCCCGGTGCCCGCCACACGCCGGGCGCTGGAAAAGGCCGGATGGGCAATCGGCGACCTGGACCTGATCGAATCGAACGAAGCCTTTGCCGCACAGGCGCTGTCAGTGAACAAGGAGCTTGGCTGGGATGCGGCGCGCATCAACGTCAATGGCGGCGCGATCGCCATTGGCCACCCGATCGGCGCATCAGGCGCGCGCGTGCTCACCACCCTGCTCTACGAAATGGGCCGCCGCGACGCGAAAAAGGGGCTGGCGACGCTGTGCATCGGCGGTGGCATGGGCATCGCACTGTGCGTTGAGCGGTAGCAGGCCAAAACTACCGGCCTTTTGTACCCCGGCCTTTTAGCACGGCCCGTAAGATTGTTTCACAGCGACCATATTCGCCGCCGGATTGGATCACCGTGTGACTGGGCGTGTGTTCGATACGCAAAATGCGTGGCAATATTGCCACATGCCGTAGCGAAACTTAACGTAATTGTCAGCAAATGTTCATATTCGCCTTGCTCCGACGGCCCCGCCGCGTTTGTATGGGACATCAGGGCATTAACGCCCAGAAACAAAGATGGGGCACATCGATGAAGATGAAGCAGCTTTTGAGCGCCACCGCGCTCGTTGGCATTTTGGCTGGTTTTCCAATGGCAGCGTCCGCGCAGACAGCGCCCGCTGGAAAAAACACACCGTCGCCAGAAGATGATGCCGCCAAGGATGAAGCTGCCATCACCGTCACCGGCTCGCGCATCGCGCGGCCTGAGTTTTCAGGCACTATCCCTGGCGTGCAACTCTCCGGCGAATTCATTCAAGAGCGCGGCTTTACCAGCGTACTCGAAGCGCTGAACGATCAGCCACTGATCGGCCCTGGCGCCAGCCCGAACGGCACCAATGGCGGCCAGACCGCCAGCCTGGGTGCGTCCTTTGTCGATCTGCTCGATCTTGGCACCAACCGCACACTGACGCTGGTCAATGGCCGTCGCTTTGTGTCGGGCAATGCCGCTTCGTTGTTCGTGCAGGGCAACACCACGGGCGGCCAGGTCGATTTGAATTCGATCCCCAGCACGCTCGTTGAGCGGATTGACGTGCTCACCGTCGGTGGTGCGGCGGCTTACGGGTCGGACGCCATCTCAGGCGTTGTGAACGTGATCCTGAAGGACAAGTATGAGGGCAATGAATTCGGCGCCCTTGCTGGTGTTTCCGAGCGGGGTGATTTGGCGCGTTATCAGATTCGCGGCATAGTTGGGCGCAACCTGATGGACGGTCGCCTGAACGTCGTTGCTTCAGGCGAATATACCCGAGAAGAAGGACTTCAAGCCGATTCGCGCGAATTTTTGCTTCGCCGTGGTGGCACACCTAACAACTTTGCAAACGGCTCGCTCCGCAACCCTGCGTTTGCCTCAGCCATCATCGACGTCACGGGTGCGAACAATGGCGCATTCCTGCGTAATTCTGACGATGGCGTTGCTTCCACTGGGTTCGGGTTCGGGTTTATTAACAACTCAATCAGCTTCAACGGTACAATCCTGAATTTGAATTCCCAGCCAACGGCAACGCCTTATGTGGCCAATGCACAGAATTTCATTTCGTTCCGAAACGGGCTGACGCCGACCAATGGAACAACGACGCTGGCAGGTTCGGCATTTTTCAATACCGGTAGCCAGTTGGTCAACGGATTGCCCGGCGTTGCTCTTGCTATTGGTGCCCTCAGTGGTAACGGCCGAAATGGGCGCGCCACCGCGATTACCAATCTGCCAATCACCACTTTTGCGCCAACCGCATTACCAGCCGGTGTAACTGCCGCTCAGGTTTTTACCCAGTTTGGTATCACCCCACCCGTGGGAGCGACAGCCGCGCAGCAGAGCTTGCTGGCAATTAACGTGCTGCAGGCAAATCGCCCAACGCAGCGCGAATTCTTTAACGCAAACCCCAATACGCCGATCAACTATTTCATTGGCACGTTCATCCCGGGCGTTCCCCGGATTGCCAACACCGACACAACACTGGTGACGGTGGCCGGTGTGCAGGTGCCGATTAATCAGGTTTTGCCATTTGTGGCCGTTCCTTTGGAATTCAATCCAGACGGCTCTATTCGCCAATACACCGCAACAACGCTTCGGCCCGGTCAAGCAGGCACATTCGCTCAAGCGCCCGGTTCTGACGGCAACTTTTCGCGGTCTCTGGAAAATACCGTCCTTCGCGCGCAGCAAGATCGTCTGATTTTCAATCTGAACGCTAGTTTTGAGCTGACGCCTGATATTACGCTGTTCACAGAAAATCTGTATTCCCGCACTGAATCCATTGCCTTGCGGAATTCGCCCAGCCAGAATTTCCTGTCGACTGGCGCGGAAAACTCGGCGCTGAATATCAATGTGGATAACCCGTTTCTGACGGCCGGAAACCTGGCATCGCTCAGCGCGGTTGGCATTGGCACCGGCGTTGGGCAGGTACAGAATTTCGCTGTTACCCGCCAAAACCAGGATATCTTCGGCGACAACCCCAGTCGCAACCTGGTGAACACATATCGCTTGGTCGTCGGTGCCCGCTCAAAATTCAAATTCCTCGGTAATGACTGGAACGCTGAAGTCTCCGGAACCTATGGTCGCGCTCAACAAACAACGACCACGACCAGCATCAAGGATATCGAATATCAGTTGGCGCTGGACGTCGTCCGCGACTCTACCGGCACAATTCGCTGCCGTTCGCAGTTGTTCCCAACTCAGTATCTTGGGCGCACGCCCACGGGCACGGTTTCGAACTTTACCCGTCTGCCTGGCGCGGACGGCATCCCGACTGATATTGTTGTCACGCCAACGATTACCCAGGCCCAGATTGACGGGTGTCAGCCGCTCAATCCGTTCGGCTTTAACCAGATGTCGAATGCGTCAAAGGCCTATGTCCGTCAGGATGTGACCTTCAACAACACATCGACGCAAACCTTCATTCAGGGCTTCGTTGGGGGTGGCGTATTTGATCTGCCGGCTGGCCTGTTCTCGATCAACGCCTCTGCAGAATATCGCCATGAATCGCTGAACTTCTTTGCGGATGACCTGACGCTTCTGGGGCGCGGCCGTTCGGCACCGTCGGCAACCACCGTTGGCAGCATTTCGGTGATAGAAGGCGGCGTCGAAGCGCGCGTACCCGTATTCGGCGACAACTTCCTGTCATTCCTTGGTAATCTCGAGCTCAATCCGGCGTTCCGTGTGTCACGGCAGAACGGCTCGTCCAACACGTTCCGTAACCTAGCCGGTACGTTGATCACCCCAAGCTCACAGGGCGATCCCTCGGTAATTTACTCGATCCCCGGCACGTGGACGCCAATTCCAGCGCTCGATCTCACCTTGCGCGGCAACTATACCCAATCAATTCGCCAGCCTTCTGTGGTTGAATTGTTCTTGGGTACCCAGCCCGCATTTGCAGTGGCGAACGATCCTTGTGGCCCTGCGAACATTGATAACGGTACGTCGGCGGTACAACGCCGCGCGAACTGCCGCGCCGCGCTGATATCGCTTGGTATTGCGGCAAATGCCGGTGCTGCAGATACGTTTCTTGCGACCTATATTCCGAACGGTGCTTCGCTACCGGGTTCATTCTCGGGCGCGCCGGGCCTGAGTCCAGAGCGTGCGACAAGCTGGACGGCAGGCGCAATCTGGACTCCGCGGTACATCCCCGGCCTGTCGGTGTCGTTGGATTATATCAATGTCGATTTGGCTAACATCATTCAGCCAACCAACCTGACACAGGCGTTGAACTTCTGCTTCGACAGCCGGACTTTCCCGGACTCCTCACCGCAGACCGGTTCAAACGCATGTGGTTTCTTTACACGTAACACCACTGACTTCCAGGTTGCTCCCGGTTTTGCATCGGGCTTCGTCAACCTGTCGGCAACTCAGCTTCGTTCGTTCAACATAACGGGTCGTTACAGCTTTGAATTGCCGAAGGAACTCGGCAAGATGACGCTTCGGACAAACGTTTATAAGCTCGTTACCTACGCCGAGTCCGCGAACGGAACCTTCTCTGACGTGATCAATTCGGCTGGCACTTTTGCCCGTCCGGAATGGGAAGTTCAGACGACGGTGCGGTATCAAAAGGGTGGCTTCTTTACCCAGGGCACCTGGAACTGGCAGGATCGTACACGCTTCTTCTCGAATGGCGCACCGGCCACAGTTGAAGTCGTTCCAGCCATTTTCCGCCCATCGATCAATACTTTTGACATCGTCATCGGTGCTGACGTGAACGATAAATTCCGTATTCAGTTCAACATTCTGAATGCGACTGACCAAACAACGCTGGGCAGCGACTTCCAGCTCGCAGCGGGCACGATTGCTGACAATTTCGGCCGCCGTTTCCAGCTATCGATCACGTCACGTTTCTGATCGGACGACAAACTAGAATGATTGGGGCCGCTCGAGTGATCGAGCGGCCCCTTTTTTTGGCCTGCGATATGTGCAGCGCAGCCCAGCTGTCAGCGGCTGAGGCTCAACCCCAAACGCGGTCGAAACGCTGTCCAAGCCCGGTCAGCAATTCATATTGCGACATGCCCGACATTACGTCCGCGACGGGCAGCGCATAATCAATCGTCACCCAGTCGCCCTCGCCCAGATCAGGGGCTGCGTCAGCGTTGATAGCCACCAAATCCATCGATACCCGGCCCAGCACGGGCAGCACCGCATCGCCGATCCGCGCAGCGCCGACACCTGAGAATCCGCGCCAATAGCCGTCTGCATAGCCGATATTGATAATCGCCACTTCCATCGCGGCAGGCGCGGTGAAGGTGGCGTTATAGCCAATCGTGGCCCCGGCGGGCACGCGGCGGCGTTGCAGCACCTGCGCCTGGGGCATCACGACCTGGCGGATACCGGCAAGTTCCGCGCGGGGTACACCGCCGTAAAGCGCCAATCCTGGCCGGGTTAAATCAAAGGCGTAATCGCGCCCCAGGGCGATGCCCGCCGAATTGGCAAGGCTGAACCGCAACGCGCCGACCCGCCCCTTTAGCGGCGCAAATGCGGCAAGCTGCGCGGCGTTCATCGCCACATCTTCATCAGCGCAGGCCAAATGGCTCATCAGCGTATCAATCTCCAGCCCGTCCAGCGCACCCGACAGCGCTTCATCAACGGAAAGGCCAAGCCGGTTCATGCCGGTATCGACCATCACGTCGCAAAGCCCCCCGCCCATCGCCCGCCAGCGCGCCACCTGGGACAGGCTGTTCAGCACGGGGCGGGCAATGCCGGATTGCGCCGCTGCCTGATCCTCAACGCGCAGCCCGTGCAGCACCGACAGCGACAGGCCAAGCGGCGCGAGGGCCGCCGCCTCTGCCCAAGTGGCCACAAAAAAGTCCCGGCACCCGGCCCCTGCCAACCGCGTTGCCACCGCAGTCGCCCCCAGACCATAACCATCCGCCTTAATCGCAGCCCCGCAGGCGGCATGCCAGCTCAGCTTGGCAAGCAGCCGCCAGTTATCGGTCAGGGCGGCGCTATCAAGGCGCAGGCGGAGCGGAGCAGTGGTCATCACCTGCGGCGTTACAAGTGGCAGCCGCCCAGCACCAGTCCCGTTGGTGGCATCACCGCCGGGGGGATGCCGCCAGATCAGCCTTTTCATCGCGCAGCCAGATGAGCGTGACGATCAACGCCATCGCCACCACTGCCATCGTGTACCACAATCCGCCGTAAGGATTGCCCGATCGCGCGACGATATACTGGCTGATGAACGGCAGAAAACCGCCGAAATACCCCGTGCCGATATGATAGGGGATCGACATTGAGCTATAGCGGATGCGCGGCGGAAACATCTCCGCCAGCAACGCCGCGACGGGGCCATAGGTCACGCCGGATAGCGCGCTGAGCAGGATGATCGCGGCCAGAATAATCACGATATTCCCAGCCGACGGGACCACCTTGTCCAGATTATAGCCATTGGCGATCAGCGCGGCGTCGATCCGGGCAGGACTGTCATCGGCGACCGTCGCGCCGCCAACGGTGATAACCGTCACCGGCGCGGTGACGGTGGTATAGGTGACGCCCTTTTTCGACAGATAATCAAGCACGCGGCCGCATTCATCGGCCTGTTCCTTGGCAAAGGGGCTGTATTTGCATTCAGGGCCAGACACGACGACCGGCGCACGACGCGCCGCCTCTGCCAGCCCCGGATTGGCGGCGGCGCCCATCACCCAGAATATCGGGAACAGCATCACCAATGTCAGCGCATAGCCGATCACGATCGGCAGCTTGCGACCCACCCGGTCTGACAGCCATCCAAACAACACGAACCAGAACAGCCCGGCTGCCGCACCCGCCCCCACGATCAGCTGCGCCGTCGTTTCCTCCACCCGCATCGTCGTTTGCAGGAACGACAAGACGGTAAACATCGCGGTGTACCAAATCACCGTCAGCCCAGCGGCGATGCCAAACAGCGCGACGAACAGCCGCCGCAAATTGCCCGGATAGGTAAAGCTTTCGATAAACGGGTTCGCCGCGGTTTCGCCCGCTGCCTTCATCTGCTTGAAAACAGGGCTTTCCGACAGTTTCAGTCGCATCCACAGCGACACGGCCAGCAACACCAGCGAGAAGAGGAACGGCAGCCGCCACGCCCAGCTATCCCATGCCTGCGGCGTTACCGCGGACTTGGCGGCGAGCACGACGGCAATCGACAGGATGAACCCGCCCGCGACGCTTGCCTGGATAAAGCTGGTGTAATAGCCGCTGCGCCCCGCAGGCGCGTGTTCGGCCACATAGATCGCCGCGCCGCCATATTCGCCGCCCAGCGCCAACCCTTGCAGGATGCGCAGGAAGATGATGATTGCGGGCGCTGCCAGCCCGATTGCCTCTGTCGACGGTACCAGTCCCACACCGGCGGTCGCCACGCCCATCAGCGTGATCGTGACGAGGAACGTGTATTTGCGCCCGAGCCGATCCCCCAGAAACCCGAACAGCACCGCCCCCAGCGGCCGAAATCCAAAGCCGATCGCAAAGCCTGCCCAGGCGAGCAGCGTCTGCACCGTTTCATTGCCCGCGGGAAAGAAGGTGCGACCAATGATGCCGCTGGCCGCCAGCGTGCCATAGATGAAAAAATCATACCATTCGAAGATCGTGCCCAGCGACGATGCAGTGATGACGAGCTGGATATCCTTGCGGCTGGGTGCAGTTGCCCCAATTGCCGCTTCCGCTGCCCCATTCATCGCCATCATCTCTCCCCCGAGCATTGCCTGTTGGCGTTATGCGTAAACGGTTTGCGCAAGGGGGCAATAGTTTGGCGGCAGATCGCCCCAATGCGGCATCAACTTGCCCGCGCATCCCCTGCGGCCAGCATCTTGATAATGCCCGAAAAATCAAGGCCACCCTGGCCTTGATCGGCAAAAAGCTGATAGAGTTCAGCCGCACGCTCGCCCATTGGCGTTGCTGCATCGGCTCCCTGCGCCGCCTGCCGCGCCAGCTTCAAGTCCTTGAGCATCAGCGCAACGGCAAAGCCGCCCTGATAGTCATGGTCAGCCGGGGTTTGCGGGCCAATGCCGGGGACCGGACAATAGCTGGTCATCGACCAGTTCTGGCCAGAGGAAACGCTGGAAATATCAAAAAATTTCTGCGCGCTCAGCCCCAGTTTGTCGGCCAGCAGAAACGCCTCGCACGTCGCTATCATCGACGCGCCCAGCAGCATGTTGTTGCAGATTTTGGCGGCCTGCCCGGCACCATTATCGCCCGCATGGATCACGGCCTTGCCCATTGCCGCCAGCACCACCTCCGCACGATCAAAACCGGCGTCGCTGCCGCCAACCATGAAGGTCAGGCTACCCGCATTTGCCGCTGCAATCCCGCCTGATACCGGCGCGTCGACCGCGATCAAACCCTTTGCATGCGCCGCTTCGGCAACCCGCTTGGCGGTGGCCACATCGATCGTTGAGCAATCGATCAACAGCGTGTTCGGCGATGCAGCGGGAAACACCTCGTCCAGGCACACCATCTCCACATGGCTACCGGCGGGCAACATCGTCACCACCACTTCCGCGCCTTCCACCGCCGCCGCAGCGCTGGCAACCGGCAAGCAACCCGCCGCCCGGGCGCGATCCAGCGCATCAGGCGACAAATCAAACGCGCGCACGTCATGCCCGGCCTTGGCCAGGTTCGCCGCCATGCCGCAGCCCATGTTGCCCAGGCCGATAAACGCAATGCTTGTCATGTTATTTCCCCGTCCAAACGCCCGCGCGTTTTTCCACAAAGGCCGCCATACCCTCTTTCTGGTCCGCTGTACCAAACAGGCCATGGAACAACCGGCGTTCGAAAAGGATGCCCTGCGTCAGGCCCGTTTCAAACGCGGTATTGACCATTTCCTTGTTCGCCTTGACCGCAAGCGGGGCCATTGCGGCAATCGTCGCTGCCGTCTTCACCGCTTCGTCGATCAGATCGGCGGCAGGGATGACGCGGCTGACCAGGCCGGCGCGCTCGGCCTCGGCGGCGTCCATCATCCGGCCCGTCAGGCACATTTCCATTGCCTTGGCCTTGCCGACGGCGCGGGCCAGCCGCTGCGATCCGCCCATGCCGGGGGAGACGGCGAGCTTGATTTCAGGTTGGCCAAACTTGGCGGTGTCAGCGGCCAGGATGAAATCGCACATCATCGCGACCTCGCACCCACCCCCCAGCGCATAGCCGGCCACGGCGGCGATAATCGGCTTGCGGGTGGCGGTTACGCGGTCATAGCCAGCGAAGTGATTGGTACCGAACATGTCGGCAAAGCCCATCGCCTGCATTTCCTTGATGTCCGCGCCTGCCGCGAACGCCTTTTCACTGCCGGTCAGCACGGCGCATCCCTGCGACGCGTCGGCATCAAATGCCTCCAGCGCGGCGATCAATTCTGCGAGCACCTGGCTGTTCAGCGCGTTTAGCGCCTGCGGACGGTTCAGCGTGATGAGCGTGACGGCGCCGCGCTGTTCGACGAGGAGGGTTTCGTAACTGGTCATCATTTTCTCTCTTTCGTCTCCCCGGACTTGTCCCGGGGCCCCGCTTTTTCGCGCCACCCAGAGGCAGCGGGCCCCCGGCTCAAGGCCGGGGTGAGCCGGGAGGGTTGTTAATTATGGGGCGTCCAGGCCTCGTCGTCCGGCAAGGGCGCGAAAATCTGGTTGATCAGGTGATCGCTGACCTCCTCAGGCGTGGCGGGGTTCCAGCGCGGCGCATTATCCTTGTCGATAATCACCGCGCGAACGCCCTCGATAAAGTCATGGCGCTGCACAACGCGGCAGCCAACGGCATATTCCTGGCGCATTTCGGCAGCAAAATCGCGCATTTGTGCCCCTTCGTGCAGCAAACGGAGCGAAACTTTCATTGTTTGCGGCGATTTGGACGAAAGAAGCGCGCTTTGCGCACGCGCCCAATCAGATGGATCGGCGGCGAGGGCTGCAAACACAGTTTCGAGCGTATCGGCGGCGAACAGGCGATCAATCGCGGGCTGATGGACAAGAATTTTTGCCGCTGGCGGCGCGACGGACAGATCGGCGAGAATGGCCTCTATTGCCGACGGATCGGCAACGATCCGCGCCTTTGCCGCATCAAGCGCGGCGGCAGGCAGATAATGGGTGGCGAGCCCCAACGCCAAACACTCCGCCCCGTCGAGCCGGTGCCCGGTCAGCGCCAGAAACTGCCCCATCCGCCCCGGCAAGCGGGAAAGATACCAACCGCCGCCCACATCGGGGAACAGGCCGATCCCGGTTTCGGGCATTGCCAGCCGGGTATTTTCTGTCGCGACGCGGTATTGGCAGGGCAGCGATATGCCAACGCCACCGCCCATCGTGATCCCGTCCATAAAGGCAATCACCGGCTTCACATAGGTGAACAGCTTGTGGTTCATCTGATATTCGGTGTGGAAAAACTGCCGCGCCTCAACGCCGTCCGCCGCGCCGCTTGTCGCGAGCATGCGGATATCGCCGCCCGCACAAAAGCCGCGCGATTTTTTTGGGTCGTCATCCGGCGAGGGAGCATGATCGATCAGCACCGCCTCAACCCGCGTATCGACTCGCCAGCTTTCCAACGCCGCCAGCATCGCCGCGCACATCGGCGTGTTCAGCGCGTGGATCGCAGCAGGGCGGTTGAGCCGAATTCGGCCGGTACGGCCTTGCACGTCGGCGATCACATCATTGGTCATGCCGATTGCTCCCGCGCATCATCACTCACTACGTCCTCTGCGCGGAGACAAGGGATTCTGTCGGCCCTTCATCAGCCTCAATCACATCCCAGCGATTGCCATACACGTCGGCGAGCACCACGATCCGTCCATATGGCTCAAGCCGCTCTGGTTCCAGCAAGGTGATACCGCGCGCCAGCCAGTTTGACACATCGGTGTCGAAATCATGGGTTTTGACGAAAAACGACACCAGCCCGCCGGTCTGCCGCCCGATTGCTGCCGTCTGTTCAGGGCAATTTGCCTCTGCAAGCCGGAGGCGCGCGCCGCCAGCCGGTGCAATTTCAATCCAGCGTTTGCCCGATGCGTGATGCGTGTCGTTCGCCAGCGCAAATCCCCAGTCGTTGGTAAAGTGAGCGATCGCCTGATCACAATCAGGGACCACCATCGTTACCATGAACAGGTTCGCGTCGCTCACTGCCGCGTCAACTCGCGACCGACGATCATCCGCATCACCTGGTTGGTGCCCTCCAGAATCGAATGCACCCGCAGATCGCGCCAAAAGCGTTCGATAGGATAATCCATCAGATAGCCATAGCCGCCGTGCAATTGCAGCGCGCGATCCACCACCGCAGATCCTGTGTCGGTCGCCAGCCGCTTGGCCATTGCGGCAAACTTCGTCTTGTCGGGCGCATTCGCGGTCACCTTGGCAGCCGCCATGTACAGCAGCGCACGCGCCGCCTCCAGCTCCGTTGCCATATCGGCGAGCATGAACTGGGTGTTCTGAAAATCGCTGATCGCGGTGCCAAACTGCTTGCGATCACGGGTATAGCCAATCGCTTCGTCAAGGCAGCGTTGCGCGCCGCCAAGCGAGCAGGCACCAATGTTCAGCCGCCCGCCATCAAGCCCCATCATCGCGATGCGGAACCCCTCCCCTTCGCCGCCAACGCGGTTCGCCACCGGGACGCGCACATCCTCAAGGATCACTTGCCGTGTGGGCTGCGAATGCCAGCCAAGCTTGCGTTCATTCGCGCCGAACGACACGCCGGGCATGTTCTTCTCGATCACCAGGCAGGAGATGCCCTTTGGTCCCTCCTCCCCAGTGCGCACCATCGTGACGTAGATGTCGTTTTCGCCTGCGCCGCTGATGAACTGCTTGGTGCCGGTGACGACATAATGGTCGCCGTCCCGCACCGCACGCGTCTTTAGCGCCGCCGCGTCTGATCCGCTGCCCGGCTCGGTCAGGCAATAGCTGGCGATCGTTTCCATCGACACGAGATCAGGCAGATACTTTGCCTTCACCTCCGCCCCGCCGAACCGGTCGATCATCCACGCGGCCATGTTGTGAATGCTGATGAACGCGCTGGTGGACGGGCAGCCATAGGCCATCGCCTCCATGATCAGCGCCGCCTCCAGCCGCCCCAGATTGATGCCGCCCGATTCCTCGCTGACATAAATCGCGGCAAAGCCAAGCGCTGCCGCTTCCTTGATCGTGGCGCGCGGGAAGATGTGCTTTTCGTCCCATTCCCCGGCAAAGGGCGTGATGCGATCAGCCGTAAATTTGCGCGCCAGATCCTGAATCTCGCGCTGATCGTCGGTAAGGTCGAATTGGGTCATCCCGTTGCTCTAGCGCCGTGCCCGGCTGATTCCCAGCCCCCGACAGGTTAGGGCGCTTGATCGGGGCCATGCCATTTTTCGGCCAAGAATTACTTTCATCTTCTGCGATACTTATCAGGAGAAGCCGTCATGAATAAGAAGCGATTGGTTGGCGCATTTCGGATTATTCTGGCCCCCATTATGCTGGGGATATCCCTTGGCGGCTGCGTGGCGTTTGATGACAGCACCGACCAGGGAGCCCGGCTGGACAATTGCGCCCGCACGCCAGGATGCACCAGCAGCGCTTCGCCCTCAGCATACGGATCGCAACAATCCCGCAGCGTGGAACCGGTTGGCCCCGGCGGTGTCTCTCCGCGACGCTAAAGCGCGCTGCGCCGGGTTTTGCCGTTAGCAACGGGTGTATTCCACCTGCGCGGGCGGCGATCCATCGGTGCGCAGCAACCGCGTGCCGGCCACCCGCAAACTATAGGTCGTCCGCACCATTGCTGCCTGGCCAAAACCCGTCAGCCGCAGATCGACCGTGATGCTCGACGGGGAATATGCCACGATGCGGTCAATTGGCCCGCCAGCGGCGTAATAATCCACCCTGCCCTTTTCGATTTTCAGCGTACCCCTCCGATCATCCCGGCTCAGGTCACAATCGGCAGCTGTGCGGCCCCAGCTGCCCTCAAACGGCAACAATGCCATTTGCGCGGCTGATGGTGCGGGCGTGGCCTGCCCCGTCGGCAACGTCTTCCCGTTCGGCGCGAGCACGACAGTGTTGGGATCGAAATCGGGCTTTTGCTCGCCGCAACCGGCCAAATTTGCCGCAATCAGGATTGCGCCCAGCATGAAGGGGGCCATCATTGATCGATTCATTCTGTCACTCCAAATACGAAGCCCTAACGCGGCCAGACCCAATCAACGCACCGCAACGTGATCAGGGTGCCAAGCAGCGCGAACGATGGACGTAGCGACCAACGGCCTGCATAAACGCGCCAATGGACCGCCTGATCCTGATCGATAGCGCGATGCGCATGCTGGCGATTGGGCAATTGCTGCTGATCGCGCTCGTGATCGGCAGGGGCCAAGCGCCGCGCCCGATACGGGCAGCAACGGTTGGCCTGCTGGTTTGCATTTGCGCCTATCTGACGCTGGCCACACCGATTCGCATGGAGACGCGCGGGCCTTTTTGGGCATTCGTGCAGTTGGCAGCGCAAGCCACCCCGATGATGCTGTGGGTGTTTGCGCATTTGCTGTTCGAGCGGCCTTTCAACCGGCTCGCCGTCATGCTGGGACTGCTCACCCTTATTGGCTGCTGGATCGGGTTTGGCATTGCGCGGTTTGAGAACAACAGCGGCATGGGGCTGTGGATCGGCATCATCCAGCGCAGCGCATCGCTCGCCATGACCGCGCACGCCATCTTGATCGCGGTGCGTGAGCGTGGTGATGACCTGATCGAAAAGCGGCGGCGGCTGCGCGTCGGGTTCGTCATCGTTGTCGGCACGTTGGCGGTGATGGTGCTGCTGCTCGAGATGGTCTTTGGCTTCCGGTATAATGGCACGATGGTCTCCGCGCCGCAGGCGTTCGCCATTCTGGTCGCAACCATGGCGATGGGCACGGCATTGCTGCAAAGCGACCCCGACATCCTGTTCAACCCCGCTGTCAACGACGCGCCGTCTGCCCCCAGGCTTAGCCCGTCAGACCATGTGCTGAAGCAAAAGCTGGATGCGGCAATCATTGCGGGCATTTACCGCGAATCGGGCCTGAGCATTGGCGCGCTGGCCGATCATCTGGGCACGCCCGAACACCGGTTACGCGCGCTGATCAACCAGCGGTTGGGCTATCGTAACTTCTCTGCTTTCCTCAACCACCACCGCATTGCCGAGGCAAAGGCGATGCTGGCTGATCCAGCCCATGTCGACTTGCCAATCCTGACGATGGCGATGGATTTGGGCTATGGCAGTCTGGCCCCGTTCAACCGCGCCTTTCGCGAAGAGGCAGGCCAGGCCCCCAGCGATTATCGCCGCGCGAACATCTTGCAGAACTGAAAATAACCGGTCGATTCCGAAATCGATCATCATTTTTCGGCAATGCGCAGATACCGTTCACAAATCCGGGTCAAAGCCGATACATCACCCCAATGGAGAATCGCCCGTGATTGATTTCGCCCTGATGATCGGCCAGCGCCTCGTTCATAGTATAGAGATTGAATTCGTGCGTTACCTGATCGGCGCGGCAGGGCTGACCATCCTGTACGCGCTGCTGCACCGGTGGATCGCGCATCGTCGCATCCAATCACGGGTGGCCAGCTTTGCCGATCGGCGGCGTGAATTTGGCCAATCGGTGCAAACGATCTGCGTGTTCGCCGTAGTGAACCTGATCACCTTTGCGCTGGTGCGCGGCGGCATCATCCCGATTGAACGCCAGGCCGAAAACCTGCCGATCCTGCTTGCGCAGGTGCTGGCGATGATCGTGCTGCATGATTTCTGGTTTTACTGGATGCACCGTTCGCTGCACCATAAGTGGCTGTTTCGCCGCGCGCATGCGACGCACCATATTTCACGCACACCGACGAGCTGGGCAGCGTACAGCTTTGCCCCGTTGGAGGCGGTGGCAGAGGCGATTTACATCCCCTTCATGCTGATCATGCTGTCGCTGGTCACGCCGCTATACGGGCTGGCGGTCTTCATCTTCCTTGGCCACCAGATCGCGCGCAACGTGATTGGTCATTCGGGTTTTGAGCTTGCCTGGCCAGGCTTTACCCGGTCACGCTGGACGGGCTGGCTGACCACGACGACGCATCATGATCTGCACCACACCGAAGGTGGCTCTAATTTCGGGCTGTACTTCACCTGGTGGGACCGGATGATGGGCACTGAAAACCCCAAATATCATGCGCGGTTTGAAGCAGTGGCGGGGCGGCGAGCGGAAAGCCTTGAAGGAGCGACGGCGGCCTGAGACGTTTTATTCAGATTTCTCCAACCCCGTTCGTTTCGAGCGAAGTCGAGAAACATGCCACGAGCGCTGAGCAGGGTGTCTCGACTTCGCTCGACACGAACGGATGGGGATATTGCCCGCACAGGAAGCCATATCAGTGCATGGCGTCCCCTGGCTTGAACCGGTACAGGCGGGGCCATGCTCCGCCTGACCGAAATTGCCCTGCCGCTCCACCACCCTGACGAAGCCCTGCCCGCCGCGATCTGCAAGCGGCTGCGCATCACCCCGCGTGAGCTGATCAAATATGTGGTCGCGCGGCGCGCGCATGACGCGCGGAACAAGGCTGATATCCAGCTCGTCTATTCAATCGACGTGAATGTGAAGGGCGAGGATGCCGTGCTCGCGCGGTGCCGCAAGGACAAGCGCGTCCAGCGGACGCCCGATACCCGCTATCATCAGATCGGGAACGCGCCGCCCGGCGTGCGCCGCCCCGTGGTGATCGGCACTGGGCCGTGCGGGCTGTTCGCCGGGCTGATCCTGGCGCAAATGGGGTATCGCCCGATCATCCTCGATCGCGGCAAGGTGGTGCGCGAACGCACCAAGGATACCTGGGGCCTGTGGCGGCGCGGCGTGCTGAACCCGGAATCGAACGCGCAATTTGGGGAGGGCGGCGCGGGGACTTTTTCCGACGGTAAACTCTATAGCCGGATCAAGGATAACCGACATCTTGATCGCAAGGTGCTGACCGAATTCGTCAAGGCCGGGGCTCCTGCTGAAATCCTTACCGAAGCGCACCCGCATATCGGCACGTTCCGGCTGGTGACGATGGTGGAGAATATCCGCGCAACGATAGAGGCGCTGGGCGGCGAATACCGCTTTGAAACGCGCGTCGACGGCATCGACATCGCCACCGATTCCACCGGCGAACGGCGCGTGCGCGGGCTGCATTTGCACAATGGCGACTATCTGGCGGCCGACCGGGTGGTGCTCGCGATCGGCCATAGCGCGCGCGACAGTTTCGCGATGCTCCACGCAGCGGGCGTGTTTGTGGAGGCCAAGCCGTTTTCCATCGGCGTGCGGATTGAGCACCCGCAATCGTGGATTGATAAGTCGCGGTTCGGCATTCACGCCGGGCATCCGGTGCTGGGGGCGGCGGAATATCACATCTCCCACCATTGTTTGAACGGGCGCACCGTTTATAGTTTCTGCATGTGCCCTGGCGGCACGGTGGTGGCCGCAACATCCGAAGAAGGCCGCGTCGCCACCAACGGGATGAGCCAATATTCGCGCAACGAACGTAACGCCAATTCGGGCTTTGTCGTCGCAATTGATCCCGCGCGCGATTACCCCGGCGATCCGCTGGCGGGGCTCGATTTCCAACGCCACTGGGAATCGCTGGCCTATGTTGCGGGCGGATCGAACTACAAGGCCCCTGCACAATTGCTCGGCGATTTTCTGGCAGCAAGGCCATCGGAAAAACTGGGCAGCGTCACCCCCTCGTACCGGCCCGGCGTGACGATGACCGACCTGGCCGAATGCCTGCCGGAGTACGCCATCACCGCGATGCGCGAGGCGATCCCGGTTTTTGGGCGGCAGATACCCGGTTATGACCACCCCGATGTGGTGATGACCGGCGTGGAAACGCGCACGTCATCGCCGGTGCGCTTTACCCGGGGCGATGACCTGCAAAGCCTGAATACCAAGGGGCTGTTCCCGGCGGGGGAAGGTGCAGGCTATGCAGGTGGCATCCTGTCTGCGGCGGTGGACGGCATCAAGGTGGCGGAGGCGGTGGCGATCAGCTTATCGGATTGAGCATCACCGGCGCATCGCCGGGTGCCCAGGGCTTCACCCGCAGCATCGCCTGATCGAACAATGCGGAGCTGGTGTGGCGGGCGAGCCAGGCTTGAAGCTGCGGCAGGGGCTGGCGATAGAACCAGCCCTGATCCACCGCCGCGAACTGGCGCACGAACGGCATGATCGCGATATCCGTCAGCGCGGGCGTGTCGCGGCACAGATTGGCGTGGGCACCCAGCCGATTATCAAGATCGGCCAGCATCGCCAGCCCGGAATCTCGATGTTCGATCGGGTCGGTGCAGTGACGATCGGGATATTTGTAGCGATCGAGGTGGTGCTTGAACGCGCCGTCATTGGCAGCGATCAGCGCGACGTCATTGCCCGCCAGCCAATCTTCGGGATCGTTCTGCGTCAGCGTCCAGCGCATGATGTCGATACTCTCGTCGATCACCTCGCCGCCCGCCAGCACCAGCACCGGCACGGTCGCCTTGGGCGATGCGGCGATCATCTCGGCGGGTTTGCCGCGGAGCGCCACCTCGCGAAGTTCGACGGGCGTGCCGCTGACAATCAACGCCATCCGCGCCCGCATCGCATAGGGGCAGCGGCGAAAGCTGTAGAGGATGGGCGCGTCGCTCACCGATCATGCAACCGCGACAAGGCAATGCCGGCAAGGTTCTGGGTGCGCTTTATCTGTCGCACTTTCACCGCCAAGCCCGCTGGGATGCTCGCCATAAACCGCGCGCGATGGGCGATGGCAACGCCCCGGCATTTGGTGCGCCCAATCGCCTGACTAACCACCGTCGCGGCATCGCCCAGCAGCACCACGTTCGACGCGCCAATCGCCACCGCCACCTCTACCGCGTGGATCAGCGCCAACCATTCGGCATCAAAGCTGCTGCCATGGCCGATATTCTGCCGCACATCAGCGCACCCTTGCGCCACAACAGCGGTTTCCATCGCGCCGGGATTGGGCCTGCACCCGCCATCGAAGTAAATCTTCATGGCCCGCGCATATCGCCCCGATCAGCCTTCGGCCAGCGCGCTCAACATGCCGGGGGTCAACACTTGCGGCAGGATTTCTGGTTCGCTCGCGCCGGGCTTATAGTAAAGGTACAGCGGCACGCCTGCGCGGTTATGCTGTTCGATGAAGCGGCCCAGCACGGGGTCGCCGTCGGTCCAGTCGCCCACCATCACCGCCACGTCATGCTTGGCAAATGCCGCCTTCACCTGATCAGTGTCGATTGCGACGCGCTCATTCACTTTGCACGTCAGGCACCAGTCGGCGGTGAAATAGGCGAAGACGGGCTGGCCCTTGGCGCGTGCCTCAGCCAGTTTCGCTTCTGAAAACGCCTGTTTGTTCTCCGCCGCAAGTGCGGTGGCGGCCGCCGCCCCCTTTGGCACGGCGCGCACCAGATAGCCGCTGCCCGCAACGACGCCGATCAGCAAGATGACGTTGATCCAATGCGCAGACAGCCCCTTATGCTGGCGCTTGCCGATCACGAACAGCACGATGCCAACGCCAAGCGCGCCGATCAGCCCCAGCGCAACACCGTCATTGCCCGCTTCGCCGCCGAGCACCCAGGCGAGCCAGATCGCGGTCAGCCCCATGGGGACGGCCAGTAGCTGGCGGAACGTTTCCATCCACGCACCAGGCTTTGGCAGTGCCCGGCGGAGTGCGGGAATATAGCCGATGGCAAGAAATGGCAGCGCCAGGCCAATCCCCAGCCCGGCGAATACCGCCATCGCAGCAGGTGCAGGCAGCACCAAAGCCGCACCCAAAGCCGCGCCCATGAACGGGCCGGTGCACGGCGTCGCGATGATCGCGGCAAGCGCCCCGGTGGCAAATGCGCCACTGGCTCCGCTTGAGGAATTGACGAAGGCGGGCGTCGGAATCTCGAACAACCCGGCCAGATTGAGCGTCAGCGCTACCACCAGCAGCAACAGCACCACGATGGTCGCGGGGTTCTGCAACTGGAATGCCCAGCCAACCGCCGCACCGCCCGCGCGCAATGCCAGAATTGTCGCACCCAGCCCCATGATCACCGCGAGCACACCGGCTGTATAGGCCAGCGCCTCTCGCCGTGCGCCACGTTCATCAACGCTGCCCTTGGCCAGGCTTAGCGCCTTCAGGCTCAGAATGGGGAACACGCAGGGCATGATGTTCAGGATCAACCCGCCCAGCAATGCGCCGCCAAGCGCGATCAGCGTGGCGACAACCATGTCAGGCGTGAACGCGCCACTGGCGGCTGGGCCGCCCGCAACCGGCGCAACCACGCCCGGCGTTGCGCTGACCATCAGTCCGCGCGCATTGCCAATCCGCAGCACACCGTTGATTGCATCATTGCCCGCCTTGATAACGCCGGTTTCGATGACGAGCCGATCGCCGTCGCGCATCACCTGTTGCGGGGCGGCATAATCGATCGCGCCTGCGGTAACGGGAAAGAAATACGCTTTGTCGAGCGGCCCGGCGGCCGGATAAGGGATCCCGATGCGCACCGTTTTGCCGGTAACCTGATATTGCGCCGCCATGCCGATCGACTTCGGGAGCGCCTGGCGAAACCCGTCAAACTGCGCGCGCGCTGCAGGGGTAATCGCCCCGTCCCCAATCACCAGATCAACCGCGAGATCGGCGGCTTCGGGAACGCAGATTTCTTCAGTGCAGACCAGATAATTGGTGCGCACCTTGATGGGCAGCGCGGTGCCTGGGGCCAGCCCCGCCGGAATCTGCAGCGTGACCAGCAAGGTATAATGTTGTTCGAACACATAGTTCATCAGCCCGGCGATGATCAGCGTGGTCGGCACCGGATATAGCGGCGTGCCGGCCCGCACGCCCGCAGGCAGCGACCAATCAAACTTGGCCGGAAAGCCCGCATCGCCGGGGTTCTGCCAATAGCCATGCCAGCCCGGCTGCGGCGTGACATCCACCGCCAGCGTTACCATGCTGCCCGCGGCTGGCGTCATGCTCTCTGCGATGAGCGCCGTCGCCAGATGCGGCCCCTTTGAATAAGGATCGGGCGCCTGCGCCATCGCCGTGCCGATTGTCGCCAGCCAGGCGAGCAGTGTCACGATAAAGAAACCCAGTGCGCGCATGCGGCAATCCTTGTTTTCAGCCCCGGTCCCGGCGCATAGCCGAAAAGCCGGCTGCGGTGCACCCGATCGGGAGAGACGTGATGAAAAGAGTTGCCATGCTATTCGCCAGCGCGCTCGCATTGGTTACAGCCAATGCCGCTGCGCAGGACAACGCCGCACCTACCAGCGCGCCCACAGCACCCGCCAGCCCGCAAACCGCGCCAAAGCTGATTATCGCCATCGCGGTCGATCAGCTTTCCGCCGACTTGTTTGCCGAATATCGCAACCACTTCACCGGCGGCTTTAACCGGCTGCTCAAGGGCGCGGTGTTCCCGTCGGGCTATCAAAGCCATGCCGCGACCGAAACGTGCCCCGGCCATGCCACGATCTTGACGGGCGTTCGCGCTGGCCGTGCTGGCATTATCGCCAATAACTGGGTCGATATGAAAACCGCGCGCGCTGACAAGAGCGTTTATTGCGCTGAGGATGAGAGCGTGCCCGGCAGCACATCCATTATCTACACCGTGTCCGACAAGCATCTGCTGGTGCCAACGCTGGGCGAGCGGATGAAAATGGCGAACCCCGCCACCCGTGTCGTCTCCGTCGCCGGTAAGGATCGCGCGGCAGTGATGATGGGGGGGCACCAGGTTGACGAACTTTGGTGGTGGGATGGCAAGAAATACGCCAGCTATGCCGGGCGCGCGACCCCGGCGGTCGTCCAGCAAACCAATGACGCCATTGTGGCGCGGCTGGCAGAGGCGCAAGCGCCGATGGACATGCCTGCCTTTTGCGAAACCCGCAACCGCGCCGTCAGCATCGGCGGCGGCAAAACGGTGGGCACCGGCCGCTTTGATCGAAAAGCGGGCGACTCCCGCGCCTTCCGCGCCTCCCCTGAATCGGATGAGGCGTTGTTCGCGATGGCCGCAGGGCTGATCCGCGACATGAAACTGGGCGGCGGGGCGACGACTGATCTGATCGCGATTGGTGCGTCGGCAACGGACTATGTCGGCCACACCTATGGCACCGAAGGCAGCGAGATGTGCCTGCAATTGACGCAGCTAGACCAGACCATGAGCACGTTCTTTGCCGTGCTGGATACGATGAAGATCGATTACGAAGTGGTGCTGACCGCCGATCATGGCGGGCATGATCTGCCCGAACGCAATGATGAACACGCCGTGCCCGGCGCGGCCCGAATCGATCCCGCGCTGAACCCAAAGGCGATTGGCGATGCCGTTGCCGCCAAGCTGGGGCTGACCGGGCAGTTGCTATATGGCGATCCGGTCGGCGATATCTGGATTGACCCCAAGCTGCCGAAAAAGACGTTTGATGCGGTGCAAGCCGAAGCGCTGGCGCTGTACCGCGCGCACCCGCAAGTCGCCGCTGCATTTGCCCGTGCCGACATCATCACCGCCGCCGCTGCAACTGGCCCTGCCGAAACCTGGACGCTGGTGCAGCGCGCCAAGGCAAGCTTTCACCCCGCAAGATCAGGCGACATCGTGGTCGCGCTGAAGCCCCGGATCACCCCCATCGCCAACCCGCTGGGCGGTTATGTCGCGACGCACGGCTCCTTCTGGGATTATGACCGCCGCGTGCCGATATTGTTCTGGCGCAAGGGCATGGCGGGGTTTGAACAACCGCTGGCGGTGGAAACGGTGGACATCGCGCCGACACTGGCAGCGACAATCGGGCTGAAACTGGGCGTGCCTGAAGTAGATGGCCGGTGTTTGGATTTGGACGCGAGCGCGGGGGATAGCTGCCGATAATCTCTCCCGTGAGATAACCAAAGCATCGTCATTGCGAGCGCAGCGAAGCAATCCAGCCTATCCGCGAGCACGCCGCTGGATTGCTTCGCTGCGCTCGCAATGACAGGAGATCATTATCCCCGAACATCCCCTTACCGCCGCTCAAACGCCCGCACGCCCGCACCCAGCGTGTTCGTGCCCAGCGCGAGTTGTTCGTGGCTGATGTCGGCGAGGAAAGCGGGGCTTTTGGTTTGGCCGGGGGCAAGGCTGGCAGTGTTGCCCTCCACCCGCAACCCAGCGGAGCGATATTTGCGCGCCTCGGCCGCGATGACGATGAAGCCGGTCCAGTTTTCCTTTTGCGGCCCCTGCACGAAGGTGTTGTTTGCGATCAGCCCCGTGCCGCCTTCGGGCAGATCGATCATGTAGTTGGTCTTGGTGCCCCGGCTATCATCAAAGCTGTTGTCGGTAATCGACACGCGCGGCGCGCGCAGCTTTACATAATGGCCACCACGCCCGCGCTCAAAGCGGGACCGGGTGATCGTCACCAGCCCTGTCGTCGCCAGATATACGCTGTGCGCGCAATCGGGGGTTTCGTCGCACTGGCCAAGCCCGGCAAAGGTCGACCGGTCGATGGTCAGCGCGCGCGGTGCATCTTGCGCGCCCAATATCCCTTCCTGACTATCAAGGAACATCGCGTTGCGCACGGTGAGGTCGCCGAGTTCGATGCGGATGCCAGCGCCATTGCCATCGGGCACGCGGATGTTGCGAAAAATGATGCCGTCGACCACCGATCCCTCGCCGCGCAGCACCAGCGCCGCCTTTCCCTCACACGCCACGCCGTCGAAGATCACACTGCCCGGCTGCACCGCCTGAAAGGTGATCCGCCCCGCCTGCTGGATCGCGCATTGCCGGTAGGTGCCCGGCGCAATCAGGATCGTCGCGTTCTGGCCGCGAATGGACATCAACGCATCGTCGAGCTTGGCAAAACCCTGCCCGGTTTCCTGGACGGTGAAGGGCGCGGCAGCGGACTGCGCTGCGGCAGGCGCCGTTAGCGCAATGGCGAGGATCGGCAGCAACAAGCGCATGGGATGAACTCCTTGGCTCCCCGCCTATCGCGTGATCGAGCGTCCGGGCTAGCTAGGAAAAGGGTTAATCGCACTGCTCCGACGCGAAGGGTATTAACCCGTCGGCCAACTGTCCCGATCCGGACCGGTCCTCAATCCAGGTTCGGCCTGAGCCACCGCTCCGCCGTCGCCAAGTCAATCCCCCGACGCGCGGCGTAATCAGCCACCTGATCGGGGCCGATCCGCGCGACGCCGAAATATTCCGCCTGCGGGTGCCCGAAGTAGAAGCCCGATACTGCCGCTGTTGGCAGCATCGCGAAGCTCTCGGTCAGCGAGATGCCGGTCGCGTGGTGGGCATCCAGCAGCTTGAACAATGTCGGCTTCAGGCTGTGATCGGGGCAGGCGGGATAGCCGGGTGCGGGGCGGATGCCGCGATATTGCTCGCGGATCAGCGCGTCGTTGGTCAATTGCTCATCGGGGGCATAGCCCCATAGGTCCATGCGGACATGCTGGTGCAGCGCCTCTGCAAAGGCTTCCGCCAGCCGGTCCGCCAGTGCCTTCAGCAAAATATCCGAATAATCGTCGATCGCTGCCTTGAAGCGCGCCAGATGCGGCTCGATGCCGTGGATGCTGACCGCAAAACCGCCAATCCAGTCGCCATCATGGCTGACGAAATCGGCTAGGCACATATTTGGGCGCCCTTCCCGCTTCACGATCTGCTGGCGCAGGAATGGCAGGCGGACATGATCCTCATTGTCGAGATGGATGATCACGTCATCCCCCTCGCGTCGGCACGGCCACAGCCCGGCAACGCCGCGCGCATACAGCCATTTTTCGGCGATGATCTTGTCGAGCATCGCATTGGCGTCGGCAAACAGGCTCGTCGCGCTTTCGCCGACCACGTCGTCGGTCAGGATCGCAGGGTAGTTGCCGGCAAGTTCCCATGCCTGGAAAAACGGCGTCCAGTCGATCAGATCGCGCAGCTGGTGCAAATCCCAGTCGCGAAACACATGCACGCCGGGCTTTTTGGGGTGCGGCGGCTTCAGCGCCATATCCGCCTCAAACGCGTTGTTGCGGGCATCCTCCAGCGAGGCCAGCGCATTCTTGCCCTTGCTGGCGCGGGCGACGCGCACTGCCTCATACTCATCCGCCGTTTTCTGAACGAATTCGTCGCGGATCGTGTCACTCACCAGGGTGGAGGCAACGCCCACCGCGCGGCTGGCATCCAGCACATGCACCACCGGCCCGTCATATGCTGGCGCGATGCGCAGCGCGGTGTGGACCTTTGATGTTGTCGCACCGCCGATCAGCAGCGGCATCGTCATGCCCGCCCGCTTCATTTCCTCAGCTACCGTGACCATCTCGTCGAGCGACGGAGTGATCAGCCCGGACAGGCCAATCATGTCCGCATCATTCTCGTTCGCGGCCTTCAATATGTCGGACCAGGGCACCATCACGCCCATATCGACCACGTCGAAACCGTTGCACTGCAGCACCACGCCGACGATGTTCTTGCCGATATCATGCACATCGCCCTTCACGGTCGCCATGATGATCTTGCCCTTGCCGCGCGCGCCGGGTTCCTTGGCGGCTTCGATGAACGGCAGCAGATGCGCGACCGCCTTTTTCATCACACGCGCACTTTTCACCACCTGCGGCAGGAACATTTTGCCGGAGCCAAACAGGTCGCCGACCACGTTCATGCCGTCCATCAAAGGCCCTTCGATGACCTCGATCGGGCGGGCAAAGCCCTGGCGCGCTTCCTCGGTATCGTCGACGACATACAGGTCGATGCCCTTGACGAGCGCATGTTCCAGCCGCTTGTTGACGGGCCAGCCGCGCCATTCCTCCGCCGCCTTTTCGGCCACCGCATCGGTGCCGCGAAAGCTTTCGGCGAGCGTAATCAGATTGTCGGTAGCGTCGTCACGCCGGTCCCAGATCACGTCCTCGCACGCTTCGCGCAGTGCTGGATTGATGTCGTCGTAAATGTCGAGCTGGCCTGCGTTGACAATTGCCATGTCGAGGCCAGCGGGGATGGCGTGGTACAGGAACACGCTGTGCATCGCCCGACGCACGGGCTCGTTGCCGCGAAAGCTGAACGACAGATTGGATAACCCGCCAGAGATATGGACGTGCGGGCAGCGCGCCTTGATCTGCGTACATGCCTCAATGAAATCGATGGCGTAGCGGCGATGCTCGTCAATCCCGGTTGCCACGGCGAAAATGTTGGGATCAAAGATGATATCTTCGGGCGGAAAGCCGATGCCGGTCAGCAGCGTGTAGGCGCGCTCGCAAATCTCGACCTTGCGTTCCTTGGTGTCGGCCTGGCCAACCTCATCAAACGCCATCACGACCACGGCGGCGCCGTACGCCATCACCTTGCGCGCCTGTTCCAGAAACTGCGCTTCGCCTTCCTTCATGCTGATCGAATTGACGATTGGCTTGCCGGAAACGCATTTCAGCCCGGCCTCGATCACCGACCATTTCGATGAGTCGATCATGAAGGGGATGCGCGCGATATCGGGCTCGGCGGCGATCAGCTTTAAAAAGGTCGTCATCGCGTGATGCGCGTCGAGCAGCCCTTCATCCATGTTGACATCAAGCACCTGCGCGCCGTTCTCGACCTGCTGGCGCGCGACTTCGACGGCGGCGGCATAGTTATCCGCCATGATCAGCTTTTTGAACGCGGCTGAGCCGGTAACGTTGGTGCGTTCGCCGATATTAACGAAGTTGGTGGAGGAGAAGGTGGTCATGCTGTCTGTCTTCCCCCCTCCCGCTTGCGGGAGGGGCTGGGGGTGGGTGTGTAACTTGCTACAAGCGAGTGACGTTCGGGGTGGTTCAGGCCCACCCCCTACCCCTCCCGCAAGCGGGAGGGGGGTTTGGTTCAAGCCGCCATCGTCATTGGCTCCAGCCCGGCAAGCCGCGTCACCACTGGCGGCACCGGCACTGCGCGCGCGGGCAGGCCAGCCACCGCACGCGACATCGCCGCGATGTGCGCGGGGCTTGATCCGCAACAGCCGCCCAGAATGTTGACCTGGCCAGCCTCTGCCCATTCCTTCACCAGCGCGGCGGTTTGCTCTGGCAGTTCATCATATTCGCCGAGTTCATTGGGCAGGCCAGCATTCGGGTAGATCATGATCAGCGTATCGGCGATTGCCGCCAGCGTCTTCACATGCGGGCGCAATTGCTGCGCACCGAAGGAGCAGTTCAGGCCAATCGTCACCGGCTTGGCATGCCGCACCGCGTGCCAGAACGCCTCCACCGTATGGCCGGAAAGGTTGCGGCCTGACAAATCGGTCAGCGTCATCGACAGCATGATTGGCAGGTCGCGGCCAAGCACCTCACCCGCCTCAATCACCGCCATAATCCCGGCCTTGGCGTTCAGCGTATCGAACACGGTTTCGATCAGAATGAAATCAACCCCGCCTTCGACCAGGGCGATTACCTGTTCCAGATACACGTCCTTCAGATAATCAAAATCAATCTCGCGGTAACCGGGATCGTTGACGTCGGGGCTTAGCGACAGCGTCTTGTTGGTCGGCCCGATGGCGCCTGCCACAAAGCGCGGGCGGCCATCCCTGGCGGCATATTCATCGGCCAGCCTGCGCGCGATGCGGGCAGAGGCGACGTTAATGTCGCGCACCAGATGTTCGGCACCATAATCGGCCTGGCTGATCAGGTTCGCGCTGAACGTGTTGGTCGACACGATGTCGGAGCCAGCATCCAGATAAGCGCGGGTGATCGTTTCCGGCACATCGGGCTTGGTGATGGCAAGGATGTCATTATTGCCTTTCTGGTCCTTGGCCAGCTTCAGGTCGCCGGCATAATCGGCCTCAACCAGTTTCCAGTTCTGAATCTCGGTGCCGAATGCGCCATCGGTCAGCAAAATGCGCTGGGCGGCCTGGGCGAGAAGTTGGTTACGGGCAGTCATCATTTTCTCCTAAAGCCCCTGCCCTGAAGGGGAGGGGCTTGATTTTTCAAGCCACCGCGTCAACGGCCACTGGTGCCACCTTCGCCCGCAGGCCCAGCAGATGGCAGATTGCAAAGCTGAGTTCCGCGCGGTTGAGCGTGTAGAAATGCAGGTCGCGCACGCCGCCGATATACAGGTTGCGACAGAGTTCAGCTGCCAGCGTGGCGGCGATCAACTGGCGGCTGGTTGCATGATCCTCCAGCCCCTCAAACAACCGGCCAAGCCAGGGTGGCACGGCGGTGCCGCACATCGCCGACATTTTCAGGATGCTGGCAAAATTGGTGACCGGCATGATGCCGGGTACCATTTCAGCGTCGATCCCCGCTGCCACCGCATCGTCACGAAAGCGGAAGAAGGTTTCTGCTTCAAAGAAAAACTGGGTAATGCCGCGTGTTGCGCCCGCATCCAGCTTGCGCTTCAGATTATCCAGATCCTCGGCCTGATCGCGCGAGTCCGGGTGGCGTTCGGGGTAGGCAGCAACCGAAATTTCAAAGGGGTGCAGCCGCTTTAGCCCCGCCACCAGATCAGCCGCGTTGGTATAGCCCTGCGGGTGCGGCACAAAACCGCCCGCGCCCGGCGCATCGCCGCGCAGCGCGACGATGTGGCGCACGCCTGCCTGCCAATAGGCATCGGCAATCTCGTCAATCTCGTCACGGCTCGCTTCGACACAGGTCAGGTGAGCAGCGGCACCCAGTGAGGTTTCGCGCTGAATGCGCGCGACCGTGGCGTGCGTGCGCTCCCGCGTTGATCCGCCCGCGCCGTATGTGACTGACACAAATCGCGGGCCGAACGGCTCCAGCGTCTGCACCGTTTCCCACAGCGCCTGTTCCATCTTTTCCGTTTTGGGCGGGAAGAATTCGAACGACACATTCGCGTCGCCCGCCAGATCAGCGAACAACGGCGCATCCAGCGCGCGGCGTGCTTCTTCGATGTGGGAAACCGGGATTGTCATGCTGCCTTCACCTGCTTTGGCTCATTGCCGGTTTTGCGACCAAGCCATAATTTGACGGTAAGCTGACCGCCTTCGAGCGTTTCGACCTGCGACAGCGACAGCCCCGCCGCATCGAACCAGTTCGCCACCTGATCATCCGAAAAGCCAAGCCGCGTATGCGCATCGCGCGCGCGCAATTCTTCGCGGTCATGCGGTGCGAAATCAGCAATCAACAGCCTGCCGCCGGGGTTCAATACCCGCGCCGCCTCTGCAATTGCGGCACCGGGTTGCTGCGCAAAATGCAGCACGTGATGCAGGATGGCGACATCGGCCTGCCCATCCGCCAGCGGCAGCGCATAAAGATCGGCCTGGCGCAGATCAGCGCGATCAAGACCGCGCTCAGCCAGTTTGGCCCGGGCCAGCCGGAGCATTTCAGAACTGCGGTCAATGCCCAGCACATGGGCCGCCTGTGGCCCGAACAATTCCAGCATCCGCCCGGTGCCGGTGCCGATATCGATCAACTGGCCAATCGGTTTGTCGCCGAGCACCCGGATAATCGCCGCCTCAACCTCGCTCTCTGCGATGTGGAGGGATCGGATGGCGTCCCATTGGCCGGCATTTGCCTCAAACCAGGCATTGGCAGCTGCTGCACGATCTGCCCGCACTGCCGCCAGCCGAGCGGCATCGGCGACTGCCCAATGATCAGGCGCGCGGCTGCCCCAGCTATCGAGTGCGGCGAGCACGGGCTGCACCAGCGCGGCATCGCCCAGCGCCAGAAACACCCAGCTCCCTTCCTTGCGGCGTTCCGCCAGCCCGGCATCGCACAGAATTTTCACATGCCGCGAGACGCGCGGTTGGCTCTGCCCCAGCACCTGCGCCAGTTCACCGACGGACAGCTCCATTGACTGCAACAACGCCATGATGCGCAATCGGCTCGCATCGGCGAGCGCGCGGAAAATATCGAGGGCGAGGGTCATTGCTGATAGGATATAAAGATATCTTTATATGTCGTCAATGATTCCCGCCGCCGCGCATCCTGATTGCGCCATCATGCACCCTGGTTTAGCCTTTATGCGTTGTCGCACCTGAACCCATCCCGCCACATTACCGATCTGAAAAAGGACCCGCGATGAAAAAGCTGACCAATGTTACGATCATGGCCGCAGCCGCCATTGGGCTGGCCGCATGTTCGCCCAATGCGCAAAACGAATCCGCCGAGGCCGCAGAAGCCATTACCGCAGACGCCAATGCCACGATGAGCGAGGCGATCAACGATACCGATGCCGCCGCCGATCAGGCCTTTGGCGCTGCTGAAAACGCCATTGACCGGGCGGGTGTGAAAATTGGCAATGTGGCCGACGCCGCCGGGAATGAGATTGACGAATAATCCCGTGAAACGCGCGATACCTTTGCTGGCCCTGCTGCTCGCCGCCTGTAATGCCCCGGCAACCGATGAAAGCGGTGCCTCGCCCGGCGAGGCGCAGGCGCTGAACGAAGCGGCAGCGATGTTGGATGACAATAGCGTGTCGGCCGATATGGTTGCAGACAACGCCAGCGATCAGGAAACCCGATGACCGAACTTCGCCGCCTTGGTGCCACCGATCTTTCCATCGCGCCGCTGGTGCTGGGCGGCAATGTGTTTGGGTGGACGGCGGACAAGACCACCAGTTTTGCCGTGCTCGATGCGTTTGTCGCGGGCGGCGGGACGATGATCGACACCGCCGACGTTTATTCGGCATGGGCACCGGGCCACAAAGGCGGTGAATCCGAAACGGTCATCGGTGAATGGCTGAAGGCAAGCGGCAAGCGCGGCGCGGTGCAGATCGCAACCAAGGTCGGCATGCTGCCCGGTGAGGGCGGGGCAAAGCTGGCGCCCGCCCGTATCGCGGCGGCGTGCGATGCATCGCTTACGCGGCTGGGTATCGATACAATCGACCTGTATTTCGCGCATCAGGACGATGAAGATGTGCCGCAGGAGGCAGCGCTGGAGGCGTTTAGCAAGCTGATCGACGCGGGCAAGATTCGCGTGGTTGGCGCGTCAAACTTTTCCGCTGCTCGGCTGAAATCAGCGCTTGATCTGGCGACCGCGCACCGTCTGCCGCATTATCATGCGCTGCAGCCCGAATATAACCTTGTCAGCCGCCGTAAATTTGAGGGCGAGTTGCAAGACCTGTGCGTCACGCACAATATCGGCGTGGTGCCTTATTACGGCCTCGCCTCAGGCTTTTTGACGGGCAAATATCGCAGCAATGCTGACCTGAGCAAAAGCGTGCGCGGTGGGCGGATGCAGCCAATGATTGATGGAAAGCTGGGTGTGCTCGCCGCGATGGACAGCGTTGCCGAGGAAACCGGCGCGACGCTGGCGCAGATCGCTTTGGCCTGGCTCGCCGCCCAGCCCGGCATCACTGCCCCCATCGCCAGCGCCACCAGCGTGGCCCAAATGGACGAGCTGACCGGCGCAATGGCGTTGTCGCTGACGGCGGATCAGCGCGATCGGTTAACGCTGGCGGGGGCTTAACCCGTCTTAGCCAACAAATGCGCGTTCCAGCACGAACGTGCCCGGGCCTGACATTGCGCCTTCCGTAAAGCCCAGGCCTTCAAGGATCGATGCCGTTTCCTTGATCATCGCCATGGAACCGCACAGCATCACCCGGTCTGTCTCGGGATCAAGCTTGTAGCTGCCATCAAGAATGCGATCTGTAATGCGGCGATTGTCATGGCCGGGGCCGGCGGGATCGCGGGTGGCGGACCAATCATAGTGGAATTTTACCGCCGCTTGTTCTGATACCAGCGGATCATCGGCCAGCTTGCTCGACAACATGTCGAAATAGGCCAGGTCGCTCGCGCTGCGCACGGTGTGCTGCACCGACACGGTGTCGAAACGGTCATACACATCGGGATCGCGCGCCAGGCTGAGCCAGGGCGCAAGGCCCGTGCCCGTGCCGATCATGTGCAGGTTTTTGCCCGGCAACAGCGCATCGAGCACAAGGCTTCCCACCGATTTGGCCGCCAGCAGAATCTCGTCGCCTTCCTTGATGTGCTGCAAGCGAGACGTCAGCGGGCCATCCTGCACGATGATGCTCAAAAATTCGAGCTCCTCGGCATAATGCTGCGACGCCATCGAGTAAGCGCGCAACAGCGGTTTGCCTTCAACCATCAGGCCGAGCATCACGAACTGGCCGCTCTGAAACCGAAAACTGGGCGGCCGCGTGACCGCGAACGAGAACAGGCTCTCGTTCCAATGCTTCACCCACAACACTTTTTCGACGGTATGATTCATGCTGCCCTCAATCTCAGATTGGCGGGCCTTTCCGCCATCCGGGGGGGCAAAGTCCAGCATTTGTTGCTATGCAGCGCAAAAGCGGGGTTATCAGTCACCGGCAAAACTGATCGGCGACAGGCGGCGTTCATTCTCGTTGACGATCAGCATGCGGCCTGCAGGCGGGGCGGAACGCTGTGGGCAATCGACCCGCAAACAGGCGCGGCACCCAAGCCCGATCGGCGTCGCATCGCCCGCCAGATCAACGCCGCGCGCAATCGCCAATGATCCCGCCAGCGCCGCATCCACGCCCAGCCCAACCGCGAATTCAGCCCCGGTGGCGCCATATCGATGCCCCTGCGGCGTCACGGTGCGCGCCATCGTCAGCCAGCGGCCACCATCTTGCAGTTCCACCAACTGCACCGTCAACGACCCTGGCCGTTCAAACGCGTGATGCAACCGCCACAATGGGCACCGGCCATCAGCCTCGACCAGCGCGGCGTTGCTTGCGCCGGAAAATCGCTTCGACGCCTGACCTGCGCGATCAATCCGCACCATGAAAAACGGCAGACCGCGCGCGCCCACCCGTTGCAGCGTCGTCAAGCGGTGCGCGACCTGTTCGAACCCTGCACCAAACCGGCGTTGCAGCAATTCGATGTCATATCCGGTCGCCTCGCACGCCCGCAGAAACCGGGCATAGGGCATCATGACAGCGGCCGCGAAGTAGCTGGCGAGGTGGCGGCGGTGCAGCCGTTCTGCCGCCCGATCGGTAAAGCCAGCGCCCGCCACCAGGGCGTCAATCTCTGCCCGCGCCTCAATCTGGGCAAGCTGGAATGTGGCGGCAAAAGCGCGCGAGGCCGGGTCGAGCAATTCCGACAATTGCAGCTGGCGGGCATGCAGATCGAGCCGACGCAGCATATCGGGCATCACCTCCACCGGCAGCACCCGGATCGATAATTGGTGTTTCACCCGCAGCCGATCCGCGACGGCACCGTACAAGTCACCCGCACCCAGCCGCATGTCATCGGCCAGTTGTTCGGCGGCAGCGTCCAGATCAGGGAAATGGTTGCGCCAATGCTCAATCTCCCGCCGCACCTGCGCAACCGGATCAGGCCCGGTCGTGGCAACGGCTCCGCCCGCGCCGATTTGGTCAAAGGCGCGCGCAAATGCCTCTGCCCCGCCCGGCGCGCCTGCCAGCCATTCCTCCAGCTCGCTGCGATCAATATCGAGATCGGCAAACATGGGATCAGCGAGCCGCCGCCGCATCGCCGCCTCACCCCCGCCCGGCTCGGCTGCGGTCAGTGCGCGCGGATCAAAATCAAACCGGTCGAGCAGTTTGACCAGCAATGCCGCCGACAGCGGGCGCTGGTTGCGTTCAACCAGGTTGAGATAGCTGGGGGAGATCGCCAGATCCTCGGCCATGGCCGATTGCGTCAACCCGGCCTGACGCCGCAACCGGCGCACGGCGTGGCCGGCAAAAATCTTGCGTTCAGCCATGCCGCCCCGTCTCCACGCGCCCACCGCATAATCGCTGGCAGGGTTGTGAAAGATTTACAACTTTGCAGCGGACATCACAAGCAATGGTGCCCAGCCCCTAAGGCGCGGGGATCAGTTCAACCACCTCGACAACCGACTCAAACCGGGGATAGGGCAAAAGGATCCGCCATCGCCTGTCGCCAATCCGGTCGACATATCCAGCCAAATCCCGCGCCGTATCGCGGCCATAATCCATTGCACGCCCTTCATCGCCCAACTGAAGCGTGCCGAGAAAAATCGCTCGGCCATTATTGCCGTCAAATATAGTGCCAACGGCGCGTTGCGGACCATTTCTTTTGTAAAAACGCGACACGCCGCCATTCTGATCAACCGAACAATCCGTACCCGGCGCGCTGGTGAACTCGGCCATTGCGGTGCCTTGCGCACCAAGCTTGAAAACACGGCAGCGATACTTGCCCGGCGGCGGCACGGCGCCTGGCAGAGAATGGTCTGCATCAAACAATGCGCCCTCGGCCGCTAACTTTTGCGCATCGTTCTGGCGCGCCCGTTCAAGCCCCGTTGCCCAAGCCTCGCGCCAATTGCGCAGCCGCAAGCGATCCGCCTTGGTTACCACCGATTGCCAATTCAGCACTTCTGGCACCGTTGGCGCATTCGCAGGGGCCGATGTTGTATTACGACCGCCACATGCGGCCAGCATCAGCGATCCGCCAAAAAGTAGCAGCATCCCGGTCTGTCTCGGTCGGTGCCGCATCATGCCGCTGTCCAACCGCCGTCCATCGACAGATTAGTTCCGGTTATCGCCTTTGCTTCATCCCGGCAAAGATACAGCGCCAGCGCCGCCACCTGTTCCGATGTCACAAATTCCTTGGTCGGCTGCGCCGCGAGCAGCACATCGTTGATCACCTGATCGCGCGTCAGCCCGCGTGTCGCCATCGTATCGGGAATCTGCTTTTCGACCAGCGGGGTCCAGACATAGCCGGGGCTGATAGCGTTGACGGTGATGCCATGCGTTGCCACTTCAAGCGCGACCGTTTTGGTCAGGCCAATAATACCGTGTTTGGCCATGACATAAGCCGATTTGTTCGGACTGGCGACCAGCGAATGTGCCGACGCCGTCGAGATGATCCGGCCCCACCCACGCGCCTTCATGTGCGGCACGGCAGCGCGAATCAGGTACCACGCAGACGTCATGTTGATCTTGATGATCGCTTCAAACGTATCGGCGGGGAAATCCTCAATCGGGCTGACATGCTGGATACCGGCATTGTTGACGACGATATCCGGCCCGCCAAGCTCTGCGTTGCAGCGGGCGACCATTGCGGCGATGGCGTCCGGATCGGTCATGTCAGCATCGTCATATAACGCCGCCGCACCGCTGATCGCCTCCAGTGCTGCGCGTTCCGATTCAATGGCGGCGGCATCGCCAAAGCCGTTGATCATCACGCTGGCCCCTTGCGCGGCGAACGCCTTGGCATAGGCAAGCCCAATGCCCGACGTGGAGCCAGTGATGAGCGCAGTTTTGCCCTTCAGGAACATGTTTGTCGTCTCCGTATCGCGATCGGGTTAGCAGTCGAGTTAGCAGTCGAGTTAACAGTCGAGTTCAGGGCCAGAACGCTTCAACCCGCGCTTTGGGCACAAATCAAATGCTGCACTTTTGCCGGTCAGGATGTTTTCGGTCACCAGCTGGGCGTTGTTCATTGCCTGATTCGTCGATGCCAGCCCTGCGTCCCAATGCTCCCGCATCGTGCGGGCCGAAAATTCAAAATCGCGCGACCCGCCTTCCCAAGCATTAGCGCGGTAGATCAGCTGGACGAGATTGACGGGCTGTTCCGCCGCAGCGGCTGCCAGCGCTTGCACATCGGCATCGTCATGCATGGCTGCAGGCAGTTTGGCGAGCAGGCGGCGTATGGTTTCGCGTTCCTGCCGCAATTTCATCACCTGATCCGACACTTGCCGGGTGCGGCTGGAAAATCGGATTTCCTTTTCACGCGCCATCACGTCCATAATGGTGCGCGGTGCCTCCGTCGCGGCGGAGAACAGATCAACCTGAAACACCAGCATACCGTCGCGCTGATGATCGAGCACGTGGCTGAGCGGGGTATTGGACACAAGGCCGCCATCCCACCACAGGCTGCCGTCAATCTCGATCGGCGGCAACCCCGGCGGCAGCGCCCCGGATGCCATGATGTGGCGCGCATCAAGCCGCTCAATCGCGCTGTCGAAATAGCGGAAATTACCGCTGATTACATCCACCGCGCCCACCGACAGCCGGACCGGACCGTCATTCACCAAATCCCAGTCGATCAGCGAATCGAGCGTCGCCTTCAACGGGGCACTATCATAATAGCTAAGCGCGCCCGCAGAGCCCGGCGGCGCGAAATTGGGCGGCACCAGCCGGGGGGTGAAAAATCCGGGCACCCCCGTCGCCAGCACCATGCCGGCTGACCATTCATGGACGAATTCGCGCACCATATCATTGGGAAAGATCGGAAAGCTCGGCAGGCTGCTCGTCATCTTGTCCCAAAACGCCTTCAGCCTTTCGACCCGGCGTTCGGGCGGATTGCCCGCGACAATGGCGGCGTTGATCGCGCCGATCGAAATGCCGGCGACCCAATCAACCTCAATCCCGGCGGCCTGCATCCCTTCGATCACACCGGCCTGATAACTGCCCAGGGCACCGCCGCCCTGCAGCACCAGCGCCACTGTATCAGGCAGCGGCATTGCGCCGGCGTGGCGGCGGCGATTGACGGTCTCATGCTGTTGATCTGCCATGGGATGCAGGAATGCGCCGCATTGCAGCAGTAATCAACGACACTTTGGTGACCGGCGCAGTGATCGCACGCGATTGGTGCAAATCGCGCTAGCTGCTTGCAACCGCTGGCGGCATTACGCATTCAGGGTGCACGCGATCACCAGATAAGGCTTTGGCCATGCGGCTCGATGATTTTGACCCCAATATTGACGTTGGCGACCAGCGCGGGCGGGACGGCGGCATGGGTTTTGGCGGCGGTGGCGGTGGCGGCATGCTGCTGGGGTTGCTGCCGCTGATATTCAGCCGATTTGGCTGCGGCGGCGTGGCGGTGCTGTTGGCGGTGGTGTTCTTTATGGGCGGCGGGTTGCCGTTGATATCGGGTAGCGGGCTGGTACCAACCGGCCAGGTGGGTCAAACGCCTGCTGGATCGGTGGTGGGTGGACAGACTGCGGCGCAACGGGCCTGCAAGGTTGATGCGGCTAGCGAAGCGGCATGCGACGCTTTCACCTCAGCCAACAAAACGTGGAAAGCCCTGTTCGCCCAGGCGGGCCAGCCATACCGCGCACCATCGCTGCAATTTTACGGTGGCCAGGGGCAATCGGGCTGCGGCGCGGCGCAGGCAGCGATGGGGCCTTTCTATTGCCCCAGCGACAACGGCATTTACCTGGACACCAGCTTTTTCGATGAACTCGCCAACCGGTTCGGGGCAAAGGGTGATTTTGCGGCGAATTACGTGATGGCGCATGAATTTGGCCATCATATCCAGACGCTGCTGGGCACATCGGATCAGGTCCGCCGCGCGCAATCGAGCGCAAGCCGCTCCGAGGGGAACGCCCTGTCAGTAAAACTTGAACTGCAGGCGGATTGCTTTGCAGGCGTATGGGGTGCCGCCAACCGCACCCGGCTTGATCCCGGCGATGTCGAGGAAGGGCTGACGGCGGCACAGGCAATCGGCGACGACACGCTCCAGCGCGAGGCGCAGGGCCGCGTGGTGCCCGACAGCTTCACCCATGGCAGTTCCGCCGATCGGATGAAGTGGCTGAAGCGCGGGCTGGATACCGGCGATCCGGCGCAGTGCGATACGTTCAGCGGCGCGAATTGATCGAGTCCGACGATATCGTCCGCTTTGCCATCGGCTGGAGCAAAACACGCGGCGTTCCAGCCCCCATTGTCGAGGGCACAGTGCTGCGTGTTGAGGCGGGCTTGCCTGATCAACATCAGCGCTATGTGTTCACGCAAGCGCCCAACGGGATGGCGGCGGTTGCGGCAGGCATCAGCGTGCCGCTGGTCCATCTGAAAGCGCCAATCGCCGCCGATATCGTCCGCGCCCTGCTGCCCGGCCACTGGCATGTCGAACAGACCGGTACGATGATGACGCTGGCCCGCTTGCCAACGGCACAGGCAGGGCTTGCCGATGGCTATACCCTAATACTGACCGAGCAGGACGAAGTCCTAGCCGCAAAAATTATCGATCCGTTCGGCGCGCAGGCAGCACGCGGGCTGCTGACCATCATCGACGGCGTCGCATTGCACGATCGCATCATCGTCGACGAAGCGCACCGGCGGCGCGGGCTTGGCAAGGCAGTGATGACGGCACTGGGTGCGGCGGCAGCAGAAAACGGGGGCCGCCGCGGCATCCTTGCCGCAACCGAGATGGGGCGCGCGCTGTATACAAAGCTGGGCTGGGCAGCGCGGTCGCCATGGACGACCGCGCAAATCCCAAGCTGATTAGACCCGCACCAGCATCTTGCCCTTGTTGCCGCCTGAAAACAGACCAAGAAAGGCGTCGGGCATACTCGCCAGGCCATCATGCACCGTTTCTTCGCGGGTTAGCTTACCCGCCGCCAGCATGCCCGCCATATCGGTGTAGAACTCTGCTGCGCGCGCCATGTAATCGCTGACGATGAAGCCCTGAATGCGGATGCGCGCGCCGATGATGCGGGCGGCATAGCGTAGTTCAGTCGCGGCACCACTGTTATACACGTCGATCATCCCGCAAATGGCAAACCGCGCGCGCTCATTCGCCACCGCGAGTGCCGCATCCAGATGCTCGCCGCCGACATTGTCGAAATACACATCGATGCCGTTTGGTGCGGCCGCCATCAGCTTTTTCACCAGGCTGCCGCCTTCCTTATAGTCGATAACGTGATCCGCCCCGAGCGAGGATACCCAGGCGCATTTATCTGCGCCGCCCGCCGATGCGATGACGGTCATGCCCTTGGCCTTTGCGATCTGGACCAATGTTGATCCCACCGCACCCGCGCCTGCCGAAACGAACACGGTATCACCCGCCTTGGCGCTCGCCACGTCGAGCAGGCCAAAATACGCGGTCATCCCCGGCATGCCGAACTGGCCCAGAAATGCCTGCGGGTCGACGCCAAGCGGCGGCAGTTTCTGCACCTGTGCAGCAGGCAGCACCGCCTCATCGCGCCAGCCCGCCATGTGGAGCACCATATCGCCCACAGCAAAGCCTTCAGCCGCGCTCTCCACAACTTCGCCAACGGCTCCGCCTTGCATCGCCTCACCCAGCGCGAAGGGCGGCGTGTAGCTTTTCACGTCGTTCATGCGGCCGCGCATATAGGGATCAACCGACAGCCAGCGATTGGCGATCCGCACCATGCCCGGCTCGACCGAAGGCGTTGCGATATCCACCAGCGCAAAATTATCCTGCGTTGGGGTGCCGTTCGGGCGTGATTTCAGCGTCCATGCATGGGCCATCTTGCTCTCCTGCGTTTTGATTTTCGAATTGGCGGTATGCGCAAAGCCGCGCAAAATGCAACCGGGCCGGGTGGCAAATTTCGACAGGAGCGCAGCCGTGATGGCGATGCCCGCGCCCGGCCTGCCCGGTTCCCGGCCAGTGTTGCGTCACAGGGCATGCGCATCGTATTGGCGCTTTATGATGTTTCCCCCACTAATCACCCTGACCGGGGTCCGCCACCCGCAACCACAACTGCGCCCGTCGTCGGTGCTGTGGGCAAGGGCGTTGGCAATGATGCAGGCAGCAGCGTGATGAGCGATACGCGTTCGCCGCTTGAACAAGGGTTCCTGCTGCTGCTGGTGATTGGCGCATCGGTGGCGTTTGCCTGGCTGGTGGGGCCGTTTATCGGAGCGATCCTGTGGGGCGTCATTGCGACGATCCTGTTCGCGCCATTCAATAATTGGCTGTTAAAACGCATGCCGGGCAGGCCCAGCCTGGTCGCGATGATGACGCTGACGGTGATTATTGCGGTCGTGATTGTGCCCGCCCTGCTGCTGAGCGCCGCGCTGATCAACGAAGCATCAACCGGTTATGCCAAATTCCAGCGCGGTGAGATCGACCTGAGCCGCATCTTCACTGAAGCGGAGCGCAATCTGCCCCAGATGGCACGCGACTGGCTGGCAGCGCGCGGCTTGAACGATATCGCCGCTGTCCAGGCCAAGATCGGCCAGGGCGTCACGAGCAGCTTTCAAACACTGGCCAGTCAGGCGCTGAATGTCGGGCAAAGCGCGCTGGGGTTTTTCCTGTCGCTGGGTGTCATGCTCTACCTGACGTTTTTCCTGTTGCGCGACGGCAATGTCCTGATCGGCAAGATTGAACGGTGCCTGCCGCTCGCGTCAGAACAGCGCACCTTGCTGGTCACCCGGTTTGTTGCGGTGGTGCGCGCGACGATTAAGGGCAGCGTGATCGTCGCGATCCTGCAGGGCCTGATCGGGGGGCTGATTTTCTGGATGCTGGGCATCAGCGGCGCGCTGTTATGGGGCGTGGCGATGGGCATATTCTCGCTGTTTCCAGCGATCGGCACTGCGTTTGTGTGGGTGCCCGCATCGGCATATCTGCTCGCCACCGGCAATATGTGGGAAGCCGCGGTGCTGTTCCTGTGCGGATTCTTCATCATCAGCAGCGTGGACAATGTCGTGCGCCCCATTTTGGTGGGTCGCGAGGCGCGGATGCCCGATTATCTCGTGCTGATTTCGACCCTGGGCGGGTTCCAGCTGATGGGCTTTAACGGCTTTGTGCTGGGGCCCGTGATCGCTGCCTTGTTCATGGCGGTGTGGGAAATTTTCGCGCAAGCGCCGGTTGAAGCCGGCGGACTGGGCGAAGAGCCCGTTGCCACCGATGCACCCGGGCCAAAGGCACCATAGGATCAGGCGCGGTTCTGATCTACGGTCGACTTTATGGCCGATGATACCCAGCTCCCCCCAGCGATTCCTGCCGCCACGCTTGTCCTGTTCCGCGACCGCGCCGATGGCCCGCCCGATCTGCTGATCGTTGAGCGGGCACGGGCAATGGTGTTTGCAGGCGGTGCTTTGGTTTTCCCCGGCGGGCGGATTGATCCAGAGGATTATGCGCTGGCAGCGATCCATATCGGCGATGACGAGCATGGGGCCGCGCGCATCGCGGCGATTCGCGAGACAATCGAAGAAGCTGGGATTGCCGTCGGGCTAGCGCCGATGCCGGATGCAGCGCAGCTGACGGCACTGCGTTCGGGGCTGCATGCGGGCGAGCCATTTGGGGCGTTGCTGGCCGGGCTGGGCCTGTCGCTGGATACAGCAGCGCTGGTGCCGTTTGCGCGGTGGTTGCCCGCCCACGCAAATATGCGGATTTTCGATACGCTGTTTTTCCTGGCCGCATTGCCCCACGGCGCGCCGGAACCGATTGTCGATGCGACCGAGAATAGCCGCGTTTTCTGGATGAGCGCACAACGTGTGATTGATGATGCCGATGCCGGGCGCGCAACCATCATTTTCCCCACCCGGCGTAATCTGGAGCGATTGGCCCAGTTTGCCAGCTTTGCAGCCGCAGTGGACCATGCCCGCAGCCATCCCGTCACCACCGTGACGCCGTGGGTAGAGACGCGCGGTGCCGAGACGCTGTTGTGCATCCCCGAAGGCATTGGCTATCCCGTCACGACCGAGCCCATGTCGGGCGCGATGCGCGGCTGATGCGCGGCTAGAGCATCGTGCTTGAAATATGAATCGTCATCAACTCAGTTGGTGTT